>CBDCKE010000001.1:0-99826 GCA_965218185.1 Flavipsychrobacter sp.
ATGTCCGAACGCCTTAGAAGTTTCATCAAAAACGGTAGCCAAGCCGCCGCTTAATCTTTCATCAAAACCTTCCTCCGGAAACTCACCTGCTTTGCGGCACATGGTGCACAATACCACCATCATCAGCACCGGGGCAACAAGTTTAATCTGTTTCCTGCGCATTAGTCCTGGATGTATTGAAGTATGAAAGGTTTCAGTTCCGAATCAAGCGTTTGCTGCAGTGTTTCCAATGTTTGCATCACTTGCTGCACTTGCAATCTTTGGGAGAAAATGGCTTCCTCAAAATAAACGGTGATGTTATCAAATGAAGCAATGGCAGCCGCAATCTGCGATTGGATTTTGTTGTCGAGGGCTTTATTTTTTGCAGCTACCAGATCGTTCAATCCCTTGCCATCATTGCTTCCGTAACGCCCCAGATACACGTTTTGCAAACCAATCAGGTTGTGTTTAAAATCAGCAATGGAATTACCGGAATAAGGTGATTCAACTATTGTGGGATCCTGCGTATCAAACGGATCTTTCATTTTGCCTGCGCCCACTTCCTCACAAATGCCTGTAAGCGCTTCTACTATTGCGAGATACACTTCCTGCTTTTTTGAAAACACCGTGCTGCCATCGCCTGCATTCATCACTTGCTGGCTGTAAAATTGCGGGGCGGATGTCCAGCTAAGATGCAGCGCGTTGCAAGTTTTTTTCAAATCTTCTGCAAGGCTTAGCATGTAGGTTTTTTGCCGGTCTGTGATGCTTGCTGCAAGCCGGTTTCCGTGGTTCCCGAAAAGGATGTACTCAATGGGATGATAGCCGCGTAGCGATAAAGTGGTTTGCTGAATGGCACCTAAAGAAAGCGAACTGTTGCTGTTTAGCAAGGAATCCATCTGCACATAATCCGTAGGCCAGGTATCCATGTTAGGGTCATAATCATTGTCTTCCACCGGGCCGAAAAGGAAACCTTCACACTGTTCCCATATAGCCCGCATGTCTTTCCAGGCTTGCCTTGCAGCGGATAGGTTCTGTTCCGTTGGTTCATTCTTTAGCGTTTCAATGGTGCTGAAAAGATGCTGACCGCCGTTGTCTAAATCCGCATAATTGGGAATGGCAACCTTGTTGGTAAAGTCGTGAAGCACTTCTGTTTTCAGCGCATCAAAATCCACCGTTTCCGATGTTTTGTTTTCTGTTTTCTGGCAGGAAGTGATGCTTAGAATAATAAGCGTAGCTGCTAATAATGTTCTGTTCATTTTATTTGGTTTAGGAAGTGTAGATAATGAGGTTTTCGTTTTCAATTGCTGTTCTGTAAAAAGTCAGTGTTCTTTCAGCCGGGCCATTTTGCGGAACACCTTCTTTATTAAACCTGCTGCCATGGAGTGCACACTGAAAGCCGCTGCCCGTAAGCGTTAGCTGGTTATCCATGTGGCTGCACTTCATCAAAATGGCGTGGAAACTTTTATCATCAAGCTGATGAACGGCAATGTCATAAAGCCAACCTTTGGGGCGCACCTGCCGCACATTCTGTTCTTCAAAAAGCGCCAATGGAATGGATACTTTATTGCCCTGAATTGCCGCTTTATAAACGCTTTGTTTGCCGCCGCTGCAACTCACTAGCGATGGAAACATAAGACCCGCCGTTCCCAGAATGCACAGCGTGCAACTGCTTTTTAAAAATGCTCTTCGCTCCATTATTATCTCTTAAAAAGAATAGCCGATGCCGATGTTTAAAAAGCTGTTTCGCGGTTGGTAAGGCAGCATATTAGGTGGTGGATTTAATAGCAATGCACTGTTCTGATTTCCCGTTTGCTGAAGGCGCACGTCGGCTTTAATAACCACGTTCGGGATGGGCAGATAACTGATGCCTGCAATGAGGTGGGTTTGGTTAAGCGTGCCGTCATAAATGCCTTCAGGCGAAGCCGGAATACCGGCATTCAAATCCAGTTTTTCAAGCCTTGCAAACGTGATGAACTGTGCTTGTTTTTTTTGTTGCCAAAGCCAGTTGTAGCCCAGCTCCGCATAAGCGCCATACATGCTTGTTGCAATGTTTTTTGCGTATGCGCGGTTCACGGTTGCCGCCTGCGGAAAATGAATGTAAGCGCTCAAAAGCTTTGCTGACAAGCCATGACGGTGGTACTGTACATTCGCTTCACCCAAATAAACTGCATTGCCAAAGGCACCGCTGTTAAGCTCCAAACTGTCTGCCGCACGCCTGTTTAATGCCGTGGTGCCGCCTGCATAGCCCGATGCCTGAAACTGAAAATCCTTCCAGCGGTATTGAAGGGAGGCAGTCACCGCAATATTGTTGGCAACGGCATTGCTGCCTTCTGCGCGACCGGAGCGAATGCCCGTGCCGTGTTGAAATTCGGAGGCATCCAAACCATTCATCAAACCAATTGAATAGTTGATGGGCGCGGCATCCAGCCGTCCATAAAGCGCGATGCCAAGTTCCCGCCAGGTAGCAGGAATAATCCATTGCTCTACCAGCGGACGCTCCACACCATTAAAATTTACCGGCAAATGCGCTTCGTTCAGCAAGCCAATGCGGGGAATAAACAAACCGGCAAGGAGGTAGTTTTTTGCAGAAAGATTGAATTTCAGAAACGCCTGCTCCATGGCTATCTCACCCTTTTCTTCACCACCGGCTACCAATGCATTTTCTAGTTCTAACTCCGAGAAAAAAGCGATGCGCTCATTAAACTGATGCCCCACAAAAAGCACCACTCTTTCAAGCGAAGCTTTGGATAGTTGCCGGTTAAAATCACGTTGGTAAAAAGCGCTGCCATAGCCGGAAATAATGGTGCGGCGGTGGGCAGTGAGGCCATTGTTGAGGGAGTCTTCATTGGTGTAAAGTTGCTGCTGCGCGGGTGTGCGAAACTGTGCGAATGCAGGGAGCGAAATACAAAAAGTTGCGAGCAGGAGGAGTGCTGTTTTCATAACCAGCGCAAAAGAAATCAGGAAGGCAAATCTTCAGTTTCAAAAACGGAAAATCAATTTGCAGGATGAGGAGAACTTGAAAAGTGCACACAAAAAAAAAGCAACCATTGCTGATTGCTCTTTCATTCTTAAAAAATTAAAAACAATTTACCCCCCCAAATACTTGCTACTTACCTACTTGCTACTTTAAAACTCAATCTACCGTCGCCTGTATCCCCCTGTCAAGCAATGCTTCCGCCTGCGGGCGCAGGGTGGTAAAGTCGCCGCGCTTCACAGAACATTTTCCTTTGTAATGCACCAGCAGCGCGCATTGCTCTGCCTGATCTTTTGAGTGTTTGCAAACAGCTATGAGGGATGCAATCACGTGGTCGAAAGTGTTTACGTCATCATTCCACACCATGAGGTTATGGATATCTTCAGCTACGAGGCTTGTGGTTTCAGCGGTTTCGCTTTGGTATTGATTCATCATAAAACTAAAATATTAAGAGGGCAAAATTAAGGATTGAGGCAGCGGTTATTGTTCTAAAGGCTTTTTAAAGATGATTAAGCATCGGGTGGGGTGGACGTTTCGCACTTGCGGGTAGCGTCTCTTTCTTTTTGTTAGAACGTTAAACATTTAACACCCCTTCCCGCATCTGCAAAAAAGGATTGGTGCATTTTTGAAAAAACAGTTCCTTCTTCAATAACCCATGCGCATTCCAAGAGCCACCCCAATAAATGAATTGCTTGCAAGGCTTGTTTTTTTAGTGCTTCCCACGCTTGTAGTTGCATACTTCCTCGTCCTTCAGGCGCAGCAGTATTATGGCATCATTGGCAATGGCGAAACGGGTTTGCTTTCCTTCCTTCCTCAAAACGTAGGCACCACTTTGCAGCTCACTTTATTTGCCGCAGCGGGGATGATTGGCGGTGCCATTTTCTACACCTTTCGGTTTCGTTTTCTGCCCACTTTTTTTCTGCTTGCTGTGGGTTTGTATGCTATTTACAAAGGGCTGGATGCATTTGCCGTAGGCGAGTTTGATGCGTTTTTTATTTCCGTTCAGTTCCTTGTGTTCACGGTGCTTTTTGTGGTAGGATGGCTTGTGGGGTGGGGGTTTGTGCGGGTGCGTTATTTCGCCATTCTTATTGCATCGGTGTTGCTGTTGGGTTGCATTTATGTGATTGCAAAAGGCAAAGTGGACACTGCGGAAGGCTTGCTGAAAACGTTTGCGCCCATACTGTTGTATGCCTTGTATCTGGTGTTTACGGCAGAGCAGATTTATAATTACAAAGACAAGAGTCAGCAGTTTTGGTGGTATCTATCGCAGCGGTTAATTGCATTTTCGGCGCTGGCAATTTTGATTTTAGGCGGGGTGATTTATTTGATGCGCAGCCAGATAAAACAAACGGTTGCTGATTATGGCGGTGGCGGCACGGGCAGCAAAAACAGTATGCTCAAAAAGAAGGGCGACAACACGTTTGATCTGGAGCAATACACCAAACTGCGCGGGTCTTTAGGGCGAACAAATGAGTTGCTTTTTGCTGCGCACATTGACAACTTTTTCCCCAGCACCGACATCCCCAATCCACTTTATCTCACCGCGTTTTATTACACCAAATTCGACACCTCTACAGAAACCTTTGAGCGCGATAAAAACATTCCCTTCAACGATCTTTTTGAACCCAACCCTGCATCGCTTTCCTTGTTTTTTACGAAGGAAGATTCTACCGTTATCCGCAATGCTTTAGGGGCTAAGATGCGCCGCACCGTAAACATGGAAGTGTATAGCAAAGCGCTTTCACCAACTACTTATCTCGCACCGAGCACAGGCTTTTTTGTGCAGCCCATTGCCATTGAAAAAGATTTCAGAGAGGAGTTTAAAACTGCCTTCCGCGCAAAGAGTTATGTGAGTGAACTGAACAGCGCCTACTTTATTTACAACCCGCAAAAAAATGAGGAACTGCGCACGTTTCAGGAGCAGCGTTTTGAGGTGCTTCGCAAAGTAGAGGGTTATGAAAAGATGGACCGCCGCTTCATGAATTACTACACGTTTATGCCCGGTGATGCGAAGTTTAACCGCATTGGTGCACTGGCGCAAAAAGTGACGGCAGGCAAAGAAAAGGCAGTGGATAAAATGCTTGCCATCCGCGATTATTTTACGAGTAATGATGAAACCGGCGAACCCTTATTTACCTATACCGATAATCCCGGCGTGCCCGATATTCCTGATGCCAAAAAGCTTCAGTATTTCCTGTTTGAAAATCACAAAGGTTACTGTGCTTATTATGCAGGCGCCACGCTTTTTATGCTCCGTGCTTTGGGCATTCCATCGCGCATTGCAGTGGGCTTCATGACGGTGGACAGGAGTGATAAAAATGCAGGCTGGTATTGGTATTACGCCGACCAGGCACATGCGTGGGTGCAGGTTTATTTTCCGGGTTATGGCTGGCTCGATTTCGATACCACAGTTGGAAATGATGAAGCGCAGCAAAGCCCCAAACCGGATGGCACGCCGCCCATGCAGCCACCCCGCGCCTGGCTTGCTGCGGAAGGTTTAATTACAGATGTGGATACGCTTCACAAACTGCTTACAATGAAGGTGCGCAGCATGGTGTATCACGATAAAGAATACCAACTGAAAGACGGTAAAGAAATGGTGATGGACGTGAAGATTGCTGCCATAAAAAGAGACAGCGTGGACGTGCCGCTGAGCAACATAAAAGTAGGTGAGCAGGCAACGGCAGTGAGCTATGCAGAAGCGTTTAAAAAACTACCTCCCCGCAACGATGAAACTGCTGAAGTATTAGCCGCCCGCTTTCCAAATCCTGCACCTGTTGATGAAGTTTATTTAAAGCGCACAGAAACCGCAAAAGAAAAAGAAGCGGCGGCTAAAAAAGCAAAAGAAGCGAAGACTGATTATGCGCGGATGCTTTGGATTGCAGGAGGCATTTTGTTGCTTTTAGTGTTGCTGATTTTATTGCTTCCTACGCTTATTTTGTTTTACTACAAACGGCGGTATGTGTCAGCAAAAGGAGAAGGAAAACCTTACTGGGCTTATCGTGCAACTACATTCTTCCTGCATCAGTTTTGCATATACAGAGGTGATGAAACGCCCATGCAGTATGCCCGCAATCAGGTGGATGCGCGCTTCGGAACTGCCTTCGGAATGTTTATGAATGTGTACCTAAAACAGAAATACGCGAAGCAGCCTTTAAATGAAAATGAACAGGCGCAGGCATCAGGCTTTCTGTTTCCTTTTTTAAAGAAAGTGAAGCAGCAAATAAGATGGAAAGAGCGTGTGTGGAGGTTTACGAATGCTGCGCGCACTGTTCGTTTTTTCGGGAGAAGAGAGGAAGAATAAACGGCTTCCGGAAGTGGAGGATACTGTTTAGATACTGTTCGTCATAGGGGTGGAAAGACAAAACCGTTCTTGAGATTGCTTCGGGCAAGCCCTCGCAATGACGTTTTATTGGATTCGGATATTGGAAGTGAATTCGGTATTATTTCAATGCCGGAATGCGCAACACCTGCCCGGGATAAATCTCGTCGGCGTCTTTAATCATTGGTTGGTTGGCAGCTACTATTTCTGTGTATTTCGCGCCGTTGCCATATTCCTTTGCAGCAATTGCCCAAAGGGTATCTCCTTTCTCAACCGTGTGCGTTTTTGATTGTTGTTGCGGAGCGGCAGTTTGTTGTGCAATAGTCAGGTTATTATCCACTTTGGAAATGCCCATGATGTTGCCTGCCATGAGCGCTGCTTTTTCGTAGTCATCAAAGTTTTGTGCTTCTCCGGTAATGGTGATTTCTCCCACGCCGGTGTAGTGCACGTCCAGGTTTTTAATGTTGATGCCGTATGATGCAACATGGCGTTTGATGGCTTCCATTTGCTGCTGATGCTTTTGCTCTTCTGCGGCTGCATTGTTGGCGGTTTCTGCGGCAGAAGGTTCATTGCTTCCGAAAATCTTTTTGCCTGCGTCTTTAATAAAAGAGAATAGTCCCATGGTGTGTGGTGTTTGTGTTTTAAAATGTTTAGGTGGAGGCGGTAAAAACTATACCACTCCCGTAAAATCCATCCTTTTAAAAAAAGAAATCCCGCAGCGAATACACGATGCGGGATTTAATGCTTCAAACAAAATCTCCCAAAAAACTAACCTCCCTGAATGTTGATTTTCCCGCCTATTGCCTGCAGTAATGCCTGGAATTTTGCTGTCAGTTCGGTGTTGGTTTTAGTGTCGCCTGCCTGCCCTGAAACGCTGCTCAGAATGTTGATAATGGTGAGGTCGCGCTGCACATCGTTTGCCATGCTTTGGCGGGTGTCTTCATTATCAAAACTAAGTGCGTATTTAATATCGTTTTCGGAGTTGCGGGCAAGTTTTAAAGAAAGCGCGCGTCCTTTATCGAGCGCACCGGCCTTGTAATAACTCACTGCCAAAAAGTAAGTTGGCAAGTCGTAAGCGTAGGATTCTTCGGTGATGCCCGCCATTATTTTATCCAGCAGTTTTACAGCATCTGCCTTGCGCCCTTGTGCAGAAAGTTCATCGGCTACGCGTGCTCCGTTTATGCGGTAAGAAGTAAACATCTGCCGGTTCTTTTCATCGAAATAAACATCCTTTCTTTCGCCGCCGCCCCATATATAAGTGTTCATAAACAAGTCGTAGCTTCTTTGTCCATCCACGTAGCCCATTTCACCGGGATTGGCAGGTGTGGGGTTGGTGCGTTTAAAAGGAACGAGGCGGTAAACTGTGCCTTCAAGCCTAAGATAATCGCCCATGCCCTGATATTTATCGCCTAAGCCTGCACCAAAATAAAGCGGACGTTTCCAGCCATCTTTTGCCACTGCGGCAACAATGCTTAGCACCGATAAATCATCTTTTGTAGCTGCATTGCGGTCGTAACTGAAACGCATTTCTGAAGTAACGTTTGTATCTCCCGCAGCCAGCATTCCATTTTTAACGAGCGTAGCACGGTCGGGTGTGGTAACGTAAAAGTTTTTGGAAGGTAGATAGTTCACCATGTCGCCGGCCTGTGTTTGCAGCATGTTCACTTTATCCTTACTGGTAAAAAACTGTACAATTTCTTCCAGGTTGAAATATTTATCCTTCGGTATCTGCGGGTTTTCGTAGTACATAATGTAGTTCCGCCTGTCGCCCATGTAGTCTTCCTTTTTCCACAAAGTGGGGACGGCATCTGCATCATTTATCTTGTAGTTCAGTTGGTCTATGTACCAGTCGATGCCTAGCAAACTAGTGTTCACAATGCGAACATCTGTGCGGATGCCTTCCACCTCCTGCAAATACCAAAGCGGGTATGTGTCGTTATCTCCGAAGGTGAACAGAATGGCATTGGGTGCACAGCTTTGAAGCGTATTCCAGGCAATAGCCCGGGCAATGGATTTCTTAGAGCGGTCGTGGTCGTCCCAGTTTTCTTTTGCCATGATGGTGGGCACCAGCAGCAGGCTTAAACCGATAGCTAAATACGCAGCGCCTGCACCTTTCACGGCTTTTCCAATCCAGTCATAAAGCATCAAAACGCCCAACCCAATCCAGATGGCGAATGCATAAGTTGCACCGGCATAAGCATAATCTCTTTCACGCGGTTGCAACGGTGTATTGTTTAGAAAAAGCACAATAGCAACACCGGTAAAAAAGAAAAGCATGAACGTAACAATGCCGTCTTTTTTGTTTCGGTTAAACTGATACACCAATCCCATTACGCCCAGAATAAACGGCAGGAAATAATAGGCATTGCGGGCTTTATTGTTTTTATAACCGTCAGCCATTAAATCCAAATTTCCAACGCGTGCTTTATCTACAAATGGAATCCCTGAAATCCAGTTGCCTTCTTTCACGCCTCCCTGCCCTTCAAAATCGTTTTGGCGACCGGCATAATTCCACATGAAGTAGCGCCACCACATCCAGTTAAGCTGATAGGAAAAGAAGAAATGATAGTTGTCAGCCGACGTAGGAGATTCACTGCCCGGAAGGTTTAAATATTGCCGGTAAAAGTTGACATGGCCCGGGTCGTTATTATCCCAGATGCGCGGGAAAAAACGTTCGTTTCCAAACTGATATTCCAGCTTCTTACCAACAATTTCATAATGGTCTTTGCCATTTTCTTTCACGTTGTCGTAATAAAAACCTTTCACGTCAGAGCTTTCGTAAGGGCTGTCGAAATCAGGACCGAAGAGTAACGGTTGCTGCCCGAATTGTTCACGGTTTACGTAGGATAGAAAGCGGTTCGCATTGTCAGGATTGGTCATGTCAATCGGCACGTTAGCACGGCTGCGGATAACCGGAACCATGTAACTCAAGAAACCGATGAACACAAACAGCAAACAAAGCGTACCGATGTGGAGCAAATACTTTCCTTTTTTGTGCGCCCACATCAGGAGGTAAATCGTTAGTCCGGCAATTAAAATCAAGAGGAAAAGTGCACCGGAATCAAACGGAAGTCCGAAGCTGTTTACAAACAAAAGGTCGGTTTGGAAGGCGAGATATGGAATCCCCTGAATAACGCCAAACTGAATGAAAGCAAGGATAACGCAGCCAATCAGGAAAGCAACAATAGAACCGGTAGTTGTGGTTTTGTAGCGCTTATAATAATAGAGGATGGCAAGTGCGGGGATGGTGAGTAAATTAAGAAGGTGAATACCGATGGAAAGCCCCATCATGTAAAAGATGAAAACCAGCCAGCGGTCTGCGTGCGGGCGGTCAGCAATATGCTCCCATTTAAGCATTGCCCAAAACACGAGTGCCGTGAACAAAGAAGAAGTTGCATACACCTCTGCCTCCACTGCAGAAAACCAGAACGTGTCAGAAAATGTGTAAGTCAGTGCGCCTACCAAACCTGAACCGATAATGAGTAGAAGATGCCGGCTGTTGGGTTCTTCATTGGCAGGAACGAGGAGTTTTTTAGCAAAGTGCGTAATGCTCCAGAAAAGAAATAAAATGGTCAGTCCGCTGGCAATGGCGCTCCATGAATTTATCATTAGCGCCACTTTTTGGAGGTTGCCGCCGGCAAGCATTCCGAACATTCTTTGGATGAGCATGAACACCGGTGCGCCAGGCGAGTGGCCTACCTCTATCTTGTAACCACAGGAAATAAATTCACCACAATCCCAAAAGGAAACGGTAGGCTCCATGGTCATGAGGTAAACGATGGTAGCCAAAAGTCCGGTGGCAAGTCCTGCAATATTGTTGACTTTGCGAAAGTTCATGCGTAAGTTTTAAAATTGAGCGGTGACAAAAATAGAAAAACGAAACAACCAACAAACCCCTGTTTTAGAATTGGCAAAAGGTTGGCAGGGATTTTTTGCCTTCATCAGGGAATTAAACAACCAACATTATGGAAAAGAAAGAACGTTTTGAACAGAACACTGGCGCAGGGCAAGGCAACATCCACGAAGGCATAAACCAGGGAAAAAACAAAGATGGCAAGCCTGGAAGCATCCTCGAAAAAGAAGCGGACAAAGTGCCGGAAAATGAGGAAGTGCAACAAGGTGAAAATCCATCTGCTACAGACCGCACCAAAGGCATTCCGTAACTATTTTTTTTTGCAAAAGAATTTCTGAAGTAATAAATCAGTACTAAAAAAGCACGGCCCTTTTAATCGCGTATTTTGCAAGGTTTTAAGGTCTCTTTTTTATGAAATGTACCCCCCTTTTTGCAATATTATGCAGCGCCATTTTACTGCTTATTTTTTCCTGCAATAAACCAGATAACAGCAACCACGCAACCCTCCAGCCTGACAAAGACACGTTGCGTTTTGAGGTTTTAAATTTTGGAGATTTTTCAATGAAACAAACGGACACACTGCCTTTGCTGCTTTCCGTTCATTACGTCGGAGGGAAAAAGGAAGCGGTGGCGCTTTCTCTTTCAGGCTTTCCTTCCGGTGTGGTTTTCAGCATTATTCCGCAGATAGACACCCCCGATTTCAACACGGTAATAACCTTTTTCGCGCAACATGCCAAAGCGGGAGATTATCCCCTCACGCTGCTCGCCTCCACCAGTCGTTTTTCAAAAGCTTATTCAGCAGTTATGCACCTCGACAGCATTCCGGCAAATCCTGCGGCGGCATTGGTTGGGAATTACAATGAAACAGGAAATTGCAGTTCAGGAAGCAAGAATCATCCGGTCAGGATTTCTTTGGAAGCAAGTGGATTGTACAATAAAATCGTGATTGAAAAATTCTGGAGTCCTTCCGGCATTTATACCATCAATGCAGACCTTTCTCCTGTTGCAAAAACGCTTTCCATTCCGGCTCAAACCAGCGGTGGACTTACGTTTTCAGGTTCGGGAAGTTACACGGATACTACCCTGACGGTTCATTATTCCGTGAAAGACGGCGGCTTTGTAAACGATTCCTGCAACACCGTTTTGAAGCGGCTTTGAGGATGATTTTTTTGTTTAAGAAAATTGCTTAGCTCCATTTGCGGTGAAACTTTTTATCTTGCGGTAAATTTTTAAAAAATCATGAAACAATGCCTTGTAGCTGCGCTGCTTTTACTCACGCTTTTTTCCTGCAAGAAAAAGGAAAATAACTCCGGCGACTCTTCTGCTTCCGGGTTAGATTTTGGCAGTTACATTGCTTACGATGTGAACGGTAATCAGGTAGAGCTTGTTGGGAACACTTCCGACGATTATAAGCAGGAAGACTGGCCTGATTGGGTGAGCAATTTATTTACGCCGCTTGACACTTTCAGCAGAAAAGGATTTCAGAAAACAGACGTTACGGTGCGGGCGCTTTATCCTAATCCTTGCAGAGACACGCAGGTTTTATCCGTGTTTGCAAATGCGCCGGTAAATTTAAAAATTGCAGTGGTTGATAATCAGCAAACAGTTCGTTTCTTAAAATCAACAACCGTTTATTTTGGTCAGCATCTGGTGAAATTAATCTACAACCCGGCATTAATGGAAGGTGGCAGAAACTACAGGTTATTTTACGGTTTTTCATCGGAGAATGATGCCTTTTTTAAGAAAGGGCACATCGATTTTTCTAAGTTACCCTAACGTTTCAAAAGCATTCAATTTTCGGCATCGGTTAAAAAATCAACGACTCCTTTTTTCTTATGATTTTCTTGTTCATTATAGCCATAATTGTTCTTGCGGTGGTGCTGTTTAGAATGCTTGGGCAGAGTGAGAAAACGTATACTTACAACCATACGGTCACCATTTCTTTTAGGCCAGATGGAAGCGAGCAGGTTGAAAAAGGAAACGAAACCGGAGTAGTTTTTCTTACCAGAAAAGCGGTGACTATTGACGGGGAATCCTTTCTTTATAAATCTCCCGATCGTAAAAAAATAGAAGCGCGCTTAAACCAGGAAGGCGGCACTTTAAAAAGCATCAGCGTGAAGCAAACCGGCGGCGGCCAAAAGTTTTTTTACCTTGATAAAATGGCGATGAGCCTAGAGCCAATTCTTTCTTAGGAATTTGTCTTTTTTTGTGCGCTGCTTTTAATCCTTTTTTCGGCTTCTCTTTTTAGCGCAACCTTCTTTTAGCGCTTCTGTTTATTCTTCATTTTTTATTTGTTCGGCAAGCAAAGGCTGGCATGGTTTCGTTAAATGCGTTGGCATTATCTGACACTTAAAAAAACGAAACAAACAATGAAGTACATCAAAACAACCGACAAACGAACGGGAGAAGAAATTTCTCTTTCTTACAAAGATTATGGGCAAGGCAGGCCTATCGTGCTTATTCACGGCTGGCCCGTAAGTAAGGATATGTGGGAATACCAATTGCAGGATTTAGTAAATGCTGGTTTCCGCGTAATTAAATATGACCGCCGCGGCTTTGGTAAATCATCCAAACCCTGGAGTGGTTATGACTATGATACGATGACAGATGACCTGGCGGCCGTAATGGAGCAATTAGACCTTCAAGATGCCGTGCTTTGTGGATTCTCAATGGGTGGTGGGGAAGTTGCCCGTTATTTTACACGCTATGGAGGTGCGCGGGTGGGGAAAGCAATTCTCATTTCCACTGTTTTACCTTACATGCTTAAAACAGATGATAATCCGGATGGCGTGGATGGTTCCGTGTTCGATAAAATTCTTGAAGGTTTGAATGAAGACCGGCAGGCTTTTCTTGAAGATTTCGGGAAACAATTTTTTGGTGTAAATCTGATAAATCATCCCGTAAGTAGTGCGATGTTGCATTATCATTGGACGTTAGCCATTCATTCAGCGCCGCAGGCTACTATCGAAACAGGAAAAGCGTTTGCTATGACCGATTTTAGAAATGACGTTAAAGCAATCAATGTTCCTACGCTCATTATTCATGGTGATAGTGATAAAACGGTACCAATTGAGGCATCCTCCGACCGGACATCTGAAATGATTTCTAATGGATTATACAAAGTGTATGAAGGCGCACCGCACGGCTTATTCGTTACCCATAAAAAACAACTTAATTCGGATATCACTGAATTTGCACGTTTGTAATTTTCCTAAAAAGTTTTTTCTGAACTTTGGTAAGTAGCTGGCACAGTTATTTAACCATACTGTTAATTCCGCCTACTTAATAATCTTTTTAACAAGCAAAACCATAAGTACTTAACAATCGTAAATCTTTTTTTCAATTTTCACTTTTAAAAACCAATTCTATGCAAAAACAAAGATTGCTACCCAAACTGAAAAAGGGTATCGTGTTAGCAGGAATCTGGACTGCACTAGCACTCTCAGCTACTGCCTCCAGTCACCGCGAAGCACCACTCATTTCAAACGATCCGTTAGCTGATAACACGGATCTGTATGCGTTTAAAAGTCCGAACGACAACAATTCGAGCGTGACTATTATCGCTAACTTTATTCCATTCGAACTGCCAGAGGGTGGTCCGAGTTACTACACTTTTGGTGATGATGTTCGTTATGAAATTCACATCAAAAACAACCCGAACACGACTGGTGATGATATCACTTATCGTTTCACGTTTTCACACGTAAACCAAGATCCTTCCACCTTCTTCCTTTTAAGGCTTGGTATGGAAAACCGGAAAACTACGTATACTTGCGAGAAGATTACCAATGGAGGTTCCACAATTCAAACTATTATTTCCAATGGTGTAGTTCCTCCAACCTGGATTGGAAACCGATCTTTTGCCGCTTCAAATGCTGGATTAGGCGATACTTATAAAACCGTACGTGACAATGCCGTTTTAACTGCTTCAACTGGGGAAAATGTTTTCTGCGGTCCTGCAGATGATCCTTTCTTCGTAGATCTAGCAGGTGCTTTTGATGTAGGTAACTTCCGTCCACAGGGAAACAGCACAAATCCACCGAAAGATGCCGTTGCGCGTTACAATGTACACAGTATTGCACTTAAAATTCCTGTAAGCATGTTGCAGGTAAATGGCTTAACTGCTCAGCAAGCTGCTAACATTCTTGATCCAAACTTCGTAATCGGTGTTTGGGCGTCAGCAAGTCGTAAGCAAGTGAAAACTTTAGATTCTGCAAATGGTCCATCTGCTAGCGGCAATTGGGTACAGGTTTCTCGTATTGGAATGCCATTAACCAACGAGGTGATTATCCCAATTGGTCAAAAAGACAAATGGAATGCTACCACCCCTTATAATGACCTCCAGTATGCTAAATATTTCACTAACCCTGAATTAGCGCTTTACATGGATGATTCTCAGTTTGGTACTGCAGTTCCTGCTTTAGGTGATTTGCGCATTCAAACAAACTCACTTGGTATGTTTGACTTCCGTAACACTAAAAAAGGATTGTTTGGTTTGAAAGGTAATCCTGCTTTAGTAGGTACTGCATTTGATCCTGCTACTTTCGGAAACATTTTACTTCCTGATAGTACAAGTCCTCGTTCTGTTGATATCCTTCCGATATTCTATACAGGTGTTCCAAATCTACCTCCTTATCAACTTGCTACTGGAAAGCCCGCTGGTAATCCGCTTGCTGCTGGAAAGCCCTTTATAAACAACTTTATGCCTACTCTTGGTGATATGTTGCGTCTTAATATGGCAGTTCCTGTCACTCCAAGAAGTAGTTCACTATTTAGCCCAATGGGTTTAGTGGATGCGGCTGTCAAAGGGCTAACCCTGCCTCAATATGCTAACACCAATATTCAGATGATACCTAACATGGATGGTTTTCCAAATGGTCGTCGTCTTGAAGATGATATAACTACTATCGAGTTAATGGCTGTTTCAGGTGTAACTTTGGCTGCTATTGGTTTGTGGTATGATGACTATACAATTGGTGGAACTCCATTAACTCCGCAATTGTTGAAAGTTTTAAACTTCACCGCAGGTCCTACTCAAAACGATACCACTTTCCGTCTATCATTCCCTTATGTGCAATTGCCATGGAGAGGAAGCGACTACTCTCAACAACCCCGATTCTAAACCATCTTTTTAAAAAACAATTAAAACATCTTTATGAAAAAAACGATCTCAAAAATAGCCTTAGCGGCGCTGGTGGGTATGATCTCATGGCAGTCGCAGGCCTCTTCCCACAGGGAAGCGCCACTTATCTCTAGTGATCCGCTGGCTGATAATACGGACCTTTATGCATTTAAAAGTCCTAACGATTCTACTAAAATCATAATTATCGCCAACTGGATTCCTTTTCAACATCCTGCTGGTGCTCCAAACTGGTATTCTTTCGGAGAAAACATCCGTTACGAAATCCATATTGACAACAACGCTGCAACTACAGGCGATGATATTATCTATCGCTTTACGTTCCAAAAGTTTAATGAAGATTCTACTACGTTTTTCAACATCCGTTTAGGTGCTGAAAACCAAAAGAATACTTACACTTGCGAGCGCAGTATTGACGGCGGTGCAACTTTTACTACCATTAAAACAAATGGTGCAGTTCCACCGGCTAACATCGGTCCTCGTTCTATCGAAAATGCTACAGTAGGTCTTGGTGCTGCATCATATGACGCACTCATGATGGCTGCGGTTACAACCGCGTCTACAGGTGAAAAACTATTTGCTGGACCTGTAGATGATCCTTTCTTTGCTGATATTGGAAACATATTCGACCTCGGTGGGGTTGTACAATCTCCAAACGGTCGCGATGGTTTAGCTAAAATGAATGTCCACACCATTGCATTGGAAATTCCAATCTCTACCTTGCAGAAAGACAATCAGCCTGTAAGTATGGCTACAAACATCCTTGATCCTAACTATGTAATCGGTGTATGGGCTTCTACTAGCCGTAAGCAAATTACTACCCTGGATAGCAATGGGGGTCAGCCAACAACTTCCGGCGGATGGGTTCAGGTTTCACGCCTTGGTATGCCTCTGACTAACGAAGTAGTTATCCCTATCGGTATGAAAGATAGCTGGAACCGTACAACTCCTGCTGGAGATTTAGCTTATGCTGCCAACTTTATGAATCCTGAATTAGCTATCTATATGGATAATTCTATGTTTGGTAGTGTGGTTCCTGGTTTACAGCCTTTGCGCATTCAGAAAAGGTCTCTTGGAATGTTTGACTTCCGTAATGGTCGTCAGGGATTATGGCCTCTAAAAGGTAATCCTGCTCTGGTAGGTACTGCATTGGATCCTGCTACTTTTGGAAATATTTTGCTTCCTGATAGCATGAGCCCACGTGCCGTAGATATCCTTCCGATATTCTTCACAGGTGTGCCAAATTTGCCTCCTTATCAGTTAGCAACCGGAAAGCCCGCAGGTAATCCACTTGCAGCCGGTAAGCCGTTCATCAACAACTTCCTGCCTACACTAGGTGATATGTTGAGATTGAACATGGCTGTTCCTGCTACGCCACGTAACAGTTCCAACTTTAGCTCTCTTGGTTTGATTCAGGCAGCAGTTCTTGGACTTACAGCTCCGCAATATGCTAACACCAATATTGAGTTTATCCCTAACATGGATGGATTTCCTAACGGTCGCCGTCTTGAAGATGATGTAACTACCATCGAACTTCAGGCTGTAGCTGGTGTTGCACTTGCAGCAATTGGTTTGTGGTATGATGACTATACTATCGGTGGAAATCCTGTTACTCCAAATCTGTTAGGCGTTCTTGGTTTTGATGCTGGTGTTACTACAAACGACACTACGCTGAAAACTATGTTCCCCTTCGTTCAGCAGCCATGGAGAGGTTTCCGCGGACCAAGCTATTCTGCTCCTCCACGTGGTGTTGCTTCAAATCTTGGTTTAAGCACTCCAGAAGGTGTGATGAATGCTTATCCTAACCCATTCGTTAACAACGTGACTTTCAATTTTCACATTGCTGACAATGCAAACGTTACCATCCAAATCCTGGACGTAACCGGTAAAGTAGTAGGTTCTGTTACTCCTGGTAAGCTTTCTGCAGGTGACCACAAAACTCAATGGTCAAGCAGTAGCCTTGCTGTCGGTAGTTATTTTGCTAGATTGTTCGTAAATGGCAATGCTACGCAAACTATGAAACTGGTGAAAGCAAACTAAGCTTTTATTTCTTGAAAAAAAGGGAGCCACTTTGGCTCCTTTTTTTTATTTTTGCCACTCAAAATATTATTTTAAAATGTTTAAATCAGTACACGTTTTTAACTTGAAAAAATTATTTCCATTACTTTCCATGCTCCTTCTTTCAACAACTTTTTCAATCTCAGGTTGTAAAGAAGATTCAGCAGATAAAGAATCTGCCGCTCTTTTAAATGAAGACCCTTTATCAATCCCACCTCTTGCCGAGCGAAAAGGCGACTTAGCCAATACGGATGAATGGCAGAAAACAAAGGATAAAGTAGCCCAGCTAAAAGCAGATATCTCCAATCATCCAAATGATGTAAATCGTCGCCTAAAAGTCGCTACAATTTACATGTCGGAAGCCCGCATCACTCAAAATGCTTATTATTATCAGGCTGTCTGGAAAATATTAGATGGGGTATTACAGTTAAATCCAAATAATTTTGAAGCTTACGTATTCAAAGCATCCGTTGCTATGAGCCTGCATAATTTCAATCAGGCAAAAGAACTCGCAGAAAAAGCAAAATCCATCATCCCTGATAATGCATTTATATACGGCATACTAGTAGATGCTAACGTCGAATTAGGTAACTATGAAGAAGCAATTAAAATGTCCGATAAAATGCAGGAACTCAAACCTTCCCTCGAATCTTATTCCCGCGCATCTTATCTCCGTGAAATTTATGGTAACTATCCCAGTGCTATCGATGCAATGACGCTTGCCGTGAAAGCCGGAGCCACCGGTCTTGAAAGTGATGAATGGGCACGTGTTACCCTTGGCGACTTATACCTAAACACAGGAAAATTAGACATTGCTGAAGAGCTTTATCGCACAACCCTTCAGGTACGTCCCGAATTCCCGAATGCATATATCGGCTTAGCAAAAGTGGAACGCGCCCGTCAGAATTACGATTCCGCAATCGCATACACCAAGCAAGCAATCCGCCTCATCAGTGAAAGCGCTTTCGTATCTCAACTTGGTGAACTTTATGAACTAAAAGGCGATCACGATAAAGCAAAAGAAGTACATACCGATGTCCTCAAACTCGTGCAAGACGGCGAAAAAGAACAACAATCCAATAAAACATTAGTGAAACACAATGGTAACCGCGAACTCGCAAACGCTTACCTCCACACCGGCGATTACGATAAAGCATTGACCTACGCCACGAACGATTATAAAATCCGCCCCAATAATATTGATGCAAACGAACTTTTAGCCCGCATTTATTACGTAAAAGGAGATTACGCTAATGCCAAAACCCACGCCGATAAAATGTTTATCACCAATTCTAAAAATGCAGGAATGTTGCTTTTAGCAAGTATGATTTATGCAAAATCAGGGGACGCCGCCAAAGCGCAACAACTTGCCGCCGAAGCCAAAACAGTCAATCCCACCCTTACCGAAAAAAACCTGCTCGCTAATAAATAACCTCTTTTGCGCCTAATTTTTTCGAGAAAATATAGCTGGGCTTTCATCCTCCCACTGCTACTGCTGTCATGGGCTGCAAATGCCCACGTTATCCCTTATGAACTGGATAAAATGAGCGACAGCAGTGTCGTGAGTGAATATATATGGCAGGGGTTCAAGCACATCATTCCGCTCGGGTTAGATCATATTTTGTTCATCGCCTGCGTTTTCTTCGGGAATACTAACCTGCGGCAGATAATTCTTCAGGCGTCCATGTTCACGCTCGCCCATTCCGTCACGCTCGGTTTGGCTATGTATAATGTCATCACCCCGCCATCCAACATCATTGAGCCACTTATTGCTTTTTCAATTGTATTACTTGCGCTCGAAAACATTCGGGAAAGCAAACCGCGCCCCTGGCGTTTAGCTTTGGTATTTCTCTTTGGTCTCGTGCACGGAATGGGTTTCGCAGGCGCACTCAGTGATCTCGGTATGCCCGAATATGCCTTCCTAAAAGCGCTCATCTCATTTAACGTAGGCGTAGAGTTAGGCCAGTTAGCCATTATCGTTTTCCTCTATCTCTCCCTCTCCATTGCCTTCTCAAAAAAGCATTGGTACCGAAAATTCATCGTTATTCCTGTTTCCGTAATCATCGCCCTCGTAGCTTCTTACTGGACGGTCGAACGCATAATCGGGTAGCGCAACTCCGCATGGCATTATTCTTTCCTGATAAAACCTAAAACCTCCTCCTCCCGTAATTTGATACGCGTTCATTAAATAGCCTTTCATTACACCAAATTGACTTCTAAAAGCTTTATAAAAGAAAACGTCATTGCGAGGGCTTGCCTGAAGCAATCTGTAATCCAAAACCAATTTCCTTGCCGCTCATCAGATTTCCTCACTACGTTCCAATGACGAACGGTACGGCAGAACAATTTCCAAATTCCATCACTACTTCCCGCATTTTGTTTCAACCTCAAAAAATAGCTTTCAACTTTCCCCCTCCTTCGGACGGAATAGGGGAGGCTTCTTACCATTTAAGGGAGGCTTTATTTTTTGGATGCAATAGGGGAGAGGTTATCTCACTCTTTCTTAAAATCACAAAGCAATACCTCACCCGCCTGCTTATTTTAAGCTATGCCTTGATGATTATAAAGCCTGTAATCCCTGCTTTCGCCGATCATCTGGCGCATAATTACTGGCCTCAGCAACACTACAAAATCGTTCACGCACACAATGGCATTTTCCACGTAGATGAAGAAGTAAAAAAAGCTAATAACGAAGAAAGTCAAAAAGACAAAACTTCCGGCAAAATTAAAACCGAAGTCAGTGAAGATTTTTGTATCACCCCCGTCCTCCATTTCCCTATCGCTTCTTTCTTCTTTTTAGAGAAGATATATCCTGTTTACATTCCTTTCTCGTCCTCCGTCATTCCGGAGCCTGATTATCAGCCACCCCGGTGCTAGACCCACGGCTGCAATCTAATAGCTACTCAAAAAACCTAAGTATTGGACACCCTGTTTTGGGAAATGCGCACTACCATTCACGGTGATCGCACCACCAATCCGCAAACTGGCACCACCATTCTGTAAACTGGCTCCACCAATCTGCATTTAGGCACCACCAATCCGCAAACTGGCACCACCAATCCGCAAACTGGCTCCACCAATCTGCAAACTGGCTCCACCAATCTGTAAACTGGCTCCACCATTTTGTTTTTTTGAGATACAATTTAGCAAACAGCTCCCACCATTTCACAAACGGGCACCACTAAGTTGCAGTTGAGTGCTCCCATTTTGTATTTTGGTGATGTAATTCTGTGTTTTAGCAGTGTCAATTCACTTTTAGGCGATGTCATTCTGTATTTAAGGCATGTCAACTTGTTTTTTTATAATGTCATTCAGCATTTAAGCAATGTCATTCAGCATTTAAGCATTGTCATTTCACTTTTAGGCAATGTCATTCCGTACTTGAGCGCCGTTAATTCACTTTTAGGTAATGTCAAACCACAATTACAATAAAATAATTCCAAACGTTCACCCCGCTTTCACCTGCCCTCCGTCGGAGGGGTCAGGGAAGGCTATTCAAAACAACTAACATGAAATTCTTATACACAATCATCATTCTTTTCGTTTCTCTCACCGCCATCGCCCACTCCGGCAGCGTCCGCGGTCATGTTTTTGCCGAAGGCACCGGCAGGCCCCTTGAAGGCGCAACAGTGCAAATCAAACAAATGAACATCAACGCCACCACCGATGTCTTCGGGGCGTACCTCCTCAAAAACATCCCCCCCGGCAATTATCAACTCACCATTTCAAACTTGGGTTTTGCCGAAAAAACACAGTCCATCACCGTCGAAGATGGCATCACTACCGATGCCGATGTTTCCCTCGGCAGCAGCGCCATCAGCTTGCAAGACGTAACCGTCAGCGCCACAAAAAATGCCGAAAATAATTCCATCTCCGGCATCGATTTAAAAACCCGCCCTGTCAATTCCTCGCAAGATCTCCTCCGTCTCGTCCCCGGTTTATTTATTGGGCAACACGCCGGCGGTGGCAAGGCAGAGCAAATGTTTCTTCGCGGTTTCGATGTCGATCACGGCACAGACGTCCGCGTGACCGTGGATGATATGCCCGTTAATATGGTCAGCCATGCCCACGGTCAGGGCTACGCCGATCTGCATTGGGTAATGCCCGAGCTGGTGGAGAAAATCAACTTCGGTAAAGGGACTTACGAACTCAATCAGGGCAACTTCGCCACCGCAGGCTGGGTAAGTTTTAAAACAAAAGATTACCTCGAATCTTCTTTCCTGAAAGCAGAAGTAGGCACTTACAATTGGTACCGTTTAGCAGGCGCCGTCGATCTTCTGGGCAGCAAAAAAAACCGCAAAAGCAATGCTTACATCGCGGGCGAATACCTCTACAACAAAGGCTTTTTCGATGCTTCGCAAGAATTTAACCGCTTCAATCTTATCGGTAAATACACCGTTAACCTAAGCGAAAACAAATTGCTGCGCATCACGGCTACGGGCTTTAAAAGTAAATGGTTCGCAAGCGGCCAAATCCCGCAACGCGCTGTGGACGCGGGTTTAATAGATCGCTTTGGCGCCATCGATCCAAAAGAAGGCGGCAACACCAGTCGTTACAATTTCAACATTGCTTATGATCAGCGCATCAATCCCCGCACTTCTTTCAAAAGCAATCTCTATGTTGGTTACTATGATTTTGAACTCTTCTCCAACTTCACCTTTTTCCTCGATGATCCGATTAATGGTGATGAAATAAAACAAAAGGAAGCGCGCATCCTCACGGGTTACAATGGTTGTTTTCAGAACACGCATTCCATCGGTCGCCTCAATGCAAAGCTGGAAGCAGGTTTAGGCTTTAGGTATGATGCTACGTCAAACACGGAGCTAAGCCACACGCTTAAAAGAAATACCCTTATCAACCGCATCATGCTGGGCGATATTGATGAAATAAACCTTTTCGCCTACGCCGGAGAAACTGTTTTCCTCCATCCAAAACTTGCAGTGCATGGCGATCTGCGCTACGATTATTTTGTACATCAATACACCGACAAAATCCCTGCGGACGTCACCACTTCATCTGCCACCATTGGTGCACTGCAGCCCAAAGCCGGCATCTGGTATAACTTCGCGCGGAATGCCCGCCTTTATTTCAATTACGGCGTTGGTTTTCATAGCAACGACACCCGCGTAGTTGTTCCCCAAAAAGCCGATGAAATTTTGCCGCTTGCATACTCCTATGATCTCGGTACTTCCTTCAAACCCACCCGTAAAATCCTTTTGTCGGCAGCCGTTTGGTTGCTCGATCTGCAGCAGGAATTTGTGTACGTAGGTGATGCAGGAGTGGTGGAACCAAGTGGTCGCACGCGCCGCAAAGGCATTGAATTGAATGCCCGTTATGAAATCACCAACTGGCTCTATGCCGATGTGGATTTTAATTACACGCACGGTCGTGCAGTTGAAGAAGCCGCAGGTCAGGATTTTATACCATTGGGCGCGCGTTTAACTTCCCAGGGAGGACTTACTTACAAGGCAAAGGAAAAGTTTACCGCTTCGCTTCGCTACCGTCATTTAGGTGATCGCCCTGCAAATGAGGACAACAGCGTCATTGCAAAAGGCTACACCATTTTTGATGCTACTGCCTCCTATCGTTTTCGTGCTTTTGATTTCGGATTGCAATTGCAAAACATTTTCAACACCGCCTGGAATGAAACCCAGTTTGATACCGAAAGCAGATTGCGCAATGAAGCAAATTCAGTAAGCGAAATTCACTTCACGCCCGGCACACCCTTCTTTGCAAAACTGACTGCTGCTTACAGGTTCTGACGTTAAATGAAAATCGCAGCATTGGTTTTAAAAAAGTAAAAGTGAAAACTATAAACCCGCCGAAAGCAGCCTCTATGGCTGCTTTCATATTTTTTGAAGAAATGAATGGATTGTTTGAAATAGCTTTTCGGGAAAACTCAGAGCTTATTAATTGCATCCGCGAGCTGCCTGTCTTTTTCGGTAATCACATTGCCTGCGTGGTGCGTATTTAGCCATATTTCCAGCGTGTTATAAACGTTCGTCCAGCGCGGATGATGATTTGCTTTTTCAGCCAATAAAGCGATGCGCGTCATGAAGGCAAAGCATTCAGAGAAGTCTCCGAATTCAAATTTGCGGTATAGTGCATTGTTTTCTTCTTTCCAGTTTTCCATGTTTTTCTAAAAATTAAATCGCTTTAAACCACACCGGTTTCTCATCATCCCAGTCGCCATTGTAGTTGATAGTCAGTTCTTCGCCTGCGTCAATGCTGCGCATAGTAACGATGCTGATTGTTTCGGCTTCATAATCCATCACGTATTCGCAATTGCTTGCCGCATCATGATTGTAAACCGGCACGTAACCCATAGCCATGCAACACATGCTGCGTCCTTCAGGCTGCCATTCAAAAATATAATCGTGGAGTGGCGTTTTATCAAGTAAAGTTTTCGCCGTTTCATCCATCACAATCACCGGGCTTTTTTCGATTAAAGTGTCTGCTTCAATGTGCTTTTTGCAAAAAACACCGCGTCCTTTGCCAGCAATATTTTGGATGAAAATTCCTTCCAGAATCATGATGGAGGCAAATGTAGCGGGTGGTAAAGTTTGTAACCTTTCAGAAAATCTTTGGGGGATTTAAAGGAATAATCTACTTTCACGTTTTATTTGCACCCTCTTTTTTTAAAACACCTTTAATGCTTCGGATAAAAACCGCGTTCCTGCTGCTTTTGATAGCACTTGGAAGCGTTGCAATAGCACAGCCACAATTGCCGGAAGGCTTGCAGCGCCTGCAATTGGGCTACTCCTTACCGCTCACAAAAGCTACTTATACCGTCCGTAATTACTTCTTCGACGAATCGTTTCAGCAAAATGCTGTGGACACCTCTTTTTCAAAAGAAATCAGCACGGTAGGCGGTTTCGGATTTACTATCGGCACTTATTTCCCCATCGTGAAGCTGAGTGAGAAAGCGGTTCTTGCCATTTCTTTGGATTACCTCTACAACTTTATGCTTTGGGATGGCACCACGCAATCACTCACCGGTTATAGTGATAGTTTGAGCGCATTTACTTACGATTACGATTTCCCCATCAATGGAATCACCGGCCACATGGGTTTGCCTTTTGGGGTTGATTTTAAATACGGCGGCGATGCTACGCTTGACAAGAGCAACAAGCTTTCCATGTCTTTCGGAACTGGTATTTATCCAAGTTTGAACGCTACTGTTTTCGATTTTTCTTCCGGTGTGCAATACAAAGTGAAACCTTACCTTAAAGGAGAAATCGGGTTCCATGCAGGCATCACGTTTAAGGTTCGCGCGCTTTATTCCTTTGGGAAAATTGATTACCTCAGCTACAGCAGCACTCTTGGCGGCGATCTTTTCAGTCAGATAAATGGCACCAGTCTAACCTCAAAATCTCAACTCACGCTTTCTCTTTTAGTGATGCCGTTTTCATGGGCATGGCAAAGGAAAGAATGGTGGTAGAAAACAACACAACAACTAAACAATTAAAAACAACGACAAAAAAAAAGAAAAAATGAAAAAACATTTTCTCCTGCTTTCATTACTGGCAATTGCATTTCAAAGTCAGGCGCAGCGCGGCTTCCCGGGTATTTTACAACGCTATCAGGTTGGCTATTCCTTCGTGGTTGCCAATGCTCAATATGAAACCAAAAGCTTCTTCTTTAGCGACCTTTCAACTATCGGCAACATTGATACAACTTACAAAGGAACCCTCAACACTAAAGCCACTTTTGGTGTTACAATGGGCACTTACATTCCTTTAAAAAGACTTGGGCAAAAAAGTAGCCTGGCTCTGGGAATTGATTTCCTTTACAACATTCTTACCTGGGAAGACAAAGCCACTAACAGCTTCGCAGGTTTTGATGGATTCACCGCTCAGGCATCTTTACCCGTAGGTCTTGATTTTAAATTTGGTGCAGATGCCGTAACAGATAAAGCCATTCGTTTTTGCGCTACAGTTGGTGCGGGCGGTTCCCCATCTTACAGCATATCTACACTCACAAACGGCGGGTTTGATATTGATCCTAAGTTCAACATCACACCTTATGTGAAAGGTGAAGTCGGCATTTTTGCAGGCATCTGCATGAAGGTGCGCGCCATCTACACTTTTACAGACGTTAACTATCTGGATTATGGTCCCGGACGCAAAACCGATCCGTTCTTCGTTTCTGAAAGCAACACAAAATTCATCGGAAAAAACACCCTCACACTTTCGCTTATTGTGATGCCTTTTTCCTGGACATGGAAGCGCAGCGAATGGTGGAATACTTACTAAGCACTCCATTTTTAGAAGGGTAAAAGCGGTTTTCATTTCCTCATTTTTTTCAAAAAAGTCTTTGCTTGCGCGAAGGCTCTTTTGTTTTGATAGCACTGCTTAAAAACCCACTCTTATTTTGCAGCCATGCATCTTTTCGATAAAATTCAGGAGACAACTTCTTTCATAAAAACCACGTTTGCTAACCGAAATATTTCATTGCCTCAAAGCCTGAAAGCAGGTATCATTTTGGGTTCGGGCTTAGGTGGTTTGTTAGATGATGTAGAGGTAGCTCTTGAAATTCCTTACCAAGTCCTGCCTCATTTTCCACAAAGCACCGTGGAAGGTCATGCGGGCAAGCTGGTGTTTGGAAAATTAAATGGAGCAGATGTTGTGATGATGGCTGGTCGCTTTCATTTTTATGAAGGATACGACATGCAGGAAGTTACTTTTCCGGTGCGTGTAATGAAGGCATTGGACGTGCAAACAATGATAGTGAGCAATGCTGCCGGAGGAATGAATGAAGCATACGGAGTGGGGGATATTGTCCTCATCCGCGACCATATAAATCTCTTCCCCGAACATCCGCTAAGAGGTGCTAACGATGAACGCCTTGGTGCACGCTTTCCTGACATGAGCGAGCCTTATGATCTCGAACTTCTGGAGCAGGCAAAAACCATTGCTGCGAGGCAGAATTTAGAAGTGCATACGGGCATTTATACCGGCGTGCAAGGCCCCACTTTTGAAACACGCAGTGAGTATCAATACATGCACCGGATTGGCGGCGATGTTGTAGGGATGAGCACCGTTCCGGAAGTAATTGTTGCCCGCCACGGCGGTATGCGCGTGTTCGGAGCAAGCATTGTAACAGACATTGGCATTCGGGAAGACCGCAACATTATAACGCATGAAGAAGTGCTGGAAGCAGCGTCCGCAGCGGCTCCTAAGCTTGCAAGCCTGGTAGCGGAACTGGTAAGTGAAATGTAAACTGGGCCTTCAAAAATGAAACTGTGCAGACAATAAAGGAGCAGCCGTTGGGTAATTTGCAGCGAATGAAAAGTACGTTTTCAAAACCCCCTTTTTTCTTCTTGATTGCACTGTTGTTTTTTTCTTTTTCAGGGAATGCGCAGCAAAGTGAAAACGTTGTGTTGCTGGGAAACTGGAACGACACTTTTAAAGCACCTTCTAACAGGATAGGACAACACTATAATGATGTTTGGGGCTTTGTGCAAAACGGAAAAGAATACGCCGTTATTGGTTCTTCAGAAGGTGCGCATATTGTGGATGTTGAAACCGCAAAAGATGTTGCCTTTGCAAAAGGATTTGCCAGCGGAATAAACATTGTGCATCGCGATTATAAGACCTACAAAAACTTTCTTTACGCCGTTAGTGATGAAGGTATTTCCGCGCTTCAGGTTTATGATTTGAAATACCTGCCTGATTCACTGCATCTCGTTTACCAAAGCAATCCTTTTGATTTTGCCAACTGCCACAATATTTTTATTGACTCGGCTAAAGGAAAGCTGTATGCCGCGTCCGTAAAGGATTTAGCAGGGCAGGGAAATGGAATGCGCGTTTATTCTCTTGCTAATCCTGAACTGCCGGAATTGATGACGAGATATACGCGCCGCACCGTTCACGATGTCTTTGTAAGGAACGATACCGCTTATTGTAGCGAAGAAGGATTCGGACTTTCAGTAGTTGATTTCAGCGCTAACGACAACACCTTTTTGACAATCGGAGAACTGAGTCAGTATGATGCAAAAGGCTACAACCACAGCAGTTGGGTAAGGGAAGATGGAATTGGCGTAATGGCGGATGAAACGCACGGACTTCCTCTCAAAGTAATCGATACAAAAAACCTTCTCGACATTCAGGTGCTCAGCACATTTGCACCGCGGTATGACAGCACCACTATTCCGCACAACCCCTTCATAAAAGGAAACTACGTTTTCATTTCTTATTACATCGACGGGCTACAGATTTACGACATTACTGATCCTTCAAAACCCTTGCGCAGCGGGTATTACGACACTTACCCGGCTGCAAATTATCAGGGTTTTAATGGCGCCTGGGGTTGTTATCCATTTCTTCCTTCGGGGAAGGTATTAGTGAGCGATATGCAGACCGGTCTTTACATTTTTGATGTTTCCAAAGCTGCGCCTGAACCGGTAAAAACGACTTCATTAATTGTATATCCTAACCCTGCTTTTTCCGATTTTGTGAACCTGCGTTTTCCAAACGGATTGGATGGAAAAGTTGCATTGTCGCTGTATGATATTACCGGCAGAAAATGCCTGCAATCTGAAGCATTTATTGCGCGGGAGTCCGTTGTACCTGTTCAGTTATCTTTGCCGCGCAGCCTGGCGCCGGGTATGTATTTCCTTTCTGCATCATCACAAGGAAAGGTTTTCAGCGCCAAAATTCTGAAGCTCTAAATGTTGCCCTTTCCACCGGCTTTTTTTCGTTTTTTTCTTTTGATTGGATTGCTTGTTTTCGTTGCTACCGCGAAGGCACAGGATCAGCAAGTTCCCGGCTCGCCTACAACACTTCAAAACGCACCGGAGCGCGACACTTCTGATAAGACAAACGACGACTCCTGGCACGATGCGCAAGCCATTATTTTTTATAAAAAGCTGGAAGGCGTGCGCTCTTATAAACCCGATACGTCCTTACATTTTCTGCATCGCCGGCCATTTTCTCAACTTTGGCTGCGCAATTTGGGAAATGAAGGAACACCAGTCTACAATATGATGTTTACCCCTGAAAGCCGCACCGGACCAACATTAGGCTATCATGCCTTCGACCCCTATCTTTTTGTTGCAGACAGCCTTTTGTTTTACAACACCACCAATCCTTATTCCCGATTCGGTTATGGGCTGGGAAGCAAGGCAGAGCAGGTAGCAAGTTTGTTGCACACGCAAAACATCACCCCGCGCTGGAACACTGCATTTCAATATCGAAAAATCAACTCGCCCGGTTTTTATAAAATCCAAAGAACAAATCATGATGCGGTAAGTCTTTCCACAAATTATCAAGGTGCGCGGCAGCATTACCAATTGCAGGCAGGCATTGTTTACAACAAAATGCAGCAGGATGAAAACGGTGGTTTAGTGGCGGATAGTTTTTTGCAAATAGAAACCTACAACGACCGCAAAACCATTCCGGTGGCTTTTCAAAATGATGCTTACAGCATTGCGCGGTCGGCTGTTACCAACACTTTCAGAGATATTGAAATGGTGCTGCATCATAGTTACACCCTTGGAAAAACAGACACCGTTTATAATGAAGACTCTACCCAATATGCTTTTAAGTTAGTGCCGCGGTTCAGGGTGGGACATCATTTAAAAATTGGTGCTGAAAAATACCAGTTCAAAGATCTTCGTCCGGATTCTTTACGATATGCTGACCTGTTTCAACAAATGTTTGGAGGGGGTGATTCTGTTTTTATGTCGCAGGAACGGCTGTATGTGGACAATCTTTTTTTGCTGGAAGGATTGGTTGGAAAGCAGGAAAAACAATCACTGCTGAATGTCGGGTACGGCGTGCGCACAGATCATTTCACTACAAATTTTTCAACCGGAGAAACGAACAATACCATCCTCAGCAATTACCTCTCGGGCACTTTAAAAAAAGAAGCGCTTGCGGAAAAAGAATGGGCGTATGAAGCGCAAACACAGTTCTTCATCACTGGTGCCGCTGCAGGCAATCTCCTGCTGAAAGCCCATGCAGGCAAAGAATTGAGCAAAAAATTGGGAACGCTCTCGGCAGGATTTAAGCAAACTATCAATAACGCACCTTACAACTTCACCCGATACCAGAATCAATTTTATTCCCGAAGCCAAACCTTCAATAAAGAAACTGTTACGCAAATTTTCGGCAGCATTAGTAATGAACAACTGCACCTCCGGCTCAGCCTTAGAAATCAACTGCTCACCAACTATTTTTATTTAGACCGGCAGCAAAATTTCAGTCAGTTTTCATCTGCATTCAGCATTACGCAAGTGGAAATAAAAAAGCTTTTTTACTTCGAAAAATTTGTGCTGGACAATGACATCGTGTATCAGCAGAAAACGAATGATGCACCGGTAAACGTTCCTGCATTTATGGGGCGGCATCAGCTAAGCCTGGAACGCTACCTTTTTGGAAATGCTTTGAAAATTGCCACTGGTATTGATGTGCGCTGGCATTCACCTTATGCACCTGCTGGTTATGCACCATTCTTCAATCGTTTCTTTTATCAAACAGCACAAACCGTAACCAATGCTCCCGAAGCAGCGTTGTTCTTTTCTTTTAAAATAAAAAACTTCAGAGCCTACTTCATGGGCGACCAGTTGCAGCAGTTCATTTTCAGAAACAATATCAATTTCCCGGGTTATCCTGCGCAGGAAGCGATGTTTCGTTTTGGGTTTAGCTGGGTGATGATAAATTAAGTTGGAGTTGGTAAGCGGGTAAGTTCATGAGTTGTAGTTGAAACCGGGGTTAAGGAAAACATAGCATTAAAAGCTGGCCCCCCCTCTTATAATAAAGTATTCTAAGAAAGTTTGCTGCCCGCTTCGTGCATCTAAATCTAACCCGTATGGTTCCCCGTCTCCATTTTTGAGAGGGGTCAGGGGTGAGGTAATGAATACCGACACATCAATAAAAACTGTGGTACAGCCTTTCGCTGGCTTGTCCTTCATCTATTTGTGGTATGTTCTTTCGCTGCTCTATAGTTCAACATCTATCTCTTATATGTCGCCTTCGCAAGGTTATAGTTCAATATCTAATCTTAATACGCCCCTTCCGCAGCTTATTCTTTCTCTCCCGCAACCCTTTTGCACAGCATCTAATCTTTATATTTCACTTTCGCAGGCTTATCGTTCTCTATCTTTGCCTAATATGTCGCTTTCTAATCCAATTCTTTTCCCTTCCCAAATCTTCGGGCATTAAATATTAAAGGTTTTCTCCTCTCAAATATTGCATCAAAGCACTTAAGGGGCGACATACCTAAGCGATGGGGTACAACCCATCGACCTTAATTTTTCCCTTTCCCGCACACATTTCTTCCGTTATTTCCACATTCTGGAAACCGGCACAGCAACCTGATTCCCTGAAACCCGCGTAAACACTGCATTTCAGCCTTTGTGGCATTGCATTCGCAAATAGCTGCGCAAACAATTCAAAAACATGCGCAACATTTTACCAAGGCTTATCCTCGTAGCATTAAGCCTTCTCGCCTTCCAGCAATCATTTGCCACCGGCGAACCTTCTACCTACTTCCAGGTGTACGTACCGCCAAACAACGATCCCGTTATGCGAAACGTGTGCCTAATTGTAACCGCAATTTATGATAGCACAGCATTCACCATCCTTGATGATGGTGCCGATGGCGACACAGATGACACGAAAACCGGAATGCTGATGGCAGGACAGAGTTACATCCTCTACATCAAGGATAATGGTATTAATGATGATGCCCGTTATGCTTCCGGCGGTGTCTGGAAGCAGGACGGTGATTACTTCATCGTAACTGCCAACAAACTGGTATTCACTTCACAAAGCACGAACAGCGACTGGCAGCATGATTGGGTGCCTTCTACCGATAAGAAAAGCATCGGGCAGAAGTTCATCGTTTACGCGCCGCAGGTAAGTTCTTCTCCCCGCGACATCAACGTGTTTGCGTACGAAGACAGCACGGTGCTTACGTTTCAGAAAATATCCCCTACGCCTACAACGCAAAGTGGATACACCAACATTAATCTCACTACCGCAACAACAGTGTTTACCCGCACGCTCAACCGCGGGCAAGACATCATTTATAAGTACGGCGATGGTCGCGATGCAATGGCATCGGGGCATTCTTACATGCTTCTCAGCAATAAACCCGTAACCGTGCAATACGGTGCGCTTTATGGAAATGAACGCGATGGTGGTGGCTATGTCCCTTCATCCAACGGAAGCAGCTCAGGAGAGCTGTTTCACTTTGCCGTTCCTTACCAGGCAGCGGGCGAACAGGAAATAAGAATCGTAAGCTGGGATGCCAACAACGCCGTGACGCTGGAGCGTTTCAACAATTCTAACAATACCTGGGTGGCTATGAAAAGCTGGACGGTAAATGCAAACAATGCCGTTGACTGGGTAGGAAAAAACAACACAACCGTGCAGACGTGGGGAACAACTTTCCGCGTAAAATGCAGCCCGGGCAAGCGGGTTTCCATCTTTGAGGGCAACTGGTTTGAAACCGGCAGCCCGGGAACATCCGATATGGCAACCATGGTGAGCTCTGCAAACGGAACAACAGCAGGTACGGAATTCCTGACTTACATGGCACCTCCCGGAAATCAACAAAACGTACGCAATCCTTTCACCGGCCTGCTTTTTGGGACACAACTAACCCACCTTTACATCTTCGCGAAAGACACGGCAAACGTAACCGTGAAAGATGCTTACACCAACGGTACAAAAATCAGCCGCACGTATAACATTGGTGGCGGAAAATACATTGATTGCTACCTCACGCTTGCTGAATGGAACAGCATTTACAACGGCGGACAAAACAATGTCGGTCCTGAGCGGCCTTACCTGAGCGTTCATAGCAATGCGCCGGTATCTGTAATGAATTCCAACTTCAACGACAACTGGATGTTCTATACCGGCTCTTCATTAACGCAGGCATTCACCATGAATTCCACTTCCAATCATAACACGGCAAAACCAAACGATACTGTAATCATCAAATCAGAATTATACACCGGTAGTACCATCACCAATCCCAATGTAAAAGTGACGGCAAGCGATGGTATCATGATCGTAGGTTCTGTAATTGTAGATTCTACCACTAATACTGTGGTTGCAACCGGCACTAAAACCGTAACGCCTACAAAAACAGACGTAAACTTTACTTGCCCTAACACGCTGAATCCTAACACGCATTATTCTGTCCAAACCATGATGCTCGCTTCCTGCTGTAGCAATAACGGAAAGCCGCTTGTTGGACAAGTAAATGCAACACTGGAAACAATTGTAACCGGAACCGTTGCATCAAACCTGCAGCAAGCAGTAGCTACTGAAACCTTTACTATTAATGAAAACCAGACAGACGGTTTACTCTTCAGCGTGTTCTCGGATAACATTCTTACAAAAGATTCCTTAGACTCATGGACTACAAGCTGGGTGGATATAAACAATGACGGATGGGACGACGTTTTTATGACTGACAAACGCAAAACAAAATCCAACAGAATTTACCTGAATAATCAATTAGGTGGCTTCACAAGAGGCATGGGGCTTGGTGCTCACAATGCAATAAATGTTGCCAACTCTTGGGCTGACTATGATAACGACGGAGACGAAGATGGACTCATCTCCACCAACACACAAGGCTTCAATACTTTCTATAAAAACCTCGGCGGCGGAACGTTACAGCGTATTCAGAACATGGCAATCAATACAACCGTTGCCTATTACCATGGCGCAGCATTCGCTGATTATGACAACGACGGAAAGGTGGATTTATTCCTCAGCAACTTCTTCCCTACTAAATACAATGAGCTTTACCACAACGACGGAAGCAACAACTGGACGAAGGTTTTAAACGATCCAATTTCTACAGATGCCAACCAATCCATCGGACAAACATGGGCTGATTATGATGGCGATGGCTTTCAGGATCTATTCGTTCCAAACGGAGCGGGCTACAAAAATTCTTTGTTCCACAATAAAGGAAACGGACATTTTGAGAAGGTAAACAATGCCATCACACAAGATGGCGGACAATCTGTTGGCAGTGTGTGGGGAGATTATGACAACGATGGTGACCTGGATCTTTTCGTTACAAACTCTAACAGCTCCGGCAACTTTCTTTACCGCAATGATGGAGGAAACAACTTCACGAAGATTACCGGAAGCCCGGTAAACCTCGGTGGAAAATCTCACGGCTGTTCTTTCGCAGATATTGATAACGATGGCGATCTTGACCTCTATGTTACCAACGATGCCGGCGTAAAATTCCTCTTCCGCAATGAAGGAAGCAGCAATTGGACGCGCCTTGAAAATGCTTTAATCAGTTGTGATTATGGCTTGAGCTTCGGGCATCAGTGGAGCGATTATGACCATGATGGCGACCTCGACCTTATTGTATCCCAGCACGCACCAATTGCACCTAACCGCATGTTCACCAACAACGGAAACACCAACAAATGGATGCAGATTAAGCTGATTGGCGTGGTTTCAAACGCTTCAGCCATTGGTGCAAGAGTGAAGGTGAAAGCAAACGGAAAATGGCAGATCAGAGAGGTAAACTCACAAAGCGGATTTGGCGGACAAGGCAGCTTGTGGCAGCACTTCGGTCTGAAAGATGCTACAACAGTGGATTCTATCATTGTTAGATGGCCCAGCGGTAACATTCAGGTGCTGACGAACCAAGCCATCAATCAACGCCTTACCATTACAGAAACGCTGGGCAACAGTTATAAAGTAGCCGTGTATCTCGACAACAATAACAACTGCACACGTGATGCAAACGAACCATTGCTTGACAGAGCAACCGTTACAGTAGCTCCTTTCGGAACGAAATATTTCACCAAGAGCAACGGACTTGTAAATGCATACCTCCCTAACGGTACTTATGCCTTGCAGGTAGCTAACGAGAACGGATTAAGCTACACTTGCTCCTCACCGGTATCAGTTACAGTAAGCGGAGCGCAAGCTTCTACTGATACGGTGATGATTCCGGCAACTGCAACCTGCAACAATGCTGACCTGAGTGTGATTATGGGTGGAACAGCAATCCGCACCACTAACCCGAACAATAACTTCACGATTGTAGTTACTAACAACGGACGGGCAACATCTACGGGAGCTATAGTAAGCATTGAACTGCCGCTGAACATGAATTATTCAGCATTCTCACCTGCTGCTTCAAGCAACACAACCACAGGAACGAGCAGAACAATCAGTTGGAACGTAACCACACTTGCTCCATTTGAAAGCCAGATAATCACTTTTAAACAAGCAGTGGGCACAGGCGTAAACATTGGCGATATCGTTTCAATGACATCTACGCTTTCACAGCTAACAGCCGGCGATTGCAACCTGAATGATAACAGCGTAACGCAGCAATACAAAGTGGTTGGTTCAATGGACCCTAACGACATCTTAGTAGCCCCAACCGGATACGGACCAGAAGGATTTATCAAGCCTGACCAAACGCTTACTTATACTATCCGCTTCCAGAATGTAGGAAACATGCCTGCCAGTCGCGTAGTGGTAAACGATGTGTTGCCTGACGGGCTTGACATGAGCACCTTCCACCTTGTAGCAAGCAGCCACCAGGGCATGAACGTAAGGATGAACGGTAACAAAGTAGTCTTCAACTGGGAAAGCATTTACCTGCCCGATTCCACATCCGATGCAGAGGGCAGCGAAGGCTATATCATCTTCAGCATCAACCCCCGCAATGGCATTGCCGCAGGCACTAAGCTTGAAAACAAAGCAAGCATTTTGTTTGATGAAAACGGAGCCCTCATCACCAACAAAGTGCTGAACACCATCCAAAGCAGCGACCAGGAACAAGAGATGATACAGGTAATTGTTTATCCTAACCCCGTTCACGACGTGATGCAGGTTAGTCTTAAACACAGGCTGGGTGATTTCACTAACAAAACAGTGCAACAAGTGAACTTGTATAACATCACCGGAAGCAAGGTGCTAACACGCAACTTCACACCGGAAGAAGAGCGCAACGTTTTACTGCCTGTTGACATCCGCGGAGTTTACATCGTAGAGGTAATAGATAACGATGGCGCTAAGTATAACAGTAAAGCCATGATCAGAATTGGAGAATAAGGAGAGAAAGTCTCTTATGTGGCTGGCGGAACGCCAGCCACTGCGGGACTACATTTACTTCGATGGTTGCACATGCCAAATGAAGTAAACAAGAAGTTCATATAGTGTGTTAGAATAAAAAACCGGGGTAGTCTTACCTCGGTTTTTGCTTTTTAGGGAGATAACCAATTGGGCGGGTAATGATGTTTTTAAAAAACATCAATTTGGTTTCGATTGCTTTGGCGACAATTACATTTCTGCGTTTATTCCCTTCTTAAAAAATCAACTTAAACATTACACTACCTGGCACTTTCAAACCCTTTCCCCGCCTACATTTGCAGCCGTGAAACGCTATTTTCTTTCCATCTTCTTCCTGCTCCTCTGCGCGGCATCATTTGCCCAAAAAAAAGTAACCCTCAGCGGCTATATGCGCGATGCAGCAAGCGGAGAAGCATTGATAGCCGCCAACATTTACATTAAAGAGCTTAGTCTAGGCGTGCAAACGAACAACTACGGTTTCTATTCCGTTTCGATGCCGCAAGGAGCGTACACTGTACTGTATTCTTACGTTGGGTACAGTCCGCTTGCCGAAAGTTTTCAGATGATTGAAAGCCGTGTGTATAATGCGCAGATGCAAAACGAAACCACCATTAAAGAAGTGGAAGTAAAAGCCTCTACCCGAAAAGATGAAAACGTGAACACTACGGAAATGGGCACCGTTTCATTGTCGGTAGAAAGAATTAAAAATCTGCCGGTGCTGTTTGGCGAAGTGGATATTTTGAAGACACTGCAACTAATGCCGGGGGTGCAAAGTGCGGGCGAAGGCAACAGTGGATTTTACGTGCGCGGCGGAGGTCCTGACCAAAATTTGATTTTGCTGGATGATGCCGTAGTGTATAATCCAGGGCATTTGTTCGGTTTTTTTTCGGTGTTTAATTCCGATGCCGTAAAAAATATCACCCTCATAAAAGGAAGCATGCCCGCTAATTATGGTGGACGTTTATCCAGCGTGGTGGACGTGAGCATGAAGGAAGGCAACCTGAACGAATACCATGCTGCGGGCGGCATCGGGCTGATTGCCTCAAGGCTTACGGTGGAAGGGCCTATCGTTAAAAACAAAGGCTCTTTTGTGCTTTCAGGCAGGCGCACTTACATTGATTTGCTTACAAAACCCTTCACCAAAAACAGTTCTTTTTCCGGCAGCGGTTATTATTTCTATGATGCCAACCTGAAGGCTAATTATTTTTTAGGAAAGAAAGACAGACTATACCTAAGCGGCTACTTTGGGCGGGATAAGTTTAAGTTCAACAGTCAGGATAATAATTTTAAAGCCAATATTCCATGGGGCAACACAACCGCTACACTGCGCTGGAATCACCTTTTTAATGACAGGTTGTTCATGAATGCGTCAGCTATCTACAATGAATATCAGTTTGAGTTTGGCGGTGCACAAAGCGACTTCGAGATTAAACTTTCCTCCGGCATTAAAGACTGGAATGGCAAAGTAGATTTCGATTATTACACACCTTCAAATCATCACTTTAAGTTTGGCACCAACTATATCTACCACACGTTTATTCCCAATCAGGTTTCAGGCAAAAGCGGTGAGGTGAACATCAGTCCCGACAATGCTTTGGTGAAATACGCCCATGAAGCCGGCGCTTACATTCTGGATGATTTTGACCTCACAAAATGGCTCCGCATCAATGCCGGCGTGAGGTATTCCTGGTTTGGGCAAAGCGGTCCGTACCTACGCTATGTGTATAATTTCAACCAGGAAAAAACAGACAGCATCTTTTATGGCGGAGGCCAGCTTGTGAAATCATACGGCGGGCTGGAACCACGGCTGAACCTGCGTTTCAAGCTCAGCAGCACTTCTTCCATTAAAGCAAGCGTCGTGAAATCCTATCAATACATTCACCTCGTTACGAACAATGGCTCAACCCTTCCAACCGACATTTGGGTGCCGAGTACCTACCTCGTTCGTCCGCAGGTTGCGTGGCAGTATTCCTTAGGCTACTTCCGCAATTTTTTTGAAAATAAAGTGGAAGCAAGTGTCGAGGTTTATTACAAGAACATGAAAAACCAGATTGAATATCGCCCGGGATACACGCCCACCAACATCACTCGAGATCAGGAACTGGATTTCGTTTTTGGCAATGGAGAAGCATACGGTGCAGAGTTTTTCGTGAACAAAACCAAAGGAAAATTCACCGGCTGGATTGGCTATACTTTATCCTGGACGTACCGCAAATTTGCTGCGCTCAATTTTGGAGAAAGATATCCGGCAAAGTATGACCGCCGCCATGACCTTTCCATCGTTGGCACTTACGAGCGCAATGCAAAATGGACGTTCTCTTCGGTGTTTATTTTCGGCAGTGGCAATGCCGTTACGTTGCCTACAAACTACTATTTTATTGAGCAGCAGGTAACGCCGGAATACAGTCGTATCAATCAATACAGGCTTTTTCCTTACCACCGTTTAGACCTTTCAGCCATTTACAAACCGAAGCCTAAAAAGCCCCGCCGTTGGGAAAGCAGTTGGGCGTTCTCCATCTACAATGTATATAGCAGGCAGAATCCTTACTTCTTGTATGTGGATACAAAAGGCACGGTGAGCGGCGGCATTGAAGCAAAAGTGAAGCAGGTTTCCATTTTCCCGATTATTCCTTCCATCACCTACAACTTCAAGTTTTAAGAGAGAAAAATTTCAGGAACCCTTCCGCCACACCTCCCCTCCTTTGGAGAGGTCGGGGGAGGCTTTTATACCAAATTGACTACGATAGCCGCATCAAAGAAAACGTCATTGCGAGGGCTTGCCCGAAGCAATCTGAAGACGAACTTCATTTTTCCACCGCTCTTCAGATTGCTTCACTGCGTTCGCAATGACGAAGGGTTCGAAATAACGCGTCCGAATGGTATTATCCCTCCAGCCGCAGCATCGTGTTGTCAATCACCTGAAAGAAATCCATTGGCTGGAAGGTGCGCCAGTTGGGGCTTTCAAGGAGATGCACATAATTATTAAGGTGGGCTTTGCGGAAGTCGTACTGTGTTTGTTCCGGCATGTTGACAGCCGCAATCCAGCCGCCGTAGTCTTTAATATCGTCGTACCATTCCTCGTAATAATCCGCATCGCTGCTGTGGAAATTCAGCACGTTTTCGGTGATGAAAATGAACTTGTAAATCTTCTTTGCAATCAGTTCATCCAGCACGTTTCTTTTTAGCTGCATGATGTCGTTTTCCACCGCATCGTTCCATTCGCCAATCATTTCAATAATGGCAAAGTTGAAATCGTAATCCACGAAAAGCACCTTCATGTAAAGGGTTTGAGAGCCGTAAGCATCCCACTGCGGATGGATGTAATAGTTGTAAATCGTGTTGGAGTATTCAAACTCGCTGTATTCCCTTTCGTAAAACGGGGAAAGCTCATCATCTTCAGCCGTGTAAAGATGCCTCCAGTTGTAGTATGGTTCTATTTCGTGCATGGATGGTTCGATGCAGTGCTGCTCAAAGGATTTTTTACAGTCAGGGCTTGCCGTTCATTTCCTGCCAGGCAAGGATGCCGCCGGTGAGGTTTTTAGTGTTTTTAAAACCCAGCATGTCGAGGAACAATGCAGCCTGCGCACTGCGTTTTCCGGAGCGGCAATGGATAATCAGTTCTTCCTCTTTCAGGTCGTCAATTTCATCGGTTTGCATGCTTAGTATGTTGCCCAGCGGAATCAGTTTTCCTCCCATGTTGCTCTCTGCAAATTCCTCCGGTTCGCGCACATCTATTATGTGAAGCCGCTCGCCGTTGTCCATTCTTTTCTTTAGTTCGGTTACGGTTATTTCCTGCATAAAATGTTGGTTATAGTTTGATGAATTTTTGCGTGAACGCAGGTTTCCCCGGCATAAACAAACGAACAAAATAAACGCCTGCCTGCAAAGTCTGGACGTCCACTGAATAATTGTTTTTCAGGCTTCCGTTTAATAGCTTTCTCCCCTGCAAATCCATCACCTCGAAAAAATAATGAGCAGCCTCCGGCAAACCTTTAAAGCTGATGAAATCCTTTGCAGGATTGGGATACAGAGAAACGTTGGCTTGAATAACCTCCTGGTCGGTAACATAAGAAGGGGTGAAGTCACCACTCAACAATGGGCGCATCATCAATGCTCCTGACACGAGAGATGACTCCCAAAAATTCAGCACATTGTAGTAAAGATGATTGCCGCCAACTCTGTTCACATCCAGCCCAAAATAAAGACTGTCGCTGCCGCTGCTTGCTGGTTGTTGTGTGCCAATAAAGAATGCTCCGGCAGGCATAGGCACCGGAGAATCGAACCGGTAATACCAGAACTTATTCACCGTGTCAGCATAGCCCGGAAACAATAAATCCTGCTGATAAATCATCTGGTCTGTGCCGCCATTCACTGCAATATCCTGATACACCTGCACGGAGAAAAACTTGTTGAAAGCAAGCGGCACCTGTCTTCCAAAATAAATGGCAATGCCATGAATAGAATCGGGCTTATTGAGGTGATATTCAATGGCAGTTCGTCCAGGCAATGTGGGGAAAAGGTTCAGGAAATAACTCTTCTCCGCGGTGCCATCATCATAAGCGAGATAGTTATCAAACACCTGCTGCTTTGTGATGGTATCGTTGGCTGGAACATTTGTGGGCGTTACCGGTTTAATAAAATACTGACTCTCAAAAATCACCCTTGCATCATTGCCGGGATTGGGAAACGAAGGCATGAATTGCGGAAAGGAAAAAACCTGCTCTTCATAAGGATTGAGCGTGGCATTAAAAGAAGCACTGGTAAACAAAGGCGTGTTTGTAAACAATTCGCGGGTGATGTACCGGTAACTTAAGGGAACTGCTGATGGCGTGTTGTTTCTTGCAGAAAACGAATGCTGCATAGCGAGTTCTGCTGCAGGGTTTACCAGAAACTGCCCGTAAGTCATGGAGGTATAATCGTTCAGTAAAAACGAAGGTTCTTTGGTTGTAGCAACATCATTTATTGCCGTGTCAAAAAGATTTCTGCCCGCCCCAAACCGGATGTAATCCACATTCCAGACGTCATCATTCAGATTAATGCTTGCCTTGTTGATGAACCGGAACTGGAATTGGGAACCAAAGAAATCTGTACCGGTTAATGGAATCATCACTTGCTTAAAAGGTGCTAAGGCAGTGCCTTCTATGCTCCAAACCTTGCTCCAGCTTTCATCAATCTTTTTAAAGAAAAGCATGAGCGAATCCTGTTGCTCCGGCATAAAACCCAACCCCTGCGGCTGAAAGAAAAAGCTGAAATACAAACTGTCTGCCGGTGCAAAGGTGCTTATGTCGATGAACTGAGAAGTGAGGCTGTCGGCATACACAAGCGCGCTCAAAGTCATGGAATCATAAGGGCCGCTATTCGCATTCAGCGCATCAAAAGTGGCTACGCCGCGACTCACCACATCACTGCCCATGGTGTTGTTAATGTAAACGGAGTGGTCTATCCATTTTGCAGGGTCAGGGAATATTCCATCCCCTAAAAAATCTTCAAAAAATGGAAGCGTAAGCGCTGTGGTTTTTTTAAGAAACGGAACGGAAGGTTGTTGCTGCGCAGATGGATTATGGTCTAATGGCGCCAACTTTTCCTGCGCAAAAACGGGCGATAGAAAGCAGGAGCAAAAACAAAGCAAGCAGCACAAAACAAGTTTCATCATCAAAAAAGAAAACGGTTGCAGATTATGGTTGGGGGATTACTTCGTCTATAACTGCTCTGCCCGGTCTTCTATTGTTGCTCTGCTCTTCAGGCGTGGACGTTTGCTTAATGCGTATGTCCACCACATCACCTTCACGGATGCGATTAGCGACGTCAATATCATTGTAAGGTGATGGCGACTGGAAATAAATAACTGCCGTGCCTGAATCGGAAATCGGTTCATCCCAAATAACTGTAGGCGTCAGTCCGTTGCCGCTTAAAATATTGATGCCTTCTGCGGCGCTTAATCCAATCACGTCGGGCACGTTCATTTCCACATTGCCTAAGCCATCGCCAATCACCAGCGTAATAATGCTGCCCTGCGGAAGCATTTCTCCGGGGCGTATTTCATTGCCTCTAAACAGTTGCTCCAGCACAGCGCCATTGGCGTAATTCGGTTTGTGGATAGTGTCGCCTAAAACGAGTTTGCTGCTTTTAATAATCATCACGGCACTGCGGTAAGAAAGGTCGAGCAGGCGGGGCATGGAGGTGAGCGGCGGGGAAGCTTTATTTACGGTAAGAAAAACAGTGCGTCCGTTTTTTACTACCGCATTCGGGTCGGGCACTTGTGACAACACAGACAATGGTTTTTTCTGCGGGTCGTAAGAACTGTCCACCGCTACTTCAAAGCCCATTCCTTCCAGAATTGTTTTGGCATCCCGCACTTTTTTGCCTGTGAGGTCGGGCACTTTTGTTTCCTCACCATGGTTAGTTATCCAGCCCAGCGAAGCGAAAAAGAGCATGTAAAATCCTACACAAAGAATAATAACCAAAAGCAGATTTACCCAAAACGAGCGGGCTATTCCTTCCTTCATAATTTATAGTGGAGCAAAGTAGAAAAATTAGACAGAATGGTTTCTTAAACAATCATCCAGCAAGGCTTCATAAAACGCCGGAAGCATGATGCCTGCTGCTTTTACCTGCTGCGGAACAATGCTGTTGGCGCTTTGCCCGGGCATGGTGTTCACCTCCAGAAAAAACAATTTGCCGCTCGACTTTTGAAGAATAAAATCCATCCGCACCAACCCTCTGCAATTAAGATGGCGATAAATAAACGATGCTTTGTGCTGCAATTGCTGAAGCACTTCCTCCGGAATTTGTGCGGGAGTTATTTCATCCGTTTTGCCGGGCGTGTATTTCGCTTCAAAATCAAAGAATTCGTTTTTAGAAACAATCTCTGTAGGAGGTAAGGTCTTCAATCCATCCGCAGTTTTGTAAACGCCAATCGTCAGTTCGCGCCCTTCAATAAACTCTTCAATCAACACCTGATTATCTTCCTTAAAAGCCTTTTCAATGGCGGGCATTATTTCTTCCACAGCCTTCACTTTGCTAACGCCCAGACTACTACCGCTTTCATTCGGTTTCACAAACAAAGGCAGCTTAAGCACTTCCAGAATGGCACCCAGGCTGTAGGCTTCGCCTTTTATAAGATGAACACCTTCGGCAATGCCCACCACGTTCATGTCTTTCACCACTTTGTTGCAAAAACTTTTATTGAAGGTGAGGGCAGAAACAATGGCATTACAAGTGGTGTAAGGAATGGAAAGCATATCGAGATAACCCTGCAAACGACCATCTTCACCGGGCGTGCCGTGGATAGCAATAAAGGCAGCATCAAACAAAACCTTTGCACCGTTTATAAGCAGGGAGAAATCATTCTTATCAACCGAAATCTTTTCGCCATCCTGCCCTTCGTGCTCCCAGCCTTCGCGGGTAACAATGATTTTATAAACGGCGTATTTATCCTTGTCGAGGTTGGCTTCAATAGTGATGGCAGAGTCCAGAGAAATGATGTGTTCACCCGAATAGCCACCCGCCAGCAAGGCAATGTTTTTCTTCATAAAAAGCAGTAAATCCTACAGGGCACCAAATGTAGGCGATAGGTTGGGAAAGGGGTTTTGGGCAGGCAATTATCTTTACCCAAAATCATCCAAACCATGCAATTCACCGCACAGCAAATAGCCGGCATCCTCAATGGCACCATTGAAGGCAATCCCGAAGCCACCGTGTCTTCTCTTTCAAAAATTGAAGAAGGAAAACCAGGCACCATTTCCTTTTTATCGAACCCGAAATACACGCCCTACATCTACAACACAGAGGCTTCCATCATCATCATCAATAAAGATTTTGAGCTTTCTGCGCCCGTGCCTTCCACCCTCATCCGCGTGCAAAGTGCGGAGATTGCTTTTGCCAAACTTCTGGAGATGTACAACCAGATAAGGATGGATAAAAAAGGCGTCTCCGCGAAGGCAGATATTGATGCCAGTGCCACGGTAGGAAACGATTTTTATGCAGGCGCTTTTGTGAGCGTGGGCGAGCATTGCAGAATTGGCAACGGCGTGAAGCTATACCCGAACGTAACCATTGGCGACCACGTAATTATCGGCGACAACACCACCATTTTTGCAGGCGTGCAGGTGTATTCCGATTGTGTGATTGGCAACCATTGCATCATCCATTCCGGCACCGTTATCGGTAGCGATGGCTTCCGGTTTGCTCCTGAAAACAACCATCAGAAAATACCACAGATAGGCAACGTGGTTATTGAAGATGATGTGGAAATAGGCGCCAACTGTGCTATTGACCGCGCCACTTTGGGCAGCACCATTTTGCGCAAAGGGGTAAAGTTTGATAACCTAGTTCACATTGCCCACAACGTGGAGATTGGCGAACATAGTTACCTCGCAGCAGCAAACGTTGTAGCAGGCTCTACGAAGATTGGCAAGGGCTGCATGTTTAGCGGACAAGTGGGCGTGGTGGGGCATTTGCAATTGGCTGACAACACCATTGTTACCGCACAATCCGGCATTTCTAAAAACATCAATAAGGCGGGCGAAGTGTATATGGGTTCACCTGCTTTTGAAGCGGGGAAATACCGGAAGGCGTTTGTTCACTTCCGCAATCTGGATGCATTGGCGCAGCGGGTAGCGGAGTTGGAGAAGCAAGCGAAGGGGTGATGTTTTTAGGAGATGGAACGCCCCGTCATTGCGAGGGCTTGCCCGAAGCAATCTGAAGATGAAACTGTTGGTGCGCGACCTTTCGATGGGCGATGCCCATCGCTAATGGATGTCGCCCTTTCAGGGCTTGTTCTTTTTTGAATCGCAGATTAAGCGGATTAAATGATTCCGCTGATTTTACCGTCAGTCAGCAATCCGCGTAATCTGTGGAATCCCCTGTTGGTGCGCGAGTTTTGGAGTTAGGCGTAGGCTGCGCCTACGTCGTTAATTTTAAAATAGGAATTGGATGAAGGTTTGTGACGTAGGCGCAGCCTACGCCCAACGGGGGGATTTCCGCTGCAATCCCTAACGCGCACAATTAGCATCAATCGACTTGCACAACTATAATATCTTTGCAGCAAAACCTCAATATGCCAGTTGTATCCCTTTTCTACGGTATTATTATAAGCATGTATTACCTTGATACAAAGCAACACCATCTTCCACATATCCATGTAAAATATGGAGAGCATGAAGGCGTGTACAGTATTCCGGAAGGTAATTTATTGGAAGGCTCCTTACCTCGAGCTAAGGAGAAACTTGTACTTGCCTGGATTGAAATGCGAAAAGAGAACCTGATGGCAAACTGGAGTCTGGCAGTTAAAGGAGAACACGTCTTTTCAATTGAACCCTTAAAATAATTACGCAATGAACCCCAGAGTAAAAAAAGTAACACCCGAAGCCAATGGACAACTTTTGTTGGAATTTTTAAATGGAGAGCAGCGCATCTTTTCTGTGCTTCCTTATTTGCATTATCCTGTTTATAAACCCCTTTGTGAAAATCATTTTTTCCAAACTGCCAGTGTGTTTAACGGAACGGTTTGCTGGGGTGCCGGCGGTGAAATTGATTTCGATCCGGATATTTTGTTTTTGGAAAGCGTAACAGCCGGGGCTACATACAAGCCCTGAAAGGGCGACATCTCTGAGCGATGGGCAACGCCCATCGATGTGTTGAACCTACATCGTTAATTTTAAAATAGGAATTGGATGAAGGTTTGTGACGTATGCGCAGCCTACGCCCAACAGGGTTCTTCAACCAAAACTATCTATTTCTGTTTTTTGGTAAAAAATAACCCTCGAAAAGGTATTTTGTTTGCCTTGCTAAGTAAACGCTGTCCAGCGGCTCTTGATCCTGAACCGAAGACTTTTGATAAAACGCCAAATTGTTGCTTTTTGAATCGGCAATGAGGGCATAGACCGATGTGGTCGCTTTTATAGGGACAGTATAAAACATACCGAGGGTTAATATTCCGGTAGCAACCCCTTTCCCGATTTGCCCACGGTAATTGCCCTTTGTTCTAGTGAAACCGTGTGTGATGGTAAGAAGACCAAATCGTTTGCCATTCGCCTCTAACAGGGAATCTATTAATGGAGTAATGGAAATTTCTGATACTCTGTTATTTTTTTCAGCGCTAAGTTGTAAAAATAGGATCTCAGCATCGATGCGGTTTTGCAACGATGTATCATCAACAGAAAGGAAACTGCTCACCGGTATCTTGCTAAGCGTTCGCAGCCCACCATCAAAATAATTTTTTGAGATTTTAGAAAGGGAGTCGTTAAAGAATGCCTTATTGCCCTTTTCAAACAAATAAATTAAGGACAGTGTTTCAAATTTGAGAAGCTCTGTTACTTCTTCAGGTTTTGTTTTGGAGGTAAATGGCCCAACGGGAGCGCAGGAAACCCACGACAGAAGCAGACTAATCAAAACTAAAAGGTAACGCCTTTTCATTACTTTCCTGCATGAATCTCCCGCAAGGGACGCGCGCACTATTTTCCCATCCATCATCCCCCAAAAGTAAAAAATCATTTCACTCCCGCAAGTTTTTTTATCCCGCTTACCCAGAATGAGTGCATTACTTTCCTGCGTGAGCCACCCGCAAAGAACTCGCGCACTAATCCTCCCACCCCTCATCCCCCCAAAGTCTAAAATTATTTCACTAACGCTAGTTTTCAAAAAAAAGAACGCCCAAGTGAACACCATATCGCAATCTGCCAAAAAAAAGAACGCCCCAATGACCGCCATATGCCTTTCTGCCAAAGAAAAGAACACCCCAGTGGACGCCATAATGCAATCTGCCATTCCAAAGATTACCCTAATGAACGCCATGATGCAATCTTTTTTGTGAAAACATACGCCATGGTGCGCATTCCTTTAATCTTCGGCGTGGAAGATTGCCCCAGTGAACTCACTTTGCACATCCCCTGAAAAAAAACTTACCTAACCAGGCAACAATATTTTGTTTTTATCAAAAGAAGATATAATTTTGCTACCGGTCTCCACATTCATCTTTAAAAAAGCACCTTAAAGCAAAGCCATTATCCACTCCATCTATTCATTTCAAACAAAAAACAACCAAACAAAATGACTCCAGACAAAAAATATCCGATTTATTTAGGTAATCCCTTTAAAACGAACCTTGCCGACAGCATGGACCTCACCTACAGTCAGGGATTATTCTCCTTCAACCGCACCGACGGTCGCCGCACAGAGCCAAAGGTAGCCCCCGCCTTCGCCGTAATTGAGCCGCCATGGAATGCTTTTAAAACCGGATGGAACCTTTGGCACGAAGCCGAAGACCACCAAACCACGCTTACTGAAGAAATGGTAGCTGCTTTTCTTGCCTCAAACCAAGCCATTTCAAGATGGGACACTGATTTAAAAAGTTTGTTGCAATACACCGACTTGCCGCTCTATAACGAACTGTTTCACAACAAGCTGACGGAATTTCAGGGTGGAGCTTACGTGCAGCGCCTCGCCGCATGGGAGCAATTGCTTAATAAGATGAATAATAAACCGTTGCTCACCGATATCCGCGAAGCTATTTCCGTATATTATGACGGCTTATTGGCAAAATACAATGAACAGCAGCGTGCCATTGCCGACACCGTAAAAGCAAGCAACGATTTGAAGCCCCTGTGGCTAAATCTTGTGGAGGCGATGAATGCCTGCTCCGGCCATTTTAAATTTGTAGCCAGCGAAGACCAGGCTTTTCAGGCTTATTTCTTCGATTATGATGAGCTTTTTTCGAAGCAGCAAATGCGTTTCGTCAAAACCATTGCATCAGCCGATAATTATTTTGTTGCAAAGCGCACGCTTGCCGAGGGTGCTTCTATTTATGTAGAAAACCAAAGCATGGAAGCTACGGTGCGGGTGTATATGGCAGCTGCTAAAAACGGAGAGCCTACGGAAGGCAATTATATTGATGTTGCGCCCGGCACGAACGTAATCATCACGCACGAAAACCTCCCTAATTTATTGACCGACCATTTTCTTTATGTCGAAAACCTAAGCGCATCTGCAAAGGCAAAGGTGATGGTGGAGTTTAGGAAGGGGTAATTAGTAGAAAGTCTAAAGACAAAAGATTAAAGCTGTGGTTTGTGATAAAAGCAACCACAGCTTTTTTGTTGTTTTGAAGGAAAAATTTTTTGGCGTGCCGCCGATGCATGGGTTTGCTGCTTTTGTTTTAAGCGCGCAGCCTTATTTTAAAGTAAGAAATTACATGAAACAAACGATTGCGGTTGCCCTGTTTATATTTTTAAGCCTTGGGGGATATGGGCAAATAACGCCCCCCGGGCTGGGGAGAGCAAACACTGCAAGTTGGTTTGCCGTGGGCATAAGGCAGGAGTTGGATACAATACCTGGGCTGGGCTGGCAATCCATGACGTATGCAGGCATTGGGAGAAAAAGTGAACCGGATAATAATAATCTTCTTGATAAACAGGCGATTATTGTTTTAAACCAGGAGTTTTTCAATCAGTTTAAAAAGGAATGGCAATATTCCCTTGCGGTGAGTTATCGCCGGCAAGATCAGTATTCCAGTAAGGTACCTTACGAACATGGGGATCCTTATCTGAAGCAAGAATTTAGGGTTTACAGCCGGCTGTCTTATATTTTTAAGACATCGCGCATACGGGTTATCCCCCTGATACGGCAAGAAGTGCGGAAGTTTTATACGGCTGATTTTGAGGAAAAGGGGGAAAGCTTACAATTGCGTTCCCGCTTCAGGCTGCAATTATCGGTTAACCTGACGGCGGATAAGGTGCATAAACTGGTAGCCAATTCAGAACAATTGTTTGCCGTGAGCAAAGCAGCAGCGCCGGGCAGTTGGGGAAGTTTTGCTTATAAGGAAAGCCGGTTTTCCGTGTTTTATTCTATCTCCCCAAAAAAGCTTCCTTTCATTTTTGATGTTGGGTATATGAATAATTTGGTGGGGAGTAAAAACGTTTTTGATGTGCATTATCTGGCATTCGACGTTATTATTAAGAACCCGTTTAAGCAGGTGCCGCATTAGGGAGTTGTGTTTCACCTATTTGTAAGGCATTGTAAAGTTTTAGCGATGTTCGGGGCGTTTCGCAAATCATCTTAACAAAAAAATAGGCGGATGTGAAATCAATCCGCCTACCAAAAAATTCAATTAAGTCAATCAAACTTTATCTCTTCAAAACCCTTATCTCACCCCACCAACTTGATACTTGATACTTGATACTTACCTTAAACCTTCACCAACCAACCGTGCCTGTCATCCTTTTTGCCATACCGGATATCGCGGAGTTCACTTTTCAGCCAGTTTACGGTTTCCCAATGCGCCACGTCGGGCAGCTTCATGTGGAGGTCGTTGTAAGTAAGTTCAGAAATAGCAGAAATAGAAGCAGCAGTGCCGGTGCCGAAAGCTTCAATAAAAGTTCCTTTTTCATAAGCATCCGTCAGTTCGTCAATGCTGATGCGGCGCTCTTCTACGGTGATGCCTTTTTCGCGAAGCAAGGTGATAACGCTGTCGCGGGTAACGCCTTCCAGAATGGTTTCGCTTAAGGCGGGCGTCAGCACTTTATCCTTCATCACGAAAAACACGTTCATGGTGCCTATTTCCTGCACGTATTTATGTTCAAAACCGTCGGTCCAGAGGATTTGGTCGTAGCCCATTTTCTTAATCTGCATTGTGGGATACATGCTTGCGCCATAGTTTCCGGCTGCCTTCGTAAAGCCAATGCCACCGGGGAAGGCGCGCACATATCTATCCTGCACAAAAATGGAAACGGGTTGGGAATAATAAGGCCCCGCCGGACTGGTAATAATTAAGAAGGTAAACTTTTCGGCAGGTTTCACGCCAATAAATTCATCGGTGCCAATCATGAAAGGGCGGATGTAAAGCGAGGTAAAATCGGCGGAAGGAATCCAGTCGCGGTCTAAATCAACCAGTGCCTTCATGCCTTCAATAAATATTTCCTCCGGCACGTCGGGCATCGCCATTCTTTCAGCAGAGCGGTTCATGCGGCGCCAGTTATCGTGCGGACGGAATATTTGCGGATTGCCTTGCTGGTCTTTATAAGCTTTTACGCCTTCAAAAATGGCTTGTCCATAATGCATAAAAGTGGTGGCGGGGCTAAGGCTCAGGTTATCGAAGGGTTTTATTTCGGGCGTGCCCCATTTTCCATCTTCATAATGGGCTACAAGCATGTGGTCGGCATACAGTTTCCCGAACTGAATATTGTCTTCATCAAAATGCTGAAGGCGGCTTTTAGGGGTTTTATTGATAAGAATGTTCATTGTAGATGCATCCATAATGCTAAGCTGTTTTAGAGGGGAAAATGTTACTTTCGGGGCAAATAAACAACAATTTTACCGAAGGCTTTTCTACTGCGTTTATTACTTTTTTATGGATGATACCCCCGACATTTTTAATACCCCCATTCTCCCCGCCGCTTACGATGATTTTTGGAAACAAGGCGACCCGCTGCTCGCCTCCCTCCCTCCCCGCAACACGCTTATTATCTCTCCTGAAATAAAACCAGGCAGCACTGAAGAAACCACCCTTCAAAACATCATTAAAGCATGCAAGCTGGAAGCGAATGATTACCATATCCTCTTCCTCCCTGCCAACCAAAAAATAGCCTGGCATCAAATCCGCGCAAGCCTGGAACCAAAATATGCGGTGCTCTTTGGGATAGACCTTTCAGACCTTGCCTTGTCTGTGCAACTGATGCCACACCAAACGGGCAGGTTCAGCAATTGTGCGTTCATCCCCACCTTATCCTTAACCGAACTGGAGCAGCAACCCGACATTAAAATGCACCTCTGGAAGTATGGTTTGAAGCCCGTTTTTATAGACAAAGTGTATGGCTGAAACAATGCCGTCGCCGGAATATTTCCTGAAAAAACATTGGGGTTACGATGCCTTCCGTCCGCTTCAAAAAGAAATTATTGAAAGCATCAGCGCCGGGAAGGATACGCTTGCATTGCTCCCCACCGGCGGCGGAAAATCTATTTGCTATCAACTTCCGGCGCTTGCTTTTGAAGGCGTTTGTCTGGTAATTTCTCCGCTTATTGCACTGATGCAAGACCAGGTGCAACGGCTTGATGAAGCAGGCATTCCCGCTACGTTTATCCACTCAGGCATCTCTTTAAAAGAAACAAAGGAAAGGCTGAAAGCCGCGCAGCACGGGGAATACAAGCTTCTTTACATCGCCCCTGAAAGATTGCAGTCGCGGTTGTTTAAAGCAATGATGGACGACATGCCCATTAGTTTTCTGACAGTGGATGAAGCGCATTGCATTTCCCAATGGGGGCACGATTTCCGCCCTGCTTATTTGCAGATTGCTTCGCTTCGCGAGGTGTTTCCACGGATGCCCGTTTTGGCGCTCACCGCCACCGCTACACCTTCCGTTTGTGAACACATTGCGCATTCTCTCCGCCTCCGCAGTCCCGCTTTTTTCAAAGGAAGTTTTAAGAAGCCTAATCTTTTTTACGCAGTTTCTTACAGCGACGACCGCACGAGACACATGCTGGATGCGGTTTCCAACACAGAAGGCACAAGTCTGGTTTATTGCCGCAGCCGCGCCCAAACTCAAATTATTGCTTCCTCTTTGCAGGATGAAGGCATGGAAGCCGTTGCCTATCACGCAGGGCTGAGCAAAGAAAAAAGAACCAAAGCGCAGGAGCAATGGATGAGCGGCAAGGCAAAAACGATTGCTGCTACAACCGCCTTCGGTATGGGCATCGACAAAGGAAATGTGCGCCTCATTATGCACTTCGATGTGCCCGAACATTTAGAAGCTTATTACCAGGAAGCAGGCCGTGCAGGAAGGGATGGCAAGCCTGCCCATGCACTGACTTTATTCAATGCACACACCCTGCGCTTTCTCAAAGAATCTGTTGCGGTGCGCTTTCCCGGAGATGCTTATTTGCGCACGGTTTACCAATCTGTTTGTGAGTTCTTGAACATTCCCGCGGGTGTGGAGCCTGACAAGTATTTTCCTTTTAAGCTGGAAGCGTTTTGCCATTATTTCAAACTGAAACCTACCGTTGCCATCCATGCGCTGCGCTTGCTGGAGCAGGAAGGTTTGTGGACCATGACGGATGCCGTGTATAGCGCGCCAATCGTGCAGTTTACGGCAGACAGATATACTTTGGACGACCTGATGGAACGCTATCCGAAACAAGGTGCGGTGGCGCTGGCGTTGCTTCGTTTGTACGGAAATATTTTGCTGGCGCCCGTGCAAATTGGGTTAATGGCGGTGAGCCGTCAAAGCAAAATGAAACAGGAAATGGTGGTAGAAACGCTGCTGGAATTAGAGCAAATGGGCGTGCTGGAATATGAACCGGCAAAGGAAGGACCGCAGCTTTACTTTCATCATTTAAGAGTGCACAAAGACCATCTGCACATAAACCATGAGCGGATATTGAAACTTAAACAGCGGTATGAAATGCAGGTTCAGAAAATGGCTGACTTCCTCGAATCGGAGGAATGCAGGGAACGGCTGATACTTCAATATTTTGATGAAGAAGTTGCTGAAAACTGCGGGCACTGCGATAACTGTTTGCGGCAATCCAATAAGCTTCAGGGCAGCATTTATGAGTCTGTTGTTTCGTTTTTGAAAATAGAAAAGCAAGTGCGTTTGCATCAGATTCAATCAAGGTATCCACCCAAAGAGGCTGAACAAATACCGCGCTTGCTGGAGCGCATGATGGATGAAAACCTGATTGGCATCAGTGCTTCGGGGTATTATACGTTGCTTTGAACCCCCGCCGAATCATCTTCAATCCGCTCTAACCTTCTAGCCATGAATCAATCCTCAAACCGAACCCTGAATACGCCTGAAAATGCGCCGCTCCGCCTCGCCGTTATTGGTTACGGAAACATTGGTAAACGCCATGCCGACCATATTATCTCCAACCCGGAAACGATGCTTGCTGCAGTGATTGATGTGCGCACAGAAGTAAAAAATGAATTACCGCCGCACGTTCCTTTTTTTGAAAGCATTGAAGCGTTTTTAAAAGAAAATACCGCTGATGTGCTTTGTATTTGCACGCCAAACTATCTCCACGAAACCCACGCCCTTGCTGCATTACAGGCGGGACTGCACATAGTGGTCGAAAAACCTATGGCGCTAAGCAGTGTGGAATGCGACCGGATGATTGCAGCTTCCGAAAAGCATCAGAAAACCATCTTTGCCGTAAAACAAAACCGGTATAATCCGCCCGTGCAGGAAGTGCGCAAACTCATTCAAAGCAAAGCCTTAGGGAGGGTGTTTATGATTCAGGTAAACTGTTTCTGGAACCGCGGCGATGCCTATTACGAACACAGCAACTGGCGTGGCAAAAAGCGTTTGGATGGCGGTTGTTTATTCACGCAGTTCAGCCATTTTGTGGACATACTTTATTACCTCAATGGCGGCATCAGCAAAGCGCAGGGGACCATCCAAAACTTTGCACACAAGCACAATACAGAACTTGAAGACACCGGTGCCTTCATCCTCACTGCCAACAACGGAAGCATCGTCAACTTCAATTTCACCACCTGCGCTTACGATAAGAATATGGAAGGCTCCATCACCCTCTTTGCCGAAAACGGAACCGTAAAAATTGGCGGACAATACCTCAACACCATCGAATATCAGCAACTGAAAACCGGCACACTCCCTGCCATCAACATCACTGCAAAGGCAAACGATTACGGGCTTTATCAAGGCTCTATGAGCAACCACGACAAGGTGATACAAAACGTGGTGGATGTGCTCAGGCATGGCAAACAAATAATGACCACAGCCACAGAAGGAAAAGCAGTTGTTGAAATCATTGAAACCATGTATGCCGCTGTGGGCAATGCTTAGCGCATCATCTCCCTGAACTATTTAAGCCCTCACACACCGATATTTGCAACCCATAGAAACCATTCGGCCACCATCATGAATCAACAACTAAAAACCGTTCTCCTTACCATTGCTACCATCTCTCTTTTCGTGATTGCATTAGTAGAGTTAAGCGGTGTAAGCAAGACGGCGCTTATCAATAAATTCTCTGACAAAGACGAACATAAGGTTTGGGAAGACCGCGCCGAAGCAATGCCCAAAACCATCATCTCTTTCGAGGATACCAAACACGATTTCGGTACCATCACCGAAGGAGAAAAAGTGACCCACTCTTTTAAATTCATCAACACCGGAATGAATGATTTAGTCATCCAAAAGGCAGTTGCGTCTTGTGGCTGCACAGTTCCGTCTTATCCTAAAAACCCCATCCCACCTGGCGATAGCGGCGTCATTACCGTGGAATTTAATAGTGCCAATCGCCCGGGCATGCAGCGCAAAAACATCATGGTGTACAGCAATGCACAAGCCTCCGCCATCTCCATTGGTTTCGAAGCAAACGTTGTAGAAAAATAGGCTCGTGGCGCTGCGTAATTACCTCTCTCTCATCAAATTCAGCCACACCGTTTTTGCGCTGCCGTTTGCATTAATCGGTTTCACGTTGGGCATTCACGATGCGGCAGATTGTGTTTGTTTTTCCTGGCTTACAGACCATTGGCTGCTGTTTATAAAAGTGCTTGCCTGTATGGTGTTTGCACGCAGCGCTGCAATGGCTTTCAATCGCTACCTCGACCGCCGTTTCGATGCACTCAACCCCCGCACCGCATCGCGTGAAATTCCCGCCGGCATTGTATCTCCGAATAATGCGCTGGCATTCACCATCATTAGTAGTCTGTTATTTATTGGCACCACCTGGTTAATCAACCAAACCACGTTCATACTTTCCTTCATTGCACTTTTTGTTACCCTTTCTTACAGTTACACCAAACGTTTCACGGCACTCTGTCACATCGTGTTGGGCATCGGTCTTTCCCTTTCGCCGATAGGTGCTTACCTGGCAGTGGCAAATCGTTTCGCGTGGTTGCCGGTTTTCTTTTCGATGATTGTGCTGACGTGGGTGGCGGGCTTTGATATTATTTATGCGCTGCAGGATGAAGGTTTTGATAAACAACATCGCCTCCATTCCATACCGGCTGCTTTAGGCACCGTGAAAGCCCTCCGCGTTTCCTCATTCCTTCACTTGCTGACGGCAGCACTCACCGTATGGGCTGGTGCATATGGCAATTTGGGACTGACTTATTTAGTAGGAGCGCTTTTGTTTAATCTTTTGCTGGTTTACCAACACAGAATTGTAAAACCCGAAGATTTAAGCCGCGTAAACATTGCCTTCGGGAATACAAATGGCATTGCCTCTATTATTTTTGCAACCTTCACAATTCTATCCTTCATTTTAAATGCATCTACCTAAATGAAAATAGCGCTGATAGGCTACGGCAAAATGGGCAAAGCCATTGAACAGATAGCTATTAAAGATGCTCATGAAATAGTGTTACGTATTTCTTCCGCCAATGCTGCTGAAATGACGCCGGAAAATCTTAGAAAAGCGGATGTAGCCATTGAATTTTCAAAACCAGAAACGGCACAGGACAATGTTTTAAAATGTCTGTCGGCAGGTGTACCCGTTGTTTGTGGCACTACAGGCTGGAACGGGCAAATTTCTATCGCCAATGAAGCTGCTTCTGAAAACAATACCGCTTTCCTGCACGCGTCCAACTTCAGCATTGGAGTGAACATCTTTTTTGAAATAAACAAGTCGCTTGCTGCCTTAATGAAACAGCAAAATGGATATGATGTGGAGATAAACGAAACCCATCACACCCAAAAAAAGGATATTCCCAGTGGCACTGCCATCACTCTTGCAGAGCAGATTATCCGGGAACTGAAACGCAAGAAAAAATGGTCGTTGGGAGGTGGAAATGAAGAATCCATTCCCGTGTTTGCTCACCGGCTTGACCAGGTGCCGGGCACGCATTCCGTTACCTATGCGTCTTGTATTGATGACATTAAGATTATCCACATCGCCCACAACCGGGAAGGCTTTGCTCGTGGCGCATTAGCTGCAGCCGTTTTTCTAAAAGACAAAAAGGGCGTTTTTACAATGAAGGATGTGTTGTTTTAGCATCTCATTCAGTAGCTAACTGAAAAATCTTCATTACCAATTTTTACAGGTTATACTTAATGTTTTGAGGGAAGCGTAAGCTGTTTCGTTTTTAGAAATCCACGCCTGCTCCCTTTAAGTACCTTTGCTGAAATAGTTTTAAAGATGAAGGAACTAAATTTTTTGGTAGAAGATGCTTTGGAAGGTGGATACTCTGCTAGCGTGATCGGCGCGTCGATATTTACCGAGGCAGAAACGATGGATGGAGGCAATAAAGGAAGCCGTTTATTGTCATTATGAGGACGCAACTAAAATAACAGCGTATCTGCGTCATCCAAACCGACCTTTTACCCCTCTTTATGCATAAAATTAATAACTGACCATAACCATAAACAAACGCTCACCATGCCAATACCACAACTCAAAAACTACGCATCCGGCAAATGGATCACTGCCAAAGCCGAAGGCGAAACGCTGCGCAATGCCATTACCGGAGAAGTGATTTACACCGCATCGTCAGAAGGTTTAGACTTCGGGGAGATGATGGATTATGCCCGCAAAGTGGGCGGCACTGCCCTGCGCAAACTTACCTTCCACCAACGGGGCAGAATGCTGAAAGCACTGGCTATGCACCTCATGGAAAAGAAGGAAAACTTCTACAAAATAAGCCTCCTCACCGGCGCTACGCGTGCCGACAGTTGGGTGGACATTGAAGGCGGCATCGGGAATCTTTTTGCCAACGCCAGCCTGCGCCGTCAGTTTCCTGATGAGCGTTTTTATGTGGATGGCGAGGCGGCTAAACTCTCCAAAAACAACACGTTTATTGGTCATCACATTATGGTGCCGCGCGAAGGGGTAGCTATACACATCAATGCGTTCAATTTTCCCGTGTGGGGGATGCTTGAAAAAGTGGCGGTGAACCTTATGGCTGGCGTTCCGGCAATCGTGAAGCCCGCTACGCTTACTTCTTTCCTCACGGAGGCAGTGTTTGAAGAAATCATTAAAAGTGGCATTCTGCCGGAGGGCTCGCTGCAACTGATTTGCGGTTCTGCACGCGGCATACTTGATACTGTGGAAACGCAGGACGTGGTGACGTTTACCGGGTCGGCAAGTACGGGCAGGATGCTGAAAGCGCACCCGCGCATTTTGTCGGAAGCCGTGCCCTTTAACCTGGAAGCCGATTCCCTGAACTGCTGTGTGCTGGGCACAGACGTGCTTGCAGGCAGCACGGAGTTTGATATTTTCATCAAAGAAGTGGTTAGGGAGATGACCACCAAAGCTGGGCAGAAGTGTACGGCTGTTAGGCGCATTCTGGTGCCTTCTGACAGGGTAGAAGATGTGCAGATTGCATTAGGGAAACGATTAAAGAGCACCACAATAGGGAATCCGGCATCAGAAGGCGTGAGGATGGGCCCGCTGGCGGGGATGGCACAGCAAAAAGAAGTGCGGGAGCGCGTGCAGCAGCTTTCTGAAACGCAGCAAATAATTATCGGCGACCTTGAAAACTTTGAAGTAAAGGATGCTGACAAAGCGAAGGGTGCATTTTTCTCGCCTATTGTTTTCCTGAATGATGATCCGTTCAATAAACTGGATTGCCACAACATAGAAGCGTTTGGCCCGGTGGCTACAATCCTTCCTTATGATACGCTGGAAGATGCTGTTGCCTTAGCGAAGCTGGGTAAGGGTTCGCTGGTGTGTTCTATCATTACCGGGGATGATGAAATTGCTAAAGAATTTGTGCTTGGTGCTGCCGTGATGCATGGTCGTGTGTTGGTGCTGAATGCTGAATGCGCCAAAGAAAGTACCGGTCATGGAAGCCCCATGCCTTTGCTTGTGCATGGAGGACCCGGGCGCGCGGGTGGGGGAGAAGAGATGGGCGGCAAGCGCGGTGTGCTTCATTATTTGCAACGGACGGCAATACAGGGCTCGCCTACCACGATCTCTAAAATCACCAACGTGTATCAGCAGGGCGGCAAGCAAACCGAAACCGAAATTCATCCCTTCCGAAAATATTTTGAAGACCTGAAAGTGGGGGATACGCTGATCACGGCAAAACATACCGTTACCGATGCGGACATCACCAACTTCGCAAACGTGAGTGGTGATAACTTTTATGCGCACATGGACGCCACGTCGCTTGATGGAACCATCTTCGAGCATCGTGTGGCGCATGGGTACTTTATTCTATCCAAAGCGGCGGGGTTGTTTGTAGATGCGAAGAAAGGGCCGGTGCTGCTGAACTATGGGATTGATGAATGCAGGTTTACGAAGCCCGTTTATCCGGGGGCTACTATTGGCGTGCGGCTAACTGTGAAGGAAAAAACAGATCAGGAAGTTCGTTCGGAGGAAGATGTACCGAAGGGAATAGTGAGGTGGTTGGTGGATGTGTATGATGAGACTGGTGAGACGGTTGCAATTGCTACGATATTGACGATGGTTGCTAAGCGGGAAGTAAGTTGATAAGTTGATAGGTTCATAAGTTAGGGGAGGGTGGAGAAGTTAGATGGAGTAGGAGGAGGAGGTGACTAACAAGCAACTATCTGTAGGCATCTTTTCGGTGATCGACTTTTCTGATTTCGACAATGCGAACCACATCATCAATAGTGTAAAGCACCCGGTAGTCGCCGATGCGTATGCGCCAAATATCTTCCTCACTTCCGACTAACTTTTTACAACCTTGAGGTCGGGGCTGGCTTTCTAAAGACTTTATTTTTTGAAAAACAGCGCGTATGACTTCTCTGGGAAGCCGTTTGATTTCTTTAGAAGCGCTTCTGGTAATGGTTATTTCAAACAGCATCAAATTAAACCTTCGTCTTTTAATTCCTTTTCAAAATCCTTCAGCGAAACTTTCTCATCGTTTCTTCTGGATTCGGCAATTAAAATGTCCATTAAGTCTTCCATTTCTTCATCGGTTTTTTTAGAAACTTCTTCGAGGTCAATTTGTGCAAACCGTTTGTGTACTGTTTCATCCGTGATGAAGTGTAAGCCTTCCATTGCGTTGTATTGTTTCGGGCAAAGGTAAAATCACAGCAGCAATTTCATTAACCGCAACGAATGTTTTGAAAGGGTAGGGGAGAATAAGCAAGGTGTTTGAGCATTTTTGTTTTGCCTCTGCAACTGTTCTTGTAATTTTGAAATCATGACAACGGAAATTGTTCAGAATTACGAATTGCTGGTGCATCATCTCCCAAAACTCATTGAAGTAAGCGGGTATAGAGAAGACTTTTTGAGCACTAAACTGGGGCTTCAGCCTGCTGCATTTGATGATAAGAAAACACACGCAAGCTGGACGATAGACGAGATGAACTTGTTGCTGAAGATTATTGACAATGAGGATGTGGCTGACTACATTTTGCTTGAAATGATGGAGCAAACCAAAGACGATGAAATCATGACTGCCGCTGAGTTTCGGAAAGAGATGAAAGGATGGAAGTAATTGTTACCAAACGCTTTGCGAAGGATTTAAAGTCAAAGCCGAAAGCACTGATAAAGGCGGTGGACGCGTTGATTTCCCTTCTTGAAAACGCAGAAGACTTACCGTTTGCAAACCTTGACATCACCAGAATTTCCGGACAGAAGCCGCACACCCATTATTACCGGATAAGAATCAGAGACTGGAGAATTGGGATAGAGTATTTCCCTTCTAAAGTTTTTATGCTTCGCGTTTTGGTTCGCGGAGAGATGTACAAACACTTTCCTCCTAAATAGCCCCGCGTCTTTTTACATTTGCCCCTTATTTTTTTCAAAGAAACCAGAAACTATGCATCACCCCGAAGGCTACGTCCGCACAGAAATAGACCATAGCATCGCCACGATAGAATTCTTTCATCCGGCGTCCAATTCCTTGCCCGGCGTTATTTTGAATGATCTTGCCCGCACCATAAATGACATTGGTATCGACAACCGCATCAAGGTAATTATCCTGAAAAGTGCAGGCAGCAGGGCGTTTTGTGCAGGTGCCTCGTTTGATGAACTTGTCGCCATAAGCAATGAGCGCGACGGGAAGCAATTTTTCAGCGGCTTCGCGAATGTTATCAACGCCATGCGCAAATGCCACAAGCTGATAATAGGGCGCATTCATGGCAAAGCAGTAGGTGGCGGCGTGGGGCTTGCAGCGAGTGTTGATTATGCGATTGCTACTACTGACGCGAGCGTAAAACTGAGTGAACTGGCAGTGGGTATTGGTCCGTTTGTGGTGGGCCCTGCGGTGGAAAGGAAGATTGGTTTATCCTGTTTTTCACAGCTTGCCATTGATGCTACAGAATGGCGCAGTGCAGAGTGGGCAAAGAAACACGGCTTGTATGCGGAGCTCCACAGCACGCCCGACCAGATGGACGAAGCGATAACTAATTTGGCTGAAAGGCTTGCCCACAGCAGTCCGGAGGCGATGGCGGGTCTCAAAAAGATATTCTGGCAAGGCACAGAGCATTGGGATGAACTGTTGAACGCACGTGCATCTATCAGCGGGAAACTGGTGTTGAGTGATTTTACGAGAGAAGCCATTGAAAGGTTTAAAGCGAAGCCCGCTAAGTAGTCTTTACCGAATTCAGCATTAGTTCTTCATAGCTGTTCACAATCCGTTCCCAACTGTATTGGCTGCGGATTTTTTGTTCGTTAGCTGTCTTAAAATTTCCGAAGTCTGTGGTGGCATTTTTAGAAATGATAGCCGGTATATCGCCTGCTGACTGGAAATAAAAAGCATCATCGCCTAACACAGTGCGGTTAAAAACATTGTCGTGCGCAGCAATTAAAGCCTGGCAGCCCATTGCTTCCAGCAAAGAAGGATTTGTGCCTCCCACAGAATGTCCATGGAAATAAAGCGCTGAAAAATGCCGCAGGTTATTAATGATTGTGGCGTCATAAATGGCGCCTGTAAACCGGACGTTAGGATGCTTTCCAAAACGGGCAGCCAATGTTTTTCCAAAGTCGTTTCCAGTGTTTCCAACCACGATCAAAGGCAGTGCTGAATTGGATTTTGTGACGCCTTCCAGAATTATTTCGACGTTGTTTTCAGGTTCCATGCGGGCAATTAAAAGGAAAAAGCTTTGCGGCAAAACGTTGAATTGTTGAAGGACAGTTTCATCAGGCGATTCAAAAACAGGTGCGCCATAAGGAATGAAAACGGATGGTTTGTTGTAAGTGTTTTTTAGGTGCTCTTGAATGCCTAAAGAGTCCGCAACGAGCACATCCGCATTCATTGCAGCCCAGCGTTCGGCATGTTTCAAAAACCTTTGTACGAGGGGGCTATACTTCGTTCGCATCCACTCCAGTCCATCCATGTTTACAATGTTTATTGAACGGCGGGGCCAGAGCCAGTGCCACACTGAATTACTTGTGTACCCTAATTGAAGCAGTATGTCGAAACGCCTGCTGCGTGCATCTTTCAGGCAGTTGAGGTCGTAAATAAACTGTCCGGCGGTGCCCCATTTTTTCTCTGGGTCGTAGCAATGAATGATGTTTATGCCTTGCCAGGAATTTTGCTGGAATTCATGGTCGGAGGAATTGTAAACCGAAACATCATGTCCTTTCGAAACCAGTCCTAAAGCAAGGAATTCAGCACATTGTTCAAAGCCGCCATAACGGTTTGGGATGCCGCGCGTGCCGAGGATGCCGATGCGTAGTTTTTGAAAAGACATTGGTTTGAAGGATAATAATCAGGGTGACTGAATATGGTTTAGTAATGATTGAGCAATTGCTTTCCAATCGTGGTGAATGCTTGAATAATGGTAAGCTGCGTCCGCCAATTTTTGGGTTGTGGTGAGGTCAGCAGTAGCTTGAATTATTTTTTTAGCAAGGTCGCGGGCATTTTCATTTTCAAACAAACCCCCTGTTTTGCCTTCCTGCACCAGAGCAGCATTTGGCGGAAGATTGCTGGCAATAACCGGAAGTTTATAGCTCATCGCCATTAGCAGCACGCCACTTTGAAAAATGCGTTTGTAGGGCAACACAATCATGTCGGCAGCTTTAAACAAAAGGTTGCGCTCGTCATCCGGAATAAAACGAATGATGGTAGTAACACGGTTTTGGAGCGATTGTGTAATTGTTTTTTTGTACGGTTCAAAATCATGCTGCCATGTTTTCCCGGCAATAATCAGGTGAATGGAATCGGGTATTAACGTCATTGCCTCAAGCAAAATATCTAAACCCTTCACGGCTTTTATCTGCCCGAAAAACAGGAGGTAGATTTTGTTTTTTCCGAGGTTTAAAATGTTTCGGGCTTCGGCTTTTTCAATTATTTCATCCGGTAAGCTATTAAAATTGCCATGCGGAATAACAGCAGTTTTAGAAGATAGCGAAGTGCCGTATTTCTCGCGTAACTGCTCCAGAGAAAAATTGTTGTGCACCATTAGTTTGCTGCAAAGCGTGTGCAACATGAAGTGGCTGAAAGGCTGCGAAGAAGCGGAGAAACTGTCAACATCATGAACGATTGCGGTGACGCGCAAACAAAAGAGGCGCAGCACAAGAAGGGCATACACATCTTTAAGCTCGTAAGAAAAAATGTGGACGATAGCATTGGAGCAGTGGTTTATTCTGCACCGGATAGCGGCTCTGAAAAATGCGATGAAGTGATTAAGAATTTTCCGTGCCTTACTGTTAGAATGTTCATCGAAATAAGCATAACTAACAAGGCCTGGAAACGATGTTTTAAAGTTTGAAATCAACAGACATTTGACACCATGGAGTGCGATGTTTTGTGCAAGTTGCCCGCTGTAATAATCCATGCCCGCCTTGCTTCCTACATGGTCAATCAGGGCGATGCGTTTCATGTTTTGAAGTATAGTTTATCCATGCTCCGATTGCAGTAATTAACCACAGGATGCTCAGGAAATTAAAAGCGTTTTCAGAAAGAATGGCTACTAGCAACTGGCTGATGAGCAATGCCTGCAAAAGTTTTTCCGAAGCCAGTTTTTGGATCATCCAGAAAAAAGGCAACAACCATAAAACCAAGCCGATTACTCCAGCTTGTCCGATGATGGTGCCAATGAAAGTATCGCTGATGGCGGTTTCTGCCGGATTTCCGTACATAACTGCCTGGTTGCCTGCCATTCCAATTCCGTGCCCCAGTAAAGAAATGGTTTTTAACGAAGCCATTAATCCCTGTAAATGCAACAACACACCTTCATGAAAAAAGGAAGCGACAAATAAACCTCCGATTATCAGCAACCAGCTAATAATAAACAGCCACACAGGAATTTTATTTCTGAAAGAAAGTAGTCCCACAATTGCCAGTTGCAGGAAAGCTCCTTTACAGAATGTTAGCAATAATGCCGCAAAAATAATGACCAGAGAAGACCATGATTTTGTTTTTTCAGACAAGCCGGTAATGAATGCAAAAGCCAAAAGGTGTCCAGCATTTATAGGATCAAGGACGGTTGAAACGAGGCGTGGAAAAAACGGATTGGACGGATCGTAAAACATCTGCAAAGCCCCATCAGGACGGACAAGCAAGTTCTTTGCAGTTGCAAAAGCTTTCAGCGAAAAATATTCCCAGAATGGAAAAAGATAAAAGAGAAAACCAATCACAGAAAGCACGATTGCTGCTTTCAAAATCCACTGTTTCAGTTGGGCAAACTGCGCGGTGTTTTCAACAATCACCATCCCGAAAACAAAAACGATAAACGGCATGAGCAGTTGTCGCAATGAAGCAAATTTTGCCAGCAATGGTGCGGGAGAGAAAAAAGTGGCTGCAAGAAAAAAAAGCGGAACGAGGAAAATCCATTTTGGAAAGCCGGATAATTTTTTCACCAACTGCGCCAGGAATATTAAAATGAAAGCACCCAATGCCCCATCTTTCAAAATAAACAACCAAAAAGCATCCGGAAAAAAGGAAAGCAGCAACGCAATGAAGAACGTGCTGGCCAGCAGCCATGCCATCACCCAATAGCCGGCAATTAATTTATAGGAAGCGTGTGGTTGGGTTTTGTTTATCACAATTAGGTTTGAAGTAGCTGCCGGTAAATTTCAAACGTTTTTTCCACCACCATTTCCCAGGTGTAATGCTGCGCGACAAAGGTTTTTGCGGTGCTCGTTTTATCTATTCTTTCAGATTTTGCGAACTGCGCAATATTTGTTATCTGCTGCATTAATTCCTTTTCAGAAGCTGCATAAAAAGCATGGTGTTTAAAGATGTCCACGGTAGTAATGTGGTTGCGGCTTAGCACCGGACAACCAAGTGCCGCAGCCTCCAGATTTACGAGTGCTGCAACTTCTGTATCGCTCCAAAGCACATGGCAAATCGCTTTTGCAAACAATGCTTTCAATGCATCAGAGCCTGCGGGCAAACCTTCAATCCAATGCATGTTTGGATGTGCAGTTACAACTTTCCTCAATGCTGCAACATAGGCAGGATAGCTGTTGTCAGGCGCTCCGGTGATGATTAGATTATAGTTAGTGCCGGCAAAAAGCTGCGCGACTTTTAATTGGTTTTTTAGTGGCGTAACGCGCCCTGCCATCAACACAAAATCATCTATTTCTCTGGTTGCGGCAGGCAAATGTTTTTCATCAAATTCGTAAGCGAGATAACTGTTGTCGACACCGGTGCCGATTGTGGTGATGCCGGAAAGCGGAACGCCGTATGCTTCATGCAGATATTGCCTTTCAGGGTTTGAATTCGCAATAAGGATCTGCGCCTGTTGCAAGAGTTCCTGCCGCAGATTAAGCGTGGATTTAAAAGGCATTTTAGTGCCAATTTTCAGCATGGCTTTGTATTTCAAAACATTTTTAGAAGGAAAAAGAATGGGCGTTCCCACCACTTTTATGCCTTCACATTGAGCGTATTTTCCGAAGTCATTTAGTTGATAGCCTGCGCCAAAGAAATGAAGCAGGTCATAATCAAATGGTGTTTCAGGATTAAACCGTTCGGTTTTAAAGCCGTTTTTATTTCCGTGTTCAATATATTTCTCCGCGTGTATTTCGCCCCCGCCCCGCCGCCAAAGCGTTTGTGGATTTATTTGCAGGATGCCAATTTTATAATCCGCCATTGCCAAATTCTTTTTTAATTCCCGCCATGGAAACGGGAATGATTATCAGCAAATAAAGGAAGCCTGAAAACGCATAGAGCATTGTTACTTCTTTCAGATTTTCTGCAAAAAAAAGCGCTGAAATTGTGAACCCCGCATGGTACAAAAAATCGGTCGCCAAAAATGATTTCATGTATTTTCTTGCAACCAGAAAATTGGAAAATATCCACGCCGCAATCTTCAAAAAATCACCTGTTAAGTGCCAGCCCATTACTTCAGCAATTGGAGCAAATTCGGGCGTAAAAACAAAACGGATTACGAACCCTCTTAGCAGATAAACCAACAGAATAATTCCCGCCATTAAACCTAACATTCTTGAAGCGTTGAACCTAAGCTGGCTAAGGATTTCAGCGGCATTTACGGCTTCGGCATAACGCGGCAAAATGTAAGAAGTAATCAAAAAATTGACGAAGAAAAGATAGAAGTTGGAAATCCTGTTCAGCCCCTCCCAAAATCCTGCTACCTGAAGGCTGCTAATGCTGATTAAATGGCTGCGGATTAAAAGTTGTGATGCGGAAAACGTAATGACCGTAACCAGCGTCATCAAAGAAAAAGCAGCTAATTGTTTTGTTTCAGCACGTTGCCATTTCAGGGAAATCATCCCATGTATTTCGCGGTATTTTTTTTTGAAGAAAAACCAGCCCGCGCCAAACGTCGCCACCTGCGCAAAACTGACGGAAAGAAGCGCTCCTTTTAAACCATAGAAATACGTTAGCGGCACAAATAAACTTAGCAAACACAGACTTTGCAGCATGTTGAAAATGGCAAGTCCTTTATAATCTTTTAGCGCATTGTGAAGCGACGCAATCATTACGTTCAGCGAAAAAAAAACGCTTGCAAATCCCAATGCACCAAGCACCAGTTTGTAACTTTCAATGCCCAGCAATTTTTGGTTGATGAAGGGGCTAAACGCAATAATCAACAATCCTGAAAGCAAGCCGCCTGCGAGCGAAATAGAGAATGCAGTTTGCAAATAGGGCTGACGTTTGTGGCTAATTTTTTCAGCGGCAATGTGGCGGATGATACCATTTTGGATGGCGCCATTTGAAAAATTCTGAACAAGCAGCGCCAGGTTTTGAAACTGCCCCAGGAGCGCTATTCCGCCGGAACCGAGATACACAGCAGCCAGTTTTCCCATCGTGAAATTTGCAACAAGCCTCACTGCCGATTGTATTCCCGTAAAAAAGGTAGCGCCCCAAAACTGCTTTATGTCAGACAATTACTTTTAAAAATTTCGGGTAAAAATAAGCAGGCGGTTTTCAAAACTTTACGGCGGTGCACTTTATAAAACTGACTTCCGCAGCGCAATAAAATATTACTTTTGATTTCGCAAATGACACCTGAATTTTCCGCTCCCAAAATGCCTTTTTTTGAGAAATGCTATTGGGGTTCGTTGTGCTTCCTGGCGTTTGCATTGCCGCTCTTTAATAATCTTCAAAGCATTGGTATTGCCGTTATTGCGGTGTTCTGGAATTTTTCAGGTCAATACCAAAATGCATGGAAAAGGTTGCTGAAAAACCGGGTGGCTTTAGTGTGGATTTTTTACTTTTTGCTGCACGTTTTAAGCATCTTTAATTCTACCGACACACAGGAAGCTATTGGCGAAGTTTCCCGCAAGGCAAGTTTTATCATTCTCCCCATTTTAATAGGTAGCGGTTGGTTTATAAAAGACCGGCAAAAACAAAAAACGCTTACCTGGTTTGTGTATGGAAATATCGCCGCGTTTCTTATTTGCATAGCGAATGCATTTTTTCATTTTAGGCAGGCCGGAAGTGGGGCATTTTTCTACGATGACCTCGCTAACATTCTTGATAATACGGCGGTTTATGCTTCCTGGAAATGCCTTTTTGCCTTGTGCATTTTGCTTTGGCAACCGCTTGATGCTACTTCTTTTTTGAGCAGAAAGTTTCCTTTTTTCGGCGTATTTATTTTGTTGTTTTTGTTTTTGCTATTGCTCTCTTCCAAAACAATTATCCTGTTAGGCATTTTGATTGTTGCAGTTTCCGCTCTGTATAAACTTTTTAAAGGAACAAAAGAATTTAAACCGGTTTATACGGGCATTTTATGCGCCGGATTAACGCTCATCCTAATGGTGGTGATATGGGATAACAGCCCCATAAAAAAACGGTATGAAGATGTGGGCAATGTTTTACACATGGAGAAAACGGCTAAGCTGGATATTTCAACTGCCGACAATTTCAGCAAACGCATTGTTTTATGGAAGGCGGCGTGGCAAAACATATCGGATGGAGGCTTTTGGTGGAAAGGAACCGGCATCGGAGATTTACAAAAGGTGCAGGTGCAACGCCTGAACAACCCGGAATTTGAATACAAAAATTTTTACAACCTGCCTGCCGTTGGGTTTATGAATGTGCATAATCAATACCTGCAATCCTGGTTGGGTTTAGGCATTTTGGGCGTGCTGAGTCTTGCTTTTTTATTGCTTACCGGGCTTTTAAATTCGGTGATTTTCCGGGAAATTGTGGCGGTTTTATTTTTTGCCATTTCCCTTATTTTTCTTGCTCAGGAAAGTGCTTTGCAAACCCAATCGGGAATTGTTTTTGTTCCATTTTTCTCCTGCATTTACGCCGGTTTGTTTTATTTATAAAAAGCACTCAAAAATTGTAATGTAGATGATTGTCTCCCGGTTAAAACAATGTGAAATAATCTTTTCAGAAAAATTTAAAAGCATCAATGCCCGATTTTTGCAAAACCTCCTAAACCACTTACATTTGCACATCCATGGCGCAATCCATTCCCGCTATTTTTAAACAAACAAAATCTGTATCAACGCCCGCTTCGCCATTGTCGGAGGTGGCAGAAATACGCAACCTTTTTGAGGAAATCGGGAAGAGTTACATGGTGTATCAGCACGATGGATTTTACGAAACTTTGAAGCGTTTTATGGACGTGGTGCTATCCTCTTTGTTTCTGATTTTAGTAATGTCGTGGGTGTTTCCAATTGTTGCTTTGTTTATTAAAATCACTTCCCGCGGACCTGTATTTTTTAAGCAAAAACGCACCGGCAAACATGGCGCTGAATTTAATTGTCTGAAGTTCAGGACGATGCGCTTAAATGCGGAAGCAGACGTAAGCCAGGCAGTTACAAATGATAAGCGCATTACGATAGCCGGTAAGTTTCTGCGATTGACACATCTAGATGAAACGCCGCAGTTTTTTAATGTTTTGCATGGAGATATGAGTATTGTTGGTCCGCGTCCGCACATGCTTTACCACACCCGGTTTTTCGCCCAGTCTATTCCATATTATAACCTTCGTCATGAAGTGAAACCAGGAATGACAGGTATGGCACAGATAAAAGGATATATTGGGGAAATAAACTTAGAGCGTGATTTAAGAAAGCGCGTTCAGTGGGATATTTTCTATTTAAAAAACAGGTGCCTTTCCTTAGATGTAAAAATTTTCTTAACAACAATCGGGCAGGTTTTTGTAAAAGGATTTGAATTTATGGAGCGGAAATAATTAAGTCTATCAATCCATTTTTTGAGTGAAAAAGAGCGTTTACGAAGCGCTCTTTTTTTATTTTAGTATGCGAGGTTACAATTCGATAACATTCAAATCATGCATCCGTAACAATACCGTAAGCATCAGGTAACACGATAATAGGAGTTTTGCATCCAAATAGATTAAGTATGCGCCTTATCAATTCTTTACTCCTCATTTTCCTTTTTTCCGCTCATGCTTTTGCAGGCGGCACCATCTCCGGAAAAATTACAGACGAAGCCTCCGGCGAAACCGTGATTGGCGCTACAGTGCTCATTAAAGGAACAGCCAATGGAACCGTTACCGATGTGGACGGCCAATTTTCTTTAAAAGCAGACCCGGGCACTTACGTGCTTTCCATAAAATACTTAGGCTACACTAATAAAGAAGTGGACGGCATTGTGGTGACGGAAGGCAAAACGACGGGTGTAAATATTGCCATCAGCGAATCTAGTTCCACCCAATTGGATGAGTTTGTGGTGCGTTCTTCTCTTAAAAAAGAAAACATTTCCGCGCTTTATTCCATCCAGAAAAACTCCGCAACCATCAGTGATGGAATTTCTTCCGACATCATTAAAAAATCCCCCGACCGCAATACCGGCGAAGTGCTGAAACGCGTAAGCGGCACCACTATTCAGGATGGCAGATTTGTGATTGTGCGCGGATTGAGCGACCGCTATAATATTGCCTTGATTGACAATGCCATTTTACCTAGCACCGAACCGAACCGCCGTGCTTTTTCTTTTGACATTACGCCTGCCGCGATGATTGATAACATCATTATTACCAAAGCAGCAACGCCCGATTTGCCGGGTGATTTTTCAGGCGGTGTTATTAATATTCTTACTAAAGAAACCCCCGAACAAAATTTCAACAGCCTTTCTCTTGGCTTGAGTTACAACACAGCATCTACCGGAAAAACGTTTAAATCTGGCTACCGTAGCAGCACCGATATATTGGGTTTTGACGATGGCGCACGGCAATTACCCGCTAATTTTCCTACAACGGAAACATTGGGAAAAGGCGTAACTACTGCAAAAAGCATTGAATATCTCAGTTTGCTGAACAATGATTTTAAAGTTCGGGAACATACTGCGCTGCCCGGAATAAATTTTCAGGGAACACTTGGCAGAATTTACCGATTAAAGAACGCCAATAAATTCGGTTTCACCGGAGCGCTTACTTACACGCACAATGAAACCAGAAAAGAAAACCTGATTCGCAAGTACGATAACTATGATTATACCGATAATGTGTACACTTATTCTTCTAATCTTGGAGGTTTGTTGAATGCCGGTTATTATTTCGGAGGCAATAAAATTGTTTTCAAATCACTTTACAACCGTATTTTCGATGATAACTTTTTATATCGCACAGGTATAAACTACAGCAGCACAACAGAAAATCAGTACTATGCTTTCGACCTTGTCCAAAAGTCTTTATTAAAAACATCTCTTGAAGGCGAACATCAGGTTGGCAAAGGGCAGAGTAAGTTAGGTTGGTTGCTCGCTTTCAATAATGTAACCAATAATCAGCCCGATCAGCGTAAAGTTTCTTACAGTCGCACTTTAGGTTCTAATTCTGATTTTGCAGCAGATAACACCACGCTTGGCAAAGCAAATAACCGTTTGTTTGGTAATCTTAATGAGAATATTTATAACGGCGCGGTGAATTTTACTACGCCTTTTAGCGTTGGGCAAACCAGAAATAATTTTAAAATTGGCGTGTTTGCATTGTATCGGGATCGTGCTTTCAGTAATCGATATTTGGGTGCTGTTCTTGACCCGTTATCTTCAGGAAATCCTGATGCAATTCGTAAACGTCCCATTGAAACCCTTTATGCTGCAGATGCAATAAACAATGGTGCTTATTATATTAATGACCTCACCTTACCTGCCGATAAATACAATGCAACTGCAACCACTAGTGCCGCTTATGCGATGATGGATAATAAGCTTACGGATAAATTCAGGATTGTTTGGGGAGCCCGTTTTGAATCTTATGCGTTAAATCTGCAAAGCGGAAAAGTAAATATTAATCCTGTTTGGAATGATTTGTTGCCTTCCGCTAATATTACTTACAGTCTCACTAAATTATCTAACCTTCGCGCATCTTATTTTAAAAGTATTGCCCGCCCTGAACTTAGGGAAATTGCGCCCCTTAGTTATTATGATTACGAGCTAAATGCAACGCTAAATGGAAATCCTGACCTGCAACGCAGTCAAATTGACAATGTGGATTTAAGATATGAAATCTATCCCGCAGCAGGTGAGATAATTTCCGCATCCATTTTTTACAAGCATTTCAATAAAACAATCGAAAATCAGGTTTACGGTCAATTGAGTAGTTACGATATTACAACAGTCAACTATGCGCAGGCTAGTAATATTGGTGTTGAATTTGAAGTAAGAAAAAATCTTGAATTTATTGCGCCATCCTCCTTCTTAAAAAACCTTAGTTATTATTTAAACGTCGCCTTTATAAAATCTACGGTGCAGTTAGTAACCCCTGATGAAATTAATGGCAAATATTTCAGCCAGCGTCCGTTGTCAGGTCAATCGCCTTATGTAATTAATACTTCACTTACTTATGCCACATCTGATGGTAAGTTGAATTTTAATTTGCTCTATAATCGTATTGGTCCGCGACTGTTTTTAGTTGGGCAAAGTTTGAAAGGAAATGTTTATGAGGTGCCACGGAATTTGCTAGATTTTCAGGTATCTTATTCCATCAGTGAAAGAAGCGATTTGAAATTTAATGCAAAGGATATTTTGAATAACAACGTTAGGTTCTACTTCGATCAGAATAATAATGGCAAGTTTGATGGAACATCATTTACAAACGGACATATTGATCCGCAGAATGACTGGATTTACCAACAATACAAGCCGGGAAGTCAGTTTTCTCTGACTTACTCTTATAAGTTTTGATGCCAAAAAAAGTTCCTTTTGCCGGAAGCGTCATTTTCTGACGCTTCCGGCTTTTTATTTTTAATAAATAGGAAATGATAGGCTTAATACAGAGTTAACTTAGGGGTTACACTGCCATAATACCGCCCGGATACTTTTGCATTCTAAACAAGAAAAACAAAAACAACATGAAAAAGCAGTTTTTATTCGGATTATCAGTCGCACTACTCGGACTTAGCGCATGTGGTACTAACGACACTCCTACACCTGACCCTGTCGATAACAGCGGAGTGGTAACTTTAGAGGGTGATTTATCTTCACGCACGCTAACGGCAGACAAAAAGTATTTGCTGAAAGGTTTTGTCTATGTGTTAGATGGTCAAACACTGACAATTGAGCCAGGAACATTAATCATGGGTGATAAAGTAACGAAAGGTTCTCTCGTTGTTTCAAAAGGAGGCAAAGTTGAAGCGCACGGAACCGCATCGAAACCTATTATTTTTACTTCTGCGCTGCCTCCCGGCTCTCGCCGTGATGGAGATTGGGGTGGCATTATCATCTTAGGAAAAGCGCCAATTAATCCTACTGGAGGAAGTGCTAAAATTGAAGGCGGTCTAACACCAACAAATGGTGGAGATGAACAAAAATATATCTTTTACGGTGGTAACAATGCAAATGATAATTCCGGAACGCTTGAGTATGTGCGTATCGAATTTGCAGGCGTAGCCTTCTCTCCTGATAACGAAATTAATGGACTAACCCTCGGCGGTGTTGGGGCAGGCACTAAAATTAGTTATGTGCAGGTGTACCGCGCCGGTGATGATGCCATTGAATGGTTTGGCGGAACCGTAAATGCAGATCACTTAGTAACTACATACACTTTGGATGATGATTTTGATACTGATTTCGGATATGCTGGAAACGTACAATTTGGCGTAGCTCAGCGGTTTAAAAATATTGCAGACGTAAGCGGCTCTAACGGTTTTGAATCTGATAATGATGGAAATGGTTCTACAAACGCTCCAAAAACTAAAGCCATATTTTCTAACATGACGATTGTTGGACCGATTGCAACTGCAACCTCGGGTACATCCGGCATCAATGGAAACTTTCAGAATGGCGCTCAAATTCGACGCAACTCTGCTGAAAGTATAATGAATTCAATTCTCATCGGATTCCCTGTCGGGTTATATATTGATGACAGTAAAGGTTCCTTTACTTCTGATAATATTGCTTCGGGTGAACTTAAATTTCGTAAAAATATCATTGCCGGATCATCTACACCATTTAAAAAATCAAGTACCTGGGTTACAGGCCAGGATTGGTTTGACGCAGAAGTTGCTGCCGGAAACATCACTGTTTTAGATAGCGCGCAAAAAGTAATGCTACAGGATCCATACAAATTTTCATCTGAATTAAGCGCTGCATCTGGTCGTCCTGATTACCGTCTGAAAGCAGCTTCTATCGCAAATACCGGAGCTAATTTCAACGGGATGCCAGGCTTCTTCCAAAACGTACCTTACATTGGTGCATTTGATGGCACTACCGACTGGACTTCAGGATGGGCTACCTTTTCCGCTGAAACAAACGTTTACTAAAATATACAAGATGCATACTTAAGCTATCCAACCATAGCTTAAACTGCCCGCCTTCTGGCGGGCAGTCTTGTTTTTTAAAATTAGTTTGTTTTTTAAAATCACAGCAATTTTTAAAACGCTCCGCAGTCTGTCCCATCTCCTTCTCTTTATCTTTGCCCGCATGAAGTCAACCCGTTGCCTGCATTCATTATTTCTCCTCCTTTCCCTCCTGCCAACGCTCCTTTTTGCACAAGTCACCGGCTTTAAACCTGCGGATGATTTACTGAAAAAACACTGGGTGGATAGCGTCTATAATGCCCTCAATACAGAAGAAAAAATCGGGCAACTTTTTATGGTGGCTGCCTATTCCGGCGGCAAAAATTATAACGAGGCAGACATTCAGAAACTCATCCAGAACCACCAAATAGGCGGGCTGATTTTCATGCAAGGCACGCCGGAAGCGCAAGCCACCCAAACCAATAAATTCCAGCAAATGGCGCAGGTGCCGCTGCTCCTCGCGATGGATGCAGAGTGGGGGCTGGGCATGAGGCTTTCCGGCGTCCGCGATTTTCCACGGCAAATGATGCTTGGCGCCACGCAGGATTCTGCAACCGCTTATCGCGTGGGTGCTGCCATTGCTGCGCAATGTAATCGCATGGGTGTGCATGTTGATTTCGCGCCGGTTGTGGATGTGAACAACAACCCCAACAATCCGGTTATTAATGCGCGTTCTTTTGGGGAAGATAAAAGGATGGTAGCCCTGCTTGGCACTGCATACATGAAGGGTTTGCAAGACAATGGCGTGATGGCTTGCGCCAAACATTTCCCCGGGCATGGCGACACCGATGCCGATTCCCACAAAGACCTTCCCGTCATTCGCAAAAGCTATGTGCAGCTTGATTCTCTGGAGTTTTTTCCTTTTAAAAGATTGATTAAAGAAGGCGTGCAAAGCGCTATGGTGGCGCATTTGGAAGTCCCATCTTTAGAAACCGGAACACACATCCCCACAACGCTTTCCAAAAACACGGTCACTCAAATCCTCCGCAAAAAACTGGGCTTCACGGGGTTGATTTTCACCGATGCTTTAAACATGCAGGGCGTAGCAAAATATTTTGAGCCGGGCGATGTGGATTTGCGCGCCTTTGAAGCAGGGAATGATGTGTTGCTTTTCTCTCAGAATGTGCCTGTTGCCATCCAGAAAATAAAAGCCGCCATGCAAGCTGGGAGCGTATCAGAAGCGAGGCTGGCAGAGAGCGTCAAAAAAATTCTTGCAGCAAAATGGGATGCAGGTTTGAATAAATACACTGCCGTAAATCCCGCCAATGCAACTGCTGATTTAAACACCTTAATCACACCCATTCGCGAAGCAACTATCCGCCGCGCCATCACCTTAGTGCGCGATAAAAATGGATTGCTCAACAAAATAAAAGGCGGCGATTCCCGCGTCGGTTATGTAGGCATTAATGCTAAAGAAAGCACCCTGCTCGACAGGCTGCACGATGCAAAATCTAACATCAGTTTTGACTGGTTGCCAAAAGGAAGCGCAGCAAGTTCTCTTGCCAGAATTAAGGAAGCCATCAGTAATACAGACGTCACCATTGTTGCCATTCACAACCTTTCATTTTATCCTTCAGGCGGCGATTATGGTTTGGATAATGTGCAGATGCAATTGCTCAAAGATTTACAGGCAAAAGACAATGTTTTTTTCGTGGATTTGGGCAATGCATACCTCCTCAAAAACTTCTGCAAAGCTTCAGGCATTATGGTGGCTTATGAAGATGATGAAATCATTGAAACCGCTGTCGCCAAAGCATTATTAAAAGATAGTCCGGCGCCTGGTAGTTTGCCCGTTACGCCCTGCGATGGCATGACGGCGGAGCCTGAAATAATTACTCCCCCAATAAACATTGCACAGCCTCAAATACCTGCCAACACAGGTGTTTACACGCTTAAGAAGTATGATTTTACGCAGGATGCAGGCGTCACGAATCCCGATGCACTTTTAAATCTTAGCAAGTTTATCCAGAAATCTGTTGCGGGGGGTGCATTCCCGGGTTGCAGGGTTTTAGCTGCGCAAAATGGAAAGATTTTTTACGATGAAGCCTTCGGATATTATGACTACACAAAGAAGAAAGGCGTGGAGCTGTTCACGATGTATGATGTAGCCTCCGTAACTAAAATTTTAGCCACCACACTTGCCGTAATGAAGCTGTATGAAACCGGCAAACTTTCCTTAGATAAAACCCTGGGAGATTATCTGAAATGGACGCGCGGCACCAACAAAGGCACCATCCGTATCCGCGACCTTTTGCTGCATCAGGCGGGACTAAAAAGCTGGATTCCTTTTTACAAACAAACCCTCGATGAAACCGGCAACCTGAAAGATGAACTCTACCGCAAAACCCTGCAAAAAGATTTCCGCATTCCCGTAGCCAGTCAGCTTTATCTCCGCAATGATTATCCGGATTCCATCTGGCACACCATCCTGGAAAGTCCTTTGGAAAACCGTGGCAGGTATGTGTACAGCGACCTTGATTTTTATTTCCTCGCCGCAGTGGTGGAAGAGTTGACCAACAAACCGCTCAATGAATATGTGGAGGTAAACTTTTACAAACCGCTTGGCTTAAAAAGAATCAGCTACAATCCGTTGCAGCATGGCTTTAAGTCCACCGACATTGCACCTACTGAAAACGATGTAACCTTCCGCAGGCAAATGATATCCGGTTATGTCCACGACCCTGGTGCGGCATTGTTTGGCGGTGTGGCAGGCCATGCAGGCATTTTTGCTTCCGCAAATGACGTGGCGGTTATTTTTCAAATGCTGCTGAATGGCGGTATTTACAACGGCAAGCGTTTTTTCAATAAAGAAACTGTGCAGTATTTCTCCGGTTACAAAAGCAGTATAAGCCGTCGTGGGCTTGGGTTTGATAAGCCTTCGGCAGATGCAGATGATGGCGGCCCGGCGGGCAATAGAGTGAGTGGTTTTGCATTCGGGCATCAGGGATTTACAGGCACCTGCGCATGGGCTGACCCGGAAACGGGAATCGTGTTTGTGTTTCTTTCCAACCGCATTAATCCGTCGGCAGATAACAGCAACATCAACAGGCTGAGCGTCCGCACCGTAGCGCAGGATTATTTGTATGAAGCAGTGGGCGTTAAAGAAAACAAAGCAAGGCGGGAAGTGTATAAATCGCAGACGCGCTTCGGAATAAAATAGGCAACTTCGCGGAGGTAATAAATTCCTATGAAGCACTTTCTTTTATTCCTCGCTTTCTTTTCTTCCGCTTTTTTTGCAGGCGCGCAGGATTACATTATTAAAGGAACGGTGAACGATACGCTCAATTCCAACAAACTGGAAATGGCTGCTGTCACGCTTATCCGCGCTTCCGATTCTACCCTCGAAACTTTTACAAGAACCGCTGCTGACGGTAGTTTCACGCTGCGCACGCCCAACAAAGACAAGTACATTCTGATGATTGGCTACCCCTCTTTTGCCGATTATGTGGACATCGTGAACCTCAAAGAAAACAAGACGGTGAACCTGGGAGAAATTCCTTTAGTTACGAAAACGCACTTGCTGAATGAATTTGTTTTGAAGCAACAACTGGGCGCCATCAAAATAAAAGGCGACACTACGGAATACATGGCTGACAGCTTTTTGACGCGCCAAAATGCAACGGTAGAGGAGCTGTTGAAAAAACTCCCGGGCTTGCAGGTAAATAAAAACGGAGAGGTAGTGGCGCAGGGAGAAACGGTGAAAAAAATACTTGTGGACGGCGAAGAGTTTTTTACGGACGACCCTGCCGTGGTTACCAAAAGTCTGCAGGCAAAAAGTGTGGAAAGCGTGCAGGTGTATGACAAGAAAAGCGACCAGGCAGAGTTTACCGGAATTGACGATGGCGTGCGCGAAAAAACCATTAACCTGAAACTAAAAGAAGACGCCAAAAAAGGTTATTTCGGGAAGCTGAAACTGGGTGGCGGCACCGATGGTTATTTTGAAAACCAGGCAATGATAAACGCCTTTAAAGGCAAGCGGAAACTGAGTGCCTTCGGCATTGTTGCTAACACCGGAAAAATTGGTTTGGGCTGGAAAGAGAACGACCAGTTTGGCGCAGGCAACCAACGCGGATTTACAGAAGATGGCTTCTCCTACAGCATTACTTCTACCGATGATGAACTGAGCGCCTGGCGCGGAACCTATGATGGGCAGGGCTTGCCAAAAGCATGGACAGGCGGCTTGCATTATTCCAACAAATGGGTGCAAGACAAGTATCACCTTGCCGGCAATTATCGCGTAGCAAAGCAAAACATTGAAACGGTTGGCAACACGCTAACGCAATACAATCTGGCAGGGCAGCAGTATTATACTGACGAACGCAACACTTCTTTCAGCACCGGACAAAGGCATCGCGCCGATGGACTTTTTGAGTGGAAAACCGATTCTCTTTCTGAATTAAAACTCACCGCCAACGCCAATTATTCTAACACCAAAACAGATACAAAAGCCGGAACAAAATCAATAGACACTGCGGGCAACATCATCAACGACAACACGAACAACACCTTTATTGACGCGGCTTCTAAATCATTGAATGCCTTAGTGAGCTACCGCAAAAAGTTCAATAAAAAGGGACGCACTGTTGCCGTAACCGTAGAAGAAAATTTTAAAGAAACAACCAGCGACGCCAGCTTTTTTTCCTCCACCAGCGTCATCCGCGACACGGTTAATTTCCAGCAGACTTTCGACCAGAATAAAAACAACGATAACCGCCAGTTTCAAATTCAAGGGCAGGCCACTTACACCGAACCGCTTTCTAAAATTCTTTTTCTCGAACTGAATTATGCACTCGTGGTAAACAATAGTTCTTCCCGCAGGCTCACCTTCAATAAAAACCCTACAGACGGCAGGTACACTGATTTGGATTCCATTTTCAGTTCTAACTACGACTTTGATGTGCTTACAAATACTGGCGGAACGGCATTGCGTTTTGTGTTTAAGAAGATAAACTTTTCCCTGGGCGGGGCAGCCTCCAACACGAAGTTTAATCAGCACAACAACTTCACCAACGCCGACAGCAAAAGGGATTTCAACAACTTTTTCCCGCGCGCCAATTTTACCTGGAGACCTAAAGGACAGCAATCATTGCACATCAATTATCGTGGCTCAACGCGACAACCCACCATCTCCCAAATTCAGCCAATCCGGGACAATACTGACCCACTCAATTTTGCCATCGGCAACCCTTCATTGCGCCAGGAGTTTGACCAGACGATTGATGTAGGCTACCACGATTATAAAATGCTCAGCGGCACGTATCGTTATCTGGGCGGGTCGTTCACGATTGTGAATGATGATATCAGCCGCTCTGAAACCATTGATGCATCGCGCATCCGGAGGTATCAATACGTGAATGTGGATGGCAACTACAATGGTTATTTGTATGCCGGAATCGGAACCGAAATAAAAAAGATTGACCTCCGCGTAAACGTAAACGTGAACGCATCTGTCGGTCGAAATAACACCTTCATCAACAACATTAAAAACGAAAGCAACAACAACTCTTTCACCCTCGGTTTGGATTTCGATAAGGATGAAGAAGACAAGTTCGACATGGGCTTCAATCCTTCCATTTCATACAATAGCAACACATCGAGCGTCAACGCCACCACCACCAACTTTTTTACCTACCAGATTGATTATGACATCACCGTGCAACTGCCTTTTAAGTTTGAAGTGAGCACAGAAGTAAACTGGAACATCCGCCAGAAAGTGGCAGCATTCGACGGGAACAACAATGTTTTCAGGTGGGATGCTTATGTCAGCCGCAAGTTTTTAAAAAGCGATGAACTGGAAATCCGCGCCTCCGTTTGGGACATCCTGAATCAGAACATCGGCTTCTCCCGCTATGGCAACGGCAACACCATTACCCAACAGAATTACAACACTATCCGCCGCTATGGTTTGCTTTCGCTGATTTGGAACTTCACTAAAAGAAACAGCGCAGCGCCGAAGGAAGACGGAATTCAGATTGATTTGAATTAACAAGTAGCAACTATCAGGTCTGAAAGAAAAAACAAAACCAACAGCATCAAAATCTAATCCGTAAGTCCCCCCTCTCCATTTTTGGAGAGGGGCCGGGGGTGAGGTCGAAGCAAGTATCAAGCTAAGCGGCAATCATCCTTTATCATCAAAATCATAACAATCCGCGTATTATACTCTAAAAATCAACCCCATGAAACTGCTCATTTTCTCCACCCTTTTCCTCTTCTCCACCACCATTAAAGCGCAATTCACCCTCGCCGGACAAATAGAATACGAACGCAAAAGCAACGTACATCAGCAACTCGACGATATGATGAGCGACGATGAACAAATGGGCGGACAAGGCGGATGGCTAAGCCGCATGAAAACCCAGGTGCCCAAGTTCATGTCTAACTACTTTAATTATTCCTTCACCACCACCGAAGCGATTTACAAACCCGGCAAAGAAGTGGAACTGGAAGGCATGATGAAGATGTTTGGCAAAAGCCCCGCAACCGACAACACCGTGTTCACCAACTTTCAAACAAACAAAACAACCGCGCAAAAGCAGGTGTACGAACAAAAGTTTTTAGTGGAAGACAGCATCCGCAAGCTCACCTGGAAAATCAGCGATGAAGTGCGCACCATTGCCAACTTTAAATGCCGCAAAGCCGTCGGCATCATGATGGACTCCGTGTATGTAGTCGCTTTTTACACCGAAGACATCCCCGTTTCTGGCGGGCCTGAAAGCTTTGCCGGCTTGCCCGGGATGATTCTGGAGCTCGCCATCCCCCGCCTGCACACCACCTGGATTGCTACGAAAGTAGACATCACCACCCCCAAACCCGAACTGTTTAAAGCGCCCGACAAAGGCAAGAAAGTAACCCAGGCAGAACTCTATAAAGACGTGAACGGCAGCATAGCAAAGTGGGGGAAGTTTGCGCACCGTAGCATGTGGTGGACGATGATTTAGGGAGATAAAATCCGTTCGTCATTGCGAGGGCTTGCCCGAAGCAATCTGAAGACAAAACATTTTGGTGCACGAGTTATACAGGAAGTAAAATCAATGATATGGTTATCTTAAGTAGTAAACACTTTTTTAGGGTCTTCTTGTCCATATTTAGTCTATTAATTTCTTGTAAGAATAACTTAGGAAATACTGAGCAACGAAAGGAAGCACTCTTTAGGAAGGATAATAAAATAGTTTTAAAGGAAATTAAGGAAATGAGCTTTTTAGACCAGTCTATAAGAAACATGGCCTTATTTGGTACAGGTGACACTTTGATTATTGATAGTATCTACAATTACTATGAAGCCCGTGGTTTTAATTTAGATTCAATATTGCTTCTAAATGATACCTTTTTGACGTCTGCCGCTTTTCGTGATTCTATTCAAATCCTCAGGGAAGAACAGGATAAAAAACACACCGCCCGAATGATTTTTCTTATAAATAAATATGGATATCCTGAATCAGACCGAATTGATAGCTCCATCAAAATATCACCGTTCTTAATTCTGCATCATCCATCATCAAAATACAAAGACACCATGTTAACCCTATTAAACCATGAACTGAAAGTAGGTAGGATTGACACTATTAGTTTTGAAATGATAAAGTGGGATTATAATGGCAGAAATGGCTTACCTAATATTCCAGGTATGAAAGTGCAAAAAAATAAGGATGGAACTACTACTATTCAGTTTTGATTACCTTTCGTTCCCGTAGCCACGGGAAGCCATCGTACGGTTTTTTACTTCCGTGCGTGAGTCTCCCGCAGGGGACTCGCGCACTAATTTCCAATCATCCATCATCCCCAAAAACGAAAATTATTTCACTGACGCAAGTTTTTAAATCCCAATTAGCGTCAGTAAGCTCCATGACGCAATCTTCCAAAGAAAAGATTACGTCAGTGAATGCCATGAGGCAATCTTCCAAAGAAAAGATTACGTCAGTGATGCCATGAGGCAATCTTCCAAGCCCAGTATTGCGTCAGTGAACTCCATGACGCCAATTCTTAAATCAGAATTAGTGTTAGTGAACGCCATGAGGGAATCTTCCAAAGAAAAGATTACGTCAGTGAACGCCATGAGGGAATCTTCCAAAGAAAAGATTACGTCAGTGAACGCCATGAGGGAATCTTCCAAAGAAAAGATTACGTCAGTGAACGCCATGACGCCAATCCCTAAATCAAAATGAGCATCAGTAAACTCCATAAGGATAATTCCTAAACCAGAATTCCTCCCAAACAACGAAATTCAATAAAATATTTTTCCAGACGTCATTATGTCAAAAATGCTTTTGCTAATATTCGCAGTCGCCTCCATAACACTCTCCGCCTGCAACCCCCGCCAGGAATGTTTGGATGCATACATTGGCTTTCGGCTAACCGGTTTTTCTCCCGCAGCGTATGATACGATTGAAGTACAGTCGTTTTTCAGAGATGATACCGCATTTCAACATCCGCTCGCAAGCGTGGTGCTCCATGGTTTTGATTCCGCGTTAGCGCCTTTCATCCATCATGATACTGTGGATTTATACACACCTGAAACAACAACGCAGGATACCATGAATTGGCGTTTTTATTTTCCAGCAACGGGCGAGGAAATTTTCATTACCGGCATTGAACAGCAGTCCCCATATTCCATTCCCGGAACCTGTTTTCTTTTCATTTGTGGCAAACCATACTTCTGCCAGTTGCAATACTATTCCTTCCTTCAAAACGGCATCAAAAAATCAATAAACGAACAAGATGCAATCGTGATTGAAGCGCCGTGAAAAGTTTAGAGTAGAAGGTTTTGAGTAGAAAGTATAAAGCTATTAACCACGCAACAATGAGAATCAAAATCTAACACGCATGGTCCCTCCTCTCCATTTTTGGAGAGGAGGTCAGGGGGTGAGGTAAATGAGCAAGCAAAAATCATAACCACTCATCCCAATCCTAAAAATCTGCGTTCCATCCTCAAAACATGGCATAGTTTATTCCCAACCCAAACCAATGACGGAATCCAGCAAAAAGGTTCTCAAAATAGTTTTATTAATCGCCGGCATTTTGCTGGTAGTAGTGGGCGGCATTGCATTGTTCGTTTCCACCGTGGTAGAGCAAAAGGTGCAAAAAGAACTCCCCGGCATGGTGGCAAAAGCTACCGACAGCCTGTATGTGTTGGAAGATGCAGAGATAGACATCAACGTGCTGCACCAAAATATTTCTATCAAAAACCTGCGCCTGAAGCCCGATACTTTTCAGTTTAAAAGATTGAAAGGAGAACAGAAAATGCCGGGCGTCCTGTTCGATATTTTTATTCCGCAGGTGGATATTCTCAACATTTCGTGGGGCGATTTTGCAGTTAATAAAGAGATGACCTGCGAAGACATCATTGTTCAGAACCCGCAAATAAACATCAGGAAGTTAGGCAGCCCACCTCCCGAACCCAAAGAAGGCGAGCGGAGACCTCCAAAAATAAAAGCCCTTAATGCCGCAAGAATAAAAGTTACCAACCCGCAAATTGTTTATAAAGAAGGCGGAAAAAGCGGCAGCGAAATGGAACTGAAAGGCGGCGAAATTTTGCTGACAGATTGGGTGTATAACATTGATAAACCCCGCGACCCTGAGCGGATTTTTTACGCAAGCGGAGTTGATTTAAAGCTTCAATCCTTTATTATTAAAAACAGCAAAGGCGCTTACAAAATGAGCAGCGGCGCCATTCAGTTAAACAACAAAACCAACACTTTTTCTGCAAAGGATTTTAAGGTGCTTCCCGCCATCAGTCCGGAGGCTTTTTACAAAAAAATAGGCCATCAAAAAGAAATCTACCAACTGCGGGTTCCGCTTTTTAAGTTAGAAGGCATCGACTGGAAAAAACTACTGAACGAACAAATGCTTTTTGCCGAAAAAGGAAGCATTGAAAATGCGGACATCAACATTTCTTTAGACCGCAATCCGCCGCCCAACCCGGAAGACAAAACAGGACGATTTCCGCAGCAGATTCTTAAAAAACTTCCCTTGCCCATTTTCGTGAAACAGATAAACGTGAGCGGTGGAAAATTTGCCTACACTGAAAGGAATTACAAGACGAACAGAACAGGCGTGGTGAAGATGGAAAACATTCGCGGCGAAATAGAAAACATCACAAACCTTCCCGAAAAAATAAAGCAAAACAAGGTGTGCAAGGTTTCATTGAAAGGCAATTTTAAAGGCAGCGAAATAAGCTCCGTTTTCAATTTTAGGTTAGATGGAGATAACGGCGCATTTAGCGTGGATGGCAGTCAGGGAGCGATGGACGGCACCAAACTAAACGACATTACCAAACCACTTGCGCTGGCAGAATTGGAAAGTCTGGATGTGCAGAAAATAACCTTCCACATTGATGGCAATGAAAGCGGCGCCCACGCAAACATGACCATGCTTTACAGCAACCTGAAAGTGAATTTGCTGGAAGTGGAAGATGACAATGCGCTCGATAAAAAAGACGTCACCAGTTTCTTTGCCAATAAGCTATTTACTTACGATGCAAATCCGCACAACGGAAAGGAGGTGCGCCGCGTAACCCCTTCAGTGAAACGCGAAGTCAATAAGTCCTTCTTCAACCTGATTTGGCGGTGCATTTTTACAGGCGCTTTGCAAACCGTTGGCAGAAGGCTCGACCTGGATGAAATAGTGAACAAGAAGCGCAAAAAGCAGGAAGCAGAAAGGCTGAAGAAGTAGGGTGTGAAGGATGCTAAACTTTCCCGCAGCAATCGAATAAACTTACCTTTGGCACTCTTCCAAAAAAGCATTGCATGTCAGAAGAACGCTCCCTTAATTTTCTTGAAGAAATAATAGAAACCCAACTCGCCGAAGGCACCTACAAATCCATCCACACGCGGTTTCCGCCGGAACCGAATGGCTTTTTGCACATTGGTCATGCATCGTCCATTGTTTTGAATTTCGGGCTTGCCAAAAAGTATGGCGGCAAGTGCAATCTCCGCTTTGATGACACCAATCCGGTTACGGAAGAAACAGCCTTTGTGGAAAGCATAATGGGTGACGTAAAATGGTTAGGTTTTGAGTGGGATAATTTGCTTTTCACTTCCGATTATTTTGCGCAGCTCCATGAGTTTGCACAGGCGCTTATCAACAAAGGATTGGCTTACGTCGATGATAGTTCGGCAGAAGAAATTGCAGCAACAAAAGGAAACCTTACAGAGCCGGGGAAAGAAAGTCCGCACCGCAACAGAAGCATCGAAGAAAACTTGAAACTTTTTGAAGAAATGCGCGCCGGTAAATATGCCGATGGCGAAAAAGTGTTGCGCGCTAAAATCGACATGGCACATCCCAACCTGCTCATGCGCGATCCTTTGCTTTATCGCATCAAACACGCCACGCACCACCGCACCGGCGATGATTGGTGCATCTACCCGATGTATGATTTTGCACACGGCCAAAGCGATAGCATTGAACACATCACCCATTCCATTTGCACGCTTGAGTTTATCCATCACCGCCCGCTTTACAATTGGTTTATTGAGCAGTTAGGCATTTTTCCTTCAAAGCAATATGAGTTTGCGCGCCGCAATCTTTCATACACAGTAATGAGCAAAAGGAAACTGTTGCAACTTGTTTCTGAAAAGCATGTTACCGGTTGGGACGACCCGCGGATGCCCACCATCAGCGGCATGAGGCGACGCGGTTATCCTGCTGCTGCCATCCGTAACTTTTGCGAAACCGTAGGCATTGCGAAGCGTGAAAACATGGTGGACATTGGCTTGCTTGAATTTCATGTGCGGGAACAACTGAACAAAACGGCAAATCGCGTGATGGCAGTGTTGCAGCCGCTAAAGCTCATCATCACCAATTATCCAGAAGGGCAAACGGAGCAACTGGAAATTGAAAACAACCCTGAAGATGAAAATGCGGGCAAGCGTGAAATGCCTTTCAGCAGGGAGTTGTGGATTGAAAAAGAAGATTTTATGGAAGTGCCGCCAAAGAAATTTTTCAGGTTGGGCGTGGGGTTGAAAGTGCGGTTAAAAGGCGCCTACATAGTGGAGTGTACGGGTTTTGAAAAAGATGATTCAGGAGCGGTTACGGAAGTGCATTGCAATTATTTTCCGGAAAGCAAAAGCGGGAATGATACCAGTGGCATTTCTGTAAAAGGAACCATCCATTGGGTGAGTGCAGCACATGCTAAGCGGGCAGAAGTGCGTCTTTACGACAGGCTTTTTAAAGTGGAAGACCCATCGAACGAGGAAGGGGATTTTAAGAGCTACATCAACGAAAACAGTGTGGAGATGGTGAATGCATTTATTGAACCATCGCTTGCGGATGCAAGAGTGGGGGAGCAATTTCAGTTTTTAAGGAAAGGATATTTTACGGTGGATGAGGAAAGTGATTCAGAGAAGTTGGTTTTTAACCGGACGGTGGGGCTGAAGGATGGGTGGAAGAAATGAGAGTTTGAAGGGTAATTAGGTAGTTTATTCTGCTAATTGTAAAAATTGATTTTCCAGGGTAACATTAAAATGGATGTCGGCCTTTAATGCCTTAAAGACTTTTAGAATGGTATCAATCGTAGCACTATTGGTGCTACTTTCCAGCTTAGAAATTTGCGCTTTTTTTACCCCGACAAGTTCACCAAGTTGCTCCTGTGTCAGGTTGCGCTCCTGCCTTGCTGATTTAATCATTCTTCCCAAAATATCCATTCGAAGCTCGTATTCATAATCGTCCCTATCAATTGTTCCCAACTTACCGATGTATTTGTCTTTCATTTCAGCGAGAGAATAAGAAATTGCCAGTGCGTTTTTTTTCATTGTTTTATCTTTTTAGTTTATTTTCAAAATATGCCTTCCTTAAATTGATTGCCTTTTCAATTTCGTTTGTCGGCACTTTGTCTATCTTTTTAATGAAACCGTGCGTTGCGATAACAAGTGTTTGAACTTTGTCGTCCTTATCCCAAAAAGCGAGTAGTCTAAGTTGCTGTTTTGCAAAGTTTACCCTGAACTCCCAAATATCCTTTTGAAGTTTTTTGAAAAGGGACGGATCGTTACTTTGCTCTGCAATGTCAATGTTGTAAAACACTTTTCGGGCAGACTTCTTATCAAGTTGAGCAATAAACTTTTCAGCTTCCTCTAAAAATCGCGTTTGGAAATACTGCACGTTTAAGGAGTTTCAGCAAAAATAAGAATTGTTTCCAAAATTAGAAACCTGCTCTCCACAATTGTAATATTGCATTGTAAGGCTACTTCCCTGCAATCATACTAATCTCCACTTGCACCCCTTTCGGCAATCCGCTCACTTGCACCGTTTCACGCGCAGGCGCATTGGCTTCTTCAAAATAGTTTCCGTATACCTCATTCACAGCTGCAAACTGTCCCATGTCCATCAAAAAAATGGTGGACTTTATCACGTTTTTGAAATCCATACCGGCTGCTGAAAGGATGGCTTTCAGGTTTTGCATCACGATTTCGGTTTCCTCATTTATAGCTCCCTTAAACAAGCTGCCGCCTTTTGGCTGAATGGCGATTTGCCCTGAAATAAAAAGCAGGTTTCCAAACTGTACTGCCTGGTTGTAAGGACCGATGGGTGCGGGTGCATTTTCCGTGCGGATAATTTTGTTTTCCATAACCGCAAAAGTAAGGCGTAGCGTAAATTTGCAACCTGTGAAAAACTATATTTTACATCTTGACACTTCCGGAAATGAAAGTATCGCTGCGCTCTCTGCAAATGGCGTTTTATTGATGGAATTGCGGGATGAAGTACAAAGAAATCATGCAGCTTCCATTAACCAAATGATACAAAACCTGCTTAACGAAAACGATGTAAAATGGCAGGATTTAAACGCTGTTTCCATTGTATCAGGTCCGGGTTCATACACGGGTTTAAGAATTGGTATGGCAACGGCAAAAGGCATCTGTTATGCACTCAATATTCCTTTATTGATGCACGATAAACTTGAATTATTAATGCGGCAACAATGGGTAAAGTTTAAGGCGAACTATGATGTTTACGTTTGTTTTTTACGTGCGCGGGAAGGAGAATATTTTATGGCTTCGATGGATAAAACAGGGCAAATAATTTCACCTCCTTTTCATGCAGAAGCAGCGGCAATAAGTGCTTTCAGCAAAATGGAGCACTCCAAAATTTTAGTTACAGGCATTTGGGATGTTTTTCTTGAAAAAAACGTTGATTTTATCCCCGAAAAACAGGTAATTACTGAAAAAATTGAATTGCAAAATTGGATTTTGAGCAGTTTAGAAGCATTTCAAGGCAAAATATTCGCGTCATTGGCGCATGTTGAGCCGCTTTACCTAAAAGAACCATTTACTCATAAATCATTGTAAGTCAGCTAATTAACAACACTGTGAATTTTGCTTCAATGTGATTTAACGCGCACTTAACAAGTTTTTGATAAAGAAAGTTGCTGCATATCTTCTGATTAAGTATGTTTGCACACAGAGAATAAAACAAAAACGAGCAAAATTCTCTACTATTTTTTCACCAAGTAAATTTTTTTAAACAAATGGAATCATCAACAACAGCAACAGCAACAACAGCACCTGCCGGATCTTTAGACATCAACCACGATGGCAACAAAATCCACCTCGATTACAGTGCGGTAAAAAGTGCCGCAATGACATTGCGCGCTATCAATCACAAGCTTCGTCAGCAAATCGTGAAGCTCCTTGAAGAAAACAAGCGTATGAATGTTACAGACATCTACGTAAAGTTACGTTTAGAGCAGTCTGTGGCTTCCCAGCACCTTGCAATTCTTCGTCGTGCAAACATCGTTTCTACGCAGCGTGATGGAAAGTTCATTCACTATACGCTTAATTACAAGCGCATTGGTGAAGTAGCCAAGTTTGTAAACAACTTGGTTTCTACTGAAGAAAAAACTTCTGATAATTAATTTTATCAATAAATCTTCATTAATAAAAAGCCCTGCATTTTGCGGGGCTTTTTATTTCATTACTGGTTTTTTATCTGATTCCACGTCTCATATAGCGATTCCTGATTGGGCCTGTTTTTCGGCATTTCAGATAGCGGCTCGCAGGCAGTTAAAGTATTTCTGCAATCGTCAGGAAGCGTTTGATATAATTGAGTGCCCTTTGTTTTCCAGGTAATCATTTCATCACTCACCTGCTTAATAATTTTTCCCGGATTACCAACCACCAGCGATCGTGGTGGAATTTTAGAATTGGCATTGATGAATGAAAGCGCGCCTACAATGCTTTCATCACCTATTTCCACTTCATCCATTATCACACTGTTCATCCCAATTAAAACATTTTTTCCAATGTGTGCACCATGGATGATGGCGCCATGCCCAATGTGTGCATTTTCCTCCAAAATAACCGTCACACCCGGAAACATATGCACCGTGCAATTTTCCTGAACGTTGCAGCCATCTTTAATGATGATGCCGCCCCAATCTCCACGCAATGCCGCGCCAGGTCCTATGTAAACATCAGCACCAATAATTACATTGCCGGTAATCACTGCCTGCGGATGCACAAACGCTGAGGGATGCACAACGGGGATGAAGCCTTTAAAACTGAAGAACATAATTTAAAGAGTTTTTTTGTAAAAAAGCAGGTTGGTTTTTTAAAAATGAAAAAAGGATTTATCCGTCGAGGAAAATGGATTATTGCACAGGGTCGTAGCCGCTTTTACCCCATGGGTGGCAAGAGGAAAATCGTTTCAGCGCCATGCCGCCACCTTTCCATGCGCCATATTTCTGAATTGCCTCCATGCCATAAGCAGAGCATGTGGGCGTGAAACGGCATCTTGCGCCCAACCATGGGGATATTCCCGCTTTGTAAAATCTGATTAGAAAAAGAAAAAAGCCAGTAAAAATCCTGTTAGTCATTCGGTGTTTCGAAGGTGTTTTTTTAACCGGATAATGATGGACGAAATTACATGCTGCAGGGAATGAAAATCGTGTTTAGCCGTGTCCAGAAAAATCAGAAAAATGTGGACTTGCAATTGTGCGGGGACTGTTTCATAAAGTTCATGCTTTTGCAGTCGCCATGCTTCGCGCATCAGTCTTTTAATCCGGTTGCGGTCTGTTGCCTTTTTCCACTTTTTTTTTGGAACGCTAAAGCCGGTTTGCACAGGTGATTCGGCATTTTCAGGAAGCGGAATAGTTTGGAAAATTGCCTTGATTGGAAAAACAGAAAACGCTTTCCCTTTACGGAAAAGCGTTTCAATATGCTGCGTGCGCTTCAGCCGTTCATGACTTTTGAAAGTATGACGACGTGCTGCGCTGATGATTTTGTTTTTTACTAAAAAAATTACTTCAGGCGAAGCTCGTCGGAAATGCTCAGTTTTTTGCGTCCCTTTTTGCGGCGGGAAGCTAACACTTTGCGACCATTTGCTGTTTCCATGCGCTTGCGGAAACCATGAACATTTTTACGGCGGCGACGGCTTGGCTGGTAGGTACGTTTCATAATTGCAGTTTGAAATTATTTCCTGTTGTTTTTTACAGGTGTTTTTTAAGGAGTGCAAAAGTAATGTTTTGGTTTGGAACCCGCAAAAAAAACTAAGCGCAAGGCAGCTTTTCAGCTTCTTTACTTGTTTAAAGTTTTCACCGCGCCCTCTGAAATGGCCATCGCCACTTCTTTTATAAGGGAAGGCTGCTTTTCGATGGCGTTGCCAATCACGATTACGTTTGCGCCGGCACGGGCGTTCAGGTAAGCTTTTTCAGGGGTTGTAATGCCGCCGCCAATCACCAGCGGAATATCAATGTGGCTGCTTACTTTCTTAATCATTTCCTCCGAAATAGGCGTGTTCGCTCCGCTTCCGGCATCCATATAAATGATGTGTTTTCCCTGCAATTCCCCCGCCCATGCGGTGCAAAGTGCAATGTCCGGTTTATTAGCCGGGATGGGCGCAGCATGGCTCATGTAAGAAACAGTAGTTGGCACGCCGCCATCAATCACCATGTAGCCTGTGGAAATAACTTCCAGTCCGCTCGCTTTCACTTGCGGCGCCGAAACCACATGTTGCCCGATTAATAAATCAGCATTGCGCCCTGAAATAAGGGAGAGGTAAAGCAACGCATCAGCATATGGAGTAACCTGCGCGGGGCTTCCGGGAAAAAGCACTACGGGAATATCGGACTCTTCTTTAAACCGCTGGATGCACGCATCTATCTGATGTGCGACCACCAGACTCCCGCCAAAAAAAAGAAAACTGACTCCGGCATCATTGCAGAGTTCTGCGAGATAGGTCATGTCAGAAGGCGCAACCTTATCAGGATCTACCAGTACGGCAAATCCACATTTTCCATTCGTTTTAAGATGGCGAAGCTGTTTAAGTATTGTTCCCGTCATAACTTGCTAACCGCAAAAATGCACCAATAAATCTTTTGATGCACGAAAAACTTTTTACAAACCGCTGTTTTGCTTGCGCAATTCATCCCTGATTTCTGCCAGCAATTCATCCGTAGCGTTTGGCACAACAGGGGTTGTAGGCGCTTCTTCTTCTTTTCGTTGCATCGAAGCAAGCGCTCTGATGGCAAGGAAAATGAAAAAAGCAATGATCATAAAATCTACGATCGTCTGGATGAAATCTCCGTATGCAAGCACATTTGCACCGTCTTCTCGCGCGGCTGCAAGGGAAGCATAAGTACTTCCTGAGGTTCCGGGTGTGAGCACGTAAAAAAGGTCTGTAAACTTTTGTCCTGCCGGCGTCAGCTTTCCAATAAGCGGCATTATTACATCAGCCACCAAAGCCGTTACAATCTTCCCGAAAGCGCCGCCAATTATTACAGCCACTGCCAGGTCAACAACGTTTCCCTTGAAGGCAAACCCCTTAAAGTCTTTCCAAAATCCCATTCTTGTTTTTTTGGGGTGAAAAGTACAGCGTGCAGGATTAAAATCCAACTTCCGGCTTCTTCAAAACCGGTGACAATTGTTTTTGGCAATAATAAAATAATAAACGCAGGAAACTATTTCTGGAAAAAATGTTTCCCAAAGATTACTTTTGCCGCCGAACTAGATGGATACGCTGACAAAAATACTGAACGCTTCTGCAGACCTCTTCCGGCAGTACGGCTTCAAAACCATAACGATGGATGACGTGGCACGCAAAGCGGGCGTTTCGAAAAAGACGCTTTACCAGCATTTTGCCAACAAGAATGACGTGGTGAATGAATCGGTGAATTGGTATAAATGCCGCATCACGGAAATGTGCCAGAACACGATGGACGATTCCGAAAATGCCATTGAAGCGATGGTGCGCGTAATGGGAATGTATGATCAGGTGCACAGGCAAATAAACCCGGCGGCTATGCTTGAACTGGAGCGTTTTTACCCCGAAGGTTTTGCATTGTTTAAAGAAAGCCTTTTAAAGCAGGATGTGGTTGCCATCAGAGAAAATATTGAACGAGGCATTGAAGAAGGTTTGTATCGGGAAGACATTGATCCGGAATTTATGGCGCGTTACCGGATGGAACTTTCGCTGATGATTTTCCACCCGAATTTTTTGGTGAATGATCGCTTTGAATTTCATTTTGTGGCGCAGCAGATAGCGGAGCATTTTCTTTACGGCGTCATGACGGCAAAAGGAGAAAAGCATTATCACAAGTACAAAGAAAAATACCTCAAAGGAATTTCCAGGTTATGAATCGAATATCATCACGCACCCTTTTTCTCATCACCGCACTACTGATTTTCTCTGTTGTAAATGCGCAGGAAAATGTGGTTGAATTAAGTCTTCAGGATGCGATCAGTTTTGCGCTTCGCAACAATGATTCGCTTAAAAATGCACGGCTTGATGTGCTAATCCAATATGCTAAGAACGCAGAAATTACCGGACAAGTGTTACCAAACGTAAACGGCGACGGGCAGTTGATTGCCTATCCCAATCCTGTAAAATCATTTATTCCAACGCAGTTTTTTGATCCCACTGCGCCTCCCGGAAGTTTTACCGCAGTTCAGTTTACCCCGAAGTACGGAGCAAATGCTAACCTTAGTGCATCGCAGATTTTGTTTAACGGAAGTTTGCTAGTTGCGCTTCAGGCACGCAAAGCAATCATACAATTGGTGGAGCAAGGCGTTCAGCTTTCTGAAGTAAACGTTCGGTATGGCGTTACGCAGGCTTACAATTCTCTCGTAGTCGCGCAAAAGCAATTCGGAATTTTAAAGAATTCACTCGGCAATGCACGCTCCCTTTTAAACGATGTGCGGATTATTTATGAAACCGGTTTTGCGGAAAAAATTGAAGTGGATAGAAGCAGTGTGCGTGTCAATAATCTTGCTACCGACAGCATCCGCATCAGCAATCTTTTAAGCGTCAGCGAACAGCTTTTGAAATACAGAATGGGCATGGATATCAACCAGCCGATTACCCTGGCAGACACGTCATTAAATCAAACCATTTTATCAGCGCAGGCAATGCTGAATGATGAACTTAATTACAACAACCGCACAGAATATACTTTGCTTGAATCGCAACTGCTACTAAATGAGTATGACCTCAAAAGACACAAGCTTGCAGGCCTTCCTTCTTTAGCGGCTTTTGGCGGCGCCACTTACACTTATTCTACCAACACTTTCGGGGATCTTTTTAATAAACCTTACATCTTCATTTCGAGTGTGGGCTTAAGATTAAATGTGCCCGTTTTTGACGGTTTCCAACGTCGCAACCGCGTGAAACAAGCAAAGCTGAACATTGAAAAAACAAGGAATACTCTTGACAATGCAAAATTGGGAATCGACTTCCAGACGCAGGTTTCAAGGACAACTTTAAAAAACAATCTGCTTGCATTCCGCAGTCAGGAAAGTAACCTTTCGCTTGCCTACAGCGTGTTTGATCTTGCCGAAAAAAAGTACAAAGCAGGCGTGGGCAGCAACCTTGAAGTGACGCAGGCACAAACCGAATATTTACAGGCGCAAAACAGTTATTTCCAATCGTTGCTTGATGTAGCATCCTCTCAGGTAGATCTGCAACGCGCACTCGGTCAATTAAAATAGTTAACGGCAAAAATCATTTCCAATTCATCATACCGATTTATCAAAAAACACAGGTCAAAACTTCCATGAAAAATCTCTTTTCCCTTTTAATTCTTGTGCTGGTTTTTGCTTCTTGCGGCAGCGATAAAACCGATAACAATGCTGCCGAACTCGAAAAACTAAAAAAGGAACGCGCTTCGCTGGATTCCAAAATTCAAAAACTGGAAAAACAAGTGGTAGATACCAGCGCACTAAAATCAACACCGGTTGCCGTGATGGAAATACAGCCAGAATCTTTCAGTTCTTTTATTGAAGTACAGGCTTCGGTGAAGGGCGAGCAAAATGTGCTGGCAACTCCGCAGGCGCCGGGCGTTGTTACGCGTATTCTGGTTCATGCAGGGCAAAGAGTCGGCAAAGGCCAAACCCTTGCTATGCTTGATGCTGCTACCATCGGGCAACAAATAAATGCGCTCGACGTCCAGCTCAATCTTGCAAAGCAACTCTATGAAAAGCAACAGAAACTCTGGGCGCAAAACATCGGTACACAAGTGCAATTGCTGCAGGCGAAAGCCAATTATGAAAGCACTTTAAGTCAGCGGGGTGGACTGGTTGCACAACGAAATATGTACGCCATTAAATCACCGATTAATGGCACTGTTGATGTGCTTGATTTGAAAGAAGGAGACGTGGCTTCCCCGGGCATGAGCGGCATCCGCGTGGTGAACATGAGCGATCTGAAAGCAACCGCAAGCCTCGGTGAAAATTATCTGGGCAGAGTAGAAACCGGCGACCGCGTGAACATTGTTTTTTCAGACGCAAACGATACGCTGCATACGCGCCTTTCTTTTGTTTCCAAAGCAATTAATTCCCTCAGCAGAACATTTGATGTAGAAGTGAAACTCCCTAACAGCAACAAGTATTACCCCAACATGAGCTGCAAAATGCAAATCGAAAACTACAGTAAATCCAATGCGATAACGGTGCCTATTTCTTTGATTCAAAAAACATCGCAGGGGCAGCTGGTGTACGTAGCGCAGGGCAACAAAGCCAAAGCGGTTTATGTGCAGACAGGCAGAAATTTCAATGGAATGGTGGAGGTAACCAGCGGACTGAGCGCAGGCGATAAACTGATTACCGAAGGCTACAACGACCTGGATAACGGCGAAAATATTTCCATCCAGTAATCATCCAAAAGAACCACTTTTTATGAAGGATACGTTCAAAGAATTTAAACCATCCAGTTGGGCGATTGACCACCGCACGGCTATCTACATCATCACCATCATCATCACCCTTGCCGGACTGATGACGTACAACAGTTTGCCGAAAGAACAATTTCCGGAGATTAAACTGACGCAAATAATCGTGCAGACTTTCTATCCCGGCACATCTCCTGAAAACATGGAGAACCTGGTTTCAAAACCCATTGAAAAAGAGGTAAAAAACCTGACCGGCGTTAAGAAAGTTACCAGCAATTCTTTCCAGGATTTTTCTGTGGTAATTGTTGAATTCACTACCGACATAGAAGTAGATAAAGCAAAGCAGGACGTGAAAGATGCGGTGGATAAAGCCCGTCCCGAATTGCCGCAATCCTTACCCAACGAACCTGAAGTAAAAGACATTGACCTTTCTGAACTGCCCATTCTTTACGTAAACATTTCAGGGAATTATGACCTCGCGCGGCTGAAAGAATATTCGGATAGAGTGCAGGATAAAATTGAAGAACTGAAACAGATAAAACGCGTGGACATGGTAGGCGCGTTGGAGCGTGAAATCCAGATAAACGTGGACTTGTATGCCATGCAGGCTGCCGGTTTTTCCTTTGGGGATATAGAGCAGGCGGTGAAAGGAGAAAACATTTCTGCCACTGCCGGAGACGTTGCCCTAAATAATCAGAAACGAAACATCACCATCCGCAACGAGTTTAAAACGGCTGCTGAAATCGGCAATCTGATCATCCGCAATTCAAGAGGCGGAAGCACTTACCTGCGCAACATTGCCAGCCTGGAAGATGATTATGAAGAGCAGAAAAGTTACGCACGCCTGGACGGCAAAAACGTAATCACGCTGAACGTTATTAAAGCATCCGGCGAAAACCTGATTCAGGCATCTGATAACATTCAGGAACTGATTCAGAAAATGCAAAAAGAAGACTTGCCAAAAGACCTGAACATCGTGCTGACGGGCGATCAGAGCGAGGCGACACGTACCACTTTGCACGACCTTATCAACACCATCATCATCGGTTTTATCCTCGTTACCATCATCCTCATGTTCTTCATGGGCGTCACCAATGCCTTGTTTGTAGCGATGTCTGTTCCGCTCTCATGCGCTTTGGCTTTCCTTGTGATGCCCGGAATTGATTTCACACTAAACATGGTGGTGCTTTTTGCCTTTTTGCTGGCACTTGGAATTGTGGTGGATGATGCAATTGTAGTGATTGAAAACACCCACCGCGTGTTCGACAATGGAAAAATGCCGATTAAAAAAGCCGCAAAACTTGCAACAGGCGAAGTGTTTTTACCCGTGCTTTCCGGAACCGCAACCACCCTCATGCCGTTCATTCCACTGGCTTTCTGGCCCGGGCTTATTGGCGAGTTTATGAAGTATTTGCCGGTCACTTTGATTATCACTTTGGTGGCTTCGCTGGTGGTGGCATACATTATCAATCCGGTGTTTGCAGTTGATTTTATGAAGCCGCACGACCCGCACGATACCGGCAAAAGAAAGTGGTCGCGGAAGGATAAGATTATGCTGGTCGTTTTTGCTGCAGTGGTGTTGATTTCTTATCTCTTCGGCGCATGGGGCTTCGGCAATTTTCTCCTCTTCATTTACCTATTCATTTTGCTGGAAAAATTTGTTTTAGAGAGACTGATCCACAAGTTTCAAAACAAAACCTGGCCTGCATTTCAGGCATGGTATGGAAGGATTCTCGTGCGTTCTTTGGCGCATCCCGGACGTACGATTGCCATAATGATTGGAGTGTTCGTTTTAGCCATTGTGCTGCTCGGCATCCGCGGGATGGATTTCGTTTTCTTCGCGAAGAAGGAACCCAATTTTGCCTACGTCTATCTCAACATGCCGGTGGGTACGGATCAGTCTTACACCAATGAAGTGTTGATGCGGCTGGAGAAGAAAGTAGAAAATGCCATTGCAGATCCGAAGACGGGCAAGCGCTCCGGCATTGTAAAATCAGTAATCAGCAACGTAACCGTCGGCGCTGTCGATCCCTCTTCCGGTGAAGTAGGTGACTTCCCTAACAAAGGAAAAATCACCGTCGCTTTTGAAGAGTTTTCTAAAAGAGAAGGACTTTCTTCGGCTGAATTTCTGGAGCGTATCCGCAATTCTATTCGCGGCGTGCCAGGGGCTGAAGTAACAGTGGATCAGGAAAGCAGCGGTCCGCCTATGCAAAAGCCCATCGTTATTGAAATGACGGGTGACAATCTGGATTCTCTGGTGGCAGTTTCAGAAAGAATGAAGCGCTATCTCGAAGAAAAAAACATTGCCGGCGTGGAAGAATTGCGCAGCGATTTTCAGGCAAACAAACCGGAAATAGTTTTTGACCTTGACAGGGAGCGGATGAATGCAGAAGGCATTTCCACTTATGCCGTTTCATCTGCCCTGCGCACCGCCGTTTTTGGTAAAGAAATTTCCCGCTTCCGCGATGCCAACGATGATTATAAAATCACCCTTCGCGCAGCGCCTTCGCAACGCGGAAACATTGCTGCCATCAGCAACATGCCGGTTGCTTTTGTGGACATGGCGCAGCGCGGTGCATTCCGCCAGGTGCCGCTTTCAGCATTTGCTGACGTGAAGTATGAGAACACTTATGGCGGCATTAAGCGCTTGGATCAGAAACGAATCATCAATCTTTCCAGCAACGTGGTGGGTGGATTTAATGAACAGGAAGTGGTGCAAAATGTGACGGATGCACTGCAGCAATTCAAAGCACCCGCGGGCGTTTCATTGCGCATGGGCGGGCAGGGCGACGACCAGGCAGAAACCATGGCATTCCTCGGAAACGCAGGACTGATCGCCATTATGCTCATTTTCCTGACGCTCATTTTGCAGTTCAATTCCTTAAGCCGCACGGTAATTATTATGAGCACCATCCTCATGTCCATCTTTGGTGTATTGCTTGGTCTGGGAATTTTCCACACCACTTTTTCCCTCGTTTTTTCAGGAATTGGAATTGTAGCGTTGATGGGAATTGTGGTGCGCAATGGCATCCTCCTCATTGAATTTATGGACCTGATGCTGGAAGAAGGCATGACGCCGCGGGAAGCCATTCTGGAAGCCGGACAAACAAGGATGACGCCGGTGCTCCTCACCGCCACTGCTGCCATTTTGGGATTAATACCATTAGCCGTTGGATTAAACATCGATTTTGCTACGCTTTTCTCTGAATTAAATCCGCACATTTTCTTTGGTGGCGATAGTGCCGCGCTTTGGAGCCCGCTGGCATGGACCATGATTTACGGACTTGCTTTTGCAACCATCCTCACGCTCGTTATGCTGCCGGTGTTGATGCTGCTTTCTTTTAGATTAAAAGGATGGATTGCCCGGAAACGCGGTGTGGAACCGGTTTTCACCAATCATGCAACTTCTGCAAACGGAAAGGAAATGCACGTTGCTCCATTGCTGGCAGAAGATGTGAAGCCCTGATAAAAAACTAAAACAACAACAACTATAGGCAGGCATTTATTCGGAAAATAATTTGGATAATTCGCCTGCTTGTCTATTTTTGCCTTCATTCATTTCTTCCTAAAACAAAAAAAAGAAAAACACCGTGGCGTACCAGAACAAACAATTTGGAGAGCATCAGAACCAGCAGATAGAAAGCGTTTACAGCAAGCGCGTGAAAGCCGGAAAGCGCAGAACTTATTTTTTTGACGTGCGCCCCACAAAAGGCAACGATTATTACATCACCATCACCGAAACCATTAAACGTCAAAACGGCGATGGTTACGACCGCCACAAAACTTTTGTGTACAAGGAAGATTTCAACAAGTTTATTGAAGGACTAACCGATGTGGTGAACCACGTGAAAACGGAGCTAATGCCCAATTTCGATTTCGATAGTTTCAACAACGATTTTGAGAACGAAGAAGAAGGCAGTTACAACAATCGCCCACGCTTCGCACCTGAAGTGAATAACGACGGCGCCCCGCAAGCTTCTGCCCTGCAGGAAGAAGAGAATTTCAACATCCAGCCGCAGGCAACCCCGCAACCCGCAAGCAACAATTTTGAAGACAATCTGGACGACTGGAAACTGTAAGTTTTGCTCTTTTTAAAAAATACCGAAACCCTGCAGTGATGCGGGGTTTTACTTTTTGAAGGATCGGGTTTCTGAATTTATGTAAATCACCTGCGGGATGGTTGAACAAAAGAACCATAACCCGAACTGTTTTTTTGAAAAATTTTTTGCGCAAGTGTTGTTTTTCTAAAAGTTAAAGTTAGCTTTGCGGCCATTCTACAAAATCTTACTTTCCAAAATTAATTTCTCCCCAAATGAACAGGTATTTTCTTCCTGCCGTTGCTTTGCTTGTTTTTGTCACTTACACTTTTGCTGTAGCACAATCTATTGTTTATAAACCCCTTTATGACAACAGTAATTTTTCAAAAGCCATTAATCTTTCAAAGCCAGTTGATGTAATTGGAGGAATTGAAGGTGTTACACCTACTGGAGCTGCCACATATACAATTCCGCTTCAAATTCCAGTAGGAACAAACGGCGTAGCGCCATCAGTTTCGTTAGTTTATAATTCGCAATCTGGAAATGGTGTCATGGGAATGGGATGGAATATTTCTGGATTATCCGCTATTAAAAGAGTTAGTAAAGATATTTATCACGACGACAAAGTTGAGGCTGTTGATTATACGCTGAATGATGTTTATATATTAGATGGAAATAGAATGGTGTTAGAGAGCGGTACCTATGGAGTAGATGGAAGTACTTATCGGTTAGAAATGGATAATTTTTCGCGCATTACAGCCTTATCTCAAAAGGGGAATGGTCCGGGTAAATTCTTGGTGGAAGCGAAAGATGGCTCTACAATGGAATATGCTTACAACGCAGATTCAAAATTTTTTACAGATGACAATAATCATGTCATGCAATGGTTACTTTCAAGATTAAAAGATGTAAATGGGAATTATATTGATTATATTTATGAAACAGTGGATAGGGAAATTAGGCTTAAAGAAATTCTTTACACTGGAAACTCTAATGCCCCTTTAAACCCGTATAATAAAATTAAATTCGATTATTTAGACGGAAGGATTGATAAAAATAAATTTTATGAATCAGGATATTCAATGCGAACAAACAGCCTACTTGCCAATATTAGTATATATACGAATAATAACATAATACATCGTTATGCATTAGAATATGGCAGCACAGATTTAAAATCTTATTTAATAGAAATCGGCTTATTTTCTTCAAGCGGTAGTTCTATAAATAGTACCATTTTTAAATATGGTCAACCGTCATATAGCGACATTCTTTGGCATACTACCAATGTTTTTGTACCACAAATTTTAGGTACGCAAAATGGGGGGATTGGTACGCATTATGACTTGATAACAGGTGATTATAATGGTGATGGAAAAGCTGATGTTCTATTAAGTCACTTACATTATGCAGGAGGAGATCTATATTTAGTTGATACAATTTACGTACTTCTCAATCAGGGGAATGGCAATTTCCTAAAAACCTTTCAACAGGCTATATCCTCGCCAACAATCATAAAAAAAGACAATAAGGAATCAACTTTTTTTCAAGCCTCATTTCATTCATCTGATTTCAATGGGGATGGAGCAGATGATTTTGTATTAATTACATTTGGTGGAACTCAAGCTAATCCAAATATAGGGAATATTAGTTCTATAGACATACGATTGTCAGATGGAAGTGGTTATTTCCCAACTCAATCAAGCATTAATTACCAACTTCCCACAGATGCTGCGGGACTTATTAATAACGAAATAGCCCCCTCAAATTTTATTCATTTTGGTGATTTTGATGGAGATAAAATGATAGATTTTCTTCTCATATCAAAGCATTCTTCTTATAATCAGTTTCGGGGCTATATTTCATACCTTGGAAAAAATGTTCTAAATAGAAAGATTATCCCTACCCAAAACTTCGCCAATCCTAATAATATTCCAAATGCTCTATGGTCCAATTTGGCAAATATGGATGACGTTTTTACTGTAGATTTTGACGGGGATGGAAAAAATGAGCTAATGTTTGTTAATCCATATGACTGCGTAATTGCTACTTTCACAGAATCTGGCTCATCTACAGAAATTAATAAATTATATGGTGGAACATATCCTACTTCAAATCATAAAATTTGGATAGCCGATTTTAATGGAGATGATAAAACGGATATTTTGACTCAAAAAGATATATCAAATACTGTCAGAATAATAGAAAAATCATTATCTACGGGAACGGGGTTTAATGCTACAACAATTTCTCTCGGTAATGGCTATGATTTTGTTAATAGTTGGACATGTGGAGGTGG
>CBDCKE010000002.1:0-205000 GCA_965218185.1 Flavipsychrobacter sp.
ATTCTTCAAAGTCGCACCAACAGACAAGCTGAGCAAACGAAAGAAGGCAGAGAGAATACAGCCGCTATACAACAAGTTCGCAGCGGAAGATGATTGGAGACTCAGTGCGCAGAAGAGACAAGTGAGAGGTGGTGGGGGTGGGACTTGGGGATGATATATCGGGACTGAACATACTCACAAAGAGCGATATTAGAATATACCCTACTACAAATCTTCCTCCTCCTCTTCTCGTTCGCAAGGGTCCTGGAACCTCACACCAATCTCTCCTACTTGTTTCCAAATCCTCCAAACCCCCCAACCAAAAGTCCTGCAAAACTGCATCTTGCCCTCCCGTCTTCCCTCTCCGTATCATCCTCCCTTTTCCTCTCCCCTATTCGAGATGCCTTCGAAGCCACCAGAGCAGTCCTCGCCACCCTGTGTATCTCCCATCTCGATCACTTCTCCCTCTTCTGCTCTCTCACCTTACGCCGTTATCTCCCCCCTCCCTCTCCAGCCCCTTCCCCTTCCCCTTCCCCTTCCCCTTCCCCCTTTCCCCTCTCTCACCAGCACCTTCCCCCCCGTCCTCCTCACCCCCAAACCCCACACAAACCCCATCCCCACCCCCCTCAATGCATCCCCCAACCTCACGTCCCCAGAATTCAATGATTTGAAAATCGACCCTCCAAATCTGGAAAAATCCCTCTCACCCCTCGTTAGATGTGCAACAGAAGGTTGAGAAACACGTGATTTGAGCCGCATCGCGTGGGTGGTGGCGCGTGGGGATAGTGTGGGGAAGGAGCCGCATGAGATGGGAAGGGAGAGGGCTCAGGGGGGTTCGATGTCATGCACTGGATTGTGTGGTAGGGAAATGAAAGGGTTGGGAGGGGGATGATTTGATGTGAGGAGTCAGACGAGGGAGGATTTCTGAAGTTCATCGTTGTATTGCTAGCCAGATCTCTATCGCCCAGGTTAGGTTAGGTAGGTAGGTAGTTATCTAAATCAACGTATGGCATATCGTGTAAGTTGCTCTCATCTCATGATACGATGTGTCGTCCGCCACTTGATCTATTCGTTACCCATCGTCCTCGAAAGATATCCACGTCCATATCCCGTTGCTCTGCTCTTCTCTTCTCTTCTCTTCCCATCCCACGCATCATCACCAAATATCTACCGTCTAAACCCACCCTGACCTTGCTGACCCTGACCCTGACCCTGACCTTGTCCAGACACACCCCTCCCATCAAAGCCAAACCCACCCATCCCCTCCATTCCATTCGCGAAGCCCATTCCCGTGGGTAGAAAGCCAGGTGGTGGTCCTTGAGGTGGAGGCGGCCCACCGTAGAATCCTGGAGGTGGTTGCATTCTCCCTGGTGGACCTGGTCCTACCATCCCCTCAGGCGGAGGAGGTGGCCCGTGAGGAGGCATGAAATTAGCCATTGGGAAGCCGGGCGGGAACATCTGCTGAGGGGGTGGCATGCCGGGTGGTGGACCTGGAGGGCCGCGGGAGGAGAGACCGGGTGGTGCCATGCGGAGTTGCTGCTGTTGTTGCTGGGAGGGTTGCGGAGGTGGTGGTGGCATTTGATGATTCCAGTTTGGAGGCAGCTGTTCGAGACCCGGGGGTGGGCGTTGAAGAATTTGGGTGGGTTGTTGAGGGCCATTGCGTGGATTTTGCTCGTGAGGGGGTGGACCACGATAAGAGTCGTCGAAGAATCCGGGAGGGGCTTGAGGTCGACGATGGGGGTTTGCGTCACGACGTGCGGCGGCTTCGCGTTGCATTTCTTGTTCGCGCTCGAATATTTGCTGTTGTAAACGATCGGGCTGCTTGCGCTGCGGTTGCATACCCATAAGCATTTGTTCTGGTCTTTGCTGCTCGGGAGGTGGTTTGCCGCTTTGCATCAGTCCCATCAGGAAATCAGTATTGCTAGTACGCCGTTCGGGCTGTTCTGGTCGAGCTGATGTTTGACTCTGGGCATTCTGGCGTTGCACCACTAAGTCTTGGAGTATCTGGTCTGGCCGAACTGTGGGTTGACTCGTAGTTGCTTGGCGTTGATGTAGAAGGTCTTGAAGTCCTGGAGGCTGCGAATGCTTGAAGTTACTGCGCCAATGCCGCCATAGTTTACTGCGTCATCACCACTCATTTCAAAGAAAGGATATTGCAGGATGCCGGCGGGGAAAACGATTTCATTAAATGCAGGGTTGTAATACGCATTTACGGTTGGGGGCGTCATTCCCCATTCAGAACGGTCTACGGGTCTGCCCAGTTTGCTTAGGTTATAGTTATAATCAAAAGCAGCAGCGTTCAGGATGTTTTCCACATAACTGTCTGGTGTTATTTGCAGGCGGCTGTAGTCTCTCCAATTATCAGGGTATCCAATTTTTTTCATGAAGGTATTAAGCTTTGCGAGTGCTTTTTTCTTTGTGGGGTTGCTCATCCAACTAAGGCGGTTAATGCGGTCGGCATAGGTAGTTTGCAAGTTGGTAACGAGTTCCACCATGCGTTCTTTGGCTTCGGGCTTAAAGTATTTATCTACGTACATCTGCCCAAGCACTTCCCCAATGGAATTATCTACCACCTGCAATACGCGTTTCCAGCGGGGCTTTTGCTCTTGTTGACCGCGCAGTGTGCGACCATAAAAATCGAAATGCAGTTCATCAAATTCATTACTCAGGTAAGGCGCCATATCATTTACGACATGAAATTTCAGGTATTCTTTCCAAACTTCTAAGGGCATTTTATTTAGTAATTCGCCTGCCTTTGCGAAGAACTCCGGTTGTCCGATAATCAAACTATCCGCTTCCCGGATTTTTAAGCGCCTGAAAGTGAGTGCCCAGTTGAAGCCTCTTTGCGAAGTTTCATTAAGTTGGCGAAGGCTGTATTTATTGTAAAGCTTGTAGGGGTCGCGCATTTCAACACGGGTCATAGAGGCTTCGGCAAGTTGGGTTTCCAGATTAAAAATCATGTCCGCCATACGTTGCGGTTCTTTACTGCCAATGCTTTTGAGCATTCGGTTGAGATAGCCTTTGTAAGCGTCTTTTATTTTGACGGTGCGTTCATCTGTATTGAAATAATAATCACGGTCAGGCATTCCCAAACCACCTTGTGAAAACTGGGGCACTTGCTTGGTTACATTTTTATCATCAGGAGATACATAAAAATTAAAAAGCGGAGTAATGCCTTCTGTGTGCTCTAATGCTATTTCCTGAAGCAGTTCTTCGGGCGCATTGATGGCATCTATCCTTTTAAAAATCGATTGTAATGGTTTTAAACCTGCTTTTTTGATGGCGTCTTCATCCATTCCGGTGCGGTAAAAGTCACCCACTTTTTGCTGGGGGGAGCCTTTTTCGGCGTTTTTATTTTCCGCAGCCATGTCAAGCAACTGATGAAGCGATGCATAGTTATTCTCCAATAGTTCATTAAAACTGCCCCATCGCGTTTCAGAACCCGGTACCGGATTTTTTTTCAACCAGGAGCCATTAGCATAATAGAAAAAATTGTCACCCGGCTTCACGGCGGGGTCAACATTTGCGGGGTCAAGGAGCTTGCGGGTGCCGTCAGGAGCATCTTTATCTCCGGCAAACATGGGGTTAAATGCCAGCAATGCAACAACTGCCAGCAGGGAAGTTTTAAAAGTCATTTTTTTGATGGTTGATTTTTTAATTGAGAAAGGTTACAAAAATACTTTAGGAAGAGATGTTTTACAAACAAGATGTCGTTAAAAAGATGCGGCAATATTGTGCAAGTATGGAGGTCGTAAAAAAACAATTATCATCAATCCCTAACAAAACCCTTACAAACAGCATGGAGCTAATTTTACTCACCACAAAAACTACAACTGGCATTATTGTTTTAACCAATCTTCTTTAAAAAAACTACTTACTAATGAATCGTTTCCCAAACGTAACATCCCTTTGCTTCTTCACCATCTTCTCCTTCTCCGTTTTCACGGCTTTCCTTCCCAAATCTTCATTCGCTCAATCCAAAAATAAAATGGAACTTGACCAAAGTAAGCTTTCCTCTTACACGTATCCCCAAATTGCTGCCGACATGCTGGACCGCGTGATTAAAGATCAGGATGTGAGCAAGCACATGGATTTGCTTAAAAACGCGAACGTGGACGACCTTCAAAAACAACTAAACAACGATGCACTCCGCATGTGTTTCTGGATAGATGTTTACAATGGTAACTCGCAATACTTACTCAAAAAAAATCCGGAACCTTATAAAAAAGATCGCAATGGTTTTTTCAAAAAAGACCAGATAGAAGTGGCAGGATACAAAGTAAGTATGAACGATATTGAACATGGCGTGCTTCGCCGCGGTGCCACCATCTGGAGCAAGGGTTTTATCCGAATTCCTTGGAGAAATTCTTTCGTGCGCCATTTCAAAGTTTCAAATGTTGACTGGCATATCCATTTTGCACTTAATTGTGGTGCTAAAAGCTGCCCGCCCGTTTGTGTTTATTATCCTGACCGCTCCACCGAACAATTAGACAAAGCAGCTGATTATTATCTCAATAAAGAATGTGAGTACAGCAAGGAAAAAGAAATGGTGAAAGTGCCTGCGCTGATGACCTGGTTTTCCTGCGATTTTGGGAGTAAGAATGATAAACGCGCCATCCTGAAAGAATATAAAGTAATCCCCAACGAATCGAAACCTAAGATAGAATATAAAGATTACGACTGGACAATTAAAATTGAAAACTACAAACAGTTTTAACCCCCAATCCTCCATCCATCATTTAATCACACAAAAACCAACAATTATGAAGAAGTTTTCAATCCTTTTAGCAGGCGTTTTATTATTTATCTTAAGCTGTGGCTCCGGCAAGTCAGAACCACCACCGGAAAGTAATGTGCCCCAACCACCTTCCCACGATGTCTGGAATAAACTCCTCGGCAAATACGTAAACGAACAAGGTTGGGTAAACTATAAAGGCATGGTTCAGGATTCTATGGAACTGAATAAATACCTTGATGAACTTTCAGCTAATGCACCAAGCGACAAGTGGAGCAAAGAAGAGAAAATGGCTTATTGGATTAATGCCTACAATGCCTTCACCGTGAAATTAATAGTGGCGCATTATCCGGTGAAAAGCATTAAAGACATCGGTCCCGACATTCAAATACCGACGGTGAACACGCCCTGGCAAATTGAGTTTTTCAAAATTGGCGGCGAAGAAATGAACCTCGATAAAATTGAACACGATATTCTGCGTAAAGTCTATTTCGACCCGCGTATTCACTTTGTAGTCGTTTGCGCTTCGCGAAGCTGCGCAAGGCTGCGGAATGAAGCCTACACTGCCGATAAATTAGAGGCACAGATGGACGACCAAACCAAAAAATTCCTCGCCAACACGGATAAAAACATCCTCGACGCCACCAAACCCAAACTCTCCAAATACTTCGACTGGTATAAAGGTGATTTTGAAAAAGATGGCAACACCGTACCAAAATTCATCGCAAAATATTCAGACGTAACCATTAGTCCGGATGCTGATATTGAATATCTGGACTACGATTGGTCACTTAACGAACAGCGCTAAATTCACGGCGCAATGCACATCGTCATTATAGGAAACGGAATATCGGGCATCACATGTGCCCGATATTTGCGTAAGCAGGATTCGGAAATAAGTATCACGGTAGTGAGCGCTGAAACTGAATTCTTTTTTGCGCGCACGGCTTTGATGTATGTGTACATGGGGCACATGAAGTTTGAAAACATTAAGCCATACGAAGATTTCTTTTGGAAGAAAAACCGGATTAATCTGGTTCATAAAGCGGTTATTGAAGTGAATGTTGAGGAGAAGAAACTGCTTTGCAAGGATGATTCTTCCATTGCGTATGATAAGCTGGTGTTGGCTTGCGGCTCCAAATCCAACTTCTTTAACTGGAAGGGGCAGGACTTAAAAGGCGTTCAGGGATTATACAATTTTCAGGATTTGCAAAGCATGGAAGCCACTACCAAAGGCATCCGCGAAGCAGTAATTGTAGGTGGTGGATTAATCGGGATTGAACTTGCGGAAATGTTGCGTTCCAAAAAAATAAACGTGACTTTTTTAATCCGGGAAAAGCGCTTTTGGGAGCTTATTCTTTCAGCAGAAGAAGCAGCTATGATTTCGCGGCACATAAAGGAACATCACATCCACATGCTTTTAGAATCAGAGCTTGAAGAAATTGAGGGGGATGAGCACGGCAACGTAAAATCAATCATCACTAAAAAAGGCGAAAGGCTGGAATGTCAGTTTGTGGGCATTGCTACGGGTGTAAGTCCAAACATTGATTTTTTGAAAGAAAGTAACATCAAAACCGACCGAGGCGTTCTCATTAATCAATATTTTGAAACAAACATTCCCGATGTATATGCCATTGGCGATTGTGCACAATTTAAAGAGCCACTCCCCGGCAGGCGACCCATTGAGCAGGTTTGGTACACCGGAAGAATGCACGGGCAGACATTAGCTCAAACCCTTTGCGGCAACAGAACTCAATACAAACCTACCGCCTGGTTTAACTCCGCCAAATTCCTGGATATTGAATACCAGAACTACGGAATGCTACCATCAGAAAAAGAAGAAGGTATGGAAATGTTTTATTGGGAGCATCCATCCGGAAAAATTGCGCTCAGGGCAGGTTTTGAAAAGGATTCGAAAAAGCTAACCGGCATCAATGTGTTCGGAATGCGCCTCCGCCATGAATTGTTCGACCGCTGGCTGGCAGAAGAAAAAACCATAGAACATGTATTGACCCACCTTGCCGATGCCAACTTCGACCCGGAGTTTTATCAAAAGCAGGAAAAATCCATCCTTGACGCATACAATCATCAATACAATACTGACCTGAAACCCCAAAAGCGCAGCTGGAAGCGCATCCTTCAAAACCTGAAAAAACTGCAACATGCCGGAAACTGATTTCTCCCTCGCCCAACCGCACCCTGTGCAAACCGATGCCATCCAAAAAACAGGACTTGCCATTGGCGGTTTAGGGGTGCTGATTTTGCTGCTTTCCCTCGCAAACATAAACCTACAGCCACATGCATTATACCTTTCCGTTGCAATCGGAGGCATTTTTTCAGGTGCACTCATTTATGGCATCCGCAGTTATCTCACCCAACCCGAAGGCATTAAAAACAATGGTGTTTGGGATAATTCACTTACCAGTCGCGGCATTTTAGGTTGGATGGCAGGCATTATGCTCACCGGCTTTTATGTGTTGCTTTATTGGTATCCGCAAATGTTGGGTTTAGGCAATCCTGAAAAAGGCATTGAAAACACGGGCATCGTTGCTTTGTTCGACCCGTTTAGTCAGTTTTTTAGCGGTAACCCTGCTTCACAATGGTTTGTTTATGGCACACTTTACACGGTAGCCATCCTAAGCATGGGCATTAAGTTCCTGATGAAATACCGCCACAACCGCTATCAAACCATCCGCACTATTGTAGTGATGTGCTCCCAATTATTCCTCGCCTACCTTATTCCTGAAATCCTAAATGCTTTGAGCAATCCTGATGCAGCAAGTTTCAATAAAGATGTGAAGCTATTCTGGCCCCTCAATTATTATTTCTTTGAAGGCTGGAACCTGGATGCGATGCGCCAAAGTGGAGCCTTAGGCATGTTTTACCTCACAGCAGGCATTGCGATGTTTGCGTTGGTAACACCTTTTCTATCTTATTTTTTAGGGAAGCGTTGGTATTGCAGTTGGATTTGTGGCTGCGGCGGACTGGCTGAAACTGCGGGCGACCCGTTCCGGCAGTTATCCTCCAAAAAAGTGAGCGCCTGGAAAATTGAGCGCTGGCTGGTGCATGGCGTTTTATTATTCGTTACCGTGATGACTATTGCCGTGCTGGTGGGTTATTTTTCAGGAAGCGGAACCTTTTTAGGTTTGGATACTTACACCTATTTCAGTAAGCCCTACGGTTTTTTAATCGGAGCTATTTTTTCAGGCATCGTAGGTGTTGGTTTTTACCCGATAATGGGCAACCGCGTTTGGTGTCGGTTTGGTTGTCCGCTGGCTGCTTACTTAGGATTGTTCCAACGGTTTAAATCTAAGTTCAGGATAACTACCAATGGCGGACAGTGCATATCTTGCGGCAATTGTTCCACTTATTGTGAGCAGGGGATAGACGTGAGATGGTATGCGCAACGGCAGCAAAATATTGTGCGCTCCTCCTGCGTTGGTTGTGGTATCTGTGCCGCCGTTTGCCCACGGGGCGTGTTAAAACTGGAAAACGGACCCGAAGAAAACCGCATCAACGAACATCCCGTGCAGGTGGGCATCCAAAACCTTGAAATAGAAACGTAAATACGGCTTAGCCTTCGAAAGCAATTGAATACTTCCCACGCCATCATCCTGATTATTCTTTTTGTCTACATCCTTTCCCTGCTGTTTATATTATTATACAGCCTCACGCAGGGCTACCTTGCCTTTTCCTATCTCCGGCTAAAAAAAATAAATACTCCAAACGGTTTTTCCGCTTCTCCTGATATTCCCTTCGTCACCGTTCAGCTGCCTGTTTACAACGAACTCTACGTTGTGGAGCGATTAATTGATGCCGTTTCCAACCTTGATTATCCCGCAGAAAAATTTGAAATTCAGGTGCTGGATGATTCCGATGATGAAACCTATAGCATTGCCGCAGCCCGCATCAGCCACTGGAAAAATAAAGGCATCCAAATCCACCACATCCGCCGCGAAAGCAGAACCGGTTACAAAGCAGGCGCTTTAAAAGAAGGTCTCAAAACCGCAACCGGTGCATTCATTGCCATCTTCGATGCTGATTTCGTTCCGCACCCTGATTTTTTGAAACGCGCCTTAGTGCCTTTCCAAAACAACCCGAACACCGGCATGGTGCAAACCCGCTGGACGCACCTCAATAAAAACAACTCCCTCCTCACCCGCGCGCAGGCTTTCACGATAGATGCACACTTCCACATTGAGCAAACCGGCAGGCACGGCACCGGATGTTTTATCAACTTCAACGGCACGGCGGGCATCTGGCGGAAAACCTGCATTATCGACGCAGGCAACTGGCACACCGATACCCTCACCGAAGACCTCGACCTCAGCTACCGCGCCCAACTGAAAGGCTGGCAGTTTGTATATCTCGAAAACACGACCTCCCCTGCCGAATTGCCGCCCATAATGAGCGCCGTAAAATCGCAGCAATACCGCTGGAACAAGGGTGGCGCCGAAACTGCCCGCAAGCTCTGGATTCCTTTATTGAAAGCACATTTGCCCTTTAAAGTGAAATGGAATGGCAGCTTTCATTTGCTCAGTTCTGCTGTGTTCATAGCCGTGTTTCTGTCCGCAGTTTGCAGCATTCCGCTGTTGCATTTTAAAACCATGTTCCCGCAATACCGGGGGATGTATGCCTGGCTAAGCGTCTTCTTAATCAGCTTCATTATTGTTGCATGGATTTATTACATCGTGTGCCGGCAGCAGCAGGGTGGAGTACATTTCTCCTGGAAGCGATACCTGAAAGAGTTCCCGCTGTTTCTTTCATTCTCCATGGGCTTATCGCTGCACAATGCCATTGCTGTTTTAGAAGGATATGCCGGCAGGAAAACACCCTTCATCCGCACGCCGAAATTTAATGCAGCAAAAGGCATCAACGTGTACATCCAAAACAAAATAACCCTGCTGTCGCTGATGGAAGTGGGGCTTGTTTTTTACTTTGCCTATGGTGTGTTTTTCTCCTTCAAATCGGGGGATTTTACCATGCTGCCCTTCCACCTGATGCTGACTATGGGCTTTGCGATTGTGAGTTATTACACGCTGTTTCATCAGGCATATAAAAATGCACCTGCCACTGCATCATGAAGCCTGATATCGTAGTTATCATCCCCGCTTTTAATGAGGAAAATGCCGTAGGCAAAGTGATTGCTGACACCCCCAAAGCGTGGGTGCGGGAAGTGATTGTGGTAAATAATAACTCCAACGACAATACAAAAACCATTGCCTCCGCCGCCGGTGCCACCGTGCTTGATGAACCGGTGCAGGGCTACGGACGCGCCTGCCTGCGTGGGATTGCTTATGCAAAAGCAATGGTACCGCAACCTGAAATAATTGTTTTCCTGGATGCTGATTATTCTGACCATCCTGAAGAACTCCCAAACCTTATTGCCCCTATTGTGAACGATGGTTTTGATTTAGTGATTGGCAGCCGGGCTTTAGGAGATGCAGAGAACGGAGCTATGACGCCGCAGCAGATTTTCGGGAACAAGCTTGCCACCGCGCTTATCCGTTGGTTTTATAAGGTGGATTATACAGATTTGGGTCCCTTCCGTGCGGTGCGTTTTGATGCTTTATTAGCGATGAATATGCAGGATAAAACCTATGGCTGGACGGTGGAAATGCAATTGAAAGCAGCCAAACTGAAAATGAACATCACCGAAGTGCCCGTTAGTTACCGGCAGCGGATTGGATTTTCTAAAATCAGCGGCACGCTGAAAGGCACCATTGGCGCAGGATACAAGATTATCACTACCATTTTTAAATACCTCTGAAATGGAACGGTACACTGGCGCTCCACTGGCGCAAGCATGCAGACAGGGTTTTAGCGCGGGGTGCTTGTGCCTTTATCAACATTCAATACAGCGGATAATTAAACGAAACAATGACGGCACAAGCACGCAGCCGCACGTAGCCTTTTCTGCATCCTTGCGCCAGCAGCGCAAACAATTCCTTCTTTTACTCTACTTCCTCCTTTCTGCCGCAGGCTTTTTCCTGATTGCCTACATCATCCCCCGCTTTCATTCCACGCATTTATTCATCACCTGGAGCGCGCTATTTGCCGCCTATGCATTCATTCTTTCAAAAAAATTTACCCCAAAGCAAATAACTACCCTGCTAATTGCCGCCTTCGTTTTCAGGACAATATTCATTGTCGCCACGCCCGCACTTTCTGATGATTTTTACCGATACCTATGGGATGGAAGGCTGTTTGCCCACGGCATCAATCCCTTTGTATATCTGCCTAACGAAGCATTGCATCTTAAAAACGCCGCTGAAATGGGGCTTACCCAAAGCCTGTTCATCAAACTAAATTCCCCTTTTTACTACGCCGTGTATCCGCCGGTGATGCAATGGATTTTCTGGCTCAGCGTAAAGTTTACGGACAATCAACTTGTTTCGCTTGCCATCATGCGCCTCTTCTTCCTTGCTGCCGAAGCCGGAACCATCTTCCTTTCTTTAAAAATTTTTGAAAGATGGAACATCCCGCGGCAACGGATATTGCTTTACGCCCTCAACCCCCTCATTATTATTGAGCTTACCGGAAACCTCCATTTTGAAGGCATCATGGCATTCTTCCTGGTGCTGACTATTTATAGCTGGTCGCGCGGACGGGGCGGGTGGGCGGCAGTGGCATTTTCCCTTGCCGTTTGCACAAAGCTGATTCCCTTAATGCTCCTGCCCCTCCTCTGGAAATACGTGGGCTTTAAGCGGTTTTTTAAGTTTGGGTGCATTGTGCTGGCTTGCTGCGTGTTGCTGTTTCTGCCTTTTATAAGTCAGCAGTTTATTGGCAACATAAGCAGCAGCGTGGGTTTGTATTTTCAGCGTTTTGAGTTTAATGCCAGCGTGTATTATTTGCTGCGCGAAGCAGGATATTTACTGAATGGCTACAATGCCATTGCTTTTTTAGGGAAGATATTGCCGGTGGTGTTTGTGCTGTTTATCATTATCTATTCCCTTCTTTACAAACCCAAATCCAAAATCGGTTTACTGCACCATAGCCTCCTTGCGATGACGGTTTATTATGCGCTCTCCCTCGTGGTGCATCCCTGGTATCTCACCCCATTAATTTTGCTTACGCTTTTTTCCCCGATGCGCTTTCCGCTTTTCTGGTCGTTTCTTATTGGTTTTACTTACGTTACCTATACCACATTCCCTTATGCTGAAAACCTTTGGGTGGTGGCGGGGGAGTACTTATTTTTGCTTGCGTTTATGATTGCAGGGCGGCATGTCCGCTCAACGCTAAATAGAAAAGAAATTGAATAATCGCTTTTGTATGTTTGCATTGAGGAGAGATAGTGCGCGAGTCCATGCGGAGACTCACAGGCGAAAAAAAAAAGTACACATGGAGTTTTTTGTAGGTATCTTAGGCTTCATCTTTGGGGTTTGTTTTGTTATTCATTTTATCGGATATTACTATTTAGAAATTGCGAATGATTACGATAGTTTTCCTTTTTTTAAAGTTAGTTTCAGCATGTTTTCTTTTTACGATAAACCAGTAAAACCAAAACATAGTTTAGTAAAAAAGATTACTGATTTATCACTTCGCATAATGATAATTGTATTCTTTATTACGCTCTCATCATCGTTGTTGGTGTTCGCCTTTCAATAATTGGTTTCTCCGTTAGGCGTAGGCTGCGCCTACGTCGTCAAAGATTTATAAGTGCGCGAGTCCCTGCGGAGACTCACGCATGAAACAAGAAAACCTAAGAAATGAAATTAGCGTTCAAATCTATTGTTGCCCCTTTAATTTTTTGGGTTGTAATAATTTCATTTGGATACTTATGTAATAACATCTTTCTGAAACAAAATAGCTTTGCACAATGGGAATGGGAATATTTATTCTGTCCAATTCTCTTTTTAGCATTCTTTATTCTTTCAGAGAAATATTACAGGAGAATAGTATACTCATTTCTAATTATAATGTGCATTAGTTGTGTTATAAGTATAATAGGAAAAAATGATGGATTTGGCGAAGATGGTTTTAATCAGTTTGGCTTAGAAGTTATTGAGTACAGTAGCAATTTAATATTTTTACATAATGAATCACTTTTACAGGGTTCGTTGAGGGTATTTAGCAAAATAACGTCAGTAAAGTGGGCTTTGTGCATAAGTTGTATGTTAGTAATTGCTTCAACAACTTGTTTATTGTTATTATTAAAGACGATAAATAACTACGTCTCCCACTGGCTCAAGCATTAGCGCAGCGCTCTCGTGTCTGCCCACAGTTTAGTCTCTGAGCCCCCGAACTTTCGTGAGTGAATCCTTCCAGAAAACTCCCCCACAATAGTAAATTTTTATCCCTCCAAACTATGCTTCCCCTTCGAGCCCGGCCGTATGCCTTTCGACCAGAGCAGATGCCAGCTAAAATAGCTCATGCCCATTTCAGGATTCCGCAAAGTGTTGTAGCGGTCGGCTATTTTTAAAACAATAGATTGCAAATCAATCTCAAGTACATCGCGGGCGGTAGTTAGCTGCTGCGCTTCATCCTTCACTTTTCCTTTTTGTTTTAATTGACTGCCGCGCGTGTCCGTCCAGCGCACAGAAAAGCCGGTAAGCATGTCGATAAGCCGCTCGCCCAATTGGTCGGCATATTTTGTAGCGGCAATGCTGAGTGCCTCCAGCACCACCGGCGCATTCGTTTTAGTGAGCGCGGTAAAAAGGCCGTTTTTATCGTGAGGAATTATCTCCTGATAAGCAGCCGTGTCCCTTCCACCTAAAGCAGCAGAAATATTATCCCGCTCTTTTCTCATCGCCGTCCCAATTTCTTTAAGCAGGTCATTATTCGTCTTCGTTTTTCCTAATTTTACGCCAGAAGTTACACGCAAATCAACACGGTCGCCCCGGTATGTTGCCAATGAGTCAGTAAGGAAATCGATGAGTTGATTGTTGATGCCGTTTTCGTTTCGTGCAATAAGGGTGTTGTGCAATGCTTCTGCAAAACTTTCCAGTCCTTCGTTGGAGATGTCATTATCCGAGAAGTAATTTTGGAAATAGCGTTGCGGATTGAAAGTCATGATGGTAATAATTTTACAATTGGAAAAATAATGCTTAAAATAACGGTTCCTTTTTAAAGGATGCAATATAATTTTGGTGAAAACAATAAATCCTTAAAAAAGGAAAGTACATTTTGAAGTCCAAATGTACATTCCTTAAAAAAGGAAAGGTACTTTAGGTAGTCTAATTATTAGTTCCTTAAAAAAGGAAAGTATATTTTAGAGTCCAGATGTACATTCCTTAAAAAAGGAAAGGTACTTTTGGTAATCAAATCATTAGTTCCTTAAAAAAGGATGGCATTATCTTACAATAAAGACATTACTCCTTAAAATGGGATAGCGTGTTAGTTTCAATAAATAGTACGATCCTTAAAAAAGGAGCCAATACACAAACTTATTAATCAGGATGTCCCAAAATAAGGAGTGTGCAAAAGTATGTCTTTCACTTAAGATTTCAAACAAAAAACTAAGACAATTGAAGAGCTAAGGCTTAATCTGCGGATACTGTAAGGCAGCTTGAGTGTCAAACATAAGGCAGGTTTTTTATTTACAAGTCAATGCGCTTAAATAGCAATCCAGCAAATCCGTAGCCATGTGTAGCAGTAACCCGATGGCGACAATTCGAAGTTTTGGATACAACAAGGCTAAGAAATACCCTCCAATGGCTATATAGCTATGCAATGGATGAAAACCAATACTGCAACGGCAGGGCTCAAATACAGGAGTTGCTAATAGGTGGTCTAAGTCCACCAACATGGTGAGGAGCAGCAGAAAATAAACCTTTTTCCAGCATTTTTTATAAAATACAACGGCGATAAATACGGGGAAAATGAAATGGAGAAAGTAATGGAGGATATGCTGTAGCACGAAGTTTCAAAAGTACGTGATTTATGTACTTTGCCGTATGTAAAATGTATGTACACAGATAAACTTTGTTTTGGCAAGCGGAGACTGAACTGGAGGAAGACACGAGAGCGTTGCGCTAACGCTCGCGCCAGTAGGTATTTTTAGCAGTCGGAGACTGAACTGTGGGAAGACACGAGAGCGCTGCGCTAACTCTCGCGCCAGTGGGTTGGTAATTTCTGACTGACCTTTGTTGCTTACTATGCTTTTGGCACTGTGACAGAGTTCTACAAAGTTTTCAAAAAACAGTTTTATCCATTGTGGCTTATTCAATTCCTTTCCCAAACGTTCTTTGATGGCTTCAATGTTCCCGCCGATATTAAAGAACAGATTGCAGTAATTATCTAACAGCTCGTTTTCCGAAAAATAACCTTCAACCGCTTCAATATATCTGTACGTTTTGGAAATGGTGCTTTGAATTTCAGCAATATCATTATTTGCCTGATTGAAGTTTATGCTCTGAATATAAACCTGATGCATTAGATAAGCCTTGATTACTTCAAACCGTGATAGTTCTTTGCCACGGTTGTTCTGATATTCAAAAACCTGCGTTGCTTCAATTTTATTGGTAATAAAGAAAGTGCTGATAACTGCATTCTCTAAAGTTTCTTGAATGAGTTTTAAATTCTCAAGGTCAAGGTTATTTAATTCAGTGTCAAAAAAGTTGAACGCTTTTATTATTCGTTTTTGTGAAATTGTTTCGGTATCATCAATGGCAGAAATGAGATGCTTTTGAGTTATTTTTTTAAAAATGACTTGGTCGTCGTCTATTGTTTTGAAAACATCGGTCAAGTATGTATCTCTTAGGTCGCCACTATATTCGCCTTGTGAATTTAAAATCTTAGCAATGGAGGAAAGAAATAATATAGTTGTTGTAAGTCGCTGTTGCCCGTCAATAATAAAGAGGGTGTTTTCGTCTCTTTCAAAAAGAAATTGTCCTAAATAATATTTCTTTCCCTTTTGCTCCAAAAGGTCTTCAAGAAATTGCGAACACTGTTTTGCTTCCCAACTATACGCTCTTTGATAAGCAGGAATTCTAATGTTGTCTGAATTCGTGAAAAGTTGTTGAATATTTTGAGAAACACTTTTTTCTGTTGATGGGATTTGAACGTCTTGCATAAATGATTTTACTTTTTACATTGCTGGGATATGATATTTTCCATTGGGATTTTTACTGCAAGATGAACTTGTCAAACTTGAAATACTTGAACGTTCTGTCCCGCAATACTTGCAAGTGTATTTTGATTTTTCACTTCCTTCATAAGGAACGTGATATTTTCCGTTCGGGTTCTTGCTGCATGAAGAGGATGTCAAACTTGAAATGCTGGAACGTTCTGTCCCGCAATACTGACAAAAGAATTTAGCCATGTTATTATATTGTTTTGGTTTTGCTTACTCTATTCAGTTTTCAGCTTTCCTGTTTTGTAAAAGTAAAAGTTCGCCTTGTCAAACTGTGTCGCTATAAAAGTTTTTGTTTTTGTCGGCACTTTAAATTTTTAGGGTGTCGCACTTGCATTTCTGCCAACTCGTAAATAAACGAAATCTTTGTCGTACTTTTTGTATTTATTGTCGTACTTTTTAAATAAATATCAAGTGTTTCATGGCCTTAATGTAGTTACAAAAATAAAATGCAGCCTAAATCCCGCCACGCTGCATTTACAAAATCATCTCAATAAAAAATCTACGGAATAATAAACGCCGAAACAATCCCCGTCACTTCCGCCTTCGTAAGCGGCTCATCAAAAGATTCGGTGGCGGCATTGATGTTCACACCATCGGCAATGCCATTGATGTTTACGCCGAGCTGCACGGTATTATTTTCTCCTCGGTAAGAAGGCTTCACGGCATTGTTGGTGATGCCACTTTCTGAATTGGTTATCCAGGGTTTTACATCGCCAAACATAGCTGCCTTGCGCATCTGCCTAATGTGGGCGGCATGGCGGGCTTCCACAGAGTGGATTTTTAAAGCAGCAGTAAGCGCTTCGTTATTGGTCATCAGGTTTTCAGCCTGCCCTTTGTAAGCACGCACGCCAGTGTCTTCAAAAGTCTGGGCTACGGCAAGGAAGGTTTCATAATTCACAAATACATTGGTGAACGGTCCGGTGCCGGTGCCGGAGCCGCCAGAATAATCAAAATTGGGCTTGGGGTTGGGCGCTACGCCGGCAGTGATTAATGCGTTTGTAAGAAACTGCACGTGCGCATTTTCATGGTTGGCAATCGTTTGGATGGCACCCATTGCAGCAGGCGTAGGAATGAGGCCGGGCGAGGCGAGTGCGGTGTTGTAAAACTCTGCTTCGAGATATTCGAGCAGGAGTGCAAACTGGAACACATCGGTAATGGCATCGGTGGTTTTGCCGTATGCCTTTTTGAAAAGTCCACCAACGGCGAAGGGCACCATGGAGAGCGCCATGCCTTTGCCCCAACGGCGGATGACGTCGCGGCGTTCGCTGGTTTTTTCGAAAACTTCAGGGTCGGCTTTAGATATTTGGTGGAGGATGTTGCTAAAATTCATGTTTTGGGGAGATTAAGTAGTTGGAAGGTTGGAAGCGTCGATGTTTGATTTCAGGAAAGGCTTTGCAATAGCAAGCACGTCTAACGGATTGCGCGCCATGTCAAGCCCGTCAATATCCACCACGGTGCTATCGGCAAAAGAACCATTGCTCAGCAAATCGCGGATGTAAGCAGCGTGGCGTGCCTCCACAGAAACTATTTTACCAGCAACAATCAGATAGTCAGGATTTACGATGAGGTTTGCCGCGCCATTGTAAGCACTCACGCCGAGGTCTTCAAAAGCTTTTGCGGTTTGCAACACGCTATCGCGGCTATCAAAATCGATGGTTTCAAAGTTTACCTGCAAACCGATGATGGCATTGGCGCCGAGGGCTTTCCTGAAAAATTCGCGGTGGGCAACTTCATGGTCGCGGATGTCGGTAAGCAAGGTTCTTTCAGAAGGCGTGATGCCTGAAAACTGGCGGTTGATAACTTCTGTGTAGAATGCGGCTTCGAGTTGCTCAAGCGCATAAGCATAGTTGAGGATGCCAACATCGCCGCTGCCTAAATCAACTTCGTTTGCACCGGCGGGAAGTATAAAATCACCCTTTGGGTTGCAACTGCTTATTAAAATACCGGCTGCTGCTGCGCCGCCTGCAAGCCCGAAAAATTTACGTCTGGAGATGCCGCTTTTCAGGATGGCAAGTGGGGAAGCTTGTTGTGATTGTTCTTTCATTCTTTTGTTTTTATAAAATCAAAATCGGGTTGAAAACTACAAAATTATTTTTCAGTAGAAGGATGTAATTGCGGGAAGAAATGATGTGGGTTTATTTTTTTGAAAACGGATTAATGGGGATTGCTTATTTTTCTGCCATTCCTTTTCGATTTTAAAAAGCTTTGAGCGTGTATTTTATTTCCAGAAAAAACCTTTTCATTTTTAGTTTTCTTTCGTTTTCCCTGTTGCTGATTACCGGACTAGCATTTCGCAATATTCAAGCAGGAGAAGAAACCGTTGAAGTAAAAAAAGACGGCAGGCTGCAATATAAATGGTATGCGCCGGAAATTCCAAAATCACTTTCGTTTGCGGGAGAAAAAGTGCCGCTGGAAAGGATGGAAATAAAAGAGCAGTTAGACCGTGAGTTACTCTATAATTATTACAATCACTACAGCACCATTTATGTGTTGAAACTTGCAGGCAGGTATTTCTCCCTCATCGAACCCATTCTGAAAGCGCAAGGCATTCCCGAAGATTTTAAATACCTGTGCATTGCTGAAAGCGCGTTGCAAAATCAGACCTCAAGAGTGGGCGCAGTGGGCTTTTGGCAGTTTATGCCGGCTACGGCACCGCAGTTTGGATTGGAAGTAAGTGATGATGTGGATGAGCGTTATGACGTGGAGAAATCAACCATTGCAGCGTGTAAATATTTCAGGCAGGCGCACGATAAATTCAATTCCTGGACGGCAGCCGCAGCGTCTTATAACATGGGGCAGGGGGGATACAATGGTCAGTCGACTTTTCAGCAAACACATGATTACTACAATTTGCTTTTGCCGGAAGAAACGATGCGGTATGTGTTCCGGATTCTTGCTTTCAAATTGCTGATTGGCGAAGCGCAGAAATATGGTTACCCGTTGGATAAATCCGATGCTTACAAACCTTACAAAACGCACACGGTAAAGGTTTCCTCCAGCATTTCTAATCTCGCACAATGGGCTATCGACAATGGCACTACTTACCGCAATCTCAAAATGCTGAACCCCTGGCTGCGCGACCGGAACCTGACCGTGAAAGCGGGCAAAAGTTATGATATTGCATTGCCTGATTAACGGCTGAAAAGCTGCTTAATAACTGGTTTCGGCAGGCGGTATTTTCTAAAAAAACAAAGCATCAATGCGCTACTTTCTGGCTTTCTTTTCCTTACTGCTGATGGTGGGTTTGGTGGTGGTGCTAAACATTTCCATCGGCAGTTTGCCCCCGCTTGGAAAGTTGCTTGACCCCGTGAATGGTTGGGCGGCAAATGCCGAAAATGCATCTAAAGATTTTTCTCAAAAAACAGCCCTGAAAGGATTAAAAGCACCCGTCACCATTTGGCTGGAAGACAGGCTGGTGCCGCATCTCCGCGCTGCGAACAACCATGATTTATATTTTACGCAGGGATTTATTCACGCTAGTTTCAGGCTTTGGCAAATGGAATTTCAGACCCATGCAGCGGCTGGAAGACTTGGAGAAATTGTTGGGGAAAAATGGATTGTGGATGAGAAAACGGGCAAGGAAAAAAACATCATTCTGGAAATAGACCGCGGGCAGCGAAGGAAGGGAATGGTGTATGGTGCTATGCAATCACTAAAGGCAATGGAAAGCGAGCCGCGCACCAAAGAAATGCTGGATGCTTACACGGCGGGAATCAATGCATACATCCAAACATTGCAATACCGGACTTTGCCTTTAGAATACAAACTCCTGAATTACAAACCGGAACCCTGGACTAACCTGAAATGCGCGCTGCTATTGAAATACATGGCGGACGACTTGACGGGATACACTGAGGATTTCCAATTCTCCGTGCTTCGTGATTATTTATCGCAGGAGCAGTTTGAAAAGCTCTATCCGCAACGGCTTTCTATTTCCTATCCGGTGATTCCGAAGGCTATAAAATTTGATGCGGCATCCTTAAAAATTCCTTCACCTCCGGGCGATAGCGTATGGGTTCACTTCCTGAATTTGCCAAAGCTTCCATCTTACCCGCCTACGCAATTTCAGCCCCGCAAAAACATCACTTTCCAAAAGAATGAACCTGCTTTTTTTAACCAATATTCTGATGGTATTGGTTCCAACAACTGGGCAGTTTCAGGCAGCAGAAATATCAACGGCTCCGCTATTCTGGCAAATGACCCGCACCTTGGACTGAACCTCCCTTCGCTTTGGTTTGAAATGCAGCTTTCGGCGCCAGACGTCAATGTTTACGGGGTTTCTTTGCCTGGCGCACCGGGCGTTGTGGTCGGTTTTAATGATTCAATAACCTGGGGCGTTACCAATAATTACCGCGACGTAAAGGACTTCTATGAAATTCAGCGGGCAGACGATGACCATTATTTTTTTGAAGGAGAAGTGAAATCTTTTCGGAAGCAAATTGAAACCATTCACATCAAAGGCAAGGAAGATTTTTTGGACACGGTATTTTACACCTTGCATGGCCCGGTGATTTTTGACGCCAGATTTGATGATCCCATAAGCTCCAAAAAAACCATTGCACTCCAATGGATGGCGCATCGCCCGACGAATGAATTGCTGGCGCTTTATCTGCTGAACCGCGCAAAAGATTATCCTCAGTTTGTAAATGCTATTTCCCATTTTAAATGTCCGGCTCAAAACTTTGCATATGCCGACAGGGCGGGCAACATAGCCATTTGGGGGCAGGGGCAGTTTATCAATAAATGGAAGGATCAAGGGCGCTATGTGATGCAGGGAAACACGAGTGCAACGCTTTGGGGGGACGACATTCCGGTGAGTGAGAATCCGCACGTGCTGAACCCGGAGCAGGGTTATGTTGCCTCAGCCAATCAAATCCAAACAGACGAAAACTACCCTTACTGGTACAACGGATATTTCTACGATTTTCGCGCCATTGCAATTAATGCTTTTCTCCAAAAAACTAAAACGGTTACCATCAGCAAAATGATGCAGATGCAGAACAACACCTGGTCGCCGTTTGCAGAAGAAATTTTACCGCAATTATTGCCGCATGTCGTTGCCGAAAATGAACAACAAAAACACGCTTTGCAACTTTTAAAAGTCTGGAATTATGACCTCGACCCAAACTCAGAAGCAGCTACCGTTTTTCAGCTTTGGTGGGATGCCATTTGCAGTCGTTTCAACCAATATCCATTTGCGAAGGAAGTGACTACAAAGTCGGAATACGTGTTTCATCAACTCACCCTGCCTGCTGATTCTTTAACCGACAGGCCTGCACTTGTGAACGATGCTTTCCATCAGATTTTTGACAGTTTGCAAAGTCTTCAAAACGCAGGCAAATCAAAATGGTATCTCGCAAAAGGCACGTCCCTGACGCATTTGGCGCGCATTCCGGCTTTCGGCTACTTCGATATTTTTGTGGGCGGTTGGGGCAATACTATCAATGCGATGAAGCGAAATCACGGGCCATCCTGGCGCATGGTGGTGGAAATGAACAGGGACAGCATTGCTGCATTTGGCGTGTATCCCGGCGGACAAAGTGGCAATCCGGGAAGCAAGTTTTACGGCAATTTTATTACGCACTGGCAGCAAGGAGACTATTATCCGCTACGCTTTTTTGATAAGGATGTTTCTCAGAAACCTGCCAGTATTCCCTTCGTTATTTCATTCAAACCCTGACCCGATAATGCGTTTCTTTGTCTTTATTTTATTTACTGTTTTTGCTGCCTGGCTTATGGAGTTTGTTATAGGAAGCTGGACGGGCATTGTAGCGGCTGCGTTGATTTCCGGTCAGTTTTTTTGGAATCAAAAAGGGAAGGCTTTTGGAGTCGGTTTTGTATCCATTTTCCTGTTTTGGTTGTGCCTGGCGTTGTTTCTGGATTTCAGAAATGAGCACATTTTATCTCAAAGGATGGCAGCGCTTTTGAAATTGCCCTTTTCCTTTTTATTCATTTTGGTTGCCGCAGTTTTAGGCGGTATTGTTGGCGGCGTTAGTGCCTGGTGTGGTGCTGCAATCGGCAGTTTGTTTTTTGCGCAAAAGGAAATGAACAAAGCGCATCCGGAAATGATTCCGGAATAGTAAACCGTTTTTAAAAACCCTCCTCAATTTCTGTTTTTATACGCTTATGCCCATCCGCATCCAAAGGTTTGTTGCCGTGTTTTCGGTGGTGTTTTTTTTGATAAAAATGGGCGCCTGGATGCTTACCAATTCCGTAGCTATTCTTACAGATGCGCTGGAAAGCATTGTAAACGTAATCACCGGTCTTGTGGGATTATACAGCGTAAATCTTGCCGCTAAACCCCGCGATATGGACCATCCGTTCGGGCATGGAAAAGTGGAATTTCTTTCCGCAGCTTTGGAGGGCGTTTTAATTTTTATTGCTGGCGGATTAATTGGTTTCAAAGCCATCGAGCAATTATTTCATCCGCCTGCTTTGCAACAACTAAGCTGGGGTATTCTCATTACGGCATTGACAGGCGTAGCCAATCTGGTAACCGGCTTTTACGTTTCTAAAAATGGCATCCTGCATAAATCAGCAACGCTCCATGCAGCAGGCAGGCATTTGAAAGCCGATGGGTACTCCTCATTAACAATTGTCACTGGTTTGTTGCTTCTTTTTGTAACGCATTGGCAATGGGTGGATAGCGCTGTGGCATTGGTTTTCACGGTGGTCATACTTTTTACGGGCTACAAAGTTTTGCGCAGTTCGCTGGCAGGAATTATGGATGAAGCAGATTCAAAATTGCTGACCGAAGTGATTCATTTTCTTCAAAAAAACCGGAAACCATCTTGGATTGATGTGCACAACATGCGCGTGTTGCAATACGGAAACGTGCTTCATGCAGATGCGCACATGACGCTGCCCTGGTATTGGAATGTGTCAGATGGTGAGCGCGAAATTCATGTGGTGGAAGAGCTGATAAAACAGCATTACGGCGGCTCCATCGAAATCTTTATTCACATTGATGCCTGCGCTCCATTCTCCTGCAAACTTTGTGGGCTGGATGATTGTCCGGTTCGGGTGCAACCTTTTGAAAAATTACTAGTGTGGACGCCTGAAAATGTGTGGCTCGACAGTAAGCACGGCAAGCAATAATTTCCTTTTAGAAAGCGCTTTCTAAAACAACCCTTCTTCGGCTTCCCGATTTTCGTAACCCGCGTCCACAGGCTTGTTTGGCGCATCTGCCGCAGCAGTAGCAAGCACATCGCAGCGGTTGTTGTATGGATTATCTGCATGACCTTTCACCCACACCATTTTCACTTTGTGGCACTTTGCCAGTTCCGAATATTGCTTCCACAAATCAGCATTCTTTTTTCCTTTGAAACCTTTTTTTATCCACCCGTTTAGCCACTTTTTTTCAATGGCATTTACAACATAAGAAGAGTCGGAGTAAACTTCAATTTCAAGGCTTTCGCGGGTCAATGCCTGTAGTGCAACAATCACCGCCATCAGTTCCATCCTGTTGTTTGTGGTGTGCCGGTATCCGCCCGATAATTCCTTATAAACTTCACCCCATTTCAGAATTACGCCATAGCCGCCCGGTCCCGGATTTCCACGAGCTGCACCATCTGTATAAACAATCAGTTTTTTCAAGAAAATATTGCGGTTTCGGAGGCTTTTATATTTGCGGCTTAAAAGTAAAAAAAGCGTGCGGGAGAAAATAAAAGTAGGCGCCGTAAGTTATCTCAACACAAAGCCCCTGCTTTATGGCATTGAAAGGCACAACTGGAATGGGAAACTGGAATTGATTCTGGAATATCCTTCCCGTCTGGCAGCGGATTTAAAAAGCGGAAACCTTGACCTGGCTTTGCTTCCGGTGGCTGCCATTCCGGGAATTGAAGGAGCAAAAATTGTGAGTGAATATGGCATTGCAGCAGATGGAAAAGTGGCCAGTGTATGTATTTTCAGTCAGTTGCCAATGGAAAAAATTGAAGCGGTTTATCTGGATTTTCAATCGCGCACTTCCGTAAAACTTGCGCAAATATTGCTTCAGCATTTTTGGAAAAAAGACGTGCAGTTTTTGAATGCAGACGAGCATTACATCAATCAAATAAGCGGCAACAAAGCGGGCGTAATTATTGGAGACAGAGCCCTTGAAAACCTGCATCGTTTTGAGTTTGTGTATGACCTTTCAGAAGCGTGGAAAGCCTTTACCGGCTTGCCTTTCGTTTTTGCAGCCTGGGTGAGCAATAAAGACTTACCTGCTGATTTTCTGGAAAATTTCAACCGCGCTAACGCGCATGGTTTATCGCATCTTGACGACGTAATCCGCCTGCATCCTTACCCATTTTATTCATTGAGCGATTATTACACGCAAAACATTCAGTACAGGTTGGATGAGAAAATGAAACAGGGTTTAAACACTTTCCTTGAAATGTTAGCTGCAAAGGCATAGTTTTACTTACCTCCATCAGTCAGCCCCACATTTATTTCTCAAAAAAATCACCGTGCATGATAGAAGTTAAGAACATTACGAAAAGCTTTGGCGACAAAGAAGTTTTAAGAGGCATCTCCACCACCATGAAAGCCGGAAAGACTAACCTTATAATCGGCACAAGTGGAAGCGGAAAAACGGTGTTTATAAAATGCCTTGTGGGCTTAATGACGCCTGATAGCGGAGAGATTTTGTACGAGGGTAAAGACATCACTAAAATCGACGACAAGGAAAAGAAAGAAATCCGCACACAAATTGGAATGCTGTTTCAGGGTTCCGCACTTTTTGATAGCATGACGGTGGAGCGGAATGTTCAGTTTCCGCTCGACATGTTTACAAACGGCAACCGCAAAGAAAAACTGAAGCGCATTAATGAAGTGTTGGATCGCGTTAACCTAAACGGCGTTAACCATAAATTTCCTTCTGAAATAAGCGGTGGAATGCAGAAACGTGTTGCCCTTGCCCGTGCTTTAGTGCTTAATCCGAAATACCTTTTTTGCGATGAACCCAATTCGGGTTTAGACCCACAAACGTCACTTGTAATTGATAAGCTGATTAAAGAACTGACAGAGGAATACAAAATCACTACCATCATCAACACCCACGACATGAATACCGTGATGGAAAGTGGCGACCATATTGTTTACCTCCACAAAGGATTGAAAAAATGGGAAGGCAGCAGTAACGACATTATCATGAGTGAAGATGACGACCTGAATGAATTCATTTTCGCTTCTGATTTTCTATTTAAAGCCAAAGAAGCAAGCCGGAAAGACGCACTTGCAGAGGAAAATCCAAAGGCAGTTTAAGCAGCCGTTTCTGATTTGACTGTGTAAATAATAGCTGCCGAAATCATCATTAAAAAAAGAAAAAAGCCGGTAGAAACCAGCCTTCCATCATGAATTGATTACCCATTACAAGTCTTCAGTCATTTCTTATTACAGCGTCGCAAACAGCGGCGCTTTTTTATTTCTACAAAACTAATTTGCTGATTTAATAGTGAATAAGACCACTATTGTAAATCATTGGTTGGCGCGACTGAGAAATTAGTTTTCATCAAACCAACTGCCATTTTGCGTCATTTGCATGTGCACGCATTTCCATTACTTTTGCACCCTTATTTTAAATAAAATTTTCAAGGCAAATGGCAGTACTAGTCAATAAAAATTCGAAAGTAATTGTGCAAGGTTTCACCGGCACAGAAGGTTCTTTTCATGCCTCACAAATGATGGAGTATGGAACGAAAGTGGTAGGCGGCGTTACTCCAGGAAAAGGGGGTTCAAAGCATCTCGACAAACCCGTTTTTAATACCGTAGCTCAGGCTGTGAAAGAAACAGGTGCAGATGTGTCCATCATTTTTGTTCCACCTGCTTTTGCTGCGGATGCAATAATGGAAGCTGCAAGCGGCGGCATCAAAGTGATTATCTGCATCACGGAAGGCATTCCTGTTCAGGATATGGTGAAAGCACGTTCATTTATTGAAGGGAAAAATTGCCAGCTCATTGGTCCAAATTGTCCGGGCGTTATCACGGCAGGCGAAGCAAAAGTGGGCATCATGCCGGGCTTCGTTTTCACACCCGGAAAAATCGGGATTGTTTCAAAATCAGGAACACTTACTTACGAAGCTGCCGACCAGGTAGTAAAAGCAGGAATGGGCATTTCTACAGCCATTGGCATTGGCGGCGACCCGATTATCGGAACCACAACAAAAGAAGCGGTGGAATTATTGATGAACGACCCTGAAACGGAAGGCATCGTGATGATTGGAGAAATTGGCGGAAACATGGAAGCAGAGGCCGCACATTGGCTGAAGGAAAACATGCGCAAACCGGTGGTTGGTTTCATTGCCGGGCAAACTGCACCTCCCGGCCGGCGGATGGGCCATGCAGGCGCAATTGTAGGCGGGGCGGACGATACAGCCGAAGCTAAAATGAAAGTGATGAAGGAATGCGGCATTCACGTGGTGGAGAGTCCGGCGAATATTGGAAAGACGATGGCGGAGGTTTTACAGAAAGAATCTGTTGTCTGATTTTTCTAAAAAATCTTTTTTCAAAGACTGCTCCCGGGCAGTCTTTTTTATTTGGCTGGATGATGTGTTTTCGCAGCATACTTTTTCATTGCTTCGGCAATTTTTTTAGCATCGCAATCTACAGATTGCTTCAGCTCCCGCACAATGTTTTGAAAGCTCGTTTCATCGCGGTTTTGGCTAAGTTTAAAAGTGGCGTCCAATGTGGTGACTTCCACTTCAAAACCCGCAATGGCTTTTACGTTATGCGCTAAATATTTCCGGCTCATCATCGAAACCAATTCCGGATTTTTCTGTCCTTTTTCAAAGTGTTTCGTTAGTTCCGCAAGTAAGTTTATTGTTGCGTCATCATCCATAAAATGCACTTTGCCGCGCGCCTGAACCGTCATGTAATTCCAGGTGCTTCCATGCCCCCGTTCTGTATACCAGCTTGCGCTCACATAGCAATTCGGTCCGGTAAAAAGTATCAGTAATTCAGGGTTTGCAAGCATTGCTTTGTAGTGAGAAGTTTGTTTCATCACATGCCCGCGCAACAAAATTTTATCGCCCTCTATTTTTATCAGGAAAGGAATTTGTGTGGCTTCTGCTTTAGCATCTTTTGAAGCAATCAACATTGCAAATGGATGCGCTTCCATAAATGCTACGATTTCTGCACGGTCTGTTTCAATAAAATCCGCTACGCGATACATGGTTTCAAAGGTAGTGGCGAGGCAGATGTTTCCTTTACTTTGCCGCATGTTGTATAAAGTGATTGGCTTAATGTCAGGCAGTTCTTTGGATGGACTGGATATCGTGTACACCTTTTTGGAGGAAAGCAGAGGCGCCTGGAAATTTGATATTCAGGAAGCAGAGTGCATACCTTATGATGAAGTCTGGCAGCAAAAACTGCGGCGTGCAGAACAATTAAGTGTGCCTGATTTTTTGAAATTGCACACGGCTTACGGCGTTCATATCGGCAAGCTTGTAAATGATTTTATCAATCGGTTGGGATTGCATCACAAAGTGGATTTCATTGCTTCCCACGGGCATACCATTTTCCATGAACCTGCTGCCAACACTACGTTCCAGTTGGGTGACGGTGCTTCAATAGCCGCGCTTACAGAACTTCCTGTAATTGCTGATTTGCGTTCGCTGGATGTTGCATTAAACGGACAGGGTGCACCCATTGTGCCCATTGGCGATAAACTTCTGTTTGACAAGTTTGATTACTGGCTAAACATCGGAGGCATTGTGAACATGACGGTGCGACAAGGCGAAAAATTATTGGCTTTTGACGTGTGCACCGGCAACCAAATGCTGAATGCGCTTGCCCAAAAAGAAGGTTTTGAATTTGATGATGAAGGGCGGATTGCCGAAACCGGGAACGTGCTTCCCGATGTGCTGGAGCAACTTCACAACAATGAATATTATGCCCGCCAGTCCCCCAAATCTTTAAGTAATGACGCTGCAAAAGCATTGGTATTTCCGGCTTTGATGGAATCGCCTCATAGCACAGCCGACCTTTTACGCACTGCAAACGTTTACATCGCGCAGCAAATAGCAAACGTGCTAAAACAGTTTCCTTCAGAAAATGAAAACCCAATAATGCTGGCAACAGGCGGCGGCGCTTTCAGTAATTTTTTGATGCAGCAGGTGCGCGATGCAGCGGAGCCTTTAGGTGTGCAGGTGATGATTCCCTATGAGCAGGTGGTGAAGTTTAAAGAAGCGCTGATAATGGCGCTGATTGGCGCATTGCGCTGGCGGGAAGAAACCAACGTTTTATCCGAAGTAACAGGAGCAAAAAGAGACAGTATTTCAGGCGCTTTGTGGATGGGACATTCGTTTAATGCACCTTAGCTTTTTAGTACTGGCCGGTTCCTAAAAGCACCAGCGTACAAGCTTCCATGGTATTAGTTCCTGAAGGCGCAACCAGTCTTTCCAGTTCTTCATTTTCAGTGCCTGGATTAAAAATTACGCGACGTGGTTTCAGGGATGTAATGTAGTCGTAGTAAGGCTTTTGGTTTGTTGGGTTGAGGTATAAAGTCACCGTATCAACGTCCTCAATTTCGGGTTGGTCAGTAATGATATTTACGTCGTCCACTTTTCCTTCGCGTTTGCCCACTGCAATCACATCATGCCCGTATTTGCGAAGTTTTTTAATGGCGAGATAACTATACCGGTTCGGATTGGAAGAGGCGCCAAGCACCACTGTTTTTTTATTGTTCATGAGGTGATTTTAATGGGAGATGGAAAGTGTATCAACAAGGCATGAAAAATAATGCCAGCCAATTGGCAGATGCAATCCGCTGAAACGCCTTTGCCTATCTTCATTTCTTTTTCAAAAAAACTTCACCATGCACACTGCTTACATTATTTCAGGCTTCAGAACGGCGGTAGCAAAGTCAAAACGCGGCGGCTTTCGTTTTTATCGTCCTGACGACCTTGCTGTTGATGTGATAAAAGGATTATTGGCTGCAACGCCCGCCCTTGACCCAAAGCAAATAGATGATATAATAGTCGGCAATGCCGTGCCTGAAGCGCAACAGGGCTTGCAGGTTGGGCGCATAATTGCGAATCGTGCAGTTGGAGAATGGGCGCCGGGCGTCACGCTTAACCGGTATTGCGCATCAGGACTGGAAGCCATCGCCATGGCAACTGCAAAAATCCAAAGTGGCATGGGAGAGTGCATTATTGCAGGCGGCGTTGAAAGCATGAGCCTCGTGCCGACTGCCGGTTGGCGCACCATGCCCAATTATGAAATCGCGCAGCAAACCCCGGATTATTATCTGAGCATGGGGCTGACGGCGGAAGAAGTAGCGCAGCAATACAAAGTTTCGCGGAAAGAGCAGGATGCCTTCGCTTTTGCTTCTCACCAAAAAGCCATCAACGCCATTCAAAAAGGGTATTTCAAAAAAGGCATTTTGCCCATCACCGTTTCGGAAAAATTTATGGATGAAAATGAAAAACCGGCAACAAGAAATTATATAGTGGATACAGATGAAGGCCCGCGCGCCGACACATCGCCTGAAGTACTGGCAAAACTCCCTGCCGTGTTTGCTCAAAACGGAACGGTTACTGCCGGTAATTCTTCCCAAACATCGGATGGGGCTGCGTTTGTAATTGTTATGAGCGAACGATTAATGAATGAATTGGGTTTGCAGCCGATGGGCAGATTAATCACCAGTGCTGTTGCCGGAGTGGACCCGCGCATTATGGGGATTGGGCCGGTAGCGGCGGTGCCAAAAGCATTGAAGCAGGCAGGCATTGCCTTGCAAAACATTGATTTGATAGAACTGAATGAAGCATTCGCATCTCAAAGTCTGGCGGTAATCCGGGAACTAAACCTCAACCCTGAAATCGTAAACATAAATGGCGGCGCTATTGCATTAGGACACCCGTTGGGTTGCAGTGGTGCAAAACTGACCATCCAATTGCTACACGACATGAAAAGAATGGGCAAAAAAACCGGCATGGTAACCGCTTGTGTGGGCGGTGGACAGGGTATTGCTGGCATCATCGAAGCGCTTTAAAATTTTACGCGAAAGGAGACCAGTACCTTCGCCACCATTTACATCCGCACAATGAAAAATTTTTTGCTCCTCTTCATTGCTGCTTTTTTAGCAGTTCCCTCTTTTGCACAGTGTTTAAAAAAGTTACAACTCCACGGCATGTACCTGCAGTGGGGTTACAACCGCGACCGCTTTTCAAAAAGTGATTTGCATTTTAGGCGCGATGGCGTTTATGATTTTACGGTGCATGACGCTACCGCAAAAGACCGCCCTGATTTTTCCGGATTTATTGATACGCCACTTGACATCACCATCCCTCAAAACAGCTACAGGATTGGCTTTTACCTGAACGCAAAACATACCATTGCCCTTGAAGTGAATTATGACCATGCGAAGTATGTGATGGAATCCAACAAAGTTCGTCGCGTGACGGGCACAATAGGCGATGAAAGAATTGATAAAGACACGTTGGTAAGCCCGCGTTTTCTAAGCTTTGAACATACCAACGGCGCCAACTTTTATCACTTCAATTTTGTGAGCCAACACGAAATCCTGCGCAATAAAAACAGAACACTCGCCACGCTTCTCTGGAAAGCAGGAGCAGGGTTTGTAATGCCCAAATCAGACGTTACCATTATGGGGCACAGGCTGGACAACCGCTACCATCTTGCCGGTTACATCATCAGTGCAGAAGCCGGTGCACGCTTTTATCCATTGCGCAGATTTTTTGTGGAAGCCACTGCCAAAGCAGGTTTCGCGAACTACACGAACGTGCTGACAGTGGAAGGCGGACATGCAAACCATAAGTTTACTTACTGCATGGTGGCAGGGTTTATTGGTTATGAATTCCCTTTGAATCAGAAACGCTACGGATTTAAAAAGCCAAAGGACGCAGACATTCTTTCAAAACCCTAAGCACCTAAAACCATTTTCAGAAAACAGCATTATAAACGCTTTGACCAAAAGAAAACTCCATATCGTTCCTTGTGTTTTTCTGGCAATGCTGTTGCTTTTCGGCAATGCGCCTAAAGCATTTATTCACCTTTTTACTGCGCATAAAGACACCGTTCATCTTCAGCATAAAAAAGGAGAAGTAGTTATTGACAACGAACATCACCACTGCTCTTTTTTAAGCGATGCACTCCCTTTGTTTGTAGGGGCAAATGCCGTCAGTATTCCAACAGTTAGAGAAGCTTCTTTTTTCACTGCCAACCTTCCCCTCCCTGCGGCTCTTTTCGCTGCTTCCATAATCAATGCAACCCTTCGCGGACCGCCCGAAAACGCTTGCTAAGCTTTGCTGTAACCCTTTCCGGTTGCAGCTTTCAACGTTTTCTCTTACTTAAAAATTTCTTCGGACATGCGGTTCCGTACCTACGCTCTGGCGCTATGCTTCAGCGCGATGCCATCTTTTATTGTTTTCGCTCAATCCTGCCAGCTCACGCTTAAAATAACGGTAGTAGAAACGCACAATTTTGCCCCCGTTTATCCGGCATTGGTGTTTGTAGATGAACTCCAGAAAAGCTTTGAGGCAAATGAAAATGGGGTTATTATTTTGAAAGATTTATGCACTGGAAATTATGCGCTCCACATTGTTGCAAGCGGCTACGAAACTTTTGCAGAACGCGTCGCTGTATTAGAAAACACACAAACCACCATCCGGCTCAATCATCTGGAATCGGCTTTGCAGGAAGTGAAAGTGACAGACTCAAAACTGCGCACCATTGTTCAGGATAAGGATGAATTAACGAGGCAGGAATTGCTGGATAATTCCGGAAAAAGTATTGGGCAGATACTGAGCAAAATAAACGGCGTCACGATGCTTACCAATGGCGGAACGATTGCCAAACCCGTAATCCACGGGCTGCACAGTAACCGGATTGTGATGCTGAACAATGGCGTGAGGCAGGAAGACCAGCAATGGGGTGGAGAACATGCGCCCAACATTGACCCGTTCCTGGCGCAAAACATAACCGTGGTGAAAGGCGCTGCCAGCGTGCGATATGGCGGAGATGCCATTGCAGGCGTAGTGCTTGTAGAGCCAAATGCTTTGCGCAATAAACCAGGATGGAATGGTGAAATAAATGCAGCAGCTTTTGCCAATAATCGCATGGGCGTGCTGAACGGCATGGTGGAGCACCGGTTCAAAAACATACCATTGGCTTTCAGGCTGCAAGGCACTTTTAAGAAAGGTGGCAACTATAGAATTCCGGGGTTTTGGGCAGCTAATACAGGCGTGGAAGAAGCCAATTATTCGGCGAATGCGGCTTACCGCAGAGTACACACCGGCGCTGAAATATTTTACAGTCACTTCAACACCACATTGGGTTTGTACCGTGGCTCACACACTGGTAACCGCGAAGATTTACTGGCAGCCATCAACAGCACGGAGCCGCTTATTGCTTCCGGTTTTACTTACAACATCAGCCGTCCATACCAGCACGTCATGCACGACCTCGCCAAAGCAAAATTGTATGCCGACACGCGCATTGGTTTTTGGAATCTTGCCTACGCTTATCAATCTAATTACCGTCAGGAGTTTGATGTGCAAAGGATTGAAAACAGTGACGCACAGCTCAATATCACGCTCAACACCCAAACCATTAACCTTAACCTCGACCATAAAAAAATCGGGAGACTTTCAGGACAGGTGGGTGTAGATGGGTTGTATAAGGAGAATTATTCCAAACCCGGCGACCGCTTATTTATCCCAAATTATTTTGCAAAAAGCGCCGGTATTTATGCCATTGAACACATCCCTTTTGGAAACGTAACAGGAGAAGGCGGGTTGCGCTACGACCTTAAAAACTATGACGTTTATAATGCGCAGGGACTGAATCAGGAGGTTGTGCACTATGCTTTTTCTTACAGCAATGTATCAGGCACTTTAGGGTTAAAGCAGCAAGTGAAAAATAATTTTGAATGGAGCGCTACGCTTTCAAATGCATGGCGTGCGCCGCAGCCGAATGAATTGTTCAGCGCGGGATTTCATCAAGGCGCGGCACGCATTGAAAAAGGGAACAGAAACTTGCAAGCGGAGCGCTCTTACAATCTTAACCTCGCTGCAAAACATGTTTTGAAAGAGAAGTTTACCACAGAAATTTCTTTGTACACACAATACATCAATCACTACATTTTTCTGGAACCTGCGCCTGATGTGCTCACCATACGCGGCTATTTCAAAACCTTTAATTACCGCCAAACGAATGCAAACCTGAGCGGCGTGGATGCCACGATTTCTTACGCTCCAAATGCACGCATCAGCACGGCTTTAAAAGGTTCTTTTTTAAGAGGATGGAACAGAAAGGCAAACGATTTTCTTATCCTGATGCCTGCCGACCGTTTGTCGTTTACTGCTAATTATTTATTGCCACTGAACAAACAAGGCGCGTCTTTAAATTTTGGAACCGCGGCGCGTTATGTATTCCGGCAGGTGCGCATTCCTTCCAATTTTGATGTGCTTGATTTTCCCCGGCCGCCTGCTGCTTATTTTTTGCTGGATGCTACGGTGGGCGTGGATTTCAGCGTGAAGCAACAGCCGCTCAGCATCAGTCTTTCCGCAACCAATCTGCTGAATGAAAAGTATCGCGACTACCTCGATGCCTTCCGCTATTTTATTGACCAGCCCGGGCGCGATGTAGTGCTTCGGTTGCACATTCCTTTCCAACAAAAGACAAAAAACTAAACAACAAACATTCAATTCAAACACTCAATTCAAACAACATGAAAACTCAACACAAAATCTCAAAAGCTATTGCCATTTGCCTGTTCACCACGTTGCTTGCCTGCAATAAAGACAAGGTGAACAATCCCCAACCTGTGGAGCAGGAATTAATTACCACCATGATGCTGCATGTTACCGACAGCGCAGGCTTCGATAAAAGCTTTGTTTACAAAGTGGAAAATGGTTTTGAAAACGGCACGGGCAACATTTTCATCGACACGCTGCGCCTTCCTGCCAACCAAAGTTTTGATGCCGAAGTCTTGCTTTCAAACGACCAGGCATTACCTCCGGAAGACGTGACCGCTGAAGTGCTCCAAGAAAATACGGAACACTTGTTTTTATTTCAGTCGACGCCCAATGCCGGTGCGGGTTCCATTATTGCAGATAATGGGACGGTGGATGATAATGGCAATCCTTTCAATCAAAAGATAAAAATCACTACCGGCGCTTTAGGTAACGGAATTTTAGTCATCACCCTTAAACATTTGCCCACTAATAAAAACGCACAAACGCCTGACGCTGCCGGAGGAGAAACGGATGCGCAGGCGACGTTTCCCGTTAGCCTGGAATAATTATCCTATCATGCACCTTTGCATTAATAATTTTTTTTGATGAAACAAATAATCGGCATTACAGGTGGAACGGGCTTCGTTGGCGGGCATCTGTGCACATTGCTTTTGAAAGAAGGTTTTGATGTAGTCATTTTTACGCGTCATCCGGAATCGCACAGCGGCAAACAAGGCTTAAAATATGCGTTGTGGAATCCCGCAGAAAAGCAATGTGATGAAGCAGCGTTTCAAAACCTGAACGGCATGGTGCATTTAGCGGGCGCGGGCGTTGCCGATAAAAGATGGACAGACGAACGGAAAAAAACCATCGTGAAAAGCCGCGTAGAAGGCACCTTATTTCTGGTTGAAAATCTAAAAAAATATGCACCCGATTGCAAGGTTTTAGTTTCCGCATCAGCCATTGGTTTTTATGGCCCTGACCGGGAGAATGCAGACATTCCTTTCAAAGAAGATGCAGCGCCTTACGATGATTTCCTTGCCAAAACCTGCATTCAATGGGAAGCATCAAGCAACGATGCTGCTTCATTTTTGCGCCGCGTAGTGTTGCGTTTCGGAATCGTTTTGGGAAGCGATGGCGGCGCATTTTCTGCTTTCGCGAAGCCACAAAGTTTTGGCATCGTTCCTATCCTTGGCTCCGGAAAACAAATGGTTAGCTGGATTCACGTGGGTGATTTATCCCGCATTATTCTGTGGGCATTGAAAGAAGAAAAAGCGGAAGGCATTTTCAACACAGTGGCTCCGAAACCCGTATCCCACAAGGCTTTGATGGAAGCCATAGCCAAAGAAAAAGGCGGCATAAAAATTCCGGTTTACGTGCCTGCTTTGTTTTTGAAGATGGGTTTTGGGGAGATGGCGCAGGAGGTTTTAAAAAGCTGCACCGTGAGTGATGAGAAATTGCGGCGCTCCGGTTTTGAGTTTCATTTTCCGGAAATCAGAAAAGCAGTACGGAATATTTTGAAGAAATGGTGATGCTGCGCGTTGTTATTTCTTCTTCTGAAAATCAATAAGCATAATCGCTGAGATAGGCATAATCGTCCGTCAGTTTTCCGTTTCTGCAAATGGTTGCGCGTTTCAGAATATCGCTTTCGGCATCCATAAATAATTCTGGAAAAACAAACTTTTCGAGGTGCTGACCAAAGTGTTCTGATGCATCGCGCGGCAGTTCATTCGGGAGGTTATCTACTGCCATTAAATCAATTACTTCGTGGCTGTGGAGAAAAGGCATGGTACGCTCCAAACTATCTCTCCGCACGCCATACACCGGTTCTGCAATCGTGGATGCGCCATCATTAATGGGCACTGAGCCGTTCACATCGCAAGTGATATCGGCAATTACAAGCGCCTTGTAGTCCATCATTTTTATGTCTTCTTTTTCGAACAAGCGGGGAATGTCTTTATCCCAATAAATGCCGTTCATCAACACGTCGGTTACGGGCAAATAGCGTTTGAAAACACACTGATAATCTTGCGGGTAGCGGTGAAAATCATCGCGGTGATAAGTGCCATTGTCTTTGCGCACATAAAGCGTGTGGCCTTTAAAATGGGTGTAAACGGGATAGTCAAAATTGTTTTCGAGATAGTCTTCAGGCTCTACATAATCCACATCAAAACGGTGCATAATTTCCACCACGCCTGCAGCCACTTTTCCTGAACCGGTAACGGCAATTTTCAGCGGTGGAAGTTTGATGTCCTGATACTGCGCCGTCATTTCTTCAAGGTCAAAACACTCATGAGCAGGCCTCAATTTATAAAGTCCCCACTTTCTTCCATAAGTAAGCAAGCCATTGTGCGCACCTACCAATCCGGCGAAATGCCCAAAGCCTAAAATTCGCTGTCCGTCAGTGTGGGTAAGGCATTCATAGTCTATGAGGCGAATGTTTTTAGCAATCATTGCCCACATCAGCTTTTGGTTGTAAGGTTGCTTTTTCTTGGTGTGCGAAAAGAAGAAGTAGGTTTTGCCGGGAATTAATTTTTCAACCGGCACTTCTTTAATGCCCAATAAAATGTCGCAGCCGGAGAGGTCATCCTGCAATGGAATTCCGGCAGATTGATAGTCGGCATCGGGGAAGCAACGGGAAGGGGAAGGCTCCGCCACAATGGTGACTTCAGGATATTGATTCATGATGCGCACGCATTGCTGCGGACTCAATGCCACGCGCGTATCCGGTGGATTTTTTTCTTCGCGGATAAGCCCGATGCGTATCATAGTTTTCCCTTTAGCGCGCAAATATAAACGCCGCACCTTTGCACCATGCTAAACTATTTTGAGCTTTACGGAATGCCTGAAACCTTCCATCCAGATGCTGCTGCGGTGAAGAAAAAATACTTTGAACTCAGCCGTTTGCATCACCCTGACCGCGCCACTTTGGGCAGTAATGATGCTCAGGCTGAGGCTTTAAAAATGAGTGCGCTCAACAATGCCGCTTATAAAACACTGAGCAATGAAGACGCTACGATGAAGTATCTTTTGCAAAGGCACAATCTGCTGGAAGAAGAAGAAAAGTATGCGCTGCCGCCGGATTTTTTAATGGAGATGATGGAACTGAATGAAGCTGTGGACGAAGCAACCGGAGGCGAGATTAAACTTGCAAAAGCGGCATTAGAAGAGCATTTGGAAAACTGGAAACGAGATGTGAAGCCATTGCTATTGCAATTTGAAAAGGGTAACCGGAGTGAAGCGCTGTTACTGCAAGTGAAGGATTATTATTTCCGGAAAAAATACCTTTTGCGGATTGCTGCGCGGATGCTTTAGGCGTAGAGATGATGCCCATTTTATTTGCTTCGCAACCAAAATCTCTTTTACTTTGCCGCTCCATTTCAAAATCGCCCGGATGGCGGAATTGGTAGACGCGCTAGACTCAAAATCTGGTTTTCGCAAGGGAGTGCAGGTTCGATTCCTGTTCCGGGCACAACACAAAAAAACCTTTGATTCGCTCAAAGGTTTTTCTTTTTTCGGCAGGTTCTGAAATTAATTCACAATAAAAATCTTCTCCCTCCATGTCGGTGCCTGAAATAAGTTGACTGGTTTTAAAGAGATTTTTCACTTTTAAAACCATTGATATTATGGCAAACAGGATGCAGTTTAAACAGAGTACGGAGGAGCGGCGGCGGCGGTTCTTCAGTGAAGAGTTTAAGCGCAAGAAAGTTCGGGAAATTGAACAGAAAATTACGACTATTGCGCAGGTAAGTCGTCAGTATGAGGTGCGCGAGAACAGCGTGTCTAAGTGGCTAAATAAATTCGGGGTCAATTATATGAAAGGAGTGCGCACCATTGTTGAATCGGAAAGTGATACACTGAAGCTGCGGGAGCTGGAGCGGAAGGTGGCTGAACTGGAACGCGCCGTTGGGCAGAAGCAATTGCAGCTTGACTTTCGGGACAAGATGATTGAATTAGCGGAAGAGACTTACGGTGTGGACATCAAAAAAAAATTTTCAGAAACGCCCTCATTTGGTTCTGGAGAAACAGGGAAGCCATGAGCGTTAGTCTAAACAATCTTTACCGTGCAACGGGTGTTACCCGTCAGGGTGTGCATCAGATGCTGAACCGTATTCTAAAGGCAGAAAAACGCCAGGCAGACTTGTGGACTTTAATAATGCAGATCCGTGCCGACCATCCCACGTTAAGTTGTCGTGCTATGTATCACAAGCTACAGCCTGAAGGCATTGGCAGGGACGCATTTGAGCATTTTTGCAAAGCGCAGGGACTAAGCTCAAAGCCGCGCCAGTTGCGGCCTCGCACCACCGATAGCAGCGGTGTGATTCGTTTTCCTGATTTGCTTAGCGGTAAGATTTTACAACGTCTGAACGAGGCGTGGAGCAGTGACATTACCTACTTCGAAGTGGGGGAGCGGTACTACTACATCACCTTCGTAATGGATTGTTTTTCACGTCGCATATTGGGCTATCAGGTTTCCGACCGACTGAGCACGGAGCAGACCACTTTGCCGGCTCTGCGGATGGCAGTAGCAAACCGCGGCGGGCAACTTTCAGCAGGGATAATTTTCCATTCAGACGGAGGCGGCCAGTATTATGATCAGGAATTTTTAGCCTTCACCCGCAAGCATAAAATGCACAATAGTATGTGCGAATGGGCGTGGGAGAATGGAAAAGCAGAGCGTTTAAACGGGATTATAAAGAATAACTATTTGGCGCACCGGAGTATAAATAATTTGGCAGCATTGAAGCGGGAAGTGGTAAAGTCGGTGAAGTTATATAATACAGACCGGCCGCATAAATCGTTACAATACCAAAGCCCGATTGAGTATGAAAACGATGGGGTACTTTTGGTCGGGCAAACAAAGCCGAAGATGACGAGGTCATTGGAAGCAGACTTCATTTGTGAGGGGGTGTAAGCCCCCCCATAAGTGGGTCAAACAAAGCCTCAGACTCTAAGTATCTTGATTGCAGACTCTTCTTTTATGAGGCAAATACCAGTCAACGGTTTTTAGGCATTGACACCAAACCTTTTTACCCACCCGCACCTGAACTACATAAATTCCAGTTGCCAATCCGCTCACATCCATTGAAAGCTCAGCCCCGCCTGCATTCCGGCTGTTTACTATTTTTCCGTCCATACTGATTAGCAGAGCGTTTTCAATCTTTTCTGATGAAGTATTTTGTAGAGATAGTATCCCATTTTTCACACTGATTTTTATTGGATTTTCAGTGATACTGATGACAGGATTCACAGAGGTAACGGAAGTGCATTTTTTGTAAAAATCAAATCCGAAACTGGTGTCTATAAACTGATTGATATCCCACGTCAAATAAGGGAAAGTAGCTGAATCCTGCGTGATGATTGCCGTTTTATTTCCTCCCTGCGATAAGGAATTTTGGAAGAACCGCACGTTGTAAGCTCCCGGCATGAGGCAGGCAGTATCGGCTGTTTGCTGATGTAAATTATCCAGCGTGAGCATTCCGCTTTTTACCACCTGAGAGAGTGCATTCCTTAATTCATACTTCACAGAACCGGTTACAGAAGCACTACCGTAATTCGCTATTGAAACAGTTAGAGGTTTGCAGGTGGTTGGGCACAATTTGAATTCATAAGGAAACGAACAAGAAAGCGTATCAAAGAAGCCTTCATAAAGTTGCAGCGTTCCTGAAAAATCGGGCGCAGAAAGAAATGCAGGACTAATATTCGCGACGTGGATGGAGTATTGCCCGATTCCAAAAAGGTTCACTACTTCTTTTGCAACGGTATCATTATTGGCATTCAATACTACAAAAGCAGGATAATTGAAAAAGTGCTGACTTTGGTTGTGCACCCTTATTTCGAGAAGCGAATCAAAGAATGGATGGTACGCCACCTGCACCTCAAGCGAATCACAATAAGATTGTGCATTGCTGCTCTTGTAACAAAAAAGACTGAAAACAAAAAGTAAAATAAAACGCATCATAAAAGTGATTTGCTGAAAAGACGCAGTTATTAGAATGTTGGTTGGAATGGCTGAGATTATTTATTAAGTTCACTTACCAGTGGCTTTCTCCTTTAAACGCTCCAGCCTGTAGGCAACAATCTGTTTAATCAACTCCAACGGCAGCGGTTCTGAAAACGGAAATTGTACTGCACCTTTGGAAGTTTTAAGTCCTTCAAAATCTTTACTAAAAACCTTTATAGCTTCCGCTCCCGGATAGAAGCCAATGTGATTTTTATAACCCGCAAAATGCACCAGATTTTCTGATTGATAAAATGTGGGAATACCGTAGCTTATTTTTTCGGTTGCCTGTGGAGCCGCTTCCTGAATGGTAATTCTAACGGCTTCTAAAATCTGCTGCACTTCTTTCGGAAATTGTGAGATGTATTCGACAACGTTATTGTAGGTAGTCATGTTGATTAATTGAGAAAAGCATTGAATGTTGTAAAAATAAAAAACCCCTGAAAAATTCAAGGGTTAGTTGTTTTTTGGTCAGCATTCCTTAACCAACAAGGAAGCGATTATTTTTTTGCTGCCTTAGCTTCTTCGCTTTCAGCCTGCTTCAATGCACGCGTCAGCACAATGGAAGCAATGGGAATACGCGGAGAATTCATAATTTCCATTTCCGGAGCCTGCACATCCTGTACACGCACGTTTTCATTCAACTGCAGGTTTTCAATGTCAACCTCAATCGCGGAAACAAGATGCTTCGGCAGTGTGCGCACCTTTAACGATTTCATTTTTACTTCCAAACGACCGCCTGCTTTTACGCCTGCGGGAGCACCTGTGAATTTCAACGGTAAGTCTGCCACAATTCTGCGACCCTCGCTCAATTCCAGAAAATCAAGATGGTTTAACTCATCGGTTACTACGTCAAACTGTATATCTTTCATAATGCAGCGGTGCATAGTGCCGTCAACGGTTATTTCAGCAAGCTGAAATTCAGGGGTGTATACCAGTGACCGAAAACTAAGCACCGGCGCGCTAAAGTGAACATTTTTGTCGCCATAAATGACGCAGGGCACCTGCCCTTCAGAACGAAGCTGGCGTGTATGTTTTTTGCCAAAATCGCTTCTTGTTTTTCCTTCAATTTTTACACTGTTCATCGTGTTTTTTTGTTTTTGCTTTCAGCGCCGATTGAATATCTGTCAGAACATCCGGACGTTGAAAACGCGTTATTATTTTAGTTTTTGAAGTTTTTACCGCTTTCAGCGCGGGACAGATTTTGATGTTTAAACAGTCTTTAATTATTTATTTTCTTCTCGCATGAATAAACAACGAGCTGATACTTTTATTTTCAAACGTATTGCGAATGGCAACTGCAAATAGCTCTCCGGTAGCCAACACTTTTATTTTTTCAATTTGCTGTTTTAATGGAATGGTATCGCAAACTACCAATTCTTCTAACTCAGAATTAGTAATGTTTTCATATGCTTTTCCGCTTAAAACAGGGTGAGTGCAAAAGGCGCGAACCGATAAAGCGCCCCGCTCCATTAATATTGCTGCACTTTTGGAAAGCGTTCCGGCAGTATCACAAATATCATCAATAAGAACTACATTTTTCCCTGCCACTTCGCCAATCACCGTCATGGCAGCTATTTCATTTGCCCGCTTGCGTTGCTTATCGCAAATCACCATATCCACTTCAAAATATTTGGCAACCTCCCGCACGCGATTGGTGCTTCCTACGTCAGGGGCGGCAAAGATAAGGTTTTCGATTTTCAGGTTTTCAATATAAGGAATAAAAATAGCCGAAGCATCCAGATGGTCTACCGGAATATCGAAAAATCCTTGAATCTGCGGCGCGTGCAAATCCATTGTCATTACGCGGTCGGCACCGGCTTTAGTGAGCAGGTTGGCAACTAATTTAGATGCAATAGAAACACGAGGTTTATCCTTTCTATCCTGACGTGCATAACCGAAATAGGGTATTACAGCCGTAATATATCCCGCAGATGCGCGACGTGCAGCATCAATCATCATCAGCAATTCCATTAAATTATCAGCCGGGGCGAAGGTACTTTGCACTAAAAAAACATAATCTCCCCGAATGCTTTCCTGATATTCAGGCTGAAATTCGCCGTCACTAAATTTTGGGATTTCAAGTTTCCCTAACGCTTTGCCGAAAGATTTTGCTATTTTTTCAGCCAGGTATTGAGAATTAGTTCCCGAAAAAATCTTGACGGATGCCTGCATTATGTAAATGTGGAAATGAGCGGCAAATGTAGGAAAAGGAGGTGCTTTATCAAAGCTTGTTTTTTAAAAAAAGCATTTGGCAGGAGCGATTTTTTTAGTTCCTTTGGAAACTTCACCAAATTTTTAAAAACAACAAACAATCATGAAAAGAAATGCAACAGCCGTTTGGAACGGTTCAGGAAAAGAAGGCTCCGGAAAAATAAACACGCAGAGCGGCGTATTAAGCGACGCACAGCTTTCTTACAAAACTCGTTTTGAAGACGGCAAAGGCACAAACCCGGAAGAATTAATGGCAGCGGCACATGCGGGCTGTTTTTCCATGAAACTCTCATTCGTTTTAGGCGAGGCAGGTTTTACGCCGGAGGAAATAAAAACAGATTGCTTCATTTCTCTGGAAGATGGCGGCATTAAAAAAAGTGAACTCGTGGTGCGTGCAAAAGTGCCGGGAATGGATGCTACAAAATTTGAATCCTGCGCAAAAGAAGCGAAGGATAATTGCCCGGTTAGCAAAGCCTACAATTGTGAGATAATGCTGGACGCAGCGTTGGTGTAAGGGCTCTGATTTTTGCTTTCTAATTTCTTCAAGAAATGCCTGTTTTAAAAAAAATAGAACAGGCATTTTTTTAGGATTGCTATTCAATATCCCGCTGCCAACACGTCTGCAATGTGAATCGTTTTAACCGGAAATCCATGATGATTGATGTAGCCCTGCAAATGCATCAGGCAGCTTACGTCTGTTGAAATGATGTATTCCGCGCCGGTTTCCAAAGCACTTGCCACTTTTGTTTGCGCCATGCCAATGGAAATAGCTTCGTGCTTCACGGCAAATGTTCCTCCAAACCCACAGCAGGTTTCACACTCCTTCATTTCGGTAAGTTCCAATCCTTTCACCTGTGCTAATAATTTTCGGGGAGCCTCTTTTATACCGCATTCCCGCAGCGCTCCGCAGGCATCATGATAAGTTGCTTTTGCAGGAAAAGCCGCACCTACGTTTTCTCTTTTTAAAACACCGGTGATGAACTCTGTGAACTCAAACATTTTGCTGCGCACCAGGTTGCTGACGTTGTGTTGCGGACTGTTTTCAAAAAGACGCTCGTAATAATTCCGAACATACCCGATGCAGGAACCGCTGGGGCTAACAATGTATCCCTCTCCTGAAAAATCGTTTAAAAATTTTGCAGCAACTTCTCTGGCTTCTTCCCAATATCCGGCATTGAAAGCAGGTTGCCCGCAGCAGGTTTGAGAAGGATTGTAAGACACGGAACAGCCCAGTTTTTCTAACACTTTCACCATGTTTAAAGCGGTGTCAGGATAAAGCTGGTCTACAAAACAAGGAACAAAAAGCTGTACGTGCATTGGTTTATTTCAGAAAAGATGACAGAAGGTTAATCGTTGAAAAGCTGAATCATTTTCAGAGCAGTGATGGCAGCCTCTTCGCCTTTATGCCCATGTGCACCTCCTAGTCTTTCCCAGGCTTGCTCTTCATTATTTACAGTGAGAATGCCAAAGATAACCGGAACCGGAAGCATCAGGTTTAGCTGCGCAATGCCATTGGTTACTGCATTACAGACGTATTCAAAATGCGACGTGCCTCCACGAACCACTGCACCAAAAGCAATAATGGCATCCGGCAAATAATATTCAGCGCCTTTTTCCTCCTGTAAATCCCATAATTTTTTACAGGCAAATGGAATTTCAAAACATCCGGGAACGGTGATAATTTCAGTGATTACGACGTCAAATTCTTTTAAAATTTTTTCGCAGCCTTTCATTTGTTCTTCTACAATCCTGCTGTTCCATTCTGTATTCACAATGGCTATCCGCGCGCCCTTCAGGCGGTTCAACGATTCGGTTTGCAGCAAAGTGTTTGTTTGTAACGACATCCGTCCGGCAATAAAAAATAAAAAATAAAAAAACAAAAACAAAAAAGAAAGGTGAAGAAGCAAGCCGAAACTTTCTTTTTCACCTTCCGGTTGTTCAAAAATTTTGCAGAAAAATCAAATCCTTTTTTGAAAAAAATTTTTAGTCGAGCACACCAAGACGCGCCAGGTTTTTATCCGTTTCGCGCGCCTGCTGGCTTTGTGGAAACTCGTTTTTAATACGCTTGTACGCATCAATTGCCTGGTCAGGTTGTTTATTCATTTCGTAAGCAAGCGCTGCGCGGTATAAATACATTGGGGTAAGCACAGAATTATCTTTATCAGATGCTGCTTTTTTGTAGTGGTCAATGCCTTCCTTTACGTTGCCGCTTTCCATGTAAGCATCGCCCAGCGCACCATTGGCTGCTAAACCAAGGCTGGTGCCTTCATCGTCAAACTCTTTAAGATACTTTATTGCCTCTTTAGTATTTCCCATTTGCAGGTAAGAAACGCCCGCGTAATAATTGGCAAGGTTTCCGGCTTTAGTGCCGCTGTATTTTTTAGCAATTTTCACGAAGCCCATTTTTTGTCCGTCGCCATTCAACGCAACGTTCAGAGAGTCTTGCTGAAAGTTCATTTGGGCAAATGAAATCGCGTTTGCAGCTTTACTTTCGTTGGGTTCTTTAATAAACTTCTGGTAAGCAAAAAAGCCTACAACCAACACCAGCACTGCGGTTACAACTCCGTTTATGAGTTTCTTATTTTGCTCGTATTTGCTTTGAAGGTTGTCGAGGATTTCGTGGTCTTCTACTACTACTTTTTCTCCGCCTGGCTTGTTTCTAACTGTATTTGCCATTTTCTTGTTTGTAAACTTTTAGGTTGTTGTTTTTTGAGGAATTGTATTTTTTCGTTTTATTGCTAAAGGTTGTTACACCATGATGTAAGGATAATCGTCTTCTACGTAAATGTCTTTATACACTTCGCTTTCATCAGGGTAGGGGCTTTCCTCCGCAAACTGTACGGCTTCTTCCACTTCGTTTTTCACCTTTTCGTTGATGCTTTCAATTTCTTCGTCAGTAGCCCAGTTATTTTCTTTGATGGTTTTAAGCACCTGATTAATCGGGTCCTTTTCTTTGTATTCTTCGAGTTCTTCTTTGGTGCGATATTTTGCAGGGTCGCTCATGGAATGCCCGCGATAACGGTATGTTTTTATTTCCAGAAAAGTGGGTCCGCCTTTTTCTCTTGCACGCCTTGCAGCCCGCTCAATCGCTTTGTGCACTTCTTCACAACTCATCCCGTCAATAGAATCGCCGGGCATATCGTAAGCATCTGCAAGCCGGTAAATATCCAGCACTTTAGAAGTTCGCTCTACGGAAGTTCCCATTGCATAATGGTTGTTTTCGCAAATAAAAACAACGGGAAGATTCCAAAGCATGGCGAGGTTAAAAGTTTCGTGCAACATGCCTTGCCGCGCTGCGCCATCTCCAAAATAACAAAGGGTAATGCGGTCGTTGTCAAGATATTGGTCTGCGAAGGCAATGCCGGCGCCTAATCCAATTTGTCCACCAACAATACCATGTCCGCCAAAAAATCTTTTTTCTTTTGAGAAGAAGTGCATGGAACCGCCTTTGCCTTTCGTACATCCTGTGGCTTTTCCAAAAAGCTCAGCCATACATTCTTTCGCAGGAATGCCTTTGGCAATTGCAAGGCCATGGTCGCGGTATGCGGTAATCATGTTGTCATCATCGCGGATTGCCGTCATGGCGCCCGCTGCTAAAGCTTCCTGACCAATATATAAATGGCAAAAACCACGGATTTTCTGCATTCCGTAAAGCTGTCCCGCTTTTTCCTCAAAGCGACGCAGCAAAAGCATGGTTTCATACCAGTATAAATAGGTTTCTTTTCCGAAGGGAGTCTGCACCGATTCTCTAAATTTGTCCGCGAAAATAGAAAAACTTTTTTTGCTCGCGCCATCCTGTTGAATACCATCCAAAAAATAACGCTCTTCCAGTTTCGGAATTATGCCGCGGCAACCTTTCTTTTTTCGGAGCGTATAACGTGCATTACAGGCTTTAACGGCAGCGGAAAAACCAATTTGCTGGATGCTGTTTATTATCTCTGCTACACTAAAAGTTATTTCAGTGCTTACCAGCATCAAAGCGTGATGAAAGGAACTGAAGGCTTTAGAATTGAAGGCATTTTTTCAGGCGGAAATAATGAAGAGGAAGTTATAAAATGCAAATGGAAAGCTGGCAAAAAAGAAGTCTTTTCAAATGGTGCCCCTTACGAAAAGCCGAACGACCACATTGGGAAATTTGCCGCCGTAATGATAGCGCCTGACGACATGGAATTGATAAACGGAGGCAGCGATTTGCGAAGAAAATGGATGGACGGAATTTTAAGCCAGACGGACAGGAATTATCTGGAAGCAATCCTTCAGTATCAGCGGATTTTATTGCAGCGAAATGCATGGTTGAAACTGCATTCCATCAACCCGCCTTTTAAAAATGCAGAACTGGAATTTTACAATCAGCAGCTTTCTTTTTTTGGTTCAGAAATTTATAATCAACGCAGCGTTTTCATCCTTGAGTTCATACCGTTGTTTACCAATTTTTATAAACAATTATCTGGCGGCAAAGAAAGCATCGGCATGACCTACGTTTCTGATTTGCAGGAAAAAGAGTTGCCCATTTTATTGGAAAATTCTTTTCAGAATGACTTGCGTTTGCAAAGAACTTCGAAGGGCTTGCATAAGGACGATGTGCTGTTTGGATTCAATGAAATGGAGCTTAAACAATTTGGCTCACAAGGGCAAAAGAAGAGTTACCTATTTGCCCTGAAGCTTGCTCAATATGCTTACCTAAAAAACAAGCAAGGACATGCGCCGGTTTTGTTGCTGGATGATATTTTTGAGAAGCTGGACCAGCAAAGAATGGAAGCTTTATTGCGCATCATCCAAAGTCCGGAATTTGGTCAGGTCATCCTTTCAGATACGCATCCAGAGCGGATTCGGGAAGCTTTTGGAAAAAATGCAGCACTTGATTTTATTAGCCTGTAAAAATGTTTTTTCTTACGACTGCATTTCGAACAATGGAATATCCGTGTCTGCTTCTTCGTTTAGTTTTTCAATGAAATAATGTATCAGTTCCGGGGAATGCAATTCTTCATGCTGATGCATAAAAAAGTAGCAGGTTTTTAGTCCTTCCTTCATCCATTTTTTGATTTGCTGCACCCATTCGTCTATCCTTTTATAATCAGTAGGATGCAAAGAATTTCCCACAAACCGGATAAAGCATTCCGGGGTTGAAAGGTGCATGTGCACCGCATCCCGCCTGCCTGCTGCATCTGTAATTATAGTACCTCGTTTCAGGTTTTGCAACGCTTCGTATAGTTCATCGTTATAGCCGTTTTGATACCAATCAGCATGGCGGAGTTCTAAAAAAACATCTACATCCTGAGGCAGATTTTTAAGAAAAGAAACAATCACGTCTAAATGTTTTGGTGCCATTTGCGGGTTCGGCATCAGGAAGATTGGACCAAGGTTTTCGCCAAATTCATGAATCGCTTCTAAAAAAGCATCCACTTCAGGCGCTGCATTTTGCAGCCTTTTAAAGTGCGTGATGGACTGTGTAAACTTTGGGCAAAACTTAAAATCAGCGCCCACTTTTTCTTTCCATTTTTTTACCTGGTCGCGGGAAGGCGATTTGTAAAAAGTTGCGTTGAATTCAATAGCATTAAACAGCCTGGCGTAATACTCCAAAAAGTCTTTTTCTTTGGTGCCTGTGGGATATAATTTCCCAACCCAATCTTTTCTTCCCCACTTTGCACATCCAATGTAAAATTTGGTTTTTGAGGGGCCGCTTTGTTTCAAAATCTTTGCATTTTGCGGAGGCTCCGGCGGAAATGAAAAATCTATTTCCCCGAGGTCCACTTCATCTGCTTTTCCGAATTGCATTTGCTTGTTTTTTTTGAAAAAAAATTTTTAGGAGATGGAGTTTGTACGTAAGGAATTTGTAACTTTGCTGTGTAAAAAACAACAGGTTATGGATTCCAAAGTAACATTAAGTTTCAACACCGCAGTAATCAGCAAAGCAAAAGAATTTGCCGAAGAAAAAGGTATGAGTCTAAGCCGCCTTATTGAAGTTTTGCTTCGGAAAGCTACAAATGCCGGTTACACAAGCATTGAAGAACTGCCAATTTCTGAATGGGTTTCGCAGGTATCAGAAGGAGATGTTTCCTACGTCACTAAACCGCGCAGCCGCAAAGCCATGAAGGAAGAATTTTTTAAGTCCAAAAAATGAGGCTGTTTCTGGATGCCAATATTCTGGTAGCCGTTATCAATCAGGAATATCCGGTTTACCCTTACGCAGCAAAGGTTTTAAGCCTAAACGATAAAAAAGGTGTACGCATTTACACTTCCGCCGTTTGCCTTGCAATAGCCTATTATTTCGCAGAGAAAAAGCATGGTTCAAGGGGCGCTAAAGAAAAAATATCCCTTTTAGCGAAGCATATCGAAATTGCAACCTGCGGCAAAAAAGAAGCCATTTGCGCAGCGGAAGATGTTCAGATTTTGGATTATGAAGACGGTCTGGAATATTTTTCAGCAAAACATGCCGGTTGCAATTTTATTGTTACAGAAGATACGACTGACTTTTACTTTGCCTCTATGGAAGTATATGCGGCAGAAGATTTTCTGAAAATAATTACCAGCAGAAATTGAGCAATTGTAGCTTCAAAAAAAATTGTTGGCTCTTAAGAAAGTTCCCTTACCTTTGCAGTCCTTTTTAAAAATTTTCATTAACGGTAATTAATGCCTACAATCCAACAATTAGTTCGTAAAGGTCGTGAGCAGGTTCGTGCAAAATCTAAATCCCGTGCGCTGGACGCTTGTCCGCAACGCCGCGGCGTTTGCACACGTGTTTACACTACTACTCCAAAGAAACCAAACTCCGCCCTTCGCAAAGTTGCCAAAGTGCGCCTCACCAATAAAATTGAGGTAATTGCTTACATCCCTGGTGAAGGTCACAACCTTCAGGAACACTCCATCGTGCTCATAAGAGGCGGGCGTGTGAAGGATTTACCGGGTGTGCGTTATCACATAGTGCGCGGTGCTTTAGATACAGCCGGTGTGAAAGACCGCAAACAAAGCCGCTCCAAATACGGAACGAAAAGAGAAAAAGCCAAAAAATAATTTTAGTCAACAAAAAAGCCATCCTTTAAGATGAGAAAGGCACAAGCCAAAAAACTTCCTTTAGCTCCCGATCCAAAATTCAATGACAAAATGGTTACCCGTTTTGTAAATTGCCTGATGTGGGGCGGAAATAAAACTGTAGTATTAAGTGCGTTTTACGATGCTCTGGATAAAGTGAGCCAGATGACGGGTGAAGAAGGACACGAAGTGTGGAAACGCGCACTAGCAAATGTTACGCCTTCAGTAGAGGTTCGTAGCCGCAGAATTGGCGGAGCAACTTTTCAGATTCCTACCGAAGTGCGCCCCGACCGAAAAATTTCCCTCAGCATGAAATGGCTGATTCGTTTTAGCCGCGAGCGCAACGGAAAAACAATTGCCGACAAACTGGCGAATGAAATCGTTGCCGCATCAAAAGGGGAAGGTTCAGCTTTTAAGAAAAAAGAAGACACGCACAGAATGGCAGATGCAAATAAGGCATTTTCCCACTTCAGAATCTAACGTGCGTTATTGAAGAAATAATTGAAAGTCATTGCCTGCGCAATGGCTTTCGTTCATTAGTCCAATTGATAAACAGATTACAATGCCCGATTTTTTCTCTATAATGAGGGAATTGTTTCGTGTATTTTTGATTGAAAATTTTTAGAAAAACCAAATAATTATGGCAACAGACGATAAAATGAAAGTGCTTAAAATGGCACTCGATAAAATTGAAAAAGACTATGGAAAAGGCTCCATAATGATGCTTGGCGATAAGCAGCATGATAAAATTGAAGTCATAAGCACCGGTTCTTTAGGTCTTGATGTGGCACTTGGCGTTGGCGGATTACCCCGCGGGAGAGTGGTAGAAATTTACGGACCAGAATCTTCCGGTAAAACAACCATCGCTATCCACACCATTGCAGAAGCGCAGAAATTGGGCGGCATGTGTGCCATCATTGATGCAGAGCATGCTTTTGACGCCATGTATGCCCGTAAACTGGGTGTAGATGTTGACAATCTTATCATCTCCCAACCAGACTATGGTGAGCAGGCATTGGAAATTGCCGACCGGCTTATTTCTTCAGGAGCTGTAGACGTTGTAGTTATTGACTCCGTGGCTGCACTTGTGCCAAAATCAGAACTGGAAGGCGAAATGGGGGAAAGCAAAATGGGCTTGCATGCGCGCCTTATGAGCCAGGCATTACGTAAACTGACTGCAACAATCAACCGCACCGGCACCATCTGTATTTTCATTAATCAGCTCCGCGAAAAAATAGGCGTGATGTTTGGAAATCCGGAAACGACAACCGGAGGTAATGCGCTGAAGTTCTATGCTTCGGTTCGTTTAGACATCCGCAGGATTGCGCAGATAAAAGATGGCGACCAGGCAAGCGGAAACCGCACCCGCGTGAAAGTGGTAAAAAACAAGGTTGCTCCGCCTTTCCGCCAGGTAGAGTTTGATATTATTTTCGGAGAAGGCATCAGCAAAATCGGTGAGATTATTGACATGGGCGTGGAACTGAACATTTTGCAGAAAAGCGGAAGCTGGTTTGCTTATGGCGACAGCAAAATTGGGCAAGGCAGGGATGCTGTGAAGCAATTCCTGAACGATAATCCTGAAATAGCAGAAGAGGTTGAAAGCCGCATCAGGGAAGCATTGCAGCCTGTTTAAAAAATATTTTAGTAAGTACAAAATGCGCCACGTCTTTTTTGCGTGGCGTTTTTATTTAGAAAGTTTCGCGGCTTCAATAAGCGTTATTGCCTCGTCCACATCTGCCCAACCAATGGTTTTAAATTCCAACCCGCGATAACTATTGTAGGCTTTGAAGAAATGAGTTAATTGCTTTTTCAGGGATTCACTAACGTCACTTATTTGTTGGTAATGACCATATACTTCACACGTGCATTCCACTGCTATTATCCGGTCGTTTCTGTAGGTTTTTAATTTCGTTTGCTCCACTTTCATTGCTCCGATAATCCGTGCGTTCACCATAGTATTTGGGGCTAAAGGAATCTCCATCAAAAGCAACACATCCAGCGGGTCACCATCTTCAGCAAATGTGCGCGGGAAGAATCCAAAATTGAAAGGAAAATGAAGACCCGAAGGCAAGACTCGTTTTAAGCGCATTTTTTTCACTTTTTCATCCCACACGTATTTTATTGCACTTCCTTTAGGCGTTTCAATTATGATGTCTTGCAGCTTTTCCATAATGCTTTTTTTTAAGGAGGAAATCTCATGAAAACTATGCCCTGCAAATTGCGTAAATAGCTTTCCCAAACAGTAGTTATTGCACCTGCTGAATTCCTGTTCGCAAGGTCAAACCCTTATCTTCGCGACTTCATTTTTTAAAACCTGTCGACACTTAAAAAATATGGCGTTAATAAAATCAATTTCGGGAATCAGGGGAACCATAGGAGGTAAGCCGGGCAATGCTTTGACGCCTATTGATGTGGTAAAGTTTACGGCTGCATACGCTGCATGGGTAAAGGAAAATTCAGCCGGAAACCTGATTATAATTGGCAGGGACGGACGCATGAGCGGAGAGATGGTACGCAACCTTGTTTCAGCAACTTTGCAGAGCATGGGTTTTGATGTTTTAGACCTTGGCTTAAGCACAACGCCAACTGTTGAAATGGCGGTGAAAATGGAAAATGCAGCCGGTGGAATTATCCTTACAGCAAGCCACAATCCCAAAGAATGGAACGCACTGAAATTACTGAACAGCGAAGGCGAATTTTTAAACGCCGATAACGGACAATGGATTCTGGATTATGCAGACCGGGGCGAAAATGATTTTAGCGAAGTGAATAAAATCGGTAAACTCAAAACTTCTGACCTCTACATCCAAAAGCATATTGACGAGATTTTGAAACATCCGTTAGTTGATGTGGAGGCTATCCGCGCTAAGAAATTTTGTGTGGTAGTAGACCCCGTTAATTCTACCGGCGCATTATCCGTGCCGCCACTTTTAAAAGCTTTGGGTGTAAATGATGTCATTCTTATCAATGAAGAAGTAACGGGTGACTTTGCCCACAATCCGGAGCCATTGCCTGAAAACCTGCGGGAACTTTGCAGTGCAGTAGAAAAGAAAAACGCTCACCTTGGTATAGCCGTTGACCCTGATGTGGACAGGCTTTGTTTTGTGAATGAAGATGGAAGTCTTTTTGGAGAAGAATATACATTAGTTGCCATTGCAGATTATGTGCTTTCTCACAAAAAAGGAAACACTGTCTCCAACATGTCGTCCACCCGTGCGCTGCGCGATGTGACCGAAAAACACGGAGGAAAATACACGCCGAGCGCAGTGGGCGAAGTAAATGTGGTTTCCAAAATGAAAGAAACAAATGCTGTGATTGGCGGAGAAGGAAACGGCGGCATCATCATCCCCGAATTGCATTATGGCAGAGATGCACTTGCCGGCATTGCATTGTTTTTAACCCATCTTGCAAAAAGCGGAAAATCAGCGAAAGCCTTACGGGGCAGCTATCCTGACTACTTCATCTCCAAAAATAAAATGGAGCTTCGCGAAGAAATAAACGTCAAACAAATTTTCGGGCAAATAAAGGAGAAGTATAAAAAGCAACCCATCAACACCGAAGACGGACTGAAAATAGAATTCGATAAAGACTGGGTGCATTTGCGCACTTCCAACACCGAACCCATCATCCGCATTTACTCCGAAAGCACCACAGAAACAATGGCAAACAACATCGCTAAGCGCATTATGGAAGACATCAAAGAGATGATGATGGCAGGCGTTTCCTGAAAAATTTTAGAACTTTTATTTAGCCGCCTTGCTATTGCCTCACACATACGATGTTGTAATTGTAGGCAGCGGTTTAGGCGGTTTGCTTTCAGCAGTTATGCTGGCAAAAGAAGGCATGAAAGTGTGCGTTCTTGAAAAGAATAAACAGATTGGCGGCTGCCTGCAATCGTTCGCGCATCAGAAAACGGTTTTCGATAGTTGCGTGCATTATGTGGGTGGATTGGGAGCCGGACATACGCTTCATCAAATCCTGAGCTACGCCGGCGTGATGCAGCAGCTTCAACTCAAAAGCCTTGACAGCAGCGGGTTCGACAGGATTTTGTTTGGTGATGAGGAAACGCAATTCCCCGTTGCAATGGGCTTTGAAAACTTCACCGAACAGTTAGCTCCCCCCTTTCCTGAAGAACGAAAAGCACTTCAAAACTATACGGCACTTCTAAAAAATACCGGCGACCACTTCCCGCTTTACAGACTTAGAAATGGAGAGGCGTCTGAAAAAAATGCCGTTGCTTCCTTAGCATTAGATGCGGTTCTAAAAAGCATCACCAAAAACAATTTGCTGCAAAACATTCTCACCGGAAACAATCTTCTTTATGCCGGAGAATTGCATAAAACACCTTTTTACCTCCACGCACTTGTTACCGAAAGTTATCTTCACAGCGCCCATAAAATAATCCCGGCAAGCTCATCCATTGCAAAACTTTTGGCGCAGCAACTAAGGCATTACGGCGGGCAGATTGAAAGAAACACGGAGGTTGTTAAACTGGTGGAAGCAAACGGCAAAATCACCCATGCCATTACGGAGAGCGGACAAACTTTTTACGGCAAACATTTTATTGCCAACGTGCATCCGCAACTGCTTGTAAAAATGCTGAACAGCAGTTTAATAAAACCGGCATTTCGCAACAGAATCAACAGCTTGGAGCAAACCATTTCTTCCTTCATGCTGAACCTTGTTTTGAAACCAAACACCATCTCCCATCAGCATTTTAATTCTTACTGGCACCGCACTAAAAATGTCTGGAAGGCCGTGCATTATCAACCTGAAAACTGGCCTGAAAACTATGCGCTCTATTTCAATGAATCCCGCTCCCACCCCGGTTTTGCTGAAAGCGTTTCCATTCTTACTTACATGCGGTTTGATGAGGTGAAGCAATGGGAAACGACGCTCAATCATTCCGCAAAAAAATCAGGCAGGGAAGGTGCTTACCATGATTTTAAAGAAGCACACGCTGAAAAATTATTGCAGCAAGTTTCCAAACAAATACCGGAACTGAAAGGAAACATCCTTGCTAAAAGCATTGCTACCCCCCTCACTTTCAGAGACTATACCGGCACGCCGGAGGGCGCATTATACGGCAACCTTAAAAACGTAAATAAACCGGCGGAAACCACCATTTCCACCCGCACCAAAATCCCCAACCTTTTTTTGACGGGACAAAACGTGAACATGCACGGTGTGCTTGGCGTGAGCATTACGGCGGTTGCTACATGCGGGGAATTATTAGGGTTGGATTATCTTCTTAAAAAAATAAAAGGCTCCTGAGTGAGGAGCCTTTCAAAAACTTGCGGAAAACTTTTTTCCTAAATAAACAGCGGAATTAATTCGTGTTTCTGGCTACGATATCTACACGGCGGTTTTTCTGCCTGCCTGCTTCGGTGCTGTTGTCAGCTACAGGGTTAGACTCTCCGCGGGCGTAGGTATTTATCCGGCTCATATCAATGGAGGTTTGCTGATTCATGTATTGCTTAACGGATTCGGCACGAGCTTCTGAAAGCTCTTTGTTATATTCTTTAGAGCCGATGTTATCCGTGTAGCCATAAATCCCCAACATTCCTTCAGGGTAACGGTTTTTGATGGCAGTGGCAATTTCATCCAGCTTTTGCTTTCCGTTATCTCTGAGAACTGATTTGTCGAAATCGAAAAGTATGTTTTCATCCACAGTAAAAATGGAAGAGTTGTCTTTTGTGCGAACCTGCACTTCTTTAGATTTTACCTCATCGTATTGAACGATGGGCGAAGTCCAGTCCACTTCCTGCCAGTTTACATAGTTTTCCTTCGCTTCAGGAATGTTGTCTTCCCGTTGTAGAACGGCAGTATCTTCATCGCCGGTCACGTTTCGGTCTTTGTTTGTTTCAGTGCACGACGCAAATAAGGTAAGCGCAATCACTGATGTGATTATGATTTTCATGGTTAATTGTTTTTGGGTGTGAAAAATGATACGTTGACGCTTAAGAGTGAATGTCGTCAACCTGATACTCATGCCATTTAGTGCTCAGTTTGGTTGTGTCTTCCGCACTGTGGGTGTGCACGCTAATCAGGATTTTTCCGTCCTTCAAACCTTCGTGATAAATCTCTGCTTTATCTTTTGGAATTCCTGCGCCTACTAATGCACCGATTATTCCGCCTGCTAATCCGCCTGCGCCTGCGCCTGCAAGCCCTGCTGCCAAAGGTCCTAAAACTAGAAGCCCTAAACCAGGAAGTAAAAGATTGGTTCCGATTGCTGCGATGGCTCCTGCAATGCCGCCTAAAACGCCACCAATTGCGCCACCTGTTCCTGCGCCTTCCATTGCTTTGTTGCCCATTTCGGAAGTGTGCTCTTTGTCTTCATCGCCATAGTATTTATCGCGGGTGTCATTCGCCATTACTACGTTGATTTCTTCGGAAGTGTATCCGCAGTCTTTTAGATCATCATATGCTTGCTCAGCATTGTCTTTATTGCGGAACATGCCAACTAATAGTTGTCCGCCTGCATTGTTAGTTGTGGTTGTTGTGTCCATAATTTTTAAGTTTTAAAATTGTTACATTTTGGTGAGCTATGGATTGAAGAAAAACTGTGCCACAATGCATAATGGTTAAACATTGATACTTACGTGAAGAATAATAAAGTTTTAAACTCAGAAATTAAAAGCGCAGATGTGATGAAAAAATATACTTTTTGATTTTTCGAATATCCTATTTTGGGTTTAAAAATGAAGCAGAAGTTTTTGCAAAAACTATATTATTGTATTTTATAAGTGTATGAATGTCTTTTAAAATTTAATTTTATACCACGACCCTTTGCCAATTCCGTTTAGTTGAATATTATTAGCGGTAACTAATTTTTCAAGATGCTTTTTCACAGTGTTTCGGTTTGCATCTATAAGATTTACTATTTCGCTGATGGTTAGTATCTCATGAGTTTTAAGGATTTCCAATATTTTTAAAAAAAGTTGCGAGATTTTATTTATCAGAAATCTTTCCCGCTCCATTTTTAACTCTAACAGATGTTTTTGCTTACGCAATGCTTTTAAGAAAAACAACACCCATGGTTGCCAGTTTGGAGCATCAGTTTGTAACGTAGTTTGTGTTTGCCGAAGCGAAAGATAGTATGCCTCTTTGCTTTGTTCAATACTCGCCTTCAGAGAACTATAAGGTACATACAGGTAACTGGCTTTCAGCAATAAAAATTTAGTCCAGACTTTTTCCGTCTGCTGCAAAAGCCTCTACATGGTTCGGTGATTTTTTGTAATTCCCTCTGTGCCAGTAGTCTTTTTGACTGTATTGCAAAAGTTCGTTGTGAAGCTTAATGTAATTTTCAGTTTAGGGAATAGATTCGAAATGCTGAAAAACCAAGTTCATTACTTCTGCATAACCCGCCTCCTCTTATTCATCCCTCGAAGAAAATTGTTTTATTTCCAAATTGGATAATATAACTGCCACTTCATTATTACTTAATTTGCTGCCCTCAATTCTTGTGGATGAACCGATACTTTCTATTGTTGCTACACGCCTTAAAGACGATAATTGCTCCGGAGCTAAAACGTCTAAAGCCCTCCATGCACCTTTAAATTCATCAATTTCTAAGATGATAGAAAGTATTTCTGCTGTTATTTTTAAGAGTAGATGAAAAGGAGATACCATATTGTTACCCAAAAGTACCCAAAAACCTTTATCAACAACATAGGTTTAATCGCAAAACCACCCCCTTTAAAATTGATCAAAAACCGAAGAAAAATACAAATCACCATCCCGTTTTCATTACCTCCGCTTCCCTCCTTACATTTGGCACACTCCATCCAACCTTCATGAATTTACACCTCATCTTCCTCCAAGCTGATACTGCCACGCAAACTGCCGCCGCCGCCGATACTTCGCAGGAACAACTTTCCCTCATTTATTTATTGCGCGAAGGTGGTGTCCTGATGATTCCGCTCCTTATTTGCTCCATTTTGCTGGTCTATATTTTCGTGGAGCGTTTCCTCTACATCCGCAAAACACAAAAAGTGCATCCCAACTTTATGGCGGGCATTCGCGACCACATAACGATGGGCAACAACAACGCTGCAAAATCACTCGCCAAAAACACGGAAGGTCCCGTTGCCCGGATGATTGAAAGAGGCGTGAGTCGCATTGGCAAACCGATTGACCACATTGAAAAATCAATGGAGAGCGTTGGCAAATTGCAGGTGTACCAAATGGAGAAAAACCTGAGCATTCTTTCCACCCTTGCAGGCATTGCGCCGATGTTTGGTTTTTTAGGAACCATTGCCGGGATGATTATCCTTTTCTTCAACATTCAGCATCAGGGTTTTAGTTTGGAAAACATAGCCGGAGGCATTTACACGAAAATGGTAACCTCCGCTGTGGGGTTGATAATAGGTTTGATGGCTTACGTGGCTTACAATTATTTCAACGCGCAAATCAACAAGAATGTCTATCGCATGGAAGCCGCGTCCGTAGAGTTTTTAGACATTTTGCAGGAGCCTGAAAACCAAAGGCCGCGCTAATGAATCTTCGAAAACATTTGCGTGAAAAACCGGAACCGCACTCTGCCGCACTGAACGATATTTTGTTCATTCTGCTGTTGTTTTTCCTGATTATTTCAACCCTCGCCAACCCGAACGTGATTAAGGTGATGACGCCCAAAGGAACAAGCGATACAAAGGCAAAGCAAACCGTGGTGGTGTCTATTGATTCCACGCAAAGGTTTTTTGTGGGAACGCGCAATGTGCCGGTAGATTCTCTGCAAAGTGCCATCAATAAAATAGTGGTGAAAAGCGGTGATGCAGAACCTACTGTGGTTATAAATCCAGACCGGAAAGCAGATGCAGAAAGCATTTACGCCGTGATGTATGCAGCCAAAAGATTGCAGCTCCGCACGGTGATGGCGGTGGATAAAGAATAGTTTTTAACAGCCTTAACCAGACAGCGGTTTGTATTTTCATTCCTAAACCGCTGCTATTCTTTTATGACCTGGAAGCGCCTTCGGACAAAGCTTCGTTTATACGCCCAATATTTTCCTTTCACCATCAACACCGTGCTTTGTGCGGGCATTGTTTGGGTGGGTTATAAATTGCTTTATCGCACTCCGGATTTAAAAAATCCGGAGAACGCATTTGCTTCTTTTTTGCCGCTCATTTTATTGATGATAAAGCTGGCGTTTTGGTTTTTTATTTCGCTTGTGGCATTGAGTGTTTTCACCACTTTCGGCAGTTGGTTTTATTTTCTTTTTTTGAGAAAAAGAGACCCGCAGCTTTTCAAAATTTCTTTCACTCACGAAGAAAAAAAGCACCGGCTTTACCTGCATGCTCTGATTGAAAGAGCGCGCCGTCCGTTATTAGGTTACGTAAAAGGCAGACTTGTTTATGAAGACAATTTGCTGACGGATTATTTCACGCTGCAGCGCAATAAAAAGAGAAAAGGAAAGGAAGGAATAAGAGGTTTAAGTGGTAGCAGCCAGTTGCTTTTGCCTGATGTAAGAGAGTATACCATCCGCGGTTCGTTTCTGTATTTTGAAGACATGCTGCGGTTGGTTTCGCTCACGTCGAGACAAAAAATCCAGGCGCATTTCAATATGCCTCCCGTGCTTACAAATGAGGCTTATGATGCCGCACATCCGCGGCGCACAGAAACGAATGAAGTGCGCACGGAAGAGTTGCACAAAACCGAAGGCGATTATCTGAACTACAAAGATTTTGAAACGGGAGATGATGTGAGGAGAATCGTTTGGAAAGTGTATGCCCGCAACAGGGAATTAGTGGTGCGCGTGCCTGAGATTTTTGAACCTTACGTGAGTCATGTTTACTGCTACGCTTCGTTCTATGCCGCTTCCAGAAAGGCTTTGAGTGGAAATCCTTATGCTACGGAGATGCTCAACTTTTACAAAAACAAAGTCTGGACAATCTATCTTTCGCTTTCGCAAAAGGATTATGAAGTGCGCTTTATCCCCGACCAGGAAATAAAAACTGTGGAGGAATTAAAAGGCAGCAAACGCACGGCGCACCTCATCACAGCAAGTGAATGGCATCATCAAAAAATGTTGTCACAATACTTCAATCCGAGGCAGGGTGCGGTGCTGTGTATTTCATCTTTTACGGACGTTGCGGATTTAAAAGAAACATTGTCGCAGTGTGGTAGCGGAACGGTGGTTTACTTCATTAAGTGCTCCACCGTTTTCCGGCATTTTGCTGCATGGCACTGGTTTAAAAGGTTGATTTTATTGCCGCCCAAAGACAGGTTGGGAAATCTCCGCAGCACCTGGACTTTTTCTTCGTTTAGGGTGATGGTTCAGAAAAAAGAAAAGGAAATTGAAGCGCTTTTAAAAAAGAGTGATGTGCGACAGGGAGCACTTTAAATCCACTCGATTATTTCATCCAGCGCAAGGCATAACAGGCATACAGGTTGAAATCAAAAATCGTATTGCGCTCGCCTTTTCCATAACCTGCAACATAAGCCGGGGGCAATTCTCTGAAGGATGTTTGGTTGATTAAAAACTTCCCGCGAATTGTCCAGCCCACAAAAAAGTTCTGAAATAACTCCACCTTAATGCCTCCGGTTAGTTCTGCCCAATGCCCGATAAAATTTTTGGAAGGAATAGTTCCGGAAGTTGGTCCCCAAAAGTTGTCATTGGTAGTGAAAGTGGCATCGTTCCGATGAATAAATGCCATTCCGTAGCGCACACCTACAAACACCATGTCCCAATCGCGTTCTGTGAATCGGGGTAACATGGTTTTATCAATGCCGATTCTGAAAAAAGAATTATTAGTGGAATAATTGAGGTTGGGATAGGCAATGTTTGAGCCTCCAAATCCCCCTTCAATTGTTGCATAAATTTCTTTGCGGAGGCTGTAATCCAGCGCTAATTCGTACCCCGTTTTGTCGTTGGATGCGAGGCTGATAATGGGACGGCTAATGTCAAAGCTAAACCGGAGTTGATGCGTGAAAGCCTTGTCAGCAGCCGCTTTCAGAGAACTGTCCTGTTGCTGTGCATTGACTGATAAAGCAGCGATAAGAACCCAAAAACATACTGCTGTAGCAAAACGCAAAGCAGTTTTCTTTTTAAAAAATAAAGCCGGACATGTTGTGTGTTTGCATTTCCTGAAACTTCTCCGTTGCTGATGATTGCAGAATCGATACTGTGCAAAGTGGTGTTGATGTTTAAGAGCGAATAATAGTAAGTGTAGCCGCAGGCGTTGGACAAAAACTGAAGTCTGCGGTTGTAGAAAAATGTGAGTGTGTCCGGTATCGTGATGGAAGAATCCGTCTGCACAATCCATCGGCAACTGTCTGCATTTGGGTTCAGCAGTAGTGGAAAATTATTAAGGTCTTGAATTCCGGCAATCCAAAACTTCAGCGAGTCAGCAAAAAGTCCGGCTATCAAAGGATTGGGAAGCGCGGTATCTGCCGCAGTATTTCCATCCACTGCCGCTTTAAAACAGCCAACTTTCAGCGTCACGTTTGCGGGTTCAAGGCAGGGTGGGCGCTCTTGCGTGCAGGCGCAAAAACAAAGCAGTATAAAGCCAAAAATTGTGGCGAATTTATTCATCCAGCGCTCCGAGAATTTTATCTATTGAACTGATTACAGCATCCAGTTGTTTGCGAACTTCAACAGCATTTTCATTGCCTTCCAAAGCTTTACTGAGGAGCCCGGCAGTTATTTCCTGCTCCAGCACGATGCATTTTTGCTTCATGGTTTCTACAACGTTTGTTTGTTGGGAAAGCGTTTCTTTCAACTGCACATTTTCCGCTTTCAAAACGTTGAAACGCTTTACGAGTCTGGATATTTTTTCAGAAAGAAGTTGCAATTCCTGCATCGTTATTCGCGGATTAAAGCGCCGAGTTTATTTCTGTAGGCTGTCATTAGTTGCTGCATCATTTTGTCCACTTCAGCGTCTGTAAGTGTGCGGTCTTTACTCTGAAATTTATAATTGAGTGCATAGGCTTTTTTGCCTGTTCCAAGCTTTTCATTTTCAAACACATCAAACAGCCTGAACGATTGCAATCCCGATAGTTTCAGTTGCTCTGTTTCATCCTTCACCTGTCCATAACTAACGCTGTTTTCCAACACAATGGAAAGGTCGCGGTTCACAGCAGGATGTTTGGGAACTTCTGAAAATTGGATGTTGAAATGCCGGCTTGCATCCAGCCATGTCTCCCAAAAAATAAGCGCATGGAAAACGGGTTGGCGGATGTCAAACTTTTTTGTTGTTGTTTCATTCACTTCAAAAAGTGTAGCCAGTTTTTTCCCTTTCCGACTCCAGATTGTGCGCCCGTTTTCATCTAGCTTTTCGCTCACGCCTTTTCCAATTCCTGATTTTTGCAGCATGTTTTGAATGATGCCTTTTCCGAAAAATGAGTCTGTTTTTTGAGCCGGTTTTTGCCAGTCAGCTTCCTGTATGTTTCCGGTCATCCAAAGTGCCAACTGAAAATCTTCCCGATAGCCGGTTTCAATCGTTTTGTAAACCTTTCCCCATTCAAAAAGAAACAGGTTTTCATTCTTGCGGTTAAGGTTGTATTGCAGCACTTCAAGTCCGCTTTCAAGCATTGCCGGTCGCATCACGTCCAGTTCGCTGGTCAGGCTGTTTTTCATGCGCACCAGGTTTTCTTCTACCGGGAAATATTGACTGTTGGTGATAGAGTTGGTAACAATTTCCTGAAAGCCTGCACCGGTTAAAAGTTGTGTGAGTTTCTCGCTTTCCTTTGTGCCATCTTCTTTTTGAGGAAGTAATGAAATGTTTAGTTTTTCAGGAATCGGAATGTTGTCCAGTCCGTCGATGCGCAGAATTTCTTCCACCACATCTGCCGGTTGCAGCATGTCTGTTTTGCCGGATGGAACCAAAAGCTTAAAAGTTTCCGGTGTTGGATTTTTAACTTCAAAACCTAAGGCTGAAAGAATGGAAGAAACGGCATCAGTGCTATATTTTTTTCCGCTTAGTTGCGAAATGTATTCCAGTGAAGTTTCAATTTCAACCGTTTTTTTCGGGTTGGGAAAAATGTCCGTAATTCCAGAATCCACCTGCGCGCCGCAATATTGAATCAATAGCGAAACTGCCCTTTTCAAAGCCGGAATTACATTTTCAATGTCAGCTCCTTTTTCAAATCTTGTGGCGGCATCTGTCCTTAAACCATGCCTTAAAGAAGTGCGCCGGATAAAGTGCCTGTCGAAGTGTGCGCTCTCTAAAAAAATGCGCGTGGTAGTTTCAGAAACGCCACTTCCCTTTCCTCCAAATACACCGGCAATGCACATTCCGTTTTCGGCATCGCAAATCATCAGGTCGTCACGGCTTAATGTTCTTTGTTGGTCATCAAGTGTGATAAAGGAAGAGCTTGCATTTAAAAAACGAACGTTGATTTGGGCACCTTTTATTTTATCAGCGTCAAAAGCATGAAGTGGCTGTCCGAATTCATGAAGCACGAAATTGGTGATGTCGACTACGTTATTTATGGGGCGCACGCCAACCATTTTTAATCGCTTTTGCATCCATTCCGGCGAGGCTTCCACTTTTAAATGGCTGAGGCTAATTCCGGCGTATCTGTGGCAAGCTTTAGGTTCTTCAATCTTTACGGTGATTTCGTTTTTCGCAGTTGCAATTGGGCTTTGAATTTCCGGCATCACTACTTCCGTTTTTTGTCCGGAATGGTGCGTCAGGTAAGCGCAAACATCACGTGCAACGCCAATGTGACTCATAGCGTCAGAGCGGTTGGGCGTGAGACCTATGTGAATAGCTACATCTGCTTCTTCAATGTTTAAAACCTCTTTCAAAGCTTTGCCTACAGCGGTTTCCGGAGGCAACACCATTATGCCGTCATGGCTTTCACCGATGCCCATTTCATCCTCTGCACAAAGCATTCCTTCGCTAACTGCGCCTCTGATTTTTGACTTTTTTATTTTAAAAGATTCGCCAGAAGTTGGATGGAGCAGTGTGCCGATGGTGGCTACAACTACCTTTTGTCCGGCTGCTACGTTTGGTGCACCGCAAACAATGTTCAGTGGTTCGTCTGCGCCAATATTTACAGTGGTGATTTTTAGTTTGTCGGCATCCGGATGTTTTTCGCAAGTCAACACCTCACCCACAATTAATCCATCCAGATTGCCCGATGCATCCGCCTGTTTTTCAATGCCCTCTACTTCCAGTCCGATGGAGGTTAAAATGTCTGAAAGTTCCTCAATTTCAATGCGCTTAGGAAGGTAAGAAAGCAGCCACTGGTAGGAAATTATCATGGAGAAAAAACGTAAAAAAAAATGAGCAGCAAAGATAGCCGATGCAGGCAGCAACAATGCCGGAAAACTGAAAATGAAGCGGGAGTAAAACCGGATTTTAGGTTGACGTTTTAAACTACTCGAAACGCAAATTATCCTTTCAATTCCTGAAACAGTTTTATGGTTTCCGCTGCTTCTTTTACATCATGAACCCGCAAAATGGAGGCGCCTTGCTGCAATGCAAACATGTGAAGCGCTGTGGTTCCATTTAATGCATTTGCTGGGGAAACGCCTAATGGTTTGCACACCATTGACTTTCTTGAAATGCCCGCCAGTAAAGGCTTCCCTAAGATTCTAAAAAGAGAAAAATTGTTTAGCAAGGCAAAGTTGTGCACCACTGTTTTTCCAAATCCAAAACCAGGGTCGGCTATAACATCTGTAATTCCTGCCACTGTGCAATCATCCAAAACCTTGCGAAGAAAATCAAGCACTTCCTCTACAACGTCAACATACTGAGGCGCAACCTGCATATCAGCCGGAGTGCCTTGCATGTGCATTGCAATGAAAGGAACCCTGAGCCTGGCAACGGTTTCAAGCATGTTGGTATCAAATGTTCCGCTGCTGATATCGTTAATAATGGATGCGCCTACAGCAACAGCTTGTTCGGCAATAAAACTTCTTGAAGTGTCAACCGATATCCAAACTTCCGGAAAGCTTTTGTGTATTATTTCGATAACGGGTAAGACGCGGTCTGCCTCTTCCTGTTCTGAAACGAAACCCGCGCCAGGTCTGGATGACACCCCGCCTAAGTCTAAAATAGCAGCACCGTCACGCACCATTTTTTCAGCGGTAGCTAAATAGTCATCCTGATTGTTTTTGCCTGCGGATTTATAAAAGCTATCCGGCGTAGCATTAAGGATGCCCATTGCTACGGGCGTATTAAGGTCAAGGATTGTGCCTTTGCTTTGGAGGGTCGTTTGAACAGGCAATAATGTATTTTTGAACGGCATAAAAAGGCAAATCGGCGTACAGAATTAAGATGACAAAAACGATTGGAGAATACCGGCAGGTGGTTGAAAATTGCCGCACTTTATTTTTGAAAAAGGCAGCAGATTACGGCACTTCCTGGCGTGTGTTGCGCACCATTTCCATCGTTGACCAAATTTACATTAAAGCCTGGCGCATCCGGCAGATTCAGGAAATGGGGCTGCAAAAAATTGAAGACTCGATTGAAAGTGAGTTCATTGGAATCGTGAATTACGGCATTATCGCTTTAATTCAGGAATCGCTGAAAGGCAATGAGGACACGGATTTGGACGGTGCGCGAGCGGCAGAACTTTATAATATCGAAGCCGAAAAAACAGAAGCTTTGATGCTCCGTAAAAATCATGATTATGGCGAAGCCTGGCGAGAAATGTGTGGCGAATCTTTTGTTGACCTTATTCTCGTAAAGTTGTTGCGCATCCGGCAGATATTGGCGAACGACGGGAAGACAATTGCTTCAGAAGGAATTGATGCCAACTTTAATGACATCGTGAACTACGGGATTTTTGCACTCATCCAAATGAAGGCAACCGCTGAAAGTTAAGCGTTCGCAGACCCGACCAAATTGAATCCTTATAAAAACAATAACTGCATGAAATATTTACTCTGGCTGATTCGCATCATTGTTGGTTGCCTCTTCATTTTTTCGGGTTTGGTGAAGGCAAATGACCCGCTGGGATTGAGCTATAAAATGAATGAGTTTTTTGAAGTCTGGCATTTTTACTGGGCAATGCCGTATTCCCTTGCATTGTCTGTAATGATGATTGGGTTTGAGATAATTGCAGGAATAGGAGTATTGCTGGGCGCGGCTTTCAGGGTTTTTTCATTTTTACTTTTATTGCTCACTTCGTTCTTCACTTTCCTGACTGCATACGTTTATCTCACCGATAAAATAAAGGAGTGTGGTTGCTTTGGCGACTGCATTAAAATCAGCAATGCCGAAACTTTCTGGAAAGATGTTGCGCTTCTTTTTCTCGTGATAATTCTCTTCGTTTTCAGAAAACGCGTGCAGCCATTGTTGAAGGGATATCCTACCGTAGCAATCATGATTCTCACCACTTTTTTTGCTTTCGGCATCCAATGGTATGCGCTGGAGCATTTGCCTTTTTATGATTGCCTGCCTTATAAAATCGGTGTAAGCATTCCGGAGAAAATGAAGATTCCCGAAGGCGCCATTCCTGACCAGTATGAAACCGTGATGATCTATGAGAAAGACGGCGTTCAAAAAGAATTTACCATGCAGAATTATCCCTGGGAAGACAGCACTTGGAAGTTTGTAGATCGTAAAGACAAGCTGATAAAGAAAGGAAATGCGGAAGCTGCGATAAAAGACTTTTCCATTTCCGGCTTTGATGGCACCGATTATACAGAACAGGTTTTAAACACTCCGGGTTATACCTTTTTATTGTTCGTAAAAGATCCCGCAAAAGCCCGCAAAGACAATACAGACAAGCTTCGCAGTCTGATGGTGCAGGCAAATCAGCTCAATATTCCTTTCTACGTTTTAAGCTCTGCCAGCGAAGAAGCCACTAATAATTTTAAAGAAAACCGAAAGCTTTTTGCGGCAGAATACACCGTGATCGATGGAACTGCAAGTAAGACAGCCATGCGCGCGAATCCTGGTTTGATGCTGTTGGAAGAAGGCACCATCCGCGGAAAGTGGAGTTTCAGAGATTTTCCTGACAGCATCCGTCTTGATGGTTCCAAACTGCAGATTATAAAATAGTGCTGCGCTTTCTTTCAAAAAGAATCAGGTATAGCCTGCTGGTTTTAGTGGGTGTGGTAACGCTCGTTTTTTTCCTTTTCAACGTTTTACCCGGCGACCCTGCGAGGCTCACACTTGGGCAACGAAGCGATGAAGCCTCCTTAAAAAATGTGCGCAAAGAGCTGCATCTTGATAAGCCAATGCTTACGCGCTACGCTTTGTTCATGAATGATTTATCGCCCGTCAGCATTTGCAAAAATGATAGTGAAACGCGGGCTGCATACAATTACCTGAAGTTGCTGCCATTGCCGGGTGATCAAAATTTGGTTTTGAAGAAGCCTTACCTCGGCAGGTCTTACCGCACAAAAAGGAACGTAAGCGAAGTGTTGCTGGAAGCACTTCCCGGAACAATAATTCTTGCATTGGCAGCCATGGTTTTCGCTACTTTTTTTGGCATTTTGCTCGGCATTATTGCTGCCTTAAATAAAGGCACCTGGCTCGACACGGGCGCAGTGGCTGCAAGCGTAGCGGGCATTTCCATGCCATCTTTTTTTGCGGGTTTGCTGGTTGCGTATGTTTTTGGCTATCTGCTGCATCCCTTTACAGGCCTGAACATGACGGGTTCTTTGTGGGAATACGATGCATTTTCAGGCAGGCATTTGGCTTTGCAAAATCTTATTCTTCCCGCATTCGCGCTGGGCATTCGTCCACTGGCAATTATTACACAGCTTACGCGAAGTGCCTTGCTCGATGTGTTGCATCAGGATTACATCCGGACTGCCTATTCCAAAGGGCTTTCAAAGTGGAATGTGGTGGTGCATCATGCACTTCCGAATGCCCTCAATCCCGTGGTGACAGCGGTTTCCGGCTGGCTGGCAGAATTGCTTGCCGGTTCTTTCTTCGTGGAGTATATTTTTGGATGGAAGGGTGTGGGCAAGATAACAGTGGATGCGCTCGAGAAGTTTGATTTTCCGTTGGTAATGGGCGCTGTGTTGCTTACAGCATTTCTTTTCATGTTTATCAATTTACTTACTGATTTATTGTACGCCTGGCTTGATCCGCGTGTGAGACTTTGAATTTTTTAAAGACGTTCACTGCTGGCCTATATGATTTCAGGCGCTCCCAATTGCCAGGTTAAGTTATCATTAAGCTTTTGAAACAGTAGTAGATAGGAGGGACGTAAGAATATCTTTGCGCGCAATCCAATTTTTATCAAAAAAAATTTTAGCAAATGGGATTAAGCTCCTTCGTAAAACTGTTCATGCCTAAAGACAAAATTTTCTATGGTTTGTTTGAACAAGTAACTACTGTGTTGATGCAAATGGCTGCCATTTTTACGCAGGCAATGAAAGAAGAGGATACCGGCAAAAAGCTGGCACTCCTTAATAGTCTCGAAGAAATGGAGCATAAGAATGATGAACTGACTCACCAGATTTTCGTGGAACTCGGGCGCAATTTCATCACCCCTTTTGATCGGGAAGACATTCATACGCTCGCCTCTTCTTTGGATGATATTGCTGATTTCATTTGGGGCGCTGCAAAGCGCATTTCCAACTATTCCATCCTCGAAGATGACCCGTTTTTGGAAGAATTTGCAGACGTGATTTCCCGCTCTGTAGATGCGTTAAATAAAGCCATGATTGAACTCCGCGACATGAAAGACCTGCGCACCATCACCGCTTGCTGCGTTTTAATAAACAGTCTGGAAAACGAAAGCGATGAAATTCTGGACAAGGCAATGCTGCAATTATTTGAGTCTCCAACAGAAAGCCCGGTAAACCTCATTAAGAAAAAGGACCTCTACGAAATGCTGGAAACGGTTACCGACAAATGTGAAGACGCAGCGAACGTTCTCGAAACTATCATCATCAAGTACGCCTGATCTTTTCTAAAAGGCAATCTCCATTTATGACACCACTGCTGATTACGATTATTGTACTCGCGCTCATCTTCGATTACATTAATGGATTTCACGACGCTGCAAATTCCATTGCAACCGTAGTTTCCACGAAGGTGCTAACGCCGCTCCAGGCAGTGCTTTGGGCTGCTTTATTCAACTTTGTAGCCTTCTTTATTTTTAAAGATCATGGCGTGGCAAACACCATTGCCAAAGTGGTGAAGGAAGACATGATTACGCTGCCGGTTATTATTGCCGGTTTGCTCGCAGCCATCGCCTGGAATTTGCTGACCTGGTGGTTTGGTATTCCTTCTTCCTCTTCTCATACGCTGATTGGCGGTTTTGCCGGTGCCGCAATTACCCACGCAGGCATGGAAGCCATCAATCCCGAACCGGTAATTAAAACCGTGATCTTCATTGTAGTTGCTCCATTGGTAGGTATGTTTATGGCTTTCGTTATTTCGCTTTGGTTCATCGGTTCTTTCAGGAAAGGAATTGTTCCTAAGCTGGTTTCGTTGAGCGTAATTGGAGGTGTTGTTTTGTTGCTCTCAATAGTTATGGTGACGCAGACTTCCAGAATTGTGGGGATGAAAACGGAAAGCGGAAACACAACAGGCGTACAGGTTACAGACGTTTTCTACAACAGCCCTGCAATGAAAATGGGACTCAAAAAAGGTGATGTGATTTTGAAAGTTGACCAAACGCCGGTTAGCGCTACAAATGAACTGGACAAAGCATTCAGGCATCACATCCAGAACGACCAAATCGCTATTTCAATTGATCGGAATAAAGAGACAAAGGAAATTTCAACTGATTACATCACCACCTACGATTCACCATTACTACAGGTCATTTTTTACGGAGAAAATTTCAAGTGGCTGCTCCTGTCTTTTATTCTTGTGGTGATGGCAATTTTCACCCTGTTCTTAAACCAGCTAAGCGCTCAAAAATCTACTCAATGGTTTAAGCGTTTGCAACTGGTTTCTTCAGCCGCGTTCAGCATAGGCCATGGCGGAAATGATGCGCAGAAGGTCATGGGAATTATTACTGCCGCACTCATTGCAGGCGGAACAATTACGGATTTTGAACAAATGCCGATTTGGGTTCCATTGGCTTGCTATTCCGCAATTTCATTAGGCACCATGTCAGGCGGCTGGAAGATTATTAAAACGATGGGAACCCGCATCACGAAGGTTACTCCTTTTGAAGGTGTAGCTGCTGAAACTGCAGGCGCCATAACGCTTTTCGTGACGGAACAACTTAAAATACCGGTGAGCACAACGCACACCATCACCGGTGCCATCATTGGCGTGGGCGCAACTAAAAGATTGTCTGCCGTAAGGTGGGGCGTCACCATTAATTTGTTATGGGCGTGGATTCTAACCATTCCCGTAAGTGCATTGCTCGCAGCCATCATCTTCCTGGTCATCAACCTGTTTCTGGGATAATTCACTTAACAGTCATTTAGGTAAAAAGCAACGCCTCAAATCCATATTTGGCAAGGCATTGCCTTACTTTTGACGCTTGCCTTCGCCACACTGCCGGAGGTGCTTTTTTTTGATCAGATTTCTATGTCTTTACCTCCTATTATCAAGCATATTTACAGCCGTGGAACGGAAGAAGTAATTCGCCGCGGAAAGAAAATTTTCCTTGCTTCAGGGGTGCAATTCATGGATGTGGATCACGTGATGGAGCAAGTGCGTTTCCGAGTAAAAAATGATCAGTACCAGAACTATTACACCGTTACTGCCACAAAATATCTCCACCCTGAATCGCTGAATGTGCGCTGCAATTGTCCTTACAATCTGGGCGAATTATGCAGGCATGAAGTGGCAGCGCTTTTCCAGGTGCATGAACTGGTGCAAGCCGGTTTTTTTGAACATGCGGAGGTAGAGTATGATCAGTCGCACACAGTTTTGCGATTGCGGCAGGTTTCCAAACCCATGCTGCAGATTTATGCAAATGCCGACCTTATTGAAGATGCACATGCACTGGCAAGAACGCGGAAGGTAAAAGTTACTGCCACCCAAACAGATTCTATTGAAGGCGACCGTGCAGGAAGGCAAAAAAACATTTACGGTTACGCTGCGGCAAAATGAAGAACGGTATTTCGATACCTCCTGCGGTTGCAAAGAAAAAAAGTATCCGCTCTGCATTCATAAAGCGGCGGTTTTTATTTTCATTATTACTACCGAAGGTGCTGAATATTTCCAGTCTATGCGCAACTGGGACCAGCAGAAAAACATGCTGCTGCGGCAATACGGCTTTTCACTGAACGATAATCTGAAAGGCAAATTCGATTTCGTTTATCAAAACGGTAAACCCTTTTTGCGCGTGCTCGATCCATCGCTGAAAAAGAAGTCGGAACTCGCGCCGCTGCCAGCCGTCACATCCGGTACAACAACTGTCACCAAAGGCATTGCAGTAAATAAAGCCGACACCCTTGTAACCATTGAAAAAGAAGCCGACGACAAGAAATTAGGCTTGGCTTTAATCACCGGTTTGAAAAGCATTTCCGTATGTAGAAGTCAGTTTAATAGCCGGGGTTCCGGATGCCGCGGAAGCTCATTTTATTTCAGAAGTGGAACGCATTTCAGCGGCTGATGATAGCGCGAATGCATTCCCTCGTCCACCGGAAGGTTTGATTGTGCAGGCGCGCCAATTTCAACCGCATTTGCTGATTAATTACCTGCGCCGTGTGTTGCCTTTTTCAGAATTACTGGATGATAAAGATTTGCTGAAAGCAAAGCCTGACAAAAACATTCAGGATGCTGCATGGGAATTTCTTTTGCCGCGCTACAAGCAGATTCTGCAAACGGCTTCCAAATTCCACCTCACGTTTTTATTAACGGAAGGCAAACCATTTTCTGAAAAAAATCTGGAACCCGCAGGCTTTAGTAATGCCACTGCAAAACCGGAAATCGAAATAAAAAAGGACGATGAGAATTACATCCTTTCCCTCCTCTGGAACATTGCCGGGGATTGTAATTCCTTTTGAAGAAACTACGTTACTCAACACCGCACTTTTGCAACATGGTGCCGAAGTGTTTGCCCTGCAATCTATCCCGATGCTGCGCATTGCGGAGCCGTTTTTTCCCAAAGGAATTATCACCGTAAAAGAACCGAAATGGCAAGCCACGCTCCGCGATAAAATCATCCCCTGGAGCCAAAGCATCAATGTTCGTTTTGACGAATCTATAGCCATCACGCACCTTCACGAAACACCCTTTCCCTCCATCTTTTTATCAGAGCGCGAGCGAATGCTGGTGATTGAAATCGTGTTTCAGTATGGCGCAGAAACCGTGAAATGGGGAACGAAAGGCGACCCTTATTTCGCGACGGATAAAGGGCTTTTTGTGCTGCACCGCAAGGAAGAAATAGAAGAGGAATTCATCCAGACGATGCGCATTATGCACTCTGATTTGAAAGAACATGCGAAGGAACATTTCTTCCACCTGCCTTCAAACGCGGTGCTCACCAACGATTGGTTTTTCCGGTTCACCGATGAAATGAAGTTGCACAACGTAACCATTCATGGCATTGAAGCGCTGAAAACATTGCGCATCAACATGCACAAGCCGGAAACCGTGTTGCACGTAAACAACGGTTTGGATTGGTTTGATGCAAACGTTACCATCAAATTCGGGGAGCAGACAGCAGGCATTGACGAAATAAAAAAAGCGATTCAGCAAAAGCAATCTTACGTGCGGCTTAGCGATGGCTCCCTCGGCATTTTGCCTGAAGCATGGCTGCGCAAATACAGCCTGATGTTGAAAGTGGGCGAAGCAAATGGCAACAACATCCGCCTAAAAAAATATCACTTCAGTGTGCTGGATCAATTGCTTGCTGATATTGATGAAGAGCAACTTGCCGACGAACTGGAAGACAAGAAAGAACGCCTCACCGATATTCTTTCAAACGATTACGCAACGCTAGACCCGCCGGAGCAACTTACCGCCACGCTGCGTCCTTACCAGCAGGCAGGTTATCAGTGGCTCAAATTCCTCCAGGATGCAGGCTGGGGCGGCATTCTGGCGGACGACATGGGATTGGGAAAAACAGTGCAGACGCTCGCGCACCTTCAAAACTACAAGAACGAAAACGAGGAGGCGCAGTTTCTTGTAGTGTGCCCAACCACGCTGATGTATAACTGGGAGGCGGAGATAAAAAAGTTTACGCCGGAGCTGCGCCATCTCATTCATCACGGAACGAAAAGAACCTCCGACCCGCGTGATTTTACGGACTATCATGTAATCATTACAACCTACGGAACCATGCGCAGCGACATTAAAATGTTCCATGCCCATGCGTTTGACTATGCCGTTCTGGATGAATCTCAGGCTATCAAAAATCCTGCTTCGCAATCTGCTAAAGCATCGCTGCTGATTAATGCAAAACACAGAATTGCACTCAGCGGAACGCCCCTCCAGAACAACACCTTCGACCTTTATGCGCAAATGAACTTCCTGAACCCGGGCATGTTTGGCTCGCGCGAAGCCTTCATGACCGACTTTGCCAACCCGATAGATAAAAACCGCGAAGCAGAAGTAACACAGCAACTGAAACAACTCACGTATCCCTTCATGCTGCGGCGCACCAAAGAGCAGGTGGCAAAGGATCTTCCGGGAAAAAACGGAAACCATTCTTTACTGCGAAATGGGCAAAGAGCAGCGCAGTATTTACAACGCTTTCCGTAATGACTACCGCGATAAAATCCTGGGGATGATTGATGAGAAAGGCATAGGGCGTTCGCAGATGCACATTTTGCAGGGGCTTACGCGGCTGCGCCAGATTTGCGATTCTCCGGGATTGATTGGCGATGAAAACTTTCCGCATCACTCCATCAAGCTGGATGAAATTGTGCGCGAGCTGATTGAAAATGTGGGCGACCATAAAGCGCTGGTGTTCTCTCAATTCCTCGGGATGCTGGCACTCATCCGAGGCAAGCTCGAAGAGCTCAACATTCCCTACGCTTATTTTGACGGCTCCACATCATCAACCGGCAGGGTAGAAGCCATCAATAAATTTCAGAACGACCCTGCAAACCGTGTGTTCCTTATTTCATTAAAAGCGGGCGGCATTGGGCTTAACCTCACGGCTGCGGATTACGTTTACATTGTTGACCCCTGGTGGAACCCCGCCGTGGAGCAACAGGCAATTGACCGGACGCACCGCATAGGCCAAACTAAAAACATTTTTGCCTACCGCCTAATTTGCAAAAACAGCATCGAAGAAAAAATGCTGGAGCTGCAGGAGCGCAAAAAAACCCTCGCTTCAGAACTGGTAGGGGATGACAATGCGTTTTTTAAGCGGCTGACGCGGGATGATATTGCGTATCTGCTGAGTTGATGGAACGATGAAAAGAAAACTTTTTCAATATAGGTTGTAATACTTTAAAGATTCCTGGAGTATTTTTACAATCTCCGGGTTCAATTTTCCTGGAAGGATAGTCCGGATAATGCCTTTTTTGTCAACAATAATTGATGTGGGATAAATAGCAAGGTGAAGTATTTTTTCAAAGTCATCAATAATAGGATATTGTGTAAATTGAAAATCTACCTGAGAGAATTTACCCTTTCTGGAGTTTACTGATTGAAAGCTGTAGGTTTTCTCCCTTTTATTATACAGTACGCCGCCTTTATGTAGTCCTATAAATTCATATCCTGAACTATCGGAAAATGCTTGTTTTAATTGATTAAGTAAAGGGATTTCTTCCATGCATGGTGTACAACCTATGTACCATGCGTTCATGAACGTAATTTGATTTTTTAAGTTAAGGCTTCTACCGCCATTAACGGTGTAATAGTCTATGCTTTTGGGATTAGGAAAAATTAATCGGGGAAATGGCTTATTGATGGCATCTTTAACTGTTATGGCGTATAAATCTTCGGTAATATCCTTCTTAATGCGCGTCTGTCCTTCAAAATTTGCTGCGAAGCCGCGTTGATTTTCTATTTTAATTGAAAAGGTGGAAGTGTCAAGTGTGTACCACCAAAAAGAATTTTTATCCGAAATTGAAACCACCACATTGGGCGTGAAGGATACTTTAGATACCTCATTATCAAAGTCTAATTTTTCCGAAGAATATTTATGCCACGTGAATGCGCTATCATTTGCCAATTTGATTGGACGATTTTGAGCAGAAACTTTAAAACTAATAGCTAGAAGAAATAATCCAATAATTACTCTGTTTTTTACAGAGCCCTCATGTAATAAATTGGTGAAAAGAATTTTCACATTATATTGTTTATAATAAATTTATTATTTTATATTATTCCAATATGAAATTATTTTTTTTAACATTAATGCCATTTACAACACAGGTAATTAATTACCAATTCTATATATCCATTTGGAAGTATAGTAAACTGATTCTAAAAACACTAAATTGGTTATTTTGCTAACAGGCGTATAATAGTTCACCTAAAAATATAGCCGTCCCCACACTTCAAAAGAAATCTCTTACCTCTGCACATTATTTCTCAAGCTGCTCCTTTAAAAAATGTTTCATCTCCGCCCAGGAAGCCGTGTCGGCAGCAGGATTATAAGTAATGGGCAGGTTGAATTTTTTACCGGTTTCGGTGGAGGATGGATTGGTGAAGGCGTGGGTAGCATTGGGGTAAGCAATGAAAGTGTAAGGAATGCTTGCCGCGTCCATCTCTTTTTTAAAGTTGGCTACTTCCTCATCGCTCACAAACTGATCGGCAGCGCCATGCAAAACCAAAAACTTCGCCTGCACATTTTTAGTGGGCGGAACGCCTTTAAGGTTGCCATGAAAACTCACTACGGCATCGAGCGGTGCACCCAATTTTGCGGCATTCAGTGCCAAGGCTCCACCAAAGCAATAACCTATTGCGGCGGTGTTTTCTGTGTCTGCTTCATGCATTTGTTTGGCGGCTGAAAGCGTTGCCAATATGCGGTTGTAGCCCATTTGCGGATTGCTGTAAAACGGTTTGGCGAGCGCTCCGGCTTCATCGGGCGTGGTGGCTGCTTTGCTATTTCCATAAATATCTACGGCTATGGCGAGGTAGCCCAGTTTTGCCAGTTCCTCCGCGCGGTATTTTGCATAATCATTCAATCCCCACCATTCAGGCAGCACAAGCACGATGGGTTTTTGGGTTTCATCCGCAGCGTTGAAGTAGGCAATGTTTTGCATGTCCACATCACCGGCAGTTGCGGGCAGGGGTTTGGTTTGGATGTTCACGGTGGCGTTTGTGGTCACTTCCGTTTTTGTTTCAGAAGAGGAATTGGCATTGCCGCAGGCGCACAAAAAAATAGCTGCCAGCAGGAAGCAGGAAAGTTTTTTCATCGAAGAAAATGTTTTTTTAGAAAGAAGGTTACAGACCGAGCTTACCCAGCACACCGCCGAGGCCGCCACCGCCGGTCAGTCCGCCGAGGATGTCTTGCAAGCCAATGCTTTTATCGTTTGGGTCTTTGGCTTTGTTAATGAATTTGCTGATCACCATCGGTATCACCATCATGGCAATGCTTTTTGCGGTGGAGGCATTGATGCCCAGTTTGGAGGCAATGTTTCCGGCAAAATTGTTCGCGATATTGCTGACTGCAGGGTGGGATGCATCTACGTGATCGCCGCTATCCATAAGGGATTGAAGTTGCTGCGGATTTTTTTCAGCCATTTCTTTGAAGCCTTGTGTGATGGAGTTTTCGGCTTCTTTCATTACGGTTTCGTTGTGCTCATTCGGGATTTCATTGTTTTCAACGATAGGTCCCTGGCCTTGCTCTCGGATGATGTTTTGGAGGATTTCGAACATGATGTTGTTGTTTTTGCTTAAAAAAGTTTTTGTCTTTTGTCTCTAATCTTTTTAATTTTTTACAGGATAGAACGCAGATGGTTATGATTTTGATGATTCAGGATGATTGCAGAAGGGGTGCCTGGTCTTTACATACAACAACCTCGCCCAACCTTATGAACCAATCACCTTATGAACTTACCACCTTATGAACCTATCAACTTATGAACTTATCAACCTACCAACTTACCCACTTCTCACCCCACCACATTATACAGCGTATCCCTTTCCACAGGCGTTCGTCCGGCAGCCGTTATCAGGTCGCTGAGTTGTTCGGTAGTCATGGAAGGTGTTTGTTCTTCGCTGCCTGCCATGGAGTAGATTTTGGTAGTATCATCAATGGTTCCATCCAGGTCGTTAACACCAAAAGAGAGCGAAAGCTGGGCGCTCTGCCTGCCAAGCATAGGCCAATATGCTTTCAGGTTTCTGAAATTATCCATGAAAATTCGGGCAATGGAGTAGAGGCGCATGTCTTCCATTATGCTGCTTTCAGGGATGCTGCTCATGTCGTTATTCTGGTTGCGAAATTTCAGCGGGATGAAACAATTGAAGCCACCGGTTTTGTCTTGCAAATTGCGGAGTTGGCTCATATGGTCGATGCGGTGGTGGTAGTTTTCCACATGGCCGTAAAGCATGGTGGCGTTGGTGTGCATCCCCAGGTTGTGCGCGGTTTCATGGATGTGCAGCCAGCCGTTTCCATCCACTTTGTCGGGGCAAATTTGTTCGCGGATTTCAGAGGCAAATATTTCTGCACCACCGCCCGGGAGGCTTTGCAGGCCGGCATCTTTCAGTTTTTGCATGCCTTCTTCCACCGTCAGTTTTGCTTTGCGGAACATGTAGTCGAGCTCTACGGCGGTGAAACCTTTTATGTGCAAATCCGGGCGCATGGCTTTAATGGCGGCAATGGTTTCGCAGAAAAATTCGAGGTTCATTTTCGGGTGCACGCCGCCAACAATGTGTACTTCCGTAACGGGTTGGTTTTCGTAGCTTTTCACGATGTCGAGCATCTGCTGTTGGGTAAGTTCCCAGCCTTCATCGCGGTGTTTATAGACGCGTGAATAAGAACAGAAGTTGCAGGTGAACACACAAACATTGGTTGGCTCAATATGGAAATTGCGGTTGTAGTAAACCGTGTTGCCGTGGAGCCTTTCCCTTATTTGGTTGGCGAGTGCACCCACAAAAGGAAGGGATGCTTTTTCAAAAAGCAAAACGCCTTCCTCTTCGGAAAGGCGTTGCTGATGATGTACTTTTTCGGCTATTTCCCGAAGGCTTTCGTCGGGTGTGTTTGGGACGATAATTTCAGTAAAGTCTTTTTGTAGCGTCATGCTATTTATGGAGCAATATTTTTTTAGTGAACACGCCTTCGGCAGCATTGATTTGAAGCATGTAAACTCCGGCTGGCAGATGGTTCACATCAAGTGCATAATTGCTGATTTTATTTTCAAACTTCACGCTGCGCAATGCTCTGCCTGTAACGTCAGTAAGTTGAATGGATTGAATGGTTTCGTTTTCAGCAGCGCGGATGTTTACAATAGCTGTAGCCGGATTAGGAAACACATCAAAAGAAGCGGTAGGAATTGCAGCAACGGAGGTAGGGTAGGAAAGTAGTTCGGGGTGTGTAATCATTGAAGAAGCGGGTCCCATAGTTACGTCAAGATTCATCAGTGCGCACTGTTCGGTAGAAAACATGTGGTAGCAATCATCCACCACATAATCCATGTAGTTCATAAACATTTCCCCACCTACTTCATTAGTGCAATTCGGTTTTGGAAAATTGGGGCAAGCCCCGTTGGCATCTTCTTGCTGAGGTGTATCGGATATACCATCATCATCTGTGCAATCGCCACTTCCTACTGCAGTATTCCCCCAAATATGGTCAAGCTCGAAAACATGTCCTAATTCGTGTGTAAGCGTTCTGCCGCCCTCAGCGCCAGAAATGTAGAGTTGCAAAGCGTTCGATCTTTTTCCGAAGGCAAAATAATTGACACAACAGCCGACTTCCACTTCCGGAAAAAGGCCTGAAAGCACAAAACTGGCAGGTGCAGCAATCCCGAGTAAATTAGTTTCCGTAAAATTTACTATCCAGATGTTGAGGTATTGAATGCCAGCATCGGGCAAATCCCAGGCATCCGCGCCTCCTGAAATATTATATTTTGCATCGCTGCAAATGAAACCTGAACCCGCTGTGCCTCCACCCAGGGCGCTGAAGCTTTGCTCTGTGGTGGTCACAATTTCATAACCCGGGGTAGAAGTGCCATCAGGCTTGCGATGTGCTAATCCGAATTTGATTTGTGCATTTCCGAAACGGGATTTAAATGGGGCAGGAATGAAGAAACTGTCGGCATTGGCAGCGTTAAAATCCCTGTTCATCACCACGATTTCAGAATCGACCCGTTCTTTAATGCCTGCGGCTCCACCAATTGAGTTGATTTGACTTTGAGTGAGCACAATGTGAAAAACTACGGGGATGGTTACCTGCGTTGTTGTTTTGGCAGCACTGGTTCGGTGTTGCTGCATGGCGTTGTTTCGCGTTTCAAAAGCCTGGCGTTTTTCAGGGTGGAGGGTCAGCATCTGATCAATGCTTTCCTGCAACCCGCAGCGGCGAAAAGCAGTTTGAGCATTTGTTTTAAAACTAGCAACCGACAAAAAGCAAGATGCAAGGAGTAAGTATTTTTTCATAAGTGAGGAGTTAAAAAGTTGGGGGGAGTTTTTAATCAACGATAAAAAAGCCTGATTATTTTGATTCGCGGCTTTGTATTTCATCCCTGATGGAAATGGCTTTCATGTAGTCTTCTTTTTCAAGCACTTCCTGCAGCAAAGCATTGAGTTCATCTAAAGATAATTTCTTTAAATTCTTATCATCGCTGGAAGATGTTTTGCTTTTAGGCGTTGCAGTGCCCGATGGGTTTTGTGCAGTCACATCGCCTTCGGCAGTCTGGTCGAGGTAAAGCCCTGCTTGTTCCAGTATGTTTTCATAGGTATAAATAGTAGCATTGGCACGAACGGCAAGCGCCAGTGCATCAGATGTGCGGGAGTCTATTTCAATAATTTCACCCTCTGGCGACTGACAATGCAAACGCGCAAAAAATACGCCTTCCTCCAGTTTATAAATCACCACTTCCTGCAAGTCAATCATAAAAGTGGATAAAAAGGTTGCAAAAAGGTCGTGGGTTAATGGTCGGGAGGGTTGCATTTTTTCAAGCGCTACAGCAATCGCCTGGGCTTCAAAGCCTCCAATAACGATGGGTAATCTCCGCAGTCCGTTTGTTTCTCCAAGCACTACGGCGTATGAATGCGTTTGGGTAACGCTATGCGATAAGGCTACAATTTCGAGTTCAATTTTTTCCATGGTAAGGCGTGCGCTTCCTTCAAAAATTTAAGTGGTGCAAGTTAATGGTTTTCCGAGCAAGCGAAATTTGTGCTATTAAAATAAAGTGGGCGCTTCTTTCGCTTCATCGGTCAGTAAAGTAGCATCTTTCAGGTCACTATCAGCTATTCGGGTACCAATCGTTTTCCATCCCGTAACGGCTATTTTTTCGTGCAGCGCAATTTCTTCATCCCGCATATCCGCTTTCTTTTTTCCGGAACGTAACAACACCACAGGCTGCTGCATGGTGGTTACTAATTCCACAAAGTTTCCTTCGCCTTCGCGGATAAATGGATAGCGTGTTTTCAAACCCTGGGATTCAATTTTAAAACGCTTGGCATTGTAGGCATTTGTTTTAGCATCGAAATAAATAACCGACACAATTTTTTCGGGATTAAATTTTTCAATGCCGATTACGTCATCCGCATCATACCGGTTAGTCAGTTCAAAATCGGTGAGTTCGTAAGTGCCGTTTTTATAAAACGCTAAGATGCGGTCGTCCTCTTCAAACCTTCCTAAAAAAATGCCTTGTTCCTCTTTGTTTAACCTGCCAATGGTGTCGTTATAAAAAATCTTTTGGGCTGAAAGCGTAGAGCGTCCTTTCTGGATCATCTTCACATTGCGCACGGGGTATTTTGTTACCTGATTGCCGCCCGCTCCGCGATTCTTTATTTCCAGATCTTCAAAAGAAAAATCAAGATCTTTAATGCGCGCTTTGGCGGCAGGATTAAGCGTTACTTTCATTATTTCCGCTTCACCATTCGGGTTGTCTGAAAAATAAAGCACCTTGCTGTTTGGGTTGCCTTTGGTGAGGTCATATTCCTTATCGCGGGTAATGCCGGTTACGTTGAAGCGCTTTGCATAAGTGATGCCCGTTTTGCCATCCATGTACATCATGTTGTAGGTCATCCGCTCATCATTTTTCTGGAACACGGCAAGGTGCAGAATGTCTTTCCCTACAAATGTTTTATCCGCCACTTTGGTAACTACCATTTTTCCGTCTTTGCGAAACACGATGATGTTGTCCAGGTCGCTGCATTCAAAAGCCAGTTCATCTTTTTTAAGTCCGGTGCCAATAAATCCTTCTTTAAAATTGACGTAAAGCTTCGTGTTGGCAATGGCAATGTTCGCCACTTGTATGGTTTCAAACGGTCTTATTTCCGTTTTGCGTTCTCTGCCTTTGCCATATTTCTTCAGCAGGTTTTCATAGTGCCTGATGGCGTAATCGTTAAGGTGGGCAATGTTGAAAATCACTTCTTCAATGCCGCTTTCAACACCTTTAATGTGCTCATCTGCTTTAAAGGAATCGAACTTGGAAATACGCTTGATTTTGATTTCGGTGAGGCGGATAATGTCTTCTCTTGTAACCTCTCTGCGAAGCAATTTTTTATAAGGCTGCAATCCTTTGTCAATCGCCTCCAGCACGCCTTCCCAGGTGGTTTCTTCTTCAATGTCGCGGTAAATGCGTTTTTCAATAAAAATCTTTTCAAGAGAGGAATAATGCCAGTCTTCATTCAGCTCTCCCAGTTTTATCTGAAGCTCCTGAAGCAATAAATTTTTTGTGTGTTCAACGGAATATTTCAGCAAATCGCTTACGCCGATAAAGTGGGGTTTGTCTTCAATAATTACGCAGGCATTCGGAGAGATAGAAATTTCGCAATCGGTGAAAGCATACAGTGCATCAATGGTTTGGTCGGTTGAAATGCCGGGGGCAATTTGCACAGCCAGTTCCACATCTTTTGCGGTGTTGTCGGTTACGCTTTTTATTTTGATTTTACCGTTGTCGTTTGCTTTTAAAATGCTGTCTGCAAGTTGTGAAGTGGTGATGCCATAAGGCACATCGCGGATTACGATTGTTTTTTTGTCAAGCTCTTCAATGCGTGCGCGCACCCTGATTTTTCCGCCACGGTTACCATCATTATAATCCTTCACGTCTGCCATTGCGCCTGTTGCAAAATCAGGATACAGTTCAAACTTTTTGCCCTTCAGGTGTTTGATGGCTGCATCCAGAATTTCACAAAAGTTGTGCGGCAATATTTTGGTGGAAAGCCCTACTGCTATGCCTTCTGCGCCCTGCGCCACCAGCAGCGGAAACTTCATGGGCAGGGTTACGGGTTCATTTTTTCTGCCGTCGTAGCTGAGTTGCCAAGTAGTTGTTTTTGGATTGAATGCTACTTCAAGCGCAAATTTTGAAAGTCTTGCTTCTATGTATCGCGCAGCAGCAGCACTGTCGCCGGTGCGCACATCGCCCCAGTTTCCCTGTGTTTCAATCAATAAATCTTTCTGCCCCAGGTTCACGATGGCATCTGAAATGGAAGCATCGCCATGTGGGTGGTATTGCATGGTTTGCCCAATGATGTTGGCAACCTTGTTGAAACGCCCGTCATCCATTTCCCGCATGGCGTGCATGATGCGCCGCTGCACGGGTTTCAGTCCATCTTCAATGGCAGGCACGGCACGCTCCAGAATTACATAACTGGCATAATCCAGAAACCAGCTTTTATACATGTCGTTGATGTGAACAACGGCATTTTCTTCTTCAAAATGTGCCTCTTCGGGTGAAAGTGATTCCAATGCTGACGAAAATTTTTTTTACTGCCCGCAAACTTAGGAGATAGCAGAAGGATTCCGTTTCAGGAAGTTTTCTGATGCTTAAAAATCAGTGTAAATGGGTAGGCTTTTTAAAAAACAAACACCGTTCTTTGCGTCAAATTTTAAAACAATGAAACAAACCATTTTATGCCTCACAGCAATGCTTATCTTAGGGATAGCTCCAGCTTTTGCACAAAAAATTAAATTGCAAAGTGGAAATTTCAAAACGCTTGAAGGCGTAAAGGAACTGAACATTGAGTATGATTACAGCGACATGACCATAACCACCAAAAACATTAAGGAAGCCAAATTTATTGCTGAAAAAACCGCAGATTACAACGATAAGGAAGCAGGCAAAGGCGATAACTGGGCGAAGAGTTGGGTGGCTGACCGCGATAAACGTTATGCTGTTCAGTTTAAAGAAGAATTTGAAAAGCAAAGCAAAATCGATCTGAAAGAAAGCGGTGCTAAATACACACTTATTTTCCACACCACGCATTCCGAAACCGGTTACAATATTGGCATCTCCCGCCGCAATGCTTATATAGACGGTGTAGCAACAATTGTGGAAGCTGCAAATCCGTCGAACGTTATTGCACGCATTTCTATTGACGATTGTGCAGGACGCGTTTTTGGAGGATTTGATTTTGATACCGGCTTGCGCCTTCAGGAAGCTTATGCCGTTGCCGGAAAGCAGCTTGGTAAGTTTTTGAAGAAGAAAATGTAAGGTACTCTCAAACAATAAACCCCTTATTAAAAAGGGAATAATTGCCGGCTTGTGAAGTTTCATTCGCCGGCATTTTTGCTAACTTTATTTTTCACCAGAAAAAAAGAAGATGACTGTTACCATTGCAAAAGAAGAAATTCCCTCCCTTAAAATTGTTCCTGCTTTCGTTGACCAAACTGCACATTGGAACCGTGAATTGGATTACGCCGTGCGATTGGGAAATGAAATGAAGGGCAAAACAACCATCACTTTTGAAACCACACGAGGCCCGCAAACCGTTGAAACCACTATCTGGAGCCACACAGAAGATTGCCTGATGCTGAAAGGCGGGCTTACCCTTCCGCTTAATAGCATCATCACCATTCATTTTTAGAACAAAGAGGATTTTCTGTGCCTCCTGTTTTCCCGCTTAAAAAGTTACTTTTGCAGCTTTAGCATCCTTTTAAAAACCCCATTTTAGTACCCATAATTATGAATCAGCAGGAAATTATTGACCGTATCAATGCCTTTATGGTTGAAGATTTTGAAGTGGATAACGACAATATTACGCCTGATGCCAACCTGAAAGAAACCCTTGATCTTGACAGTCTGGATTACATTGACCTTGTAGTGGCTATCGAACAAAACTTTGGCGTAAAAGTGAAGCCCGAAGATTTTCAGCAAATGATTACCATTCAGGATTTTTACGATTACATATCTCACAGGTTGCAGGCAGCCTGATGGCGTCAAAAGAAAAATGGGAAGGGCGCAGCAAAGGCTCGCTGCTGGGTTACAAAATCTTTATTTCGCTCCTTCGGCATGGTGGTTTAAAACCTGCTTATGCGCTTCTTCATTTCGTAAAGCTTTACTATCGCTATTTCGTTCCTTCAGCCACGCAGCCACTGCAATATTTCTATCAGCAACGCCTCCATTTTTCTAAAAAAAAAGCAGCGGAAATGATTAGTAAAAACATCACCATTTTCGGGCAGACGCTGATTGATAAACTCGCCGTGCTGGCAAACATTCCTAACCAACTCACCTTCACGCACGACGGCGTGGAAAACATTGAAAAGCTTGTGGCTGCGGGCAAAGGCGGCATTCTACTAAGCGCTCATTTAGGCAACTGGGAAGCGGCAGGGCATTTACTAAAAAGGGTGGGTGCGCCTATCAACATTGTGATGTATGACGGCGAAGCAGAAGCGATGAAACAACTGATGGCGCCTTTTGAAAACAATCGCTCGTTTAACGTAATCCGCATAAAAGACGACCTCTCTCACATTTATGAAATCTCCGCAGCACTTACCCGCAATGAACTGATATGCCTGCATGGCGATCGTTTCAGGCCCGGGCAAAGAACTATGGAGCAAAAATTTTTAGGAGAAAACGCGCTGTTTCCTGCCGGACCTTTTATTCTCGCAGCAAAGCTGAAAGCACCTGTGTGCGTGGTGTTCGCGTTTAAAGAAACGGATTTTCATTACCATTTTTATGCGGCAGAAGCGCGCCAATACTCAGGCAAAGGAACAGAAGGAATGGAGCGAATGCTGGACGATTTCATTCATCATTTGGAACATCGCCTGAAGCAATATCCGGAGCAATGGTTTAACTACTATCATTTTTGGAAAGCATGAATTACCCTGACGTTTTATCCCTGATTCCGCAGCGAACGCCCTTTGTGATGGTGGATGAAATAGTATCCGTAAATCAGCAGGAAACCACCACAAAATTTACCGTAAGGGCAGGGCACTTATTTGTAGAAAACAACTTTTTTACGGAACCCGGGTTGATTGAAAACATGGCGCAAACCGCAGCAGCAGGAATGGGTTTTAACGCTCAAAAGCAACTCGAAACTTCTGAAAACGCCGCACCCCAAATAGGTTTTATTGGTGCTCTTAAAAACCTGCAGATACACGCTTTGCCAAAAGTTGGAGATACCATTTTTACTACCATAACCGTGTTGCACGAAGTAATGAATGCCAGGATAGCACAGGGCATTGTGCTCCTCCACGAAAAGGAAATTGCGCGGTGCGAATTCAAAATTTTTCTTCAGCAGCAGGGATGAAACACAAAGATGTCTTTGCAGTTAGCACTCACTTGCTTTCTTCGTTGGGAATGGATGTGGCAGCGCATTGGGAAGCCGTTCTTAAAAAGGAAACCGGCATTCGCAACCATTGCATTCAGGAATTTGGGAACACGCCTTTTTTTGGCGGAATGCTGGATGAAGCACAATGGCAAATTATCCGCGAAGCCACTCAAAATGATACAGGCTTACTGGCGTTTGAGCAAATGGCGTATTACAGTGCCATGACGGCTTTGGAGGGATGTAAATCTGAAATCGACTTTTCAAAAACTGCTTTTATCCTTTCCACTACCAAAGGGAATATCGAATGGTTAAACCAACTGCCCGATGATAGAATAAGCCTTCATAAAAGCGCGTCTGTCATTGCATCAAAACTGGGGATATCTACAAAACCATTCGTCATTTCACAGGCATGTATTTCCGGTGTTGCTGCATTAATTTATGGCAAGCGTTTGTTGGCAAGCGGACGTTTTGAAAACATAATCATTACCGGAGCGGATCGCTTCACAAACTTTGTGATGAAGGGATTTCAGTCTTTTCAGGCAATCGCTTCCGGGGTCTGCAAACCTTTTGATGCAGCACGGTCAGGCATTAATTTAGGAGAAGCTGCTGCCACGATTATTTTATCCACAAATGCCCACGGAACCAACGCTCCCAACCTTTTATCCGGTGCTACTTCCAACGATGCCAACCATATTTCCGGGCCCTCCCGAACCGGCGCAGAACTGGCACTGGCAATCACCAATTCTTTGGACGAAGCCGGCATCTCTGCAAAAGACATTGACGCTATTTCTGCACACGGCACGGCTACGCTTTATAATGATGAAATGGAGGCGAAAGCATTTCATCTTGCCGGTGTGGCTCACGCACCGGTGCATTCTCTGAAAGGAAACATTGGACACACGCTGGGCGCGGCGGGCATTGCAGAAAGCATTTTATTGCTGGAAGTCATGCGGCACGAAATACTTATTCCTTCCGCAGGTTTTGAAAACACCGGCGTTTCCATGCCGTTGAATATTCTCAAGAAACCCATAGCATCTCCCATTCAGTACGCCTTAAAAACTGCGTCCGGATTTGGTGGTTGCAACGGGGCTGTAATCTGGAAGCGATAATTTACAGGTTGGCAGCTTTTGCTTGCTATAAGGCGTAACACTCCTTGTTTACATTTACCTCTCAATCACACACATGCCCAATAACAAACCAACGAAGAAAAAGAAAACAAATTCCGGCGATAAAACAAGCAAAATGCTGACCGGAAAACTGGAAGTAGTGAGGGGCGGAATGGGCTTCGTAATCGTAGAAGGTTTGGAAAAGGACATCATGGTGAAACCCGGCAAAATGGGTCAGGCGCTGGACGGAGACACCGTGCGGGTGGAGCTTTCAGGGCAATCGCAAAAAGGCGACCGGCAGCAGGGCGTGGTGAAAGAAGTGGTGAAAAGAAACGTCCAGGAGTTTAGCGGAACGCTTGACGTGAAGCCACACTTCGCTTTCCTGATTCCTGATAAGCAAAACATGCCGGTGGATATTTTTGTGCCGCTTCATTTGTTGAATGATGCCAAAGACGGTGATAAAGCTATCGTGAAAATTGTGGAGTGGACAGACACTTCCAAAAACCCTATTGGCGAAGTGGTGAGCATACTGACTCACGAATCTTCCAACGAAATAGCCATGCAGGGCATTCTGATTGATGCAGGTTTCCCGCTTCATTTCCCGAAAGATGTTTTGGATGATGCAGCCCGATATAAAGAAGGCATTGATGAAAAAGAATTGCAGCACCGCAAGGATTTCAGGAAGACACTCACCTTCACCATCGACCCTGCGGATGCCAAAGATTTTGATGATGCCATTTCCTTCAAAAAACTAAGCAATGATTTGTATGAAGTAGGCGTGCACATTGCCGACGTTGGGCATTACATCCAAAAAGATTCCGCGCTGGATAAAGAAGCTTACAAACGTGCAACCAGTGTATACCTGCCCGACCGCGTGCTGCCCATGCTGCCGGAACGCCTCAGCAATGAGCTTTGTTCCCTCCGTCCTGATGAAGATAAATACACGTTTTCAGCCGTTTTCAACATCACCAAAGCCGGAAAAATAGAAGATTACTGGCTTGGCAAAACCGTCATCCGCTCTGATAAACGCTTTGCTTATGAAGATGCGCAGGAGATGATTGAAGGCGCAAAAGGCGAGCATCACGATGTGGTAGTTTTATTAAACGAAATAGCCCAAAACCTGCGCGCAGAACGGTTTAAGAAGGGTGCTATCAATTTCTCCTCGCAGGAAGTGCGGTTTAAACTGGATGAAAATGCAAAGCCGATAGGCATCGTAATTAAAGAAAGCAAAGAGGCGCATCAGATGATTGAGGAGTTTATGCTGCTGGCAAATAAAACGGTAGCAAAACATGTGGCGGCAATCACCGTAAAAGACAAACCCGTTCCCTTTCCTTACCGCGTTCACGACGTGCCTGACGAAGAAAAACTGAAACTCTTCACCACGTTTGCTTCCCGCTTCGGTTACAATTTTGATGTAAAAACCCCGGAAGGCATTGCCCGCTCTTTCAATGAAATGCTGAGCCTCGTGAAAGGAAAACCGGAGCAGCACGTGCTGGAAAGCCTGGGCATCCGCACCATGGCAAAAGCGGTTTACACCACCGAAAACATTGGGCATTACGGGCTGGGATTTGATGATTACTGTCACTTCACTTCACCCATCCGCCGCTACCCTGATGTGCTGGTGCACCGCATATTGCTGGAATGCCTGAACGGAAACATCCACCCCCTAAAAAATATGGAGCAGCAGTGCCGCCATTGCAGTGATAAAGAACGCAAGGCAATGGAAGCCGAACGCGCAGCCAATAAATACAAGCAGGTGGAGTACATACAGGAATTTGTGGGAGAAGATTTTGAAGCCATAGTCAGCGGCGCGGCATCTTTTGGCATTTGGGCAGAAACCGTGGCGCATAAATGCGAAGGCATGGTGAGCATAGCAGAACTCAATCAGTTTGACGACTTTGAAATGATGGAGCGTGAGTATGCTTTGGTGGGAAGGAACACCGGCATTCGTTTCCGCATTGGCGACAGAGTGAAAGTGCGCGTGGCAGCAGCAAACCTTGAAAAGCGGCAGATAGATTATGCGCTGATGGAATTGCCGAATGGCGACCCGCTTCCGGAGAAACAAATAAAGAAACCGCAGCAAAAGGAAAAGCAAAAACAATCTCCAAAACGAAAAAAATAAACCCATGCAGCACTTCGCCCAACTACTGGCGCAGTTTGAAGACCGACTGAAAAATACCCTTCCTTTCCCCGCCGCGCCTGATACGCTTTATGAACCCTGCCGTTACTTCCTGAACATTGGTGGAAAGCGCCTGCGGCCTGTGCTTTGCCTGATGGGCAATGAGCTTTTTGCCGACCTGAATAACGATGCATGGCACGCCGCAACGGGCATCGAACTGTTCCACAACTTCACCTTAATTCACGACGATATTATGGACCGCTCAGCAATGAGGAGAGGGCAGCCAACCGTGCATGAAAGAAACGGAATGACGGCAGGCATTCTTTGCGGAGACGTAATGAGCATTTATGCCTACGACCAACTGGCGCACATCAAACATTGCCTCCCGCAAGTGTTGCATCTTTTCAATAAAACCTCCATCGAAGTGTGTGAAGGGCAACAGCTTGACATGGATTATGAGCAACGCACCGGCGTGACTATCGAAAACTATGTGGAGATGATTACGCTAAAGACGGCGGTGCTCATTGCATGCGCATTGAAAATGGGTGCATTGCTGGGCGGCACTACGGAAGGAAATGCTGACAAACTGTACCAGTTCGGAAAAAACCTGGGCATTGCATTTCAGCTTCAGGATGACTTTTTAGATGCTTTCGGCACAATGGAAAAAATTGGAAAAGTGGTGGGCGGCGATATAAAATCAAACAAAAAAACCTTCCTTTTGCTGAAGGCTTTTGAAAATGGAAATGATGCGCAAAAGCAAGCGCTGCAAACGCTTTTAGATGGAGATAATGCAGGCAAAGTGGAAGCCGTTCTTGACATTTTTAAACAAACCGGTGCCGACAAAGCCTGTGTGGAAATGATGCAGCATTATTCCGAAAAAGCATTTCAATGTCTGGATGACGTGGCAGTGCTGAGCAAGCGCAAACAACCGTTAATGGAAGTGGCAAACATGCTATTGAATCGCGACCACTAAAAAACTTTTTCTAAAAAAAATAATGAAGTACTGGCTTGTAAAATCAGAACCATCCACTTACAGTTGGCAACAGCTTGAAAAAGATGGCAAAACAGTGTGGGATTCCGTAAGGAATTATGCCGCGCGCAACAATCTTAGAACGATGAAAAAAGGCGATGCCGTGTTGTTTTATCACAGCAACGAAGGACTGGAAATTGTGGGTATTGCGGAAGTAATTAAAGAAGCTTATCAGGACCCGACGACGGATAATGAAGCTTGGGTGGCAGTGGATTTAAAACCTAAGAAAGCACTTCCGAAGCCCGTTCCACTCACCGCCATTAAAGCAGAAGCGAGCTTGCAGGATATGGACCTTGTGAGACTATCAAGGCTTTCAGTTGGCAGCGTGAAGGCAAAAGAATTTGAGCAGATTTTAAAAATGAGCGGCGCAAAATAACAAGCAATGGAAGCAATAATTGAAGTAAAAAATCTGGTGAAAAAATATGGCATCTTCACGGCTGTGAATGGCATTTCGTTCAACGTGCTGAAGGGTGAAATCTTCGGGCTGCTGGGCCCTAACGGAGCAGGCAAAACCACCACGCTCGAAATCATTGAAACACTGCGCCAAAAAACAAGTGGCACCATCATGGTGGATGGTTTAAACCTCGATCGCCAACCGCAGGAAATAAAGAAAATAATTGGCGTGCAATTGCAGTCGGCAGGCTATTACCCTAATCTAAACCTGCGCCAGATAATGGAGCTATTTGCAGGACTTTACAACCGGAAAGTGGACGCCATGGATTTGCTGGATGCTGTGAATTTGCGCGAGAAGGCGAAGAATAAATTCAAAGAACTATCGGGCGGGCAGAAGCAACGGTTTTCCATTGCCACTACGTTGATTAACGACCCCAAAATCATTTTCCTGGATGAACCCACCACAGGCCTCGACCCGCAGGCGCGCCGCAATTTGTGGGATTTAATAAAAGGACTGAAAGAGCGCGGCGCAACGGTTGTCCTCACGACGCACTACATGGACGAGGCAGAAGTGCTTTGCGACCGCGTAGCCATTGTGGACAGCGGCAACATCATTACCCTAAACACGCCAGATGGCTTAATTGACGAACTGCTTGAAACCGGATTTAAACGCCCCAAAGAAGTAAAGGCAGCTAACCTGGAAGATGTGTTTCTGAACCTGACGGGGAAGGAATGGCGGGATGTGTGAGGGAGAAAAAGTTTAAAGATAAAAGAAGATAGGTGGTGCACTAATCCCTGCGGAGACTCCTGCTTGCTTAAAAATTGGAACCAATCTAAATTAAAACCTCTACCTTAGCAAATCATTTCTCCATACAAGGTCTTTATGAAGGAACCTTTCACCGCATCAACTATTTATTTGTCAGTACATTAAAATAAAATTATAATGAAAAATCCTGGTGCTACACAAGTGTGTTGCGAGAGAATGACACACAAAAAAAACGTTTTTTCTTCCCTACATCAGCCCTCCAATAAAACATGTTTATTTGGCATTTGCTTGCAAATGAAATACCTGTTTCTAGTTTTTTTCTGTTTGAATTTTATCGCTGTTGATGCGCAGCCAGAGGATGCCCGTGGTGTTCGCGACAACCTTGGTCGCACCTATGGTGAGCGCGACATCGAGCGCACGGCCGACCGTACCCGCGCTGGAAATACTGCTTCGCCCATTATGAAAACAACTGCGACATCCGCTGCAGAATTTGACGCAATAATCGAAGCAAACAAGCGTGGACCGTACACAAAAACGGCATCCACGACACTCAGTAATGAAGAACAGTTTAGAAATTCGGTGAATAAAGCCGAGGCCGAACGGGAAGCAGCATTTCTTTACCGGGCAGACAAGGCGATGGGAAGCAGTGTTTTACCAAAAATTGATCAGAATGAATTTAACCGAGATGTCTATTTCTGCGAACGGACTAACCTGAAACCTGAAAACCGGACCTCTGCCGCAAAAGCGTTCATGGCGTACATCCGCGATTCGGCAAGCGCAAGCTTCGATACCCTGCGCAGCAGGGCATGGGAGGCTCGTATGTTTCCCAAAGCTTCATTAGATTGTTATGAGCATTTGCGCCAACGGTTTCCCGCACAATGGAAAAAGATTGAAGGCGATGAATTTTCCGTTCTGACCTATGTTTTTGGTTCTTTTCGTAGTCTGGTGTATCCGGAAATGACCGCTTATCCCGAAAGCACTTATGAGCTTAGCACTGCTGAAGAAAGAGCTGCTTATTTATCGCGCTTTGAGAAACTGGCGGCATTCAGGAGCGGTGTTGCCTTAAAAAATGCCGGTTATTGCCGTGCGCATCTGAACCCTTATTTGCTATTGGCTGAGCGAAGTAATGCAAGTGTAGAATTTCGAAGCAAATGCTATTTAAATGTCCTTTTTACCCAATATCCCCACATAATCTGACGAAAGGCAATGAAGCATTTTTTCATGCCTTTGCCGATAGAAGGTTACGGAAAACGGCAGAATGGTTAATGGCATTCCGTCCAGAGTTGATTAAAAAACTTTCTAAAAAAGATTGGGAAAGCATACTTCGATCTCAGGGACTAAGTGCAGATAACGTAGCCTGGGCTTTCCGCGAAAGCAACGAAAAGAAATACCAGAAGCGGATACCGGCCTTGTATGAATTATGCAAGGAACAGTGACGCTTATTTTCCTGCGAGCGGCACTTCAGTAGGAACTCACTCGCGCATCAAATTCCTCCCTTTCACTGGTTACCCTGCTTCTCATCCCATCAATAATATGCCTTTTGATTGCTTGTGAGCATTGCCGCTGTTTAAATATCAACGTTACCGTTAGGGAAAAGTTGCAAAAAAAAGCTTCTTAGTATTACGCAACAGCGGTTTTAGATACTCCTTCCCAAACCTTATGTCAGAAGAAAGTTTTTCGATATAATAATAAAACGACATGTTTTTTTTGAATTGGGTGCCGAAGATGATATAGAATAGTAAATAAATTAAACGCTGCTTTTCATCTTACTGACCCAACATTTGCAGATTTTGTTTTTCTATTGCGGTCAGCTTTTTGTCCACGTTGTTGTATTTCCCCTGATACCAGTTTTCTTTATCAAAATGCTCCTGTACAAGCGGGTCGCTAAACTTCATTCCGTGGCGTGCATAAATTTCGTTGGTCATCACTTTTTTTCCCCACGGCGAAAGGTGGCGCACGTCTTTATCGGTAAGTAAGCGCTCGCTGCTTTCAGGGTAATTACCCGGGGTGCCATTAACGGTCACCACCACTTTTTTGCTGCCATTATTTTTGCGCCTTTTATTTCTGATTACTGTTTTGTTCGCTCCGCTTTCGGTGGTGTTGCTTCCTAAAACGTAGCTCGTGTCTGACGAATAATTGCCTGCGGCTGCCTGCCCGGCGCCACCTTCTTCCATGCTGTAAGTGGTGGAAGTTACGGTTTCATCTGTAGTGGACGAAGTGTCAGATTTGCAACTTCCAAAAAGGGTAATTGCTGCACAAATAAAGAGCATGGTTGAACGTTGTTTCATGGCTGTAATTTTTTTTGTGAAAAACTATTTTGTTTAGAAAGAGGGATTAAAAAGCTTCAGGAATTTTAAACGAACATCAATATTATGCCAAACAAGACCTTGTAAAAAAAAGAAAAACGGAACACCTTAAAATGTTGCCGTTCGTAAAAAAAATAAAAAAAGCCGACCTGAGAACAGGCCAGCCCCTATAAACCCTATCAGCTGCAAAAATAACCAACAATCGGGAAAAACAAAACTTCCGACCAGATTTTTTTTTGCTAATTCTCAAAGTAACCTTCCTGCACTTTTTTGTGCTTTTTATGCTTTTTCTTTTTTTTCTTTTTGGTGAAATGATAGGCGTATCCCAGTTCGGCAGTCACACGGTCTTCCGGTTTTTTCAGGTTGAATTCATCGTTCACAAAGACCTCTGCACTTATTGTTTGGCGGCGTTTGTAGAGATAATTAGCGCCCGCTCCATAACGCATTCTGTACCAGTTAAACTCCTGATTTTTTAGCCGCGAAAAACTTTCTGCATACACGAATACGCCAATCTTTTTGGTGAAAGGATAACCCACCCAGAATTTATTCCTGAAGACACGCACCGGTTTAAAAACTTCCAGATAATCGGTATTAAAATAGTCCTGCGCCTGCTGATATTGAGCTCTGTATTTAATGCTCCACTTCCCGATTTTTTCATCCAGCCTTGCGTAAAATGCCCACCGGTGAAAATCCTGATTATACGCCGTGTTGTATCTGTATTCTCCGCCAATCCGTAACCATTTCAACACATCATATGCTGCATCCACTGAAAACATACTTCGCTTAAACCGGGTGGAATTATCTTGAAGCGTTAGCCTGTAACGTGCGCCAATACTGAAGTTTTTGGCAGGGTCGTAGTCAGCAGCAATGTTGGTGCGGCTTTCAAAATCCTGTGTGGGTTGTGCTTTAGAAGTAGTTCCGCAAAGGGCGAAAAAAACAAAGCAAAGCCTGAAAAAAATGGGGAAACTTTTGTTCATCGGCTTTTAATCCTTGTCAATAATGCCCGCCATTTTGGTTTCATTTTCTTTCGAAAAATAGTAGGCATGCACCAGCGCAATGTCTTTCAGAAAATCAATGTTAATGATGTCGAGCCGGTGAATGGGAAGTCCACTTCGTTTCTGCAAATCTTCCAGCATTTCTGCGCGTGTTTCGGGGCGTATAAGGTCTATGCGCTCGTACACTATTTCCTTCACGTTTTCATGGGTGAGGTTCACGTGCCCGTCCAGAATCATGGTGAGCAGCAGAATGAAGGCATTGCAACAAACGAGGATGATTAAATAATTGTCACCGGCTGAAAGTGCATTGATAATTCCGAGGGCAACACACACAAAAAAGTAGCCCATTTCTTTGATGGGCACCGTAACCGTGCGATAGCGCATGATTGAAAAAATGGCGAACAAACCAAAGGCAAAACCAATTTTCATTTTAGTGGCGCTTAGCAAAAAGCAGATGAGAAAGTTGAGGCAGTTAAACAGGAAAAACGTGAAGAGGTAGTCCTTGTTTTTATGGCGAGGATAATAAATCAGACGCACCAAAACGTAGATGGCAATGAGGTTGAGTCCAAATCGCTGTATCAGTTCCCAAGGCTCAAATCCAATGGCTTGTGCTGTTTCAATCATGTTGTCAATTGGCTCCATTCGCAGTCTGTATTTTGGTTACTTTTCTTTGGATTTTTTTGAAGGAATTGTATTTCACGCCTTCGTTCATCATCAGTATTCCGAAGGTGTATTTGCTGATGCGTTCAGGGTAAATTCTGGCGCGTTTTAAAGCCTGCACCACGGCACTCGTTTCGTCATACTTCTGCTGCTTCACTTCTATCACCACAATATCATTTACTGTTTTTTCTGTAGCATCTTTCCGGAAGGAAAGGTTGAAATCCAGCGTCACGCGTTCCGTCATGTTTTTGCTAACCAGCGTTGTTCTTTTGAAATAATTATCCAACGAAATTTCCAGGTTATTGACTTCCCGTTTTACGTACCGGTTTTTGATCTGGGCATATTCTTCTTCGCCAAGGTTCAGAATCATTTCATCAATGGTTTTCCTGAATTTATCTGTCCGGTAGCCAAGATGTTTCCGTTTTATTTCAAAGTAGGTTTGGTTAGATTCCACATACTTCCGGCAACGCACTTTTATGCGGTTCAGCAAGCCATTGTGATGGTCTGTATAAAACTGCAGGTTCGGCGTATCAAAATAAATGGTGTGGTAGGTGAACAAGCGTTTTTCATCAATGTCGAGCACAAAATAATGCGCGCCAATTTCTTTTAAGAGTTGCGCCACCTGATTAATGTGCAGCACGTATTTGCGGTCAATCCTGTTCTGTAGCGAAACGCTGTCCATATCGTTCAGCGCAATAGGATTTGACTGCTGCAAGATGTCGTGAATTCCGCAAAGATTTTCGTCCATCCGCTAATAAATGATCTCGAAATCAGGAAGCGTTTTTACTTCTTTTTTATCGGAAATAATAATGCCATTTTGAAGCACCGCTCGTTGTTTAAACGCGCAGGTGTCGCAATCGCTGAAAGCCCAAACATCATAAGTTCCTTTCCGGAGAAATGAAAATCTGTAAGAACCATCGTAAGAGGTGCGCACATCGTCGAAAGAAATGGCATTGCCTGAAACGCTGATGAACACACGCTGATCGCCAAGATATCCTTCACCCCGCAAAGTGCCGCTGGTGGTAATATCTCTTCCATAAACTTTGCCTTGAATGGTGGCAAGTCCGCCGGGCCCCGCGTCTTTTTTACAAGCTGTAAAAAGGAAACTGAGCAAAAGGAAATATACAAGCCCCGAAAAAGTTTTGAAACGCATTTTTTATTGAAAATAATTTTAGCGCACCAGCAGGATTTCGCCTTTATACATTTTGTGCGCTGTCTGGAAGCTGTTATTAAAATAAGCAGTCAGCACATAATAATATACCCCGAGTGGTGCTTCTTTCCCCTTATAATTTCCATCCCATCCTGCCTGTGCATTTGAAGTATAAAATACCTCGTTACCAAAGCGGTTATAAATACGCAGTTCAATGGCTTTAATGTCTTTTCCCTGGATAATTTTAAACACGTCGTTTCTTCCATCGCCATTTGGGGAGAAGGCATTTGGCACCGTCATGGTTTGGTCCAGTGCAGCTATGTCGGGCGTTGCCGGCGGTATATCAGGGGATGTTTCAAAAAAGGCAGTAAGCGTATCGCCTTCCTGGAAGTTCATTAAAACATCGCTGTTGAAAGCAGAAGGATCAAGCAGGGTGTTGCTGCGTTTTTTATTCCAGTTCACGAATTTAAAATCGCTGCCCGCGGCAGGCACGGCCATCAGACTGTTGGCATATTTCCTGTCAAGTTTTATGGTGAAAGGATAAGACGGCAGCGGGTTGGCATTCAATGCAATCGTGCCGCTGTTTGGCGGATAAACGTTGAAGGTTACGTTGATAGAATCCGGATTGAAATACCGGAAAAAAGCGACCACAGAATCCTTCGTTTTAAAATCAAAACCTACCGCCTGCGTTAATGAATCTGGAGTGAAAGTATTGGCTACTTTGTATTTCTCCCAATGGTCAAAAAAGTAGTAGGAATTAACAGGGGTAGCGTTCAGATTAATCACCGTATCCGCTTCCACAATGCGCGACCATACGTACGGGCTCACCGTGTTGCCATTCATTTGTATGGTTCCGCCATTTGCAGGAAACACGTTGAAAGCAATTTCCTGCGGGTTCAAATCCATGCAACTATCCAGCTTTTGGGCAATCACCTGGCATCGACCTAAAATCTGGTTGCGCATGTACTGAATGTTGTTTTGCCAGGTTGCGTAACTGCCTCCCCACCTTGTAATATGCCGTTGCATTTCGGGTTGAATAATGGAAGTGATAGAATCGAAATGCGGAATCATATTGGCGCAGTTTAGCGGACCGTTCAGCATGTCAATAAACGTGCTTCGGTAAAGCTTTGTAAAGTCAGGATTTTGCAACAGGCGCACCAGCATATCGGTGTGTTTAATGCTGCTGTTGTTTTGAAAAAGATTGAACGGATTGCACGGGCTGTTTTGATAAGTTGGCGTGCCCACACCTGTGTAGTTCTGGCCTAAATCAAGGATGTTATCCATGTCCCAAAGCGCATAGCGCCATTTAACGCCTTGCCCTTTTCTGCCCCGCCACCACATGGTGTTCCAGTTTAGCCAGTCGGTGTTCACAAGCCAGGTGTTCAGGATAAAATATTCGATGAAACTTTTGACGTTGAGAAACGAGGTAACATGGTCATAATTAGCAGGAACAGTCATTGGGTTTGCAATGATGTAATTGTAAAGATTTACCCAGCCTGTGTCACTCCCTTCGCGCACCTGCAGCCCGCCCCAGTAACTGAGGTGATCCACCTTCTTTTTAGTTTGGCCATAGTAATATTCCATGTAGTCGGCATCCACTTTTTCGCGGATTTCATACACGCCCCAATATTGTCCATTCACAAAAACGAGTGTAGGTTCATAAAGACGCTGATCCAGGTCAAGATTAAACTTGTTGGAAAGCGTGTGTGCAAAAGCATCGCGTAAGTGACAGCTCGGGTGTCCTGAATTGCCCGGGTAATTATCAGATGCGCCTGCTTTTAAAATTATTTGCTGAAACGTGTCGCGGCTGGAAGCGTTGAAGAACTTATGTTTCATTGCCCAATCGCTGCCATACTGATCCTTTGCATAAAGGCGGAAGCCGCGCTGGTCGTAAGCCCAGGAATCGTGACCGTGTTTGCGCCAGGTGCCATCCAATTCAAAAACAAACTGATGGTTTTTGTTGAAAAATTCGATTGCGGTGGGGAATCCTGCGGCATTGCCTGCACCGCCAAATCCATTGATGAGATAAGTATAATTGCCGCTAACGGAAATCACATTCATCGTGTTGTTTTCGTTGATGAAATAAGTATTGGTTTCCGTGAAAGATGGCAGCACCATCGGGTCAGATGAAAAGGCTGCGGCGCGAATCACGATGGTGTTGTTAACCGCTATAGGCGCGGCATACACCGGAGAACTGAGTGTTGGAACAGAGCCATCGGTTGTATAGTGAATTGCAACGTTTGAAGCCGGACTGGAAAGGGAAACAGATTGCGCGGCGGCATAAAAACCCGGCGCTACGCTGAAGATTGGTTTAGGCGCATAACTGCTGAAAGGGTTGGCATTAGCGGCATTGGGCGTAGGGGTTTGGAAAATGCCCCATTGCCCACTTGCATCCGTAATGCGTCCGTAAGAATGGTTAACCTGTGTAACAAAAAGATGTACAGAATCGACAATTGCACCGGTGGAATTTGCCAGCACAAAATATTCGCCTTTGGTTTGCGTAAGTTTAAAAGTGGGGTGCAATTGCCCGCCGAAAAAAGTGCCGCGGTTGCTGCAAAAAACCATCATTTTTGAATTTGCATTGATGGTAACACCGGCAGGAATTTGCCATTTTGCGGGCTGAAATTTATCATCACTGAGGTAAAAGCCGCTTAGTGAAACCGGCGCCCCGCTTGTGTTTAGAAGCTCCACCCAATCTTCTTTCTGATTGTAAGCATCATTTATGGTGTTAACGTTGGCGCAGGAATATTCATTGATGATAACCTGGGCGTCTGCTCCGAAGGCAAAAGTCAACAGGGAAAGAAGGGTAAGAATTCTTTTCATGAAAAAGGAAGTGGAAAAAAAGTTCCCAAAAGTAAAATTATTTCTGGGTTAAATGATTATTATTTTATGACTGAAAAAGTGCAAAAGATACGCTTTTAAATTGAGCCGATTTTTAAGGTGTAAGCCTTTGAAAGACGCTATTATACGCCTTTGCGTTGGGCTTTGATTACGGTGCGTGAAAACTATCTAATTTAGCCCCTCATTATTTTTTCATGAAAACAACGTTACGTCGCTTCTTCCTGACATTTCTAATGCTTGGCGCACACATTTCCTTCGCGCAACTTTCGCAAACAAACCTGCCCATTGTAATTATTAATACAAACGGAATTCCCATTGCAGATACGCAGGTGCTTGCAAGTTTTAAAATCATCAACAACGTTTCGGGCATCAACACGCCTGCCGATGCACCTCAATATTCCGGCAATATTGGCATTGATTTGCGCGGCTCTTCGGTGCATCCAAAACGATCCTACAACGTGGAAACATGGATTTCCTACAAACTGGAACTCGATACTTCTTTGCTCGGCATGCCTTCTGATAATGATTGGGTGCTGCTTTCAAACTATACCGACCGCTCTTTGATGCGCGACCTTATAGGGTTTCGGATTTTTGAACAAATGGGCAATTATGCGCCCCGCATGAAGCCATGTGAAGTGATTGTAAACAATGCTTACCAGGGTATTTATCTTTTTGGAGAAAACATAAAACGGGATAAAAACCGCGTGGACATTGCGAAGCTTAGAAACATTGACGTGAGCGGACTGGAACTAACTGGGGGCTATATTTTTAAGATTGATGCTTCCAACAAAGACTTCTGGACAAGTTCTTTTTCTCCACCATTTGCAACCGGAAATCAAGACATTCGCTTTCACTATGAATACCCCAAAGACAACGCAATTACTAATGTTCAGAAAGCCTACATAAAAAGCTTTACAGACAGTTTTGAAAATGAACTGAACAGCACCGATTTTCAGGATACGCTTATTGGCTGGAGGGCACACGCCGGGCATAAATCCTTTAAAGATTACCTGATTTTTAATGAAGTTATTAAGAGTGCGGATGCTTACCGGCTTGCTACTTATTTATACAAAGACAAGGGTAAAAAACTACGCGCCGGTCCGCCATGGGATTTAGAACTTTCTTTGTTCAACACCAGTGATTGCAATGCTTCCAAAGACACGGGCTTTGCTTATCAGTACAATATTTTTTGCGGAAACAATAATTTTCTAACGCCGTTTTGGTGGAGCAAACTGATGACGGATACGCTGTTTAACCGCGAGCTAAAATGTCGTTATCAGGAATTTAGAAGCGATGTTTTAAATGAGGCAAAGATTTTTCAGTTTATTGATTCCATGTCGGCATACATAAATGCTATGGGCGCCGTGGATCGCAATTTCGTGCAGTATCCCATTTTTGGCGTGCCGCTGGTAAATGAACCAATGCCGCTCTCCGCCAATCATACAGAGGAAGTTGCAAAAATAAAAAGCTTTATTAGCCGCCGATTGCAATATTTGGATGCGCAATGGCAGCCTGCCGTTTGCTTTACTACAAACATTTCCACGGCTTCCAAACTTTTGTCGGGCATCACACTCTTTCCCAACCCGTCTGATGGAGATTTTCAGCTTCAATTTTCGATGCGCAATTCCGGAAAAATAAGCCTTAAAGTGACGGATATTTTTGGAAGGGAAATGCTGCAAAAAACGCTTGAAAATCTATCGGGCGGCATTCATTCTGTTTCTATTTCCGCATCAAATTTTTCTGCCGGAATTTACATTTTGCAGATTTGGGATGAGGGAGAAATGTTAGGTGTGAAGAGGATGGTTAAGGAGTGAGGTAATTTTGGCAGTACAATTAACAGAAGATAAAACCATCCCCGCTAATAGGTTTATATAGAGCGCCAGTTTTGAGTACTATGCGTTAAGAATGCTCATGAAGGCTTGCTGATATTTTTTTTAAAATTTTTTTCGAACGTGTCTTTTTTAACAGAAAAGGACTTACTTTTACCGCCTCAAAACTTTTTACTCAGACACATAATAGCGTAATCCCCCAAAGTCACTCACTTCTTTTTTTAAAAGAAACGCAGGCATTGGGGGTTTTGTGCTTAAAATAATAATCGAAGATTTTAAAAAAAGGGGAAGCCGAAAACCTTATCCAGAGTAGGCACAAACGCAAATTAGTTCGAACAATGAACAAAACAATCAACACAAGTTTTCGGCGGAGGATTTTCGTCGCTTTGTGTCTGCTGATGCTTTGCAATGCATCTATTACGCAGGCTCAAACTGTTACTATCGGTTCAACTACGCCCGCTACCGGGTCGTATTTTTATGGACCGATTTACCGCAGCAGCACAACTTCGAGCTTTAATTACTCGAGGTATGTGTATTTGTATTCAAACGCAGAACTGGGCATCCCTTCGGGATCAATTATTACGCAGATTGAATGGTTGAAAGGCAGTGGCGCAGCGCCAACCGGGCAAATTTCCGCCAATAATATTTTCAACATTTTTCTTGACAACACTTCGGCATCTACAGTTCCTACAGGGCAAACCTGGGGATCATTTGTTACCTCAGCTACTCAGGTTTATGCCTCTACGACACAGGCTATTACAAGCGCAGCAAGTTCTTTCGAATCATTTACATTATCTGGCTCATTTACTTACAACGGGCAGGGTTTGTATGTTTTAACTGACTGGGAAAAGCAAACCACAAGTCCTGCAAACCTCACAAACTGGGTAGTAAATTCAGCAACAGGTATGGCACTTGGTTATGCGTCAGGTACCCCTGCTCCCACAAATGCGACTATTATAGGCACTTCTTCTTCTTATAATAATAACCGCCCTACGGTTCGTATTACTTACATTCCAGGTTCTGCTTGTACAGCGCCGCCGGTTGCAGGTACTCCGTCCATTTCTCCAACCACTGCAACCTGCCCTGGAGAGCAAGTAAGCCTGAACACCACAGGTAATTCTTTCGGTTCAGGACAAACATACCAGTGGGAAAGTTCAACCACAAGCGGTGGACCTTACTCGCCAATTGGCACTGCATCGAACACGCCAGCATTAACGGTTTTCCCAACGGTAACTACCTATTATCGTTTAGCAGTAACTTGTAGCGGACAAACAACCTATACAAGTGAAGTTGCAGCAATTGTAAACACGCCTTTAGCTGGCGGCACCTATACTATTAATAGTGGTGCTGCTACAGGTGGCTCAAACTATCAGTCTTTCACAGACGCTGCAAATGCAATCCGTTGTGGTATTGCAGGAGCGATTGTTTTCAACGTGTCTCCCGGCACTTATAATGAGCAGGTAACGCTTCCTTCTATATCAGGTAGTTCTGCAACTAATACAATCACATTTAATGGCAATGGCGCTACGCTTAGCTTTAATTCCGTGAACAGTAGTGAAAGAGCAGGCATTAAATTGAACGGTGCAGACTATGTGCGTATCAATAATCTAAACATCGTCGGTACAGGTACTGGTACTGTAACTACAGAATATAGCTGGGGTATTGAGTTAATTAATGATGCAGATAATAACATCATTTCCGGTTGTACTATCACTACAACAGATGCATCCACTTCGAGCAATTTTGCAGGCATCGTAATTAGCGGATCTGCGACTGGAGCTACCTCTTCTGGTAGTTTTTGCGATAATAACCAAATCCTGAACAATACAATCAACGGTGGATACTATGGTATCACCGTTATAGGTTCCGTTACGCCTGATTTTTCAGTGGGTAATATCGTGAAAGGCAATACCGTTAAGGGTTTTTATCTATATGGTATCTATACTGCTTACACAGATGGTGTTCTTGTTGATAGTAATAACATCAGCCGTCCTAATCGTACCGGAGTTTCTACCTTTTATGGAGTTTCTATGGTAAACGGAAACTTAAATGGCGTTGTTTCGCGAAATAGAATCTATAATCCTTTTGGCGGATTAACAAGCAGTACGGCTACTTTTTATGGCGTTTATCTTTCCAGTTCTGATGCAGTTTCAGGTTCAGAAAACACCATCAAAAATAATCTGATTTACAACGTGAATGGGGAAGGAATCCAGTATGGATTATACAATTCAAGCTCTGATTATGCACGTTTTTATCATAATACCGTTGTGCTAGATGATCAGGGAGCGACTTCCACTTCTACATCTTATTATACAAGAGGTTTTTACAGCACATCACTTACTACTGGAATTGAATTATTCGATAACATTTTTGCTATAAGCAGAAACTCCGTTGCTGATAAACATGCTATTTATATCGGTACAACCGGCACAACATTTACATCTGATTATAATGATTTTTACATCACATCCACTACCGGAACAATCAATAATGTAGGTTATTTGGTAGGGACACAAGCACCAACACTTTCAGATTGGCAAACAGTGAGTGGGGGCGATGCTAATTCCATCACGCTCAATCCTGCATTTGTAAATGTGGTTAGCGGAAACTATTCACCCGGTCTTGCAACTTTTGACAACAAGGGAACAGGCGTAGGTGTAGTTATAGACATTAACGGCAATCCGCGGGATCCTTCCACTCCTGATATTGGCGCTTATGAGTTTACGATTGGAGCCTGTACTGCTCCACCGGTTGCAGGAACTGCCATTTCAGATGCGATGGGTAAAGTTTGTCCGGGTACTACAGTTAACCTGAACCTTACAGGTAATTCTTCCGGAACGGGGCAGAGCTATCTTTGGCAGTCAAGTTCTTCCTCAAATGGTCCATGGACGGCCGTTTCAGCGGCAGATCCTACGCCATCACAAGTAGTGAACCCAACTATACCTACTTACTATCGCGCTCGCGCTAACTGTAGCGGTCAGTTTTCTTTTTCTACAGCCGTTTTTGTAGATGTGAATCTCGGGCTTAGCGGTACTTTTACAGTAGATGCTACACAGCCTGCCTCTAATTCTAACTTCCAATCTTTATCTGCTGCGGTGAATGCCTTGCAATGCGGTATGATTGGACCCGTTACCTTAAACGTTGTTGCTGGAACAGGACCTTATTCAGACATTACGGTTCTTAATCAGTTCCCAGGTATGAGTGCAGCAAATACACTTATTATCAACGGAAACGGAAATACAATCGATTTTAATACTAGCATTTCGGGTAATCGTTCTGCATTTAAGCTAAACGGCGCTGATTATGTAACAATTGATAATTTTGTTATTAATGCTTTGGGAAGTTATGGTACTGGTGTTCAAATGTTTAACGACGCTGACCATAATACTATCACTAACCTTACCATCAATTTGCCTGTAAGTTCTACTTCCAGTGTTTATACTGGTATTAATATCGGTGGTTCAGAAACATCTGCGACTACATCAAACAGCGCAACCTGTGACTCAAATATTGTTAGTAATAACATCATTAATGGCGGTTACTACGGTATTACAATGGTTGCAAATGGTGGAAGCGATTTCTTAGCTGAAGGAAACATCGTAACCAACAATACGCTGAATGATCCTTATTTCTACGGAATTTATGTGAATGGTGATAGAAGCGGATTAATTGAAGGCAACGATATGAGCCGGAACAACCGTACAACTACTTCTACCTTTTACGGCGTATATTTTACTTCTAAAAGTTCAAATTCCCGTGTTTCTAAAAACAAGATTCACAACATCTTTACAGCAGTGCCTACTACAACCAGTACATTCTACGGTATCTATCATTCAAGTTCTGATGCGCCCAATGATAGTTTTGTAGGCGTTAGCAACAATTTGATTTATGCAGTAAGCGGTTCTGGTTCTAACTATGGTATTTACAACAGTGGCTCTGATAATGTGCACTACGTTCACAATACCATTTCTTTCAACGATCCGGCTTCTACTGCAAGTTCTTCCTACGTTACAAGAGGTATCTACCAGCTTACTGCTACTACAGGCGTTATTTTCTATAATAACAATATCTCGGTTATTCGCGGTGGTGCCACAGTGAAAACCGCTGCTTATTTTGGAACTACAGGAACTGACCTGATTTCTGATCATAACAACCTGTATGTTGATCCGTTGTCTTCTACATCTTTTGTAGGATACTATAGCGGCACTCAACTTACCTTGACTGATCTTCAGTCTGCTTCCGGTTTAGAAACCAATTCAGTATCGGCTGATCCAATGTTCAACAATCCTGTATCCGGTGATTATTCTTCAAACAGTAACATCGTAAACTATGTAGGAAGAAAAACACCAGTAACTACTGATATCAATGGCGTGGTTCGCAGCACTAACAGTCCTTCTGCCGGTGCTTATGAATTCCAGTGTCCGATTGCAAGCGCAACAAACGTTTCCGTATCTGACATAACAGGCACGACACTGAAATTACACTTCAACCGTGGAAATGGAACAGGTGTATTAGTAGTTGCAAGTAAAGGCGCACCAAATACTCAAGCTCCTGTTCCTAGTGTAACTTATGCCGTTTCAAATGCAGGTGATGTGACCGCAGTTGGTAATGCCGATTTAGGAAACGGAAAAGTGATCTACAATGGTTCTACCAATCCTGCTGCCGGTATTAATGTTAACGTGAAAAACCTGCAATCAGGAGACCCTGTGTATTTCACCATTTATGAATATACTGCAACCTGCGTTGACAGAAGCCCTGCTAAATTGGACACTACATTACAACTTGTAGAACCGACCAAACAAGCTAAGCTGGTAAACTTTACCAATGTTACGCCTTATAGCTTTACCATCAACTGGACTAACGGAAACGGATCCAACCGTATCGTTGTGCTTCGCGAAGGTTCTGCTGTCGTGAGTGGACCAATTGATAATGTTACTTATGCAGGTGCTAACAGCGTATTTGGTACAGGCGGTCAAACAGGCCCAGACGATTATATCGTTTATAGTGGAAGTGCAGATTCTGTAAACGTTACAGGTCTAAAAGCTTTTACTACTTATTATGCTGCCGTGTTTGAATATAACGGACCAGTTGGAACAATGGTTGATTACAAAAACTTCCCTCCAGCAACTAAATCTCAAACTACTGCTACCGATTTCGTAACGTTTGACAAAACAGGTATTTCTTATCGTGAAAATTTTGATGATAGCTTGGTAGTAACCGGTACCTCATCAGCACTTCCTGATGGATGGCACCTTGTAGAAACTGGTACTAGCGGAAATAACACATACACAGCTTCAACCGGTTCTTCAAGCACAGGTAACACTTACAGCTTTGGACTATCTACTGCACCTGATAATTTAGACCGCGCTCTTGGTTCTGTTTATTCTTCTACAGTAATGCCTCGCTATGGTGTACGTTTCCGCAACAATACCGGAAAAACGCTTACATCCGTGTTGGTTCAATACACAGGTGAGCAATGGCGTCGTGGAAACACAACACTTGGTGCTCCAGACACACTGAGAGTAGCCTATAGCTTTGACGCTACTGCATTGGATAACGGAAACTGGACAAGAGTACCTGCCCTGGATTTCCTTTCCCCAATCACTACTTCTAGTATTGCTACTTTAAATGGTAATCTGCCGGTAAACCAAACGCGCATAAGCCGTTCCATCACTGGTCTTAGCCTTGCGCCTGATGCTTACATCTGGATTCGCTTTGTAGATGCCGACCTTACTGCCGGAACAGGTGGTGAAGATGGTCTTGCTGTGGATAACGTGGTTGTCGTTCCATTCGAAAATACTATTCTTGCTAACACAAACAGCGGAACAGTTAACTACAATTTTGATGACCTGAACGTTGTAGGTGGAACTTACACCATCGACACAACGTCAACAATTAAATACGCTACCAACATTGAAGCAGGCGCTAAAATCGACATCAATGGCAACAAGTTTACTGCAAAAGGTGAATTGTTCGGTACTGGTACTTTCAGTGGTTCTAACACATCAACACTTGCCATTGGCGGTACTGATTTCAATCAGAATGTGTACATGACACCGGGAGCGAATACACTGTATGTTTTCCAAGTGAAACCCAATGGATCCGCTACTTTAATGAATGCTTTGGATATCGTCGCATCGCCTAAGCCAGGTTCTGTTAAAATAGGTTCTACGATAGCGATGAAATCTGCTTCACTTCGTACAAATGGATTCCTGACGCTGAAGAGTGACGAATTCGGAACAGCAAATATTGGCAAGGTTGAGGGTAGCATTTCAGGACAGGTTACTGTTGAGCGTTATCTTTACCCTACAGCAGGTAGTCGCTGGATTTCTCATCCGTTCTCTGATCCCAAGACACCGTTGTCTTTGTCAGATGATATCACGCTTGACTACACACCCGGAACCGGAAATCTGAAGTACTTTAACTCTGCAGTAGCCGTTACCACAAATAACATTGCTGATTTCAACAATGCTGTGGATGACATTACTTCTTCTTCTTTCTCATGGGGCGCTAATCAGGGCATCCGCCTTGACAAACCATCAGGCGATGTTATCCTTGATTACTCCGGTTTCGTAAAAACAGGAATCGATACTGTATTGATTGCTAAGGGAAATTCTACCGACTTTAAAGACATCGGTAACCCATACGCATCTTCCGTTAAACTGGCTAACCCCATTAATGAAGCCATTAACAACGGATACATTGCACCGGTAATTTACCAGTGGAATCCATTGCTTGGATCAGGCGGTGCTTTCGTTACTATTCCTCAATCAAAATTGGGCACTGCTAAATTAGTAATGGGCGCTACAGTTGTTTTGGATATGGATGTTCCCAACGGACAAATTACTTTTAATGAAAGTGATAAAACTGCAACCAAAGTTATCTCTAAGTATATGCGTGCCGAAGGCGATGCAGGAAACGAAGAGTGGCTGGAAGAAGCAGATGATAACGACGCAGAGGAAATTTTTCCGAACGGCGTTACCCTTTCTGTTGAAAAAGCAGGTAAATTGTTTGATGAATTGTATGTACGTTTCGACGGAGCAACAACTACTAAGCGTGAAAAACAAGATGCGCTTAAGCTTGCTAACCCCGCGCTTAACTTCTATGCAATGTCATCAGACATGATGCGTCTGGCTGTAGATACCCGCCCTTTTGAAACCGGAAAATCAATTCCTTTGGGCATGACTTCCACTCAAACCGGTGAGTTCTCCATCCGCGTATCTGAATTCCACCTCACTCCCGGCACTGAACTGTTCCTGATGGATAAAACAACAGGCACTGGGCAAATGCTGGAAGCTGAAAAGGTTTACAACTTCACAATGAACGACATGACCAATCGCTTCTCCCTTCGTATGGGCAAAAGCAATGGCGCAAACATCAGCAGCACAATGGATGTACAATTGCTTCCAAACCCTGCAACTGATGTCGTGAACATTCGCGTGAACACAGAAACTGGCACTTCTGCTACCGTTCGTGTACTTTCCTTAACCGGCGCTTCTATGATGAACGCTACTATGGAAAACACCAACCACGGTCAGTTGAGCCTGCCTGTAAGCAACCTTGCAGCCGGTATTTACACTATTGAAGTAACTACTGCCGACGGTCAGCGCACCACGAAGCAACTGATGAAACAATAGTTCTCCGCAAACAGTGGCTTAACCGCCATTGTGTTGCAAACCTTCAACGCCTTCACTTTTAATAAGTGGAGGCGTTGTTGTTTTTAAGAAAAAGAAAGAAGGAGGTAAAAGAAAATGCAAGCTTGTAAATTTACAGCATAGATTATTAGGAAAAATGAATAATCGTCAAGGCTAGTAACTTTATAGAAAGAAATTGGAGCGAAAGGGGCTGTTAAAAATGATTTGCAGTTTTGTCTCACACACAAAGGATTGTTGCCAATGTTTAATCCACCTAATAAACCTCATTTTGCCTTATGCCAAATCGATTCCCTTTCTCAACAAAAAAGTAACATTCGCAAGCCGCTTCGTTTCGTCCACCATTTCAATGGTCATTCCATGATTTCCGGCAAAGGCTTCCAGGTCTTTTTGAGAGAGGAAATACAAATCGTTTTCCGTCTTGTTGAATTTAAGAATGCGCGTGCTCCAAAGCTCTGTTTGCTTCGTCTTCCTGATTTTTTGATTAAGGTCGTCAACGCCATCACGAATAAGGAGCATACCGCCAGGAAGCAGCGCATCAAAACATTTTTGGAGTAGGGCTTTTTGCTGCGTAGGCAATAAATAATGCAACACATCCTGAAGCAAAATGCCGGTGCAGGGTTGCATTTCAAAAGCATTCAGGTCGGCATGTTGGAAGGTTATTCCTTCATCGCGCAGGTGCACATTCTGAGCGGTTTCAATTTTGGATTCATCATAATCGATACCTGCAAAAATACGCTCCGGCACTGCCCAGTGCAACATGAAAGTCGCGAAGCCATAACCGCAACCGAGGTCATAGTAAAAGCCGGAACGGGGCAGGATTTGATGCAGCGTTTCGTAGTTTTTTTCGAGGCGCGTTTTGATGCGGCAATACCACTCCAGCGATGGGTTTTTATAAGTGTAGCAACGCAGCAATTGTTCACGGAAATAAGCAGGCGTTTCTGTTTTTATTTTCTGCTCCGCAAGTTGCAGGCGCATGTAAGCACCCATTGTTTTGGCACGTTGCGCATAGCTGCCTTCGGCGGATGAATGCGTTGCATCAGGCTTCAAAATTTTTACAGTGCAGGTGCCATCCTTCAAAAGCCAGTCGCCTTTTTGCATGGAATAATGCACGCCGTGCAGCAGGATGGGAACGACGGCAAGCTGCAATTTTTCGGCAATAAAAAAAGCGCCTTTATGGAACCGCTGAATGCGGTCGGTGTAGCTGCGCGTGCCTTCAGGAAACACAGCAATGGAATAACCACAGCGCACCAAATCTTCAAGGCGGTGCAAGCTTTCTTCCGCGCCTTCATCAGCCGGATAATACTCCGCCATGCGCACCACAGCGCCAAACACCGGTGAGCGCCACACCCATTTATTGGTAAGCAAAATGAGACGCGGATGCAGCATCGTGATGATAAGAATATCGAGGAAAGAACTGTGGTTGGCAACATAAACAGCCGGCTTTGTAAAGTCGTTTTGGTAAGGGTTTTCGATGCGCTTTTTCACGTTCGTCATCACGTGCATCATGCTGTAAGTAAAGGCACTCAGCAATTGATGAAACATTCGCTTGCCGCGTTCCTTCCCGAAAGGAAAAAGCTTTGTGAGCAGCAGTCCGGCAATGGAAAGTATCAGCGAACCGGAGAAAAAATAAGCAAAGGCAAACACCGATTTCAGGAAGCTCGATGCCGTGAAGGGAAGCAGTTTTTTATCAGCGCGGTGCTGGATAAACCAGTTGAAAAGAAAGGGTTGCAGCGTTTGAGAAATAAACAGCACACACAACAATCCGGTTACTGAAATGAAGGCAATGGAACGCAGCGCTGGATGTTTTGCAAGGAGCAAAGCGCCCAGCCCAATCAGCACCGTTAGCACCGATACATACACCGCCGAACGGGTGGAAGAAAGTTTGTCGTTGCCCGTTTTGTACCGCGCCACCAATCCATCCATTGTGAAGATGGTATAGTCATCTCCCAACCCGAAAATGAGGGAGGAAATAATGATGTTCACAATGTTGAATTGCAGCGACAGCAGCGACATTATACCCAAAATCCAAACCCATGAAATAACCATTGGGAGGAAGGCAATAATGGCAAGCTCAATACGCCCGTAAGCCAATAGCAGCGCGAAGAAAACGATGCAGGAACTCCATAAAGCAATGCGGTTAAAATCCTGATTGAGGATGGAAGCGAGCTGCGTGGCACCTTGCTGCCGGTCGGTAATGAGGAGGTCTTTTCGTGCGTCTAATGTTTTAAAAACAAGCTCTCTTTTTTCAGGCGCCACGCGCAATGATGCTACTGCCGAATGCTGCCCGTTATTTCCGGAAAAGCCACCGGGGAAAAGAGATTTCAAAACAGAAACCGCATCATCATCAAGCGGTTTGAAAGTTGCATTCCAGGAGGTTTCAAAAGCGGTGAAAGCGTCAGGATTAAAGCCGGTTTGCACTGCTGCCTTGTTGATGGCTTGTGCTACTTCCTGTTGCTTTTCTTTTGTCCAGAAAACATGCCATCTGCGGATGCTTTCTTCCTGCTTTTGTAAGGAAGGAATAAAAGCGGCAGGGTTAGAAACCGCGCGGATGCTGCCATTCGTTTTTAGTTGCTGTAAATCATCAGTAGCCAGATTTAGTTTTTGCAGCGCTTCATCTTCCGTATTTCCATTGGCAATTACATACACCTGGCTTAATGCTTTAGGGTTTGCTTCCGTAATTTTTTGCTGTGCGTGTTCTAAATCAGGCGGCAGGTAATTAAGGTGCATTAAATCACTATCGAAGGAAACATCTTTTGCAAACCAACCCATTAGCGGCGTAAGTAAAAGGATGAAAGCCACCAGCCATTTCTGCTTTTCGGGTTTCCATTTTGCAAGCGTATCAAAGAGTGTAGGTTTTGGATTGGCAGCAGCACGCAAGGGAAAATGCGGCAGGAAAATTAAAGTGCACAATGCAGCACCGGCAAGGCTTACAGCGGCAAACAAACCCAAATCATGCAACACGGGTGTGCCTGCAAACTGCAAGGAAAAGAATGCAGCAATTGTTGTGAAAGAGCCGATGGTGAGCGGTTGTGCGAGTTCTTTTACGGTATCGCGGAGCGAAGCCTGACGCGCATGACTCAAGAAGTGAATAGAAAAATCCATCGCTATGCCGAGAACGATAGCACCTGCGCCCAAAGCAATAATCGCAATGCTTCCCTGCAATAAATACAATACTGCCAATCCCATTGCCGCACCATACACCACCGGAATCAGCATCAGCAATGGCGCACGTTTCTTCCTGAAAAAATACCAGCACAAAGCCATTAAAAGCAGCAGCGTTACCGATAAAGTCAGGATGGTATCGCGCTGCAACTGCGCCGCATTTCCATGTGCCACAGCCGCCCCGCCGAAATAAGCGAGCTGCATGTTTGGATACTGATTTTTCCATTCTGCAACCTGCGCATCCAGTGTTTTGAAGAATGCTTTACTGCCTTTTTGTTTCAGAACAGCATCATTTATTTTCAGGAAAAAAGTGAGCTGACTATGGTCGGGTTTCAGGAGGTAGCCATCATACAATTCAAAGCTGGTTTCGGTTTGTAAGCCGCGCAGCCGCTCCCACACCACGTTTGATAAACCGATTGGGTCAGCCGCTACAAATTTTTTAAACACCACGCTTGCGGGCGACATCAGCAGCTTCCGGTTGTTGAGAAGTGTTTGCTGAATTGTTTCAGGTTGAGTGAGATGTTCTAAGCGTTTGTAATCATCTTCGGTAAGAAAAAGCGGCAGGTTGCTGCGGATAATTTCTGTGAGTGCATCTTCTTTACCGCTGCTTACCTGTAGTGTTATGGTGTCAATGAAATCAGGTTGTGCAGCTTTTAGATTTTGCGCAAAAGTTTCGGCAGCGGAAATAAGGCTGTCCGCATCTGAATCATCTCCCGACAAAAGAAAAATGAGTTGCTCGCCTGCTTTGGTGTGGCTCAGCACATCGTTCATGGCTCGGAGGGACTGGCTTTGGGGCAGCATTTCAGAAACATCCTGCTTCAAAGAAATCTGCGCAGCAAAAAATATCCAGACGGCAAAACTTCCCCACAAAAAAATGCGACGGAAAAGCGGATGCAACTTCAGCCAATCATAAACTGCGACAAAAAATCGGGACATAAAGTGAAGACAAAGAAAGCAGTTTATTCAAAGTCAGGGTAGAGCAGGTATTTCTTCCTGATTTTTTTAAACGCTGCAATTTCAGGCTGCCAGCTTGCGCGTATTTCCTGCTCTGTTTTGTCGGCAATGATTTGATTTTTGAGCAGCGATGTGCCGGCAACTTTTTCAAAAAACGAATTGAAGAAAGCCTTCTTGTCGGGATAAAGATTATAAGCCTGAAGCAGCCATTTTAAAGAAAGTTTCCCATCCATTTTTTGCTGCGCTTCATGAAGGTTTTCAGCTACGCGGATGCCATAACATTTCTCGCCTTCAAGCAATGGTTTAGATGCGCCTGTTACGGATTGGGGCGTAAAACAATCATCCAGTTTTCCTTTAAATGCAGGATGCCCCCATTGTTCAAAAGGATGCTGCGTGCCGCGACCAACGCTGATTACAGTGCCTTCAAAAAAGCAAAGAGCAGGATATAGGGCAACAGCAGCAGGCGTTTTTAAATTCGGAGAAGGCGGAACCGGAAGCACAAAATCCTTCACAGCATGGTTGTAGTTTTTGCAAGGAATTACGTTCATTTTCAAGTCGGAAACATTGTTTGCCATGCCTTCTCCCAAAAGCATTTGAGCATATTCTCCAGCCGTCATTCCATACACTATGGGGATAGGTTGCATCCCTACAAAAGACTGATGTTCCTTCTGCAAAACAGGTCCGTCAACATACCATCCGTTCGGGTTGGGTCTGTCTAACACAATCAGCTCCAAACCTGCGTCTGCACAGGCTTCCATGGCATATTGTAGCGTTGAAATGTAAGTGTAAAACCGAACGCCCACATCCTGCAAATCATACATCAGGACATCAACATCTTTTAGCTGCTCGAGTTTTGGTTTTTTATTGTTTCCGTAAAGGGAGATGATGGGCAATCCGGTTTCTTTATCTGTTGAATTAGCGACGTGCGCACCTGCATCTGCATTGCCGCGGAAGCCATGTTCCGGAACAAAAATCTTCACCACATTCACTCCGCGTTTTATCAGCGTATCGGCAAGTAATTGATTCTCTACTGTAGCGGTTTGATTGATGAGCAGCGCCACGCGTTTTTGTTTTAGCAGCGGCAGATATTCATTCATGCTGTAAGCACCGGGAATGGGTTGTAGCGATTTCTTTTTTTCCTGCGCCATGCAGGAGCTGAAAAGGAAAATGGATAAAAGAAGCGATAAAAAAACCGGCAACCGGCGTAGGAAAAGGAAAATATTCATGGTGGGGAGGAACTAAAGATAACGGCAGGCACATGATTATCTATTTACCTTGCGCCCTTCATTTTTTTAAAAACAACAATCATGCAAAAAGTAAAAAACGGAGACACCGTGCAGGTGCATTATCATGGAAAACTGGAGGACGGCTCCACATTCGATTCTTCTGAAGGCCGCGCACCGCTTGAATTTAAAGTGGGCAGTGGACAGGTAATTAAAGGTTTTGACGAAGCCGTAATGGACATGCAAACGGGAGATAAAAAGACGGTAAACATTCCGGTGGACAAGGCTTATGGCGCGAAGAGTGATGAAGCGATGATAGAATTTCCAAGGGCAGAATTTCCGGAGGATATGAAAGTGGAGGAGGGCATGGCATTGCAAATGAGCGATGAGCATGGCAATATTATTCCGGTGGTGGTGCAGGAGCTGCGCGGCGAGACCGTGATTCTGGATGCAAACCATCCGCTTGCCGGAAAAGATTTGACTTTCGATTTGGAGTTGGTGGGGATTGTTTAGAAGCCTCCCCCATTACCCATCCGAAGAAAGCGGATGTAGCGATAAATAATGGTATCTTTGAGACTTAATTGATTGTTTATGATTGTAGAGCGCACAAATAAAGAGGTGATTATCCGTTTGCCCGCTTCGGTGGATATGGAAGACTTGCAAGGGTTTCTGAACTATGCCCGATATAAAGAGATTACTTCAGGTTTCGAGGTTTCCCAAAAGATTGTAGATAAGCTTGCAGATGAGGTGAATAGTAATTGGTGGGCTAAAAACAGAAAGCGGCTGATAAAGTGAAAATAATTGTCGATACTAACATTGTTTTCAGTGGTATTCTAAATACTTCAAGTAAAATTGGAAAACTGCTCATTCACCCAAGTGGGCATTTTAAGTTTTATTCATGTAACCTTTTAAAAATTGAGATAGCCAGGCATAAAGTAAAATTGCTGAAACTCACCAAGTTGAAGGAGGAGCATCTTAGCGAACTTGAACAAATTATAACCTCAAATATCACTTTCATTAATGAAGGACTTTTGCCGAACAGACTTTTAATTAAAACGGAAACACTTCTTACAGGAATTGACTTAAATGACACGCCATTTGTAGCTCTAACTACACATCTGAAAGGCAAATTGTGGACAGGCGATATGCAACTTTATAATGGTCTTAAAGCAAAGCGTTTTAAAAATATTCTTACAACTTCAGAGCTTTCCCTGTTACTTGAAGAACATGAAGCGAGTTGAGGATTTTGTTTATTGTTTTTTCATTTCTTCTTCTTTTTCGATGACTTCGCTTCCGGGTTAAAATCAAGACATCGCTTCACCCAAAAATCAAAATCCTTTTTGAGGCGGTATCCTTCAGGACTCACGTAGCCAAAACCTTTATACGCCCTGCCTTTCATCACCATAGGGCGGAAGTGCGGCAGTTCAGCTAGTTCCTCATCCAATGCAGGGTCAAAGCGAACCATCATATCATCGCCGCTTACGCAAACGCACATCTTATCATCCACCATAAACGTTAGACCCTTAAACATTTTCTTCTCTTCCACATTTGGAACGTTTTCCAAAGCTTCGCGGAGGCGGTTGGCAAGGGTTTCATTGAAAGGCATAATAAACTGAAATTGTTTGGTGCGAAATAAAGAAAGAATTTGGTTTTAGAGTTAGAAGATGCACTAACCGCCCAGTTTTATGGTGGCTTCATCTTCTTTTCCATTGAAAAACATGATTAAAACTTTTTGAAAAACAGGATTTGCATTTGGCAGCCGCACAAAAAGCGTTACACAGGAGTGAAGTTTTAAATCATCCAGCGAACCAAATATTTGATAGGCGGTTTTTTGAGGATGATATAACAGGGCTTCGGAAATAGCAATCAACCTATTGCCTAATACGGGATGGTTCAAGTAGATTTGAGCTTCTTCTTTGTTTTCGAGTCCGTAGAACTGCGCTGTTTCACTCCTGCCTAAACCCTTTAATTGTGGAAAAATATACCACATCCAATGGCTTTGCTTGCGTCCGTTTTTAATTTCGGCAAATGCTGTTTCAAAATCATCGGTTTGTGCCTTTAAGAACCGTTGCAGGTTGTATTTATTTTCCATAATGAAGGAAATGAAGTGAGGTGGAATAATGTTGGATGAAATTAAATGAAGTTTAAGGAGGTAAGATGGGTTTTAATGAATGAATGCGTATTATTTTTAGGGTAATTTCTTAATTCCCATAAGGTTTTGTCAATTTACACTTCTTTTTTTACATTGTAAAGGTATAAACCGTCAGTTACAGTTTTTTTAAATAATCATCCGTTCTTTTGCTTGATTATACCCGATTTTATATTAGCTCGCATAATACCCCCTTATTTACTTTTTAAACTTTATTGAACCTCATCCCACTTTATCTCACCTCCCCAATTTTATCCAACCTATAACCCTCCCGAATCCTATTTTTGCAACCCTAAAATGAGCCTTCCCTCCCTCTCGCTCAGCCGGCCCGTGCTGGCAATTGTAATGAATGTGCTGATAATCGTGTTCGGCGCCATCGGGTTTTACTTTTTGGGGGTGCGGGATTATCCGAGCATCGACCCGCCCATTATAAACGTGCGCACTTCCTACGCTGGTGCCAATCCGGATATCATTGAATCGCAAATTACCGAACCGCTTGAAAAAGCCATCAACAGCGTTGCCGGAATAGAAACCATTTCCTCCACCAGTGCGCAGGGCGCAAGCAACATTACCATTGAATTTAAACTAAGTGAAAACCTGGAAGCCGCTGCCAACGACGTGCGCGACAAGGTGAGTCAGGCAATCCGCAGCCTCCCGCAGGATATTGACGCGCCGCCTGTGGTTTCTAAAGCCGATGCCAACTCGCAGACCCTTGTTTCGATGACGGTGCAAAGCGACACCCGCAACCAACTGGAACTGACGGAGTATGCCGAAAATGTATTGCTCGAAAAACTGCAAACCATTCCGGGCGTAAGCAGCATCCGCATTTGGGGGGAAAAAAGATATGCAATGCGCCTTTGGCTGGACCCGTTGCGGATGGCGGGTTATAACATTACGTTCCCTGAAGTGGAAACTGCGCTGCAAAGGCAGAATGTAGAATTGCCGGCAGGTAAACTTTCAGGGGAAAACACGGAACTGACGGTGCGGACGTATGGAAGGCTTTTTACGGAGGAGGAATTTAATAACCTCATCATCAAAAACGTGAACGGCAGTGATATCTTCTTAAAAAACATAGGCGAAGCCGTGCTGGGGCCTGAAAATGAAGAAACGGTATTGAAAGAAAGTGGGGTGCCGATGATTGCGCTGGCGCTTTCGCCACAGCCGGGTTCAAACTATGTAGCCATTGTGGATGAATTTTATCATCGCTACGAGGCATTGAAAAAGGATATTCCAAAAGACATAACGGTTGATATTGCATTAGACACAACTAAAAACATTAAAAGTTCCATTGCTGAAGTAGAAGAAACATTGCTGATTGCCTTCCTGCTGGTTATCCTGATTATCTATTTGTTTTTCCGCGACTGGTTGATTGCGCTGCGGCCGCTGATAGATATTCCCGTCAGTTTGATTGGTGCGTTTTCGATTATGTATTTTATGGGGTTCACCATCAATATTCTTACGCTGCTTGCAATTGTGCTGGCTACGGGGCTGGTGGTGGATGATGGCATTGTGGTAACCGAAAATATTTACAAACGGCTGGAGCGGGGCATGGAGAAATACCGCGCTGCAAAAGAGGGGAGTGAGGAAATTTATTTTGCGGTGATAGCTACATCCATCACGCTGGCAGTAGTGTTTTTACCGATTGTTTTTTTGCAGGGTTTTACTGGAAGATTGTTTAGAGAATTCGGTATAGTGGTGGCAGGTGCGGTGCTGATTTCAGCCTTTGTTTCGCTGACGCTCACTCCGGTTTTGAATGTTTTATTAACCCGGAAGAACCATAAGCCTTCTAAATTTTACATCAAAACAGAACCCTTTTTTCAAAAAATGGAACGGGGGTATAAAAGCGGATTGGTTTGGATAATGCGGCGGAAATGGCTTGCGGTTGCGGGTGTGGTGGTGAGTTTTGCATTGATATTTATTATTGGCAGCGTGTTGCAAAGTGAACTTGCCCCGCTTGAAGACCGGAGTCGTTTCCGCGTGTTGGTGAGCGCACCCGAAGGCACGAGTTACGATGCAATGGATAATTACATGGACCAACTAGTGAACGTAGTAATTGATTCCGTGCCGGAAGCGTTGGTAAACCTTTCCGTAACCGCTCCGGGATTTACGGGTGCGGGTGCTGTTAACTCCGGCTTTATGAATGTGCGCCTTTCCGAACCGGATGAACGCAGCCGAAGTCAGGATGAAATTGTGCAGCAAGTGAATAAAGATTTTGGGAGCCTTACGGTAGGTCGTGCATTTGCCGTGCAGGAACAAACAATATCGGTGCAACGCGGCAGTCAGTTCCCTATTGTTTTCATTTTGCAGGATATCGATTTTGAAAAGCTGGCGAAAGTGCTGCCGCAGTTTTTGGAAAGAGCGAATGATAATCCGGCATTTCAGGGAGTAGATGTTGATTTGAAATTTAATAAACCGGAACTCACCGTTAAGATAGACCGGCTGAAGGCATCGCAATTAGGCATTTCCATTCAGGATATTTCTGAAACGATACAACTGGCATTGAGCAACCGGCGGCTGGGCTATTTCACGAAAAGCGGGAAGCAATATCAGGTGCTGGCGCAAGTGTTTCGCAAAGACAGGGAAGCGCCCGTCGACATCAACAATCTTTACGTGAAAAATGCAGATGGGCAGCTTATTTCCTTAAGCAACGTCATCACTACAGAAGAAACAACTTCGCCCTCACAGATTTACCATTACAACCGCTATAAATCAGCTACCATTTCCGCGAATCTTGCCCCGGGTAATACCATTGGCGATGGCATTAAAGCAATGGAAAACATTTACAGCAACATGCAAAAAGAAAAAGTGATTGATGAGAGCTTCAGTTATTCTCTCGGCGGCGCTTCCAAAGATTTTGCAGAAAGTTCAGGCAACACGCTTTTTGCGTTTTTCCTGGCGCTGGTGCTTATTTATCTCATCCTGGCTGCGCAGTTTGAAAGTTTTATTGACCCGTTTATAATTATGCTTACGGTTCCTTTGGCATTAGCAGGCGCTTTAATTTCCTTATGGATTTTCGGGCAGACGCTTAATATTTTTTCAGAGATAGGAATGATAATGCTGATTGGGCTGGTGACAAAAAACGGTATTCTTATTGTTGAATATTCCAATCAGATTCGCGAAAAAGGAAAATCCGTAACCGATGCCGCAATCACGGGAGCTTCCATGCGTTTCAGGCCTATTTTAATGACCTCCCTCGCCATGATGTTTGGCGCACTGCCGATTGCGCTTTCACTTGGCGCCGCCTCTACCAGCAGGATGCCCCTTGGAATTGTGATTGTGGGCGGCATTTTATTTTCTCTGGTGCTGTCGTTGTTTATAGTGCCGGTGATGTACACGTTTTTAAGCAGGGAGCGGAAATTGATTCGGGTGAATGCCAATGAAAGGAAGGAGGCAGATGAAACATAGCGGACTTAAATGCTTTTTGCTGCTGATTTTATTGCTTTCAGGTAAGCCCGGGTTCAGTCAGGAGTTTCTTTCACTGGAAGAAGCCATACGCCGCGGACTGGAATATAATTTCGACATCCGCCTTTTGGATAATTCCCTGCAACAGGCGCAAGCTAATAACACCTTCGGCAATGCAGGCTTTCTCCCCACTGTTTCCCTCGCTACTTCTTACACCGTTTTCCGCAGCAACACCAAATTGCAGCTTTCCAATGGCAATGTGCAGGAAACGCCGAATGCATTAAACACAACCCTGAGCGGAGACCAGCTCATCAACTGGACCATCTTCGATGGCGGGCGGATGTTTTACGTAAAGCGCCGGCTAAATGAAAATGAATTCATCGCCAAAGACCAGTTTCAGTTGCAAGTGCAGCAATCCGTTTCCAGAATCATCAGGAATTATGCGCGCTCTGTGCTTTTAAAACAACAACTTGTGGCTATTGATACGGCATTGAGTCTGGCATACACGCGCGTAATAATATCTAAAGTAAAATTTGAATCAGGCGCTTCGGCTAAAACAGACTATTTGCAGGCAAGCGTAGATTACCGGAAGCGAAAAACGGATTCAGCCTACGCAACGCTCAATCTTATTAATTCATTCGATTCGCTCAATTTGCTGATGGGCGTGAAGGAGGAAGTGTATTACATCGTAGAAGATTCCCTCGCCATAAACCTAAACCTTGCCAAAGCGCCCATTGAAACTTTGCCCGAAACCAATGCAGAATTAAGCATTTACCAGAGAAATATTGAAGTGGCGAAGCTGGATAAGCGCATTGCCCAATCCCAAAGGCTGCCTACCATTGACCTCTCCGGCGGATACCGATATACAAAAAACACGAGTGCTACCGGTTTTGCATTGTTCAACCGCGCTTACGGACCGACGGGAACTATTGGGCTGAGGCTTCCCATTTTTGACGGAGGAAACATAAACCGGCAGGTGAAAGTGGCGGGTTTGGAGCAGTTCAGGCAGTCCATTTTATACGAGCGCCAGCTTACGACCATCAACAGAAATTACCGGATTGCCTGGCGCACCTACGTGAGTGCGCGGGATGTATTTTTTCTGCAAAAAGAAAACCTGGTGTTTGCCAAAGAAAATGTGGAGGTGCAGAAAGCGCGTTTCCGGGTTGGGATTGGCACCACGCTTGAAAGCCGCGAGGCAGAAAATGATTATCTGGAAGCACTGATTGATTATTACACCTCTGAGTATAACATGATTGTGAACCAGACGTTGCTGCTGGAATTGCAGAATAAGTTGGTGAAATAAACGATAAACAATTCGCCCTTAAATTTTATTCGGAAAAAAGATATCGTCAAAAAGAAAAAGCCGCAGTTACTCAACAATCTTAATCACCTCCACCTCAGCGCCTTCTTTCAATTTCATCAGTGCTGTTGTAAGCACCGTATCGCCCGCATTTAAGCCGGAGGTTATCTCCACATTATCACTGGTGCGGCTGCCCAGAATAACGGTTTTCATAGTCACTTTTCCATTTTTTACTACGGCAACTTCCTTATCGCGACTTGTAGGAATAATGGCGCTGGAGGGAATCAGTAGTGCATCTACCTTGCTGTCGAACGGAATGGAAACATGCGCAAAAGAACCGGCAATCAGCTTTTCATCGGGGTTTGGAATCACCACGCGCACGTTCAGCGTTCTGGTGTTGGCGTCGGCACCCGGGCTTATTGCTTTCACCTGTGCCTGCATCGTGTCGCTGCTTTCATTCACCGAAAAATAAACGACTTTCCCTGGTTGGATAATGTCGCGGTAATTGTCCGGAATGGTAAAATCCATTTTTAAGGGGTTGGTTTGTTGCAAAGTGGCTATCACAGTTGTGGTTGAGACGATGGCGCCTTCGCTGATGTTGCGGATACCGATTTTCCCATTGAATGGCGCAATGATTTGCATTTTGCGCAACTCCGCTTCCTGGATAGAAATATCTGCATCTATTCCCTGAATTAATGTTGTTGTGCTTTCATAATCCTGCTGACTGATGCCACCAATGTTCACCAGTTCTTTTTGCCTGCCCAGCATTTTTTGTTGTAGGGCTTTTTGGGCTTTCAGTTTTGTAATAGCGGCGCGAACGTCTGCATCATACAGTTGCACCAACATTTGCCCTCTGCGCACATAGCTTCCTTCCCTAAAATTAATTTTTGTAATCCTGCCTGCCACTTCGGGTCTTATTTCTATTTCCTCATTCGGTATGATGGTGCCGTTAGTGCTGTAAACGCTGGAGAATTGCTGCGGTATTACTACATAAGCTTCTGCGCGAATGGCGGGGTGGGGGGTGGCGTTTTTTTGATCCTTGTCGGTGGAAGCGCTACATGCGATGAGGAGGAATAAAATGGAGAAAAAGGGAGCGGATTTCATGTATGTCTTATGGGTGGTTTTGATGAACTAACGTGCGGGGGTATTGCATGCTTTGTTTATGGTGATAGCCTAATTCCTTTCCAACGCTGTTTAATAGTATATTGTTGGCGATTAGTAATTTTGATGTTCTTCGTTTGCGCGTCTGATATTAGGGCTAAACTTTTAATTATAATCATATTGATTAAGGGCATGTTTAAGGGCTTTTTTTATTGCATCCGCTAAAATCGTTGGTTCTAATACTTTTACGTCTTCACCAAAAGAAAGTAGTTCCATCAAAAAATCATGCGTAGGGCAAAGTGTGAGTTTAATTTTTAATTCCTGCGAATTATCAATTAATATTTCCTGCGAATAGTGTAGAGGTAATGTTTTGATGTATTTTCCCTGCAATGGCGCGAAAGAAAGGACGATTTCCTGCGGCGCTTCACCGTTCGGACTGATGATGCCAAAGCAAAAACGAAAACTTTCCTCCACGTCATAACCGGCAGGATATTGAAATGTTTGTCGGGAGATTTCTAAACAAGAGAGGCGGTCGAGGGCGAAGGTTTTAATGTCGTTATTATCTTTTGCCAAAACATACCATCGGTTTCTAAATTCTTTAAGTGCAAGAGGGTGCGCCGTTCTTTCGGTTTCGGTTTCATCCCAAAACTTTTGGTAGCTGAATTTTATTTGATAGCGGTTTTTGATGGCGTGGAGTAAACCGTTAATGTGTTCCGTGCCCTGTGGCTTTCGGTTTTCAAGATGAATGTAGGGCGAAAGGTTTTGCGCTATGTGGAGTGAATTAAACAACTCAAACGCTTCCATCATCCGCTGGAAATGTTTGTTGTCGTATTCGCTTTCCGTGATGAAATAGCCTTTCTGCAGTTTTGAATATTCGATATTAATACCGAAAAGCGTGCTTATTTCCTTTAAATCCCGTTGGAGTGTGCGTTTTGAAAATCCCATTTCGAGGTTATCATCGCGCATTTGAATAAACTCCAGTTGGTTGTCAATATGATTTTTCAGTTCTTCGTAAGTGGCGTATGGTTTTGTTTTTAGTTTTTTGATGATTAGGCTGTAGCGGGAGATGTAGGCGCGTTTGGACAATGGGGTAAACTTTAAATACCGGTGAAGCTACTGGTGTTGATGAAGGTGGTTGCGGTTAACTAATAAATTTAACCATGAAATCGTAGATTACTTTTCCTCGATTTTGAATTATATCAGTCCATTTTTTGGAGTCTTCCCATAGCCTTTGATTTGCATTATGTAATTCATATGAGCCACCGGTGCAAGATGTGTAGCATTTCTCTGATGGGCGGGTGTTGCTTAGTGACTGATTCTCGCTTAAAGGAATAAGAATAATGTTGCCGGGTCCGTTTATTACGGCTCTTATCTTTTCATTAAATTCTTTTCCTTCTTCGGAAATATTGTCGATGTCGTTCTCATTAATCCAACTCCAATCCCACTCATTAGGAAGTATATGTTCGATTGAAGCTCCGTCTTTCATTATTTTTCGCATTTGACTAATGTCCGCTCCAATTGAAAGTTCATATTTATAAAGAAAGTAGATAAATTTATCTTTCCAGAAGTTGATATTGTTTTTTATATGGCTTTCATGGTCGTTAATATGTTTTTTCACGGTTAGGTGCAAGTTAAAATCTATCATTAAGTCTTTTCTAAATCCTGTTTCCAAAAATGAATCTAACACAACAGTGACATTTTCTGAATTTGCTAACTCATAAAACAACTTTGCAAAATTATCTCTATATTTTTGCCTATAATATTCATTGTGAAAATCCCTTATTAATAGAAATCTTTCCCATTTAAGTAAAAATGGTTCATTTTGAATTTCGGATTTGCATGCTTTGTGGTATAGGACGAGGAAAAATTCCAGTGATAAACTCCGGTCAAGTATCAGCACATCCCCGATTAAAGGAATCTTTTTATCCCAGTCCGGTAACTCTTCGCATATCAACAGAACTGTCTTCAAAAATTTTTCTGAAAGTCTTTTTGCATACGCAGCTGCACCAGTTTTTAGTTTTTCATCAAGATAATTAAGTATTTGCTCTTCGTTGGCTGAAACGTGCGGAGTTCTGAATTTTCCCTCTTCTGGAGTTTCAATTTTATCACCATCGTCCACAATTCTCAAATGATGAAGCAAAATGTTCCCCAACGATAATTTTCCTCTAAAAGCACTAGCCGCAACGTTTTCTTCTAGTTTATAAATGTTGGCAAAATTCGATTGTATTTCGGAAACTGCTCCGTCTTTTTCGTTTTCATCTCCCTGCAAGTAAACTGTTTTCATCAATTTAGATTTTACCTTTTCAATCAAATTGAGCTGTATTCCTCTTGTATTCTGCAACTCAAAAATTTGAACGGCAACCGCTTTCGATTCAGTAATGTGAGTAGAAACTTGCGCGACTAACAATATTCTGACATACCTATCAATCTCCGTAGTAAAATTGCTATTCAGCTCTGACTCTTTATCCGTCAAAAATTTTCTGAAAAATTCTAACGCAAATAATATTCTCTGAAGTGATATGGTCTGTTCCTTTGTACCTAAGCCTAAAGCGTCAGCATTCCACTCTTTTTGATTCAAGTTGAGTTTGCCAGTCTCTTTTAGACTATCAAATGCGGTGTCGTCATAATCAACGGTCTTGAATTTATTTATACACCTAGAGTAATCTTCTCCACTAAAAAGCTGGCAAACCATCAGAAATAGCACAAAAGTCGTAAGCCGCTGCTGACCGTCAATAATCTCATAGCCTTCTGTTGTTTTCTCTAAAATGAAATGGCCATAATAATAATTGCCGCGCTCTTTCATTTCGAGCATATCGCCTACAAATTCCTTAAGTTGCTTTTCTTCCCAGGCATAAGCTCTTTGGTAAGCGGGTACTTTCAGAATTCCTTTGATTCCAACGAGTTCGAACAGGTCGCTCAGGTTCTCAGTCCTTTTTCCGTCTTGATAATTCATCTGATTTTCCATCTTTTCTATTTTTAATTTTTTCGCAAATATAATAGCCTTCACCTTACGAAACCAAAGAACTCTGAAACCCCACCATCTTCCTCCTCACTTCCTCAAACGCCATCTCTTCCTGATTATAAATAGCCGTCAAGGTCATCGGTTCATGAATATTGGTATTAAAACCCAGTTTGTCCGATAGTTGCTGCGCTTTCTCAACTGTCAATTCATTAAATTCATACTTTGCAATCAGCCTGCCTTTGCGCATTAAAGCAGGGTCTATTTTTGAAATGTCTGTATTAAAGGAGCAAATAATCTGGATGTTTAGGCAATCCGATAATAAGCCATCTGCAATGTTCAGCAGCGCCGAAACGGGTGAATTGCCATCCTGATTACGGTCCACTACAATATTTTCGGCATCTTCTATTACAAGTATAGAGTTGGGATTTTCAATAAGCACAGAAATAAAGTTGGGGCTTGTGATAACGTCTGCCATATTGGGCGGTAAAAATATTATTTCTTTCTTTAATGATGTAATCAGAAAACGAATGTAAGAGGTTTTTCCCGTGCCGGGTTTGCCGTGGAGCAACACAATCCCTTTATCATTTTTTCGCGAAAGTCGTTTATATATAAGATTGTGAATGGTTGTAAAGTCGTCGTTGTAATTTTCCTGTACGCTCAATTTTGGTTTTATTATTGCCAGCTTTTGAGTTGATATGCCGTGGTGCGCATTTCTGAGAATTGATATAGAAGATGCTCTAGTTTTCTTATTTCGTTTTCTGAATTTTATTACGCCTGTTACAATTTCCTCCACTTTAAATAATGGTGTCTTCCTGAAAAGGAAGCGAACTTTGGAATTGTTAGTGTCAAAGTCCACTATTAAATCGTCACTCAAAAAATAGAAAATGTCATCAATTTCGGAGGCCTTGCCTTTTACAAAACACACTTTGCTATAATGAATGTCTGTAACATCATCTGCATATTTCTCTTCAAACCATTTACGCGCACTTCTACAATTTATTTCGCTTTCATTAATTAAATTAGGTATGTAATCAAAATGAAAAATAAATAAGCTGAGGTCGTTTATGTAATCAGTATGTTTTTCTGAAAATACTTCGGAATAAGACTTGTTGGGCGTCTGCCGTGCAGCCTTTAAAAGTTTTTCTTTAAATCTTCTTGTAATTAATCGCTCGTGTCGCATAAACCCGTTTTTTAAGATTAATGCAAAACTAAAAACCCGAAACGCCAAACTATGTCGCGCAAAAAAAGAAATTAATTCGCCGATACTCCGTTGTCTTTTAAAGGGATTTCTTATCCATGACTTTAGCTATCGCCATTCTTGCTATTCAAACTCAAGCAAATAAATTCCGTTAACGATTAATTTTAAACACAAGTGCAATAATGAAAAGCATCGGGCGTTTTTTGAAGACAAAATCACTTCTCAATGACAAAAACACTACTTGCTACTTTTCCTTCCCCTCACCATTTTGCTGAAGAAGCACCCACCATCACCGAAAGGGAAAACCTGAGACTACGCTCGCTGATGCGGGAACTGAAACCACACCTCCGCAGCGCCGCCGAAGATTTACTGCAACCGCGCCCTCAAGCCATTACTGCATTGCTGGAAAAAATTCTTAAGCCAAATCAATAACTGTTATTTCTGGAAGAATGCCTAACCTGCCCGGATAACCTAAAAATCCGTAGCCGCGGTTGACGTAGAGATACTGATTGGCTTCCTGATATAACCCCGACCATTTTTTATAGACATACTGCACGGGGCTCCATTTAAAACCAGGAATCTCAATGCCAAACTGCATCCCGTGCGTGTGTCCGCTGAGCGTTAAATCCACGTTTTTATAAACGGGTCGCACCTGCGCATCCCAGTGGCTCGGGTCGTGGGAAAGCAAAATCTGAAAGGGGATATTTTTTTCAGCGAGACCGGCATACGCGCGCGCCATGTCGCCATATTTCGGGAAGCCTGCCTTTGCACCCCAGTTTTCAATACCAATAACCGCAATCTTATCATCGCCGCGTTCAATTGCTACGTGTTCATTCATCATCAGCTTCCAGCCCATTTGCGCGTGGTATGTTTTCAGCGTTGCCAGGTTTTGCTTTTTTGCTTCGGCGCTTTCCCATTCCACGTAGTCTCCATAATCATGATTGCCCAGCGTAGAATACACGCCCAGCGGGGCTTTCAGCGTGCTGAATAAATCCATGTAAGGGATTATTTCGTCTGATTTATTGTTTACAAGGTCACCCGTAAAAAAGATGATGTCAGGCTTTTGTTCGAGTACTTTTTTTACGCCTTCTGCCACTGCCTCATGGTTATCGAAAGAACCTGAATGGATGTCTGAAATCTGCACAATCCGTAAACCTTTAAAAGATGCAGGCAGGTTGGGGAATTGCAGCGAAATGCGCTTAACCTGGTATTTGTAGCGGTTGGTGATGCCATACAAAAAGCCACTTAATGCAGTGCCACCAATTATCAACGCAAGCCTTTGAAGGAATATGGAGCGGGAAATGCCATTGCCCGTTGTTACAGATTCGGGGATTTGCGCGGGAGCAACTTTATAAAAAAGCCAAAGCACAATGCGTCGCAAATCATCCACCAGCATCACTACAAGAATGAGCAACTTGCCTACGAACATTCCTAAAACCAGCGCCACGAAAACGTTTCGCGCCATGTGAGGAAGTGCCGACCAATTTATCTGCCTGAAAAAAATAATGCTGCTCCAGCTCATTAAAGTGATGATGAAGTAGGCAACTAGAATAATGATGCGGGCGGTGGGAGAGAGAGACCTTAATGCAGAACGGATAACGATGAACGCATAAAATTCAGCAATGAAAATGCAGAGCAGCGTGATTACAAAACGTAAGGGCATGGTGGAGAAACGGCGCAAAATTTAGTAGGTGAGGAAGTCTTTTATCTGCTCCACAATGGCATTTTTGGTAGCAGTTTTTAGCAGGGAACCATCTTCTTTTATTTCCTGATTAATTCTTGAAAGCGGGAGTTTATTGTAGTGCACATTCATTTTCAGATAGTGGAGGATGTTGGTCATATGCTCCAGTCCGCGCAGGTTTCCGCCACGCCCGTCCGCCACGCCCACAAGCAGCGCCTTTTTATGCCACCAGCAATTTCGGATGTCACTGTTGTCTATCAATAGTTTCAGAATGCCCGGGAAGCTGCCATTGTATTCAGGCATAATGAACACAAATTTTTCAGAAGGAATGAGAAGCGTGGTTTCTACATTTTTCAATTCCGGGCTTTCTTCCCACACATTCAGCGCTTCGAGGGAGAGCAAATGCGCATCTGCACCTTCCTGCCGCATAAAATGCTGGTAAACATTTGCTACGCGCAGCGTCATGCTGTCTTTACGGTTTGTGCCGGCAATTATGGTAATCATTTTTTGGAAGCGGGCGCCAAAGGTAAAGGGTTTAAATAGGGAGGCGATTATGATGGTATTGAGATGTGGATTGTGGCTTAGCAAGGTGTGAAATTCTTATCCACACTCTTTCCACAAAGCCTGCTTTGCTGCCTTTGCTTCGTATTTTTGCCCATTGCAAATGCTGCTGTTTTTCTACCGCAGTTTTTCATTTTTAAATAAGGAGATAAATAACTCATGGCGAAAGTAATTGCGATAGCCAACCAAAAAGGCGGTGTTGGAAAAACAACCACAGCCATCAATCTTGCAGCCAGTCTTGCGGTGCTGGAATACAAAACGCTGCTCGTGGATGGAGACCCACAGGCAAACAGCACCACCGGCAATGGTTTCGACCTGCGCAATGTGCAGTTGAGTCTTTACGATTGCATGGTGAACGAAACGTCCGCTTCGCAGGTAATACTTGAAACAGAAACCCCCAACCTTTACCTGTTGCCTTCTCATCTTGATTTAGTAGGCGCCGAAATTGAGCTTATAAATCATCCCAACCGCGAGCACATAATGCGCAACGCATTGCAGGATCAGCGGAATAATTTCGACTTCATCATTATTGACTGCTCGCCTTCTTTGGGATTAATTACCGTGAATGCACTGACTGCCGCAGATAGCGTTGTGATACCCGTGCAGTGCGAATATTTTGCGTTAGAAGGTTTGGGAAAATTGCTCAACACCATTAAAATTGTGCAGACCCGCATCAATACCATTTTGCAGATTGAAGGCATTTTGATGACGATGTATGACGGGCGTTTGCGATTGAGCAATCAGGTGGTGGAAGAAATCAAAAACCATTTTGAGGACACCGTTTTTAAAACCATTATCCACCGGAATACCCGTTTGGGAGAAGCGCCATCATTTGGAAAGCCTGCACTGATGTATGATGCAGACAGCACCGGCGCCACCAACTACCTGAATCTTGCGAAAGAAATTTTGCAGAAAAACAACATGACGAAAATCAAAAACGAGGACAAGATTTTTGAAACCAATGGACATGGCGCAGCATAAGGACACGAAAAAGCAGGCGTTAGGAAAAGGCATCCGTGCCTTGCTGAATAATATTGATGAAGAACTTGCCACAACCGCTGCTGCCAACGTGGCTTCTCCCGTTTCCGGCCCGACTGCCGGCATTGCGCGCATTCCCGTTTCGCAAATTGAGGAAAACCCCATGCAGCCGCGTCGCGATTTTGATGAAAATTCGTTGAAAGAACTTTCAGAAAGCATTCTCCTTCACGATATTATCCAACCTGTAACCGTTGTAAAAATCAACCCAAACCGCTACCAGCTTATTTCCGGTGAGCGCAGGTGGAGAGCCTCTAAAATGGCGGGTTTGAAGGATATTCCGGCTTACGTGCGGGTGGCCGATGACCAGCAAATGCTTGAAATGGCGCTGCTTGAAAACCTCCAAAGGGAAGACCTGAATGCGATTGAAATTGCACTGTCTTACAAGCGGCTGATGAACGAGTGTAACCTCACGCAGGAAGGCGTTGCCGACCGCATGAAAAAAGACCGTACAACCGTCACCAATTACCTCCGCATTTTGCGTCTGCCGCCCGATGTTCAGAAAGCAGTGCGTGATGGTGAAATAAGTATGGGTCATGCAAGGGCAATCATTTCTTTAGATGCCGTAGACCAGCAATTGTATGCGTTTCGCGAAGTGAAAGAAAAAGCGCTTTCTGTGAGGCAAACAGAAAAACTGGTAAAGGATTTACTGGCAGGAAATGAGCGCGGCACAAACACAACAACTTCAAAAAGTAAAACCTCCGGATTGCCGCCTGCATACAAAAGAATTCAGGACAACATGGCTTCTCATTTTTCTACAAAAGTGAAATTGGAACGCAGCAAAAACGGTCGCGGCAGTGTGAGCCTTGAATTTTATAATGATGAAGACCTGGAACGGATTATGGAGAAAATGGGGCTTTGATTTTGCTTTTCCTGCCGCTGAAATTATCTCTTAAATGAAACCATCCATTCCGCAAGGCACGCGTGATTTTTCTCCGCTTGAAGTGCGCCGCCGGCAGTACATTCTAAATATCCTTCGCTCCATTTTTGAAACCTATGGCTACATGCCTCTGGAAACGCCTGCAATGGAAAATCTTACCACGCTCACCGGTAAATATGGCGAAGAAGGCGACCGGCTTATTTTTAAAATTCTCAACAACGGGCTTCACGAAAAAAAAGAGCAGGACAAAGCGAAACTGAATGATGCATGGGAGCAATTACTGAGCAAGCCATTTTCCTCTGAAACCCTTACGGAGCGGGCATTACGGTACGACCTCACCATTCCCTTTGCACGGTATGTAGTAATGCATCAGCATGAACTTTCTTTCCCTTTCAGGAGGTATCAGATGCAGCCGGTGTGGCGTGCCGACCGTCCGCAAAAAGGGCGCTACCGCGAGTTTTGGCAATGTGATTGTGACGTTGTTGGAAGCACCTCGCTTATTAACGAAGCAGAGCTATTAGGCATTTACCGCGAAGCGTTTCATCAGCTCCATATTCCGCAGGTTTCCATCAAAATAAACAGCCGCAAAATACTGGCAGGTTTGGCTGAAGTTGCCGGTGCGCCTGATAAAATGATGGACATGACCATTGCGCTGGATAAGCTGGATAAAATAGGGTGGGAAGGCGTGCAGAAAGAAATGACAGCGCGGGGGATTTCTGAAAATGGTTTTGAAAAAATAAAGCGCATCGTTGCGCAGCAGGGAAGCAATGAAAGCATTCTTGAAAAGCTGGCGGAGCAATTGGCGGGAAGCGAAAGTGGAAAGCAGGGAATCGAAGAAATAAAGGAGACGCTGCGCTATCATCAACCATTGCAAAATGAAAACTGGCAGTCGCAATTGCTGGTGGACATCAGCCTTGCCCGCGGATTAAATTACTACACAGGAATTATTGCAGAAGTAACTACCGATGCTGTGAAAATGGGAAGTATTGGCGGCGGCGGCAGGTATGACGACCTGACGGGTTTGTTTGGTAAAGATGGATTAAGCGGTGTAGGTATTTCCTTCGGAATAGACCGGATTTACGACGTGCTGGAAGAACTCCAATTATTTCCGGAAACATTAAAGAGCGGCGCGGATGTTTTGTTGGTAAATTTTGGCGGAGAAAATGAAGTCTATGCGCTCCAGACCCTGTGCCGGTTAAGGGATGCAGGCATTGCCGCAGAAATTTATCCGGATGCTGCAAAGTTTGATAAGCAGATGAAATACGCCAACAAACGCGGCATTTCCTACGTACTTTTAGCAGGAGATGAAGAGCGGACACAACAAAAAATAAGCGTCAAAAATTTTGTTACCGGCACGCAGGAAATGATGACGCTTGAAGAAGCGATGCAACTTTTAAAGTAGTTTCCATTTCCACTTCTTTTTCTTCTTTTTTAATAATGGAATTGCAAACAACAAATGGCTGCTCCTGGCCCGGCAATGATGCGCTGATGCTAGCTTATCATGATACGGAATGGGGTGTGCCGCTTCACGATGACCGTAAACTGTTTGAGTTTATGCTGCTGGATGCATTTCAAGCAGGGCTTAGCTGGAAAACGATTTTACACCGGCGTGCAGGTTTTGAAAAAGCATTTGCAGGTTTTGACCCGAAAAAAGTGAGTGTTTTTGGCGAAGAAAAAATTCAGGATTTAATGCAGGATGCTGGCATTATCCGCAACGCTTCCAAAATAAAAAGCACCATCTCCAACGCCCGTTTATTTCTTGAAGTCCAAAAAGAATTTGGCAGTTTTGATGCCTACATCTGGCAGTTTGTAAATGGCAAACCCATCATCAATCATTGGGAAACTTCAAACCAAATTCCAGCAATTTCTTCAGAAAGTGACGCAATGGCTAAAGACCTCAAAAAGCGTGGATTCAAATTTTGTGGCTCCACTATTTGCTATGCTTTTATGCAGGCTGCGGGTATGGTGAATGATCATTTAGTGGGTTGTAAAAGATGGAAAGAACTGAAAAGCCACATCTCGAACTTGTAATAATCGATAGCCGATTTCAGGGCTGGCATGTTTTTTAAGATTTTACAGTTAATCATTCAACTCAAAAAATCACATTATGCAACAACAACCGCAAGACAGTCCAAAGCCAGATGCTGCTGAATCAGAAAAAATGGAGAAGGACCAAATGGAAAGGGACGACCAGCAAATAGATTCTCCTAACAGATTGGGCACTCAAAACGAAAACGAAGAAGAATCCCAAAACATGGCGCCAGACAAAACTGAGTTTGGGATGGATAAAAATGATTATCGCGACGGGGCAGGGGAAAAGTAGAACGCTTATTTCCTGATTCTTTCTCAATTTTTTAAGCCGTTTCATTGACGATGAAACGGCTTTTTATTTTATCATTCTTGCTGAATCTAAATTTTTGAAAGTGCTGCTTTTTGCCTGAACGTTTATATTCGCACTTCTAAAACGCAAGCATGAAATCACTCCGCTTCCTTCCTTTATTTCTTTTGCTATTTTCAGCTTGTAATAACAGCAATGATATTCAGCCTAACACCGGACAATCCAGAAATTTTACTGTTCGCGTTGAAAATGTCTCCACGCAAAATTTGATTCCGACGGTACGGGCAATGGGCGCGGTTCCGCTCTCTCCGGGTAATTGGGCGCTTTTTACGGGTGCAAATCCAATTTTTACTCTTGCTCAATTGGCAGATTCCGGTTTGGAGTTGGTAGCAGAAGATGGTATCGTTTCCGTAAAAGACAGTGTGCTTGCAACCATTCCAACAGTGAAAGAGCACGGCATTTTTCAAACCTCCATGGGGCAGTTAATGCCGGGTGAGTTTGCTGAATTTTCTTTTAAAGCTTCGCCAGGCGATATGCTCCAGTTCGCCACCATGTTCGCGCAAAGCAATGACTGGTTTTATGGTTTTGTCGGCGGAACCGGCTTAGCACTTTTTAATGGCGACATACCTATTTCCGGAAATCAAACTTCCAAACTTGCGCTTTACGATGCCGGAACAGAAATGGACACCCCACCTGGAACAGGGCCTGATCAAAAACCTGTGCAAACAATGGATAATCAGGGGCCTTCAGAAAGCGTAGTCGTTTCCCTCGCAGCATTAAGGCATCCCACTTACACAATTCCGTCTAAAGATTCTGTGATCAGAATAACCATCACCCACGACTAGACGAAATACTGTTTATTAAACTAATTATTCAGGGCGGGCTTCCATAGGATTCCCGCCTTATTTGCATAGTCCTTTCCGGGTGGTCAAGGGGTTGAAAACCAAATTGCTTGTATAGTTCATGTGCATCTAACGTGCCTAATTGAATTGCTCTTAATTTTTTTACCCAATCCAAATCAAGCAAGATGCGGAGCATTTGTTTTGATAGTCCTATTTTCCGGTGGTCCTGTTTCACATAAACATCTGCAAGGTGCGCAAACTTAGAATAGTCGGTAACTAACCGTGCAAAACCTATTTGTTCCGCTCCGAGTAAAATTCCTAAGCAAAATGAATGTTGAATTGCAGATAAAATAGTTTCAAATGGAATGTTTTTAGCCCAGTAAGATTCCTCGCTTAGCCATGCGTGAATTTGCTCAGGAAACATTTTTTCAACGTCAGAAGTTATTAAGTATTCCCGAAAAGAAACTTCGATCAATAGCCTGGCTTTCATTGTGTTAGCGTGGCAACAATTGTCTTTTGTATCCAAAATTAACCAGGTAAACGCCTGAAACAATGCTCAAAAATGCAAGCGCTGTAAAAATAGTGAGCGGCTCAGCAAGCATATAGTATCCCAAAACGACCGCCACCAAAGGGTTTACGTAAGCATACAACGTAACAACCCCTACCGGAAGTTGGCTCAGTGCATACATGTATGCCGTGTAAGCAAGCACACTCCCAAAAACAATCAGGTAAACCAACGACCACAAAACTTCAGGTTGCAGCAGATTCATTCCCGCATAATTATCAACAGCAGGTGAGGCAATAAAAAGGAAACTTCCGCCAAAAAAAAGTTGCGTTCCTGAATTGAAAAGTGCATTAACCGGCGGGGCTTTTCGTTTGTTGAATACGCTTCCTAAAGCCCAGCAAAAAGTGGCTAAAAAAATGCCTGCTGCGCTCCATAAATAATTGGGGTTTCCGAGTTTGGAGAGGTCATCTTTAAAAATAAAAGCAACGCCTGCAAAGCCCAGCAGCAAACCAAAAATAATAGGAGCGTTCAGTTTTTCCTTTTGGTTTTTTGCCAGATTTATCATCACCGCAAACAAGGGCATTAAAGAACAAATCAGGGCAGCAATACCGCTCGGAATGTTTCTTTCGCTCCAGGTTACAATGCCATTGCCCATCGTTATAAGCAGGAAGCCTATAAACATGTTGTGGCGCAAATTCTTCCAGCTCAGGTCGTAATTTTTATTTACCAGCAATGCCATAATGATGATGATGACACCCGCAATTACCTGCCTGATGGCTGCAAAAAGAAACGCCGGAAAATGCATGGCTCCGACGCGGATGGCAAGGTAAGTGGTGCCCCAGGTAATGGAGATGAAAAGCAATGCCAGCCAGGCTTTCGTGTCCTTAGTCATTTTCCTTTTTGCGAACAACAAGCCATTCTTCGGGGTTCACATTAAAGGGCATCTGCCCAATTCTTACAATCGCTCTTTTATCTCGCAGTTCTTCTACTTTTCCTATCTGATGATTGGTTTGATGACGCACAGTATCGCCGATTTTTAAAGTCCCACCAACCACCTGATATTTTTTATCCGCCTTTCGTGCTGCGGCATGGTTGCTCTGTATTTGCTTCTTTTTAAAAAGTACATTTTCGGCCGCTTTTATTACATCCTGTTTATTGTCTGCTTTTTTCCAGTCCTGAATTATTTGTTTGAATTTTCTTTCCGTGTCCCGCAAATAATCCAGTTCTTCTTTCTTGATTTTATTTTGAAGCCTCAGTGTTGCGTGGTTTTGTTTGATGCGCTCTTTGTCGCTTAGTTTTTCATACTCCGCCTTCTTTGCAGCGTGTTGTTTTATCAGTTCATCAAGGTCTTTTTCTTTGCCGGAAAGTCGTACGCTTTGCTGCTCCGTTTTGTGAAGCATGGTGTCGAGTTTAAAATGTCCGCGTTCGGTAAGTTGTCGTGCGCGGTCAATTATTTTTTGAGATAAACCCGTGCGCTGCGCAATAGCAAAAGTGTAAGAAGAGCCCGGTTTTCCAACCGTCAACTGATAAAGCGGTTCAAGGTTTTCCTCATCAAAAGCCATGGCGCCGTTTTGGATGCCCTGCACTTTTCCTGCCATCACTTTCAGGTTCAGGTAATGCGTGGTGATGATGCCCAAAGCATGTTTCCCGGAAAGTTCTTCCACAATAGCTTCTGCAAAAGCGCCACCCAGATTTGGGTCTGATCCGGAGCCTAATTCATCAATAAAAAAGAGCGTTTTCCCGTTTGCAAAATCCATGAAATGCTTCATGTCGCGGAGGTGCGCACTGTAGGTGCTAAGCTCGTGTTCGATGCTTTGCGTGTCGCCGATGTGAATCATTATTTGCTTAAAAACGCCAATTTCAGAAGTCGCATCTGCGGGAATTAAAAGTCCGGCTTGCGCCATTAATTGTAATAGCCCAATGGTTTTCATGCTCACCGTTTTTCCACCGGCATTAGGTCCTGAAATAATCAGAATTCGGTTTTTGCGATCCAGCGAAATATTGAGGGGCACAACCGGTTTTTCTGTTTTGGAATGGTGCAGAAAAAGCAAAGGATGAAAAGCCTTTACCAAGTGCACGCCGGGATGTGCAGAAAGGCGCGGCATGCTGGCATTCATATCCGCAGCCAGCAGGGCTTTGGCGCGGATAAAGTCAAACAATCCTGAAACGTGAAAATAGCTTTCAAGCTGCGGTTGCCAGGCAGCAAGTGCGGCAGTTGTTTGTTGCAAAATCCGGTGTATTTCCCTGCCTTCTTCGCGCTCCAGTGAAAAAATTTCATTGTTGATGGGAATGGTTTCTTCCGGCTCAATAAAAACCGTTTTCTGAGAATCGCTTTCTCCATGCAAAATGCCTTTCACAATGCGCTTGTATTCCGCCGCTACAGCTACCGTTCTGCGTCCATTTAAAAATCCTTCAGGAACGTCAGACAAATAGCCCAGCTTACCCAATTTGCGCAGCACGTTTTCAAAGGTTTTGCGGAGAATATTTCTTTGGGAAGCCATCTCAGTGCGGATGTGCAGCAATTGAGAGGAGGCATTGTCTTTCACCAGTCCGACATCATCCAGCACCGCATCAATAGTTGAGGCGATTTGCTTTTCAAAAACGATTTTTTCTGTGAGACTTTGAAGTTGCGGATAGATATCAGGATAGCGTTTAAACCAGTTTAGCACATCCCGCATGTTCAGTGCAAGATGTTTCATTAAAAGCAACTGCTCACCGGTTAAAACCGCGCCCAATACGGAAAGCAGCTTTAATTCCTTTTTGATGTTGGCAGTAAAATCATTTGGGAAACCATCGTTGCCGGAGAGCGTGTTTTTAAATTCAGCAGTTTGTTTTAAAGCCCTTTCAATGAATTCAAGTTTGGAAGAGAAGCTTAGTTTTTCCACTCTTTCCTTTGCGGCATCCGTCCTGCATTTTTGGAGTAGCAGGCGTTTTATCTTATCGAATTCTAAGGCTTCATCCGCATGGGCGGGGTAGCATTGCATCATAAATCCAGTGCGCCTTCGTCTTTAAGGATTTTTAGTAAGGCAGAAGTATCGGAGGTTTCCTCTTCAGATTTGTCGTAAATATCTGCGAGGAACACAAGATTTTTTACCATCAAAACACAAGTTATCACCCTTGCACCTCCTCTTTTTCCACTTTGCTTACTTGTAATGGAAAGGCGAATCTTGTAAAGATTATGGCCAATCGAAACACCACTATGAGGGTTTTGTTCCAGCACCTCAACTAACGCATGCAAATCGGTTTTTAACGAAGGGTACTTCCGTAAAAGTTTTTTTGAACGACGTTCAAAATTCTTTGAGATTAAAACTTCAAAGTTCATTCAGGAAATCTCTTGCACGCTTAAGTTTTATTTCGCCTTTTAAATGCGAAACAATTTCCCGAATTGATTGCCTGAAACCCTCATAAAAATCTCCCCCCTTATCGTCTTCTTCACAATCTTCATGCAGGTGCTTCTGCATTGCCTCCCAATCAGCAATGGAAATAAACACACCAGGGTTTCCCTGCTCGTCTTTAATGTGCTTCACGGTCATGATTTCAAAATTACGCCTCTTTTCAAGTCCCAAATTTCATACCTCGTCTTATAACATGTTCTTATCGCTTTTCTCGGCCTTTAGAAAGTAAATTGCATAGTTCCCATTTTTCAAAAAATTCCCGCACCTTCTTTCGTTTATGAACAATAATTATGACTGGCTTATTTCCCGCCTCGACGCGTTTGTGCGGAAATATTACACCAATAAACTCCTACGCGGAACCCTCATTCTTTTCACCTGCCTGATTGCCTACATCCTAACCATAAGTGTAAGTGAATATTTCCTTTATCTCCCTTCCTGGATGCGCATTTCGCTGGTGTCCATATTCCTCATTTTGGGAGCCGTAGCGCTCGTTGCATGGGTTATCATTCCGGTTACTAAAATTGCCCGCTTCGGCAAAATTATTTCTCACGAACAGGCAGCCGCAATTGTGGGCAGGCATTTCCCGGAAATAAGCGATAAACTGCTCAACATCCTTCAGCTTAAAAAGCAAACCGGAACCTATGAAAGCCGGGAGCTAATAGAAGCCAGCATCGACCAAAAAGCAAGTCAGCTCTCCGTAATCCCGATCAGTGCTGCTGTGGATTATTCAAAAAATAGAAAGTACCTGCGCTACCTCGTTCCATTGATGCTTGTTGGCATTGTGATCCTCATCTTTTCTCCCGCAATTTTTATGGATGCTTCTGAAAGATTGCTTCAACCAACCAAATCGTTTTCAAAACCCGCACCTTTTCAGTTTCTGATAAAAAGTGAACCGCTGCAAGTGGTGCGCAATGAAGATTATTTATTGAAAGTGCAGGCTTCAGGAACTGCATTGCCAACTGAAATGTGGGTGGAAACAGGAAAGGATCGTTTTCTGATGAATGCGGCAGATGGCGGTGCGTTTCAATACGCTTTTAAGAACGTTACGGAACCGGTTTCCTTTCACCTGAATGCTGCAGGATTTAATTCCGCAGAGCATCTTTTAAAAGTGGTTCAAAAGCCTGTCCTGAAAGCGTTTCGGATGCAATTGGATTACCCTGCTTATACCGGAAAAAAGGATGAAATAAGAACCAGTTTGGGCGACATGACTTTGCCGGCAGGAACAATTGTTCACTGGGGTTTTATGGCGGAACATACAGATGTGGCTACCATTAAATTCGGAAACGGAGCACCAAAAGAAATGCCTTCCACAGCGTCTGTATTTGCTTACTCCGCCCGTTTTTTAAACGACACGAGCTACACAGTTTCACTTACCAACAGCGCATCAAAAATCACGGAAACGTACCCTTACAAAGTGCAGGTGATTGCCGATCAATATCCGGTAATTCAATTGCAGCAATACCGCGATTCGGTTTCTGGAAAACAAATTTTATTAACCGGAACTGCCGGCGATGATTATGGTATTTCCCGCGTTTTATTTCATTTCCAAATCAGCAATGAGCAGCAGCAAAATGTGCTTTCCAAATCCATTTCTTTAAAAGGTGCATCAGGTGCTTTAGCTTCTTTCCAGCATTATTTTGATATCGAAACACTGCATTTACAGCCGGGCCAAAAGCTTAGTTATTTTATTGAAGCCTGGGATAACGATGGCGTGCACGGCAGTAAAGCTTCCCGCAGCGAGGTAATGAGTTTTACGATGTACAATGCCTCCCAACTGGATTCTGCCATTCATCAAAATGCAGCGCAAATCAATTCAGGGTTAAGCAGTTCTTCCAAACAAACCAAACAACTGCAGAATGAACTTTCGGAAATGCAATCCAAAATGCTGCAAAGCGAAAAAATGGATTGGGAGCAGCAACAGTCTCTTCAAAACCTGAGCGAGCAGCAGCAAAAATTGCAGCAGCAGCTTGAAAACACGAAGAAGCGTTTTGAAGAACAAATAGCCCAAAGCAAACAGAAAGAATACAGTGAAGACGTCCGCGAAAAGCAGGAAGTGATGAAGGAGCAAATGGACAATTTGCTCAACAAGGAATTGAAAGAGCAAATGAAAAAGCTTCAGGAACTAATGGCAAAACTGAACAAGGAAAATGCCTTCCAAACCATGAAGGAAATGGAGCAGGACAATAAACTCTTCAACATGGATTTGGAGCGCATGAAGGAACTGATGAAAAAGCTGGAAATGGAAATGCGCATGGAAGACATGGCCAACAAAATGGACAAGCTCGCTGCCGAACAACTCGACCTTAAAAAAGAAACCGACGCCGGCAAAAAAGACAACGACCAGCTTGCTAAAAACCAGGACGACCTAAAAGACAAACTGAACGATGCACTGAAAGAAGACCTAAACGGAATGAAAGAACTGAACAAGGAAATGCAGCAGCAGCAACAGCTTGACGACGTTCAGAAGGATGCAAAAGACGCAAAGCAAAACATGCAGGAAAGCGGCGAGCAACTGGATAAAAATCAGAAAAGCAAGAGTAGCAAATCGCAACAGGAAGCTGCAGAAAACCTTCAGGACATGGCAAACTCCCTTCGGCAAAAAGCAGGCGGTATGGACATGGAGCAGATAGACATGGACATCCGCGCAGTGAGGCAAATTCTTTCCAACCTGATGCACCTTTCTTTTGATCAGGAGCATTTAATGAACTCCGTGCGCACGACATCTTCTGCCAGTCAGCAATTCATTACAAACCAGCAGGAGCAAGGCAGGCTTCACAATAATTCACTGATGATTCGCGACAGCTTATTTGTGCTGAGCAAGCGCCTTTATAAACTTTCCACTGCCGTAAATAAAGAAACCACGGAACTTGAAAAAAACATGAACCTCTCTACCGCTGCGCTTGAAAACAGAATGACGGGTGAAGCCATGACCCGCCAGCAATTTGTGATGACCCGAACCAACAACCTGGCACTGATGCTGAATGAAATGCTCAGCAACCTGATGCAGATGCAAAGCCAGGCAAAAAAAGGCGGCAAGGGAAGTTGCGAAAAGCCCGGTGGGAAAAACCCGAAACCCGGTGCAGGCAAGCAACTGAGCGATATTATCTCCAAACAAAAACAATTGGGAAATGCCATGCAGCAAATGCAAAGTGCCGGGCAAAAACCGGGTGAAGGAGCAGAAGGAAAAGATGGTAAGGAGGGAAAAGATGGAAAACCAGGCAGCAAACCTGGCGAAAAAGGCGGCGAAGGAGAATATGGAAATGCGGAACAACTGGCACGCATGGCAGCGCAGCAATCAGCTATCCGCAAGCAACTGCAGGAATTGCAAAACCAACTTAACAACAAAGGACTGGGCAATGCAAAAGACCTGAAAGAAATTCAGGAAAAGATGGACAAAAACGAAACGGACATCGTGAACAGAAGGCTAACCAGCGAACTTGTGATGCGCCAGAGAGAAATACTGACCCGTCTTTTGCAAACAGAAAAAGCATTGCGCGAGCAGGATGAAGGCGACCAAAGAGCGTCGAAAAATCCGGCAGACATTGCGCGACCATTGCCGCCGGAATTGCAGAAATACCTGAAAGACAAACAAAGCCAAACAGAATTTTACAAAACAATTCCGCCGCAATTGAAGCCTTATTATAAGAGTATGGTAGAAGATTATTTTAAACTGCTGGGCGGCGCAGCAAACTAATTTCCAAAAGTTATCCACAATAGTTTGTTTGTTGGTATTGTAGTTCTGGAACCGGTAAATTAGATGAAAGCATTGCTGCATTTGGATTTGAGTCTTTTTGAGACAGCATAATATCTTCTGCTATTCACTTTTTCATGGCGCAATCAGGTATCACGAAACCCTGACCATTTGGAGGAGAAAATATTTTGCTTAACTTTTCCTGCGAATTTCATTCAAATCCAAAACGTTCCCTTCTATGTTTTTTTCAAGATCACACCGCTTTAAGTCTTCAAGAAATGCAGCAGAAATAAAATCCTGTCTGTTAGGTAATCATGTCAAGATTCACGACATGGACTTTGAAATTTCGGACCATTCAAAATACCTGCGGATGATTCCTCACGCAGAAGAAGTAAGCGCTGTAAAAACATTACCCATCACCCACATTGAGCTTAAAGAAAAAGGTTCTGAAACGTTGGTGACAGTAAAATCCAAAATGCGCAAAATAGATTCCGGCGGCCCTGTGCTGATCGTCATTTTTTGCTTCGTGATGCTGGCAACGGCAATTTTCTTTTTTGCCTTCGGAGGACCTGAATACAAAGAAATGGCTTACACAATTGGCGGACTGAGCATCGTCATCTTCATCATTTTTTGGGTGAAAATGGAAACCGGATATTTTGATTACATCCGCAAAATCAGGGATTACCTGAAGAAGCAATGCGCTTTGCCTACAGCCTGATTTTTCTTTAAAACTTACGGTATCAGATAACGGCTTATGGAGTCTATCGGCACACTGCCTGAATAGATTTTCACGAGCCGTTTTTCTTTGTTGTAAATATTAATTTGCGGCAGCATTCCGTACTTATACATCTTGTCGATAAACCCGCAACTGTCAAGGCTTACAGGCATTTCAGCAATCTCTCCAATCTTTGTGTTGTTGGTAAAAAAAGTGAGGTGCTCTCCCATCATGGGTGCGGCTACCAGCACTAAATTTGTTTGCTTCAGCGCATCCAGATTGTTCTTGAAAATGATCGCCTGGTCTTCACAATGCTCGCAGGTAGGATTGAAAAGCATGATGATCAGATTCTTCTCCGCAGGGAAATCTTTTTCGGTCAGGTATTTTTTTTCTCTTGTAAAAAAGCGAAGGGGAGGAAGCGGAGCGCCAACTATTTTATAATCCACTTTTGCACTGTCGGCAGATGTGGTTTTTTGCGGAAATTCGGGCAATTTCCATCCTGAAAATAAAAAGGCACAAAACACCAAACCCGCAATTATTACTGAACGCATCATTCCGATAAAATTAAACCCACATCTCCTAAAAGCCTTGCTAATTATGCCTTACGATAAAAACACACCACTTGCAGAACGGATGAGGCCCACCATTCTTGATCAGTTTATTGGTCAGGAGCATTTGGTGGGAGAAGGAAAAGTGCTGCGCAAAATCATTGAAAATAAACAGGCTTACTCCATGATCTTCTGGGGGCCGCCCGGCGTCGGGAAAACAACACTGGCGCAGATCATAGCCCATTCGCTGGATATTCCTTTCTTCACCCTGAGCGCCATAGATAGCGGCGTGAAAGAAGTACGCGCCATTATTGAACAGGCACGTAAAGCCGGTCACGCACTTTTGTTTATTGATGAAATCCACCGGTTTAATAAAGCGCAACAAGACAGTTTGCTGGGTGCTGTGGAAAAGGGAATTATCACCTTAATTGGCGCGACAACCGAAAATCCATCCTTTGAAGTTATCAGCGCATTGCTTAGCCGCTGCCAGGTGTTTGTGTTGCAACCACTTTCTGAAGAAAGCCTGAAAGCTTTGGTGGAAGCGGCTTTGCGGGAAGATCTGTTTTTAAAAGAAGAAGATATTGAGGTGAAAGAATGGGAAGCATTGCTACAATTAAGCGGCGGTGACGCACGCAAACTGATGAACCTGATAGAGCTGGTAGCTGCATCATTGAAAGGCGAAAAAATTTTCACAAATGACATCGTTCAGGAAACAGTGCAGCAAAAAATGGCGCTTTATGATAAAAGCGGAGAACAGCATTACGACATTATTTCGGCCTTCATAAAATCCATAAGAGGAAGTGATCCCAATGCTGCAGTTTATTATCTCGCAAGGATGATAGCGGGTGGGGAAGACCCAAAATTTATTGCACGCCGCATGTTGATTCTTGCAAGTGAAGATATTGGCAACGCCAACCCCAATGCCTTGCTGCTGGCTACTTCCACCTTTCAGGCAATTGAAATGATTGGTTGGCCTGAAAGCAGAATTATCCTTTCACAGTGCGCTACTTATTTGGCATCATCCGCAAAAAGCAATGCTGCTTACGTGGCAATAAATAAGGCGCAAAAACTGGTGGAGCAAACAGGCGATTTATCCATACCGTTGCCTATCAGAAATGCGCCTACCGGACTAATGAAAAAACTGGATTACGGCAAAGGATACAAATACGCTCATGATTTCCCCGGCAATTTTATTGAGCAGGAATTTTTGCCGGAAAAAATTTCTGGAACTGCGTTTTATCAGCCCGGAAACAACCCTGCGGAAGAAAGGCAAAAGGCTTATTTGCGGCAGTGCTGGAAGGAGAAGTATGGGTATTGAGAGGGGAAGTTGAATGGTTGGTGAGTTCATAAGTTGATAGGTTGTTAAGTTCATAAGTATCTTAAAGGAGGTTGTATGATTCGCATATTGGGGTAATAAATTTTCCCCAAAGCAAAATTTTAAGCTTCCAAAACTAATATTATCTGATAGCTATTTCCGGCATTACTCCTTATTTCTTTCTTCATTATATCCACTACTTATGAACCCATCAACTTATGAACATATTAACTTACACACCTTAATTTCTTCAAAAACCAATTTGCCAATTCCGATTTCACCCTTATCTTTGCGCTCCAAAAAAAAATTCCTAACACGAATAATTTCCATTATTTATGTCCGTAAAAATTCGCCTGCAACGTCATGGCTCCAAAAAAAGACCCTTCTATTTTATAGTTGTGGCAAACAGTACTTCCCCCCGCGATGGTAAATTCATCGAAAAACTGGGAACTTACAATCCTTTAACCGTGCCTGCCGCCGTGCGCCTTAGCCGGGAGCGCAGCCTTCACTGGATGCAAAATGGAGCGCAACCTACCAACACCTGCCGCAGGATTCTTTCCTTCAAAGGCGTGTTGTATATGAAACACTTGATGCGGGGCGTAGGCCTTGGTTTATTTGATGAACCAACCGCTATGGAAAAGTTTGAAAAATGGAATGGCGAACACGAAGAATTGGTAGCCAAGCGCGAAGAAACACATCGCAAAGCGAAGCAAGAGAAACGTCACGCTATCGTATCTGAATCCGTGAAGCGCGTGGAAGATAAAAACGCGACCCGCGCTGCCGAAGCAAAAGCCGCCGATGATGCAGCTGCTGCCGAAGCCGCTGCCAATGCGCCTGCACAAGAAGAAGCCCCACAGGCAGAAAACATGGAAGCTCCTGAAAATGCCTCTCCAGCTCCTGAAAATACAGCGCCTGAAACGGAAGCTCCTGCGGTAGAAGAAGCGCCAAAAGAAGAGGAAACCCCTGCTGTTGAGGAAGCACCAAAGGCGGAAGAAACGCCAGCGGTAGAAGCCCAGCCTGAAACTCCTGTTGAAGAAGCACCAAATACGGAAGAAGAGAAGGGATAAGCAACCGAAATTCTTTAAAACTATAACCCCGATGATTCATTTCATTGGGGTTTTTTTAATGCTTTTTTTAAAAGAAAAATTCCGGTAGGTTAAAAATTCTTTTTCATTATGCATTTATATTTTTTGTTTTATGGCAAGCTAGTTAGGCGTTTCATCCCAAAAAACAAATTTTATGCAAACAAATAAAGATTCAAAATAGGGTTTTTTAACGGTATTATGCTGATTTTTTACGGCGGATTTTTGCATTGTCAAAACGGGATAATACCAAATGCTTTTTCTAACCCATACTGCTCGTTGTTTCCAGAATTTAAGGCTGCCTTTTTCTAAGGGGGGCAATTATTCTGGCTTTTTAGGGGATGGAATGGATGCGCCAGGGGTGGGCGAGTGTAGGAATTTTGATAGTTATATTGATTTTGAAAAAAAATCCTTAACTCTACCTAAAAATCCTTCTCGGATTTACCAATACCCGATGGGGATTTGCCAAAATCCGACCGGGACTTCTAAAGTCCGACCCGGAAAACACTTAAATCCGACTGGGATTTATAAAATCCGACCCGGAAAACTTCTAAACCCGACTAGGATTTCTGAAATCCGACTCGGAAAACATATAAATCCGACTCGGATTTACCAAGACCCGATCAGGATTTATCAAGACCCTATCGGGATTTATCAAAACCGACTCGGATTATACTCATCGCCACCTGTATATTGCCTGAGCACCTGCAGGAAATTTTGGAGATTGCATCCTTGTCGAGGAGACCCTTAAAAGTATTATCGCACATAAACAAACAGCCCCTAAAGCATCTATCACTAGAAAAATTAACAATCATCTCAAAAATTAATAATTATGCGTAGAGAACCAGTATTAAAACTAAAAGATAAAAGTGTCCTCGAGAAAGTACAGCTCGGGAAAATGGTAGTGATTGCCATGGATGAAAACGTTGCTACTTTCCCCACACCCAACCCTCCCCTTAGCGACGTACAGGAAGCGGCACTTACGCTGGAAGCTGCTGAGCAGACTTACAAAGAAAAGCCCGGCGAGGTGCAAAAAATAGCCCGCGATAATGCGGAAGCTGACCTTGACGACAAGCTCACTAACCTGAGAGGCTATGTTGATAGCATTGCCCAAGGTCGTGCGGAAATCATAGCCCTGTCGGGTATGGAGGTTAGTAGAGATCCTACTAGCCACACGATGACTCCTCCGCAAGACTTGCGGATTACTTTCACTGAAAACGAGGGCGAATTGCAGCTTAAGTGGAAAAGCGTAGACGGTGCAAAGTCTTACTTAGTGCAGCAATGCAATGATCCATTAAACACGAACACCTGGCAGCATGCGGCGGTGAGTACCAAAACAAGTTATTTACTTACCGGTCTTACCAGTACGGATCGCATGTGGATTCGCGTAGCAGCCATTGGTGCCAGCGGACAAGGCGGATGGAGTGACCCTGCGGTGAAGACGGTGCCGTGAGTAGCTAAAAGGTTTAAAGCTGAAAGTAAAATGCTATAATTGACATATGCCAAAACAATCCAACCCCTATCAGAATCCGCACCTCAGGTTCCCCTTTTCATTTTGGAGGAGGGGACGGGGGGTGTTTATAAGAATCAAGTGGCAGAGATAAAGCGTCAGGCTTTGGGTAGTGTGTTCCTGAGTTCATTTTGTTCAAGAAAGCATCACTAAAATAAAATGCATTTTTAAATAATTCCTTAGAATTACCATCCCAATCCTTACCATCAGTTTTTATAACAATTACCTGACAAACGGAGTGATTAAAATTTGCAACCGCGCTTCTACATTTGCGTTTCTTAAAAAAATAAATTACAGAAAATGAAACAAACAATTCTACTCGCCACAGCAATTATCGCTTTTGGCGCGCAAGCCATGGCGCAAACTGCCAACCGCAACCCATTTATGCAAAAAGAGCATCAAAATGAAGTGACGAGGCGTATTTTTCAACAGCAATTACAAACAAATATCTGGGCAAAAACTACTGGTAGTGGGCAAAGACTTATGTCGATTACAACTTTACACCAAAATGTTGTTTCTGATAGTACGTACTTTACATGGGGAGGAAATAGAGAATTAGAGCATTTTTCCAATCCTTTAGACATTACAAATGGCTCAATAGGTTTTCGAAGTGGAGATCAAAATTTCAATACAAAACTTGGTTTTATTGGGAGGTATCCAATATTTAAACCTGATACTGCAATTTTTTATCGTGATTTGAGTTCCGTGCCTCAAACTTTCGGACTTTTCAGCATCTATAACACTGCAAATTTCATAAATTATCAACTTCAATTCGGAGTTCCGTTTTACTCAAGTTACACAAACATAACATACACGTCTAGCAATTCTATATCTTCAATAGAAGTGTTTACAGATACAACTATTCTTCAAACTGGCGGGTATGCTTTAGATGATGCAACTTTTAGTTATTATGATAGTAACAGTAGGTTGTTTAAGGATAGTGTTGTATATTATTTATTTTCTGTACCACAATATTATTTACATGAGTATTTTTATGATTCATTTGGAAATGATACTGCAGTACTAACGAGCTTCAGTCAGAATGGTTCACCTATATCGTATATTCAACGAACCCATTACGGTTATAACCAAGCTGGACAATTGAGTCTTATTGAATTTTATGAATTACCACAAGATATACTTACTTATAGAGGAAGTTATACTTACACCGGTTTGAACACTTACCCTAATACTGAAAATTATGTTGGTTATAGTATATTAGGGACAGTAAATTTCAGCAAAAGTATTGTTTATGATTTTAATGCGAGCGGAGATGTGATACATGGATATGGCCAAAATTTTGACAATTTTAGCGTAAATCCTCTTGATTCTATTCGTTACAACATTACCTACAACACTTTCAACAATCCGGTTTCCTTAATTGCAGATGTAAAACCCGACGGAAGCACTAACTGGATGAACAATGCTTACAAATACAACTATAGATATTACGTCACACAAGGGATTGAAACCCCCAAATCGGAAAAAACGATAGCACTTTATCCAAACCCATCCTCTAATGAAATAACCCTGCAAATAGATGAAACACAATCTGCAACTGCTACTGTTCAGGTATTAGATGCAATGGGCAGAACAGTGCAGGTTTATAACATGAAAGGCGGCAGTTTAAAAATGAATGTCGGCAATCTGGCTTCAGGCATTTATACCGTGCAATACCAAAGTAATACTGCAAAAGGAAGCGCTAAGTTGGTGCGGGAGTAATTATTTCAAACCATCCCAAAATTATCTCCCAATAAAAAAGGCAAGTCGCGAGACTTGCCTTTTTGCTTTTATAAAATTGAATCATCCAATTGCCTACCGGCAATAAAACTTATGCTGCAACCGCCTTCTGCACCAAATCCGCAGCTTCGCTCAGCAACACCGCGCTTTGCACTTTCAATCCGCTTTCGTCAATCAGTTTCTTAGCTTCTACTGCATTGGTCCCCTGCAAGCGCACGATAATGGGAATTTCAATGTTCCCCAGTTTATTATAAGCTTCAATTACGCCGGAAGCTACGCGGTCGCAACGCACAATGCCGCCAAAAATATTGATCAGAATGGCTTTTACGTTCGGGTCTTTAAGGATAATGCGGAAACCCGCTTCTACAGTTTGTGCATTAGCGCTGCCGCCCACATCCAGGAAGTTTGCAGGCTCGCCACCGGCAAGTTTAATCATGTCCATGGTAGCCATTGCCAGTCCGGCGCCGTTCACCATGCAGCCCACATTTCCGTCCAGTTTCACATAGTTAAGGTTATGTTCTCCGGCTTCCACTTCTGTTGGGTCTTCTTCAGCTTTGTCGCGCATTTCAGCAAGGTCAGGGTGGCGCATTAATGCGTTTTCATCCAATCCCATTTTGCAGTCCACAGCAATTATTTTATCGTCTGCACTTTTAAACAACGGATTAATTTCAAGCATGGCGCAATCCAAACCCACGTAAGCATTGTAAAGGTTGGTCACGAATTTGGTCATGTTTTTAAAAGCCTCACCGCTCAGCCCAAGGTTAAAAGCCACGTTTCGGGCCTGAAAGCCTTGTAGTGGCATGTTTGGAGCTACCCATTCTTTAAAAATCTTTTCGGGAGTATTGTGCGCCACGTCTTCAATGTCAACACCACCTTCTGTGGAGTACATAATTACGTTCTGCTTCTTTGCGCGATCCATCAGGATGGAGAGATAAAATTCCTTACGCTCACTCGGCCCGTCGTAATACATATCTTGCGCAATCAGAATTTTGTTCACCTTCTTGCCAGCTTCACCTGTTTGGATGGTTACCAGCGTGTTTCCGAGTATGTTTTTGGCTACGCGCTCTACGTCTTCCGCGCTTTTCACCACTTCCACACCGTGTTGTTGCGGCGCTTCTTTCATGGTTCCTTTGCCGCGTCCTCCGGCGTGTATTTGCGCTTTCACCACTGCGAATTTTGCACCGCTTTCGGCAGCCATTTGCTTATACGCTTTTACGGCACTTTCAACGTCGGTTACGGCTGTGCCGTCCTGCGTGGGCACGTTGTATTTTTTGAGTAATTCTTTAGCCTGGTATTCGTGAAGATTCATGTGTTTTTTTGAAAATTTTGCCGCGAAGATAAGGCAGCCTTCAGGAAGTGAAAGTGGCTTTCAAAATCAGCGGTATTTCTTTTAAAAAAAACAAGTTGTATCACGCACCGGAAGTGCGATTTTTATTCCGCGATTCCAGCATGTCGAGCAGCAGTTCATTGCTGTATTCGATGGCAAGGATCAGGTCTTTAAAAAGGTCGGTGCGATAGTTTGGATGAGACGCTTTGTTTGATAAAACGCGAAGTCCGTGGCGGATGCGTTGGGTGTATTCTTCGTCTTTCATCAGGTTGTGATAGCGTTTTTGATAAAGCCGGTGGAGAATGTTGCCGTTCATAAAAAGGGGTTTGAAAATGTTCCGGTAAGGTTTTTTCCGAAGCCTAAACTTACGTGTGCCGGCGGATATTTTCTTTCGGAAAAACAGCCTTTTGATGTGTATTAACGTGCCCTCAACATGGCTGCAAAATCAAAACTTTGAAAAAAGTTTGAGGGGGAAATTATATCGCACTATGCCATTTCCATATCACTGGCAATTGCTGCTTTCGCTTTCTGGCTATTGAATGAAGTGTTGCCCGCTGTGTATTGCGTGCGAAGTTCTTTGCTCGTCATGCTGCTTCCATCGTGGCTCCAGCCGGGTGGTTTTAGCAGATAAAGCAATTTTATACGCAAAGGAAGTTTTCGTTTTAAATCCTGACGGATAGCAGCCCATTCGTGGAAAATTATTTTCACCGGATGATGCGGGTCGGGGAGGGGTTTCGTTAATCCATAACGGGGCGTTTCTGAAGGGATTTCAGCAGCAAAAGTTCCGAAAATCCGATCCCAGATAATGAGCACCATACCCATGTTTTTGTCAAGATAAGGGATGTTGCTGGCGTGGTGGACGCGGTGGTGAGATGGCGTCACAAAAAAGAATTCAATCCACTTTGGCAACCGCTTCACGGATTGCGTGTGCACGATGATGCCATAGGTTTGGGTGATGGCGTAAATGAAGAAAATATCGAGCGGCGCAAAACCAATTAAAGCCAGCGGAATAAAATAGAGATACCGGTAAAAAGGCATCAGCACGGATGAACGGAAACCAGTTGTCAGGTTATACTCTTCAGATGAATGGTGGGTAACGTGAACCGCCCAGAAAAAACGGACGTGATGGTCCACAAAATGTTCCGTCCAGAAAAGCACATCCTCGCATAAAAAAAGCAACAGCCAATAAACAACCGGATTCCAGTGAATCGCCGGATGAAACTGATAGCAAAACAACAGCACACCGAAAGCCACACCGCGCAAAATCAAATCCACCGCTGCATTCGTAAGGTTCAGGTAGATGTTGATAATCGTTTCCTTCCAGCTATAGAATTTCCATTCGTGAAAATGGCTCAGCAGTATTTCCAGCGGAATGAGCACCGCATAAATGGGGATGGAAAAAAGCAGCAGAATATGTCGGTGCAGTTCGTTCATTTAGTTTCTGACCATCTCCGTGGTAAAAAGAAGATTGAGGTTCAGCAATTTTTCAGCGTGATGAAAAGTTTTTGGAGCGGTTTATTAGCAGCGTAAAAAAATGAGGCTGTTACACCGTCATAATTTCTTTGTCTTTGTCTTTGCAATGCTGCTCTACCAAAGCCGTGAATTTGTCTGTCACTTCCTGCACCGCGGCTTCCCCGCCTTTGGCAGCATCTTCGCTTAATCCATCTTTTTGTTCTTTTTTGATGTGCTCAATGGCATCTCTGCGAATGCTTCTGATGGCAACTTTTGCCTGCTCGCCTTCTGCATTTACGCGTTTCACAAGTTCCTTCCTGCGTTCTTCTGTAAGTGGTGGGAGAAATAGCCGGATGATGTTGCCATCGTTTTGCGGGTTCAGGCCGATGTTGGAGGCGATAATCGCTTTTTCAATGGGTGCAAGCATGTTTTTTTCCCACGGTTGCAGGGAAATAGTGCGGGCATCAGGCGTAGTGATATTGGCAACCTGACTTAGTTCCGTAGGAGAGCCATAATAATCTACAGAAATGCCGTGAAGCATGACCGGATTGGCTTTTCCAGCTCTCAGTTTGCTGAGCTCACTTTCCAAAAATGAAATCGCTTTTTCCATCTGCTCCTGCGCATTGCTGATTATAGGGTCAAGTATTTCACTCATTCTTTTCAGGTTTTAAAATACAGGCGCAAATGTAAGGAATCCCATCGTTTTGGCGTTTCGGCTATGGCTGTATTTCTCACTTTTAACCATGCAAATTTGGCAAGCCTTTGAGGGGTGCGTATTTTTGCTTTCTTTAAAAAAAACGATGGCTACTACTACAATTGCAGAAACCCCGGTGAAACTTACCAGCGCCGCAGTAACAGAAGTAAAAAGACTCATGACCGAACCGGGCTTTGAGCAGAGTCAATATTTAAGAATTGGCGTGAAGGGGGGCGGGTGCAGCGGCATGACTTACGTTTTGGGTTTTGACCAGAAAGAGGCAGATGATGAAGTATATGATATTGATGGCGTCCCCGTGATTGTGAAAAGCGCACACAGCATGTATTTATTCAACATGGAAGTGAATTTTGAAAGTGGGTTAAACGCCCGCGGCTTTACGTTCAATAATCCAAACGCAAGCAGCACTTGTGGTTGCGGAACTTCCTTTGCCGTATAATTTCATGAAAAAGCGCTGCTTGTTTTTATTGCTGTTGCTGATTCCCGCTTCCATTGTTTTTTCTCAGTCGAAATATGAAGTGATGCCGGACCACAAACCAGCAAAACCTCCCGTAAACCGCTTAGATTCTTTAGGGCAACGGCACGGCTTGTGGTGGATAAACGTTCCGGAAAGAATGGGGGAGGATGCGACTTACGAATCAGGGGCGTATGAACATGGCAAGCGCCTCGGCGTGTGGGTGGTAATGAATGTGGGCGGCGATATTATTTCTCAGGAAACTTACCGAAATGATGTGCTGGATGGGGAAGTGAAATACTACGAACTGGGCAAACTCTATTGCATCGGGCATTATAGAGGTCTCAATCCTAAACAGGCTTTTGATACGATTGTGGTGGTGGACCCTGAAAGTCAACTGGAAGCCTACCGCATCGTTCCCACCGACAGAAGCACCATGCGGCATGGCACCTGGAAGTATTTCAATCCCGTAAACGGTGCGCTTTTAAAGCAGGAAGAATATCAGGTGGATGAACTGATTTCGAAGCAAGAATACATCGTTTCTCAAAAAACAGACAGCCTTTATGGTAAGTGGCGGAACAAACATTTGCCGCACCGCAGGAGTGGAAACTATACGCCTGCTCCAGACAAGCAATTCAATTACAATAACGTACTGAAATCAGACTAAAAAAAGGATTGTTCTCCATCAGTTTTTTGAAGAAAGCAATCGTTTCCGGACTTGTATTAATTTCCTAAAAACCCTTCTAAAACCACTGCTTCCATAATTATCTTTGCGCCCGATGAATAATCCGCCTAACCTTCAGGATTTTAAGAACCGCCTTACGCGCGTCTGGAAACATTTTTCAAAACTGGCACGCCGTCAGGATGTTTCCTGTTTTCGCTTTTACGACCACGACCTCCCTGAAGCCCCTTTTGCCATTGATTTTCTGGAAGGCGTAGTTCATGCGTCTGAATATCGCCGCCGCCATGGAATGAATGAAGAAGCGCACACCGCATGGCTAAAGGCTTGCAGGGAAATAATATCCTCCGTTACCGATGTGGAAGAAACCCACATCTTCATGAAGCAGCGGCAAAAGAAAAAGGGAAGACACGGGCAATACGCAAAATTTGCAGAAACCAAAACGGAGCGCATCGTGAAGGAAAGCGACCTCTCTTTCATCCTCAACCTCACTGATTATTTAGACACCGGTTTGTTCCTCGACCATCGCATTACCCGCGAAATGGTGCGCAAGGATTCAGCAGGCAAACGCGTGCTCAATCTTTTTTGCTACACGGGTTCCTTCACGGTGTATTCTGCCAGTGGTAATGCCGCGCACATCACCTCCGTTGACCTCTCCAAAACATACATCCATTGGGCAAAACGAAACCTGCAATACAACAAGCTTTTTAAAGACAGCCAGCATCAGTTTATCCAGGCGGATGCTTTGGAGTGGGTAGAAGAACAATTGCCCCATTCCTTCGACCTGATAATTTGCGACCCGCCTACATTTTCAAACAGTAAAAGAATGGAAGGAGATTGGGATGTGCAACGCGACCATGCGGCTTTGTTGCAAGACTTGCTTTACATTCTGGAGCCGGGCGGCAGCATTTACTTCTCGAACAACTACCGCAATTTTATTCTTGATGAAAAGGATATTCCAGCTTCGTCAATTCAGAATATTACCGGCGCAACTACTCCATTCGATTTTGAAGGAAGGCTGCAACGGAAGTGTTATCTGCTTACCAAATAAAGTAGTTGCCCAATCCAGTTGAGCGTTATGCAATAGCTGCAATTCCGGGCAATTCTTTCCCTTCAAAAAACTCCAGCAAAGCGCCCCCTCCGGTGCTCACATAGCTCACCTTATCCGCACAGCCAAATTTATTAACTGCTGCCACGCTATCGCCGCCGCCAACTAAAGAATAAGCGCCTTCAGCCGTAGCATCTGCCACCGCCGCTGCAATAGCTTTTGTGCCGTGCTGAAACTTTTCCATTTCAAACACGCCCATTGGTCCATTCCAAAGGATGGTTTTGGATTCGCGAATCACTTTTGAAAACGTTTCGCAGGCAAGGACGCCAATATCAAGTCCCATCCAGCCTTCCGGAATTTCAGAATTGTTGGCGGAGGAAATATTGGCTGCTGCATCAAATTTATCGGCGATAATGCTGTCGGTTGGCAGATGAATGCAAACGCCTTTTTCTGCTGCTTTCTTCAATAATTCAAGCGCGATGTCAAGCCGGTCATCTTCGCAAAGGGAATTGCCGATGTTGCATCCCTGCGCTTTAAAAAACGTGTAAGCCATGCCGCCGCCAATAATGATGTCGGTAGCGCGCTCCAGCAGGTTTTCGATAATCAGTATTTTGTCTGAAACCTTAGCCCCACCTATGATTGCAGTGAATGGCTTTTCAGAATTACTAAGAATTTTTTGAGCCGCTTTGATTTCATTTTCCATTAGCAAGCCAAACATTTTTTTGTCTTTAGGAAAGAAATCAGCAATTACAGCCGTTGATGCGTGCGCGCGGTGAGCTGTTCCGAAAGCATCATTCACGAAAACATCTCCCAGCTGGCTCAGTTTCTCTGCGAATTCCTTATCACCTTTTTCTTCTTCTTTATAAAGACGCAGGTTTTCGAGCAATAAAATTTGTCCGCCTGTTAAGCCTTCTGCAAGTTGCATTGCTTCTGTAGAAATGGCATCGTTTGCAAAAAGTACTTCTTTACCAAGGAGTTCTGAAAGATGCGTGGCGATTGGCTGAAGCGAAAAATCTTCGGGCTTCAGTTCCGGCTTTTTAGCCATTTCCTTGTGTGGGCGCCCAAGGTGTGACATGAGAATTACGGAACCGCCATCGTCGAGTATTTTTTTTATGGTTGGCAGGGCTGCACGAATTCGGGTGTCGTCAGTAATTTTTCCGTCTTTTATGGGGACGTTAAAGTCAACACGGATGAGGGCTTTTTGATTGGCAAAGTTGAAGGAAGATATGTTGGGCATTAGATGTATGGTTTTAAAATTATTTTACACAATAACAAAATCTGGAGAGTTAATAAATTCCCCCAAATATAAATATATTATATTTGCAATGAAACCTGTGTAATTGACACTCAAAAAAAGCCTTAAACTATACAAGTTCTATTGAATCAATGTTAGAGTTTAGAAGTATTCTTATCGCCCCTGTGGAAGATTCTTTTTTAAAAAACGGAACATCTCCTAATTCTTGCAATTACCAATTCGTATGTTGACTAATTTTGGAGGTGAACCTTTCCGATTAATTAATTCAGCAAAATCAGCGTCTTTAGACAATATTATAACATTGCCTCTTTGTCTTGCTGTGTTGAATATAATCTCGTCGCTTTGGTTGTTAAGACCTAAAATAAAGGTAGATTTTGCTTTCCACCCTGTTTCTTCTTTCAGCCATTTTGCAATAATCGGAGAAAAGTTTTGATCAAGCCAAAGTTCAAAATCATCTTCCATACACACTTTTATTGGTTGTAATTATGAGGTCTGCATTATGGAAACGTTTTTTAAGCGGCTTGCGGCGTAATACAATGCGGCGGTAATGTCCTCCTTCTCTAATGCGGGATGCTCTTCCAGTATTTCTTCGTGGGTCATCCCACTCCCTAATAACTCTAAAACATCGGCAACGGGAAATCTCATCCCCCTTATTATGGGTTTGCCATTAAATATACCGGTGTCAGTTGTAATCCTTGAAATTAGTGTGAGGATTTCTGTATTGCTCATAAGGTATTCTTTCAGCAAAAATAAAAAAAGCCCCGCTAAAGGGGCTTCAAGAATTTAATCAGGTTTCTACTTAGAAATTAACCCTGCAAAATATTGAACCGTGCGCACCAACTGGCTCACGTAGCTCATTTCGTTATCGTACCAGCTAACTGTTTTCACCATCTGCACATCGCCCGCTGTAATCACTTTTGTTTGCGTAGCATCAAATAAAGAACCGAAAGAAGTACCGATTATATCGCTGCTCACAATCTCATCCTCATTGTAACCAAAACTCTCATTGGAAGCGGCTTTCATGGCAGCGTTCACTTCTTCTACCGTCACTTTTTTGCCGAGTGTGGTGAACAATTCTGTAAGCGAACCGGTAACCGTTGGCACACGCTGCGCACCGCCATCCAGTTTTCCTTTCAGTTCAGGAAGCACTAAACCAATGGCTTTTGCAGCACCGGTAGAATTAGGAACTATGTTAGCAGCTGCAGCACGCGCTCTGCGTAAATCTCCTTTCGGATGCGGTGCGTCAAGCGTATTTTGGTCGTTGGTGTAAGCATGAATTGTGGTCATCAGTCCTGCAATGATTCCGTAATTATCGTTCAATGCTTTTGCCATTGGCGCCAGGCAATTGGTGGTGCAGGAGGCGCAAGAAATAACGGTTTCGCTACCATCCAGAATATCGTGGTTTACATTGAAAACAACGGTTTTTAGTTCTCCGGTTGCCGGAGCTGAAATCACTACGCGTTTTGCTCCGGCAGTGATGTGTGCTTTTGCTTTTTCTGCGTCTGTAAAAAAGCCGGTGCATTCCAAAACTACGTCCACACCATGCTGTGCCCATGGAATTTGAGCGGGGTCTTTTTGCGCGTAAATTTTTATGTCCTGACCATCTACATTTATCGCATCGTCACTGTGTTTTACGGGAACGTTGAAGCGACCCTGCGCTGTGTCATATTTCAGCAAATGCGCCAGCACGTCGGGTTTAGTAAGGTCGTTGATAGCTACAACGTCAATGCCTTCCATATTATAAATCTGACGAAAGGCAAGCCGACCGATGCGACCAAAGCCATTAATGGCAACTTTTACGGTACTCATATTTTGTTTGAATTTTTAGAAAAATGATGTGAGATGAGGGCGCAAAGGTAACAGTTGCACTATGATATTCCAAAGTGCAACAAAAACTTCCGATAGCTTTTACATTTTTTCTAACCAGTGAAAAATGACTTTTTGCGAAAATGCGGAAGATGTTTTTTTACTGAATTTTCCGCTCGTTTAATGCCTGCTGATAGCGTTTTGCATTTCTGTAATGCTGCGCATAATTGCTGGAAAAACGGTGTGTGCCGCTGAAATCTTCTTTAGCGCAGAAGTATAAATAATCAGTTTGGGGTGCTTCTAAAACCGCTTCCACAGAGGTTTTGGAGGGTGTACAGATGGGGCCTGGCGGCAATCCTGAAGCGTAATAAGTATTGTAAGGAGAAGGGAAAGAAGTGTGTGCGCCGGTAATTCTTCTTAACGTAAAATCGCCAATTGCAAATTTTGTGGTAGGGTCAGCCTGAAGTTTCATTCCTCTTTTATAGCGGTTTAAATACACGCTGGCAATGTTTCCTTTTTCCGGATTATTATTCGTTTCTTCTTCTACTATTGATGCAATAGTTACCACTTGCGGAATGGTTAGTTCTTTGGTTTCGGCTGCATTTTTTCGTTCCTCTGTCCAGAATTTTGCGTAGTAATAAAACAGTTTCTGATACACTTTATCGGCGCTTGTGTTCCAGTAAAATTCATAGGTGTCGGGTATCACGGCGCAAAGAACGGTGTTGCTGTCAAGCCCGAATTGTGCGAGATAAACATTGTCGTTAAACATGCGCTTCAGCACCACAGAATCTGCCTCTAGATGTCCGCTCAAAAAGTTTACGAGATCTTGTTTTGTGCGTAGTTTATTGATGACGAGTTTCACCGGTTCCTGGTTGCCGTTTTTCAACATGCGCAGAATGTTTACGCTACTCATGCCTTTTGTAAGATGATACCTGCCGGGCTTGATGTGAGCCGGATATTCCGTGCGCTGCGCCAGAAAATTAAAGGTCTTTACGTCGTTCACATAGCCGCCTGTATCAAGGGTGTGGAGCACTTGTTCATAGTCTGTTCCTGTGGGTATATAGAGGTAAGAGTCTTTTGAAAAACTACCGGTGTTGGGCCCCAAAAATTTGAAAATAGCCACACTTCCTGCAATGATGAGCAGGATGAAAACAATTTTCCAGACAAGTTTTTTAGAAGGGCTCTTTTTATTTTTTTTCATGGAGGTTTTCAAAAATAGAAATACCCGCCCGTAAAGAGCAGGTACTTCAATAATTTTTTTAGAAAGTTTAGTTTGCCGGAGCAGCAGGTTGCGGCTGATTTGAATTTGCCGGCTGACTTGCAGGAGCGCTGTTTTGCTGAGGTGCCGCCGGTTGTTTTGCTTCTTTCGGTGTTTCGTAAAAAAGCACAGAAATAATGCACAGCGCAGCAACTACGCCCATGCTTGCCCAGGTGCCTTTTTCCATCACGTCAGATGATTGCTTGACGCCCATTACCTGTGAGCCAATGCTTCCGAAAGCACCCGTAAGTCCGCCACCTTTTGGATTTTGAACCAGCACAAAAAAGCCCAGCACAAAGCAGGCAAGTAATACGACAACAGTTATTATAGTGACCATGATTTTTCTATTTTCCTTTAATTATTTCGTCTATTTTTTGTGCAAAATAAGCACTTTTATGTGGGTTGCGCAAACTTAGTTTCCGAAGCATTTCAATGGCTTTTTCATTTTTGCCTTGTTTCACTAAAATATTGGCAAGCGGCTCACTGGCAAGCCCTTCTTCCTGCGTGATGGAATTGACCGCCATTTCAAAAACCTCTTCCGGTATTTCTTCATTTTCCTCCTCCATGGCGGCGGCAAGTTTTTCTTTTTGCCACATGGTTTTTAAGGCGCGCTGGTCTTCCTGTTCTTCGCGGGTTTTCTGGTCTTTCGTTTTAAAATGATTCAGCCATTCTGAAAAACTCATCACCACCATCAGCGATTTTGCGGGGTCGTTATTTTCGGTCGTTTCAGGAGCTACTTTATCAGAAATCTGAATGCCCTGATGCAGAAAATAATCTTCGGTGAAAATGGGTTGAATCAGGCTGTCTTCTTTCTGAATGCCGGATGTTTTTTCGGGAGCATGATAGGCAGGAAATGGAATTGTTTTTTCTTCAGTCGGCGCTTCAAATTCTTCTAAAGGCGTAGCAGCCTGCACGGGTATTTTGTGTGTTGCTTCCTCTTCAAATCCTTCATTCTGGATGGATGGTTCTGCGGTGCTTTCTGAGTATTCTTTCTCCGCTTTTAAATCAATTGCAGGTTCCTCATTTTGCAATTCATCCTGCTGCGCATCCTGCGTTAAATTATCAGGTGCAGGTGCTTCTTGTGGAACGTTCCTTCCTTGCTGCAATGCTCGCGGTGCCTGCGTTTCAGAGGAGTGAAGCGTTTCTTCTGCTCCTTCCATTTCAAGATAACCGAAGGGTCTTTCTTCTTCCTCTTCTTCTATGCTTTCTTCCTGAAATGCCTGTTCCGTATCTGCGGTTAGTGCGTCATGGTCAAGGTCGGTTTCATCAAGCTCCGTTTCCGCATTAAAGCCATACAAAAGTTCGTCCGTAAGTTCTTCGTCTTTTTCATTTTCTTCTGTTTCTGAAAGGGCATCCAGCGGGTTTGGGTCTTCATCAATGTCCATCTCATCCTCGTAGCTCTGCGCCACCATCAGGTCTTCTTTTTCATTCAGCACATCCATGGCGCTTTGCTTCTTTTCCGGCTTAGGAATGGGTTTGATGTTGCCCGATGCATCTTCCATAAAATTGCAGAACAAAATCCAGTTGCCGCGGTAAAGCTGCATTGTGGAAAGCATAGCGGGCGCGTAAGGCACTTTCTTTTGCTGCTCTGCTGCTTCCATCATTCTTGCAGGCACGAAGTAGGGATACTGCTTCAGCAATCCTGCCGCAATTTTGCGGTCTTCATCCGTGAATTTTGAGGGCTGCTGCAGCCATTGGGTGATGGTAGATGGTTTAGCCATAAAAAGTGCAAATTACCAGTTTACGAAAGCTTTGTTGAAAATGTCGTCGGCAAGCTGTGTCCCGATGTCTTCAATTAATCTTCCTTCCGCAGCCTGCAAGGTTTGTGAAGCGGGGAAATCTGAGAAGCGGGAAAAGCTTTGCGTAAAATCTGCTTTTTTTTCGAGCCGGTTTTCAAATGCAATCTGCAAGGTAATGGTCAGTCTGTTTTGTGATGCCTGCTGTGTACCCTGCACGCTTGAAACCGTTACTTCATAACCGGTTATCGTGCCGGAAATGTCATAATCAGCATCTGCAGTATTTATGGGAGCCAGTCCGGTCTGCGACACAATGCGGCTTCTTATTTTGTTTGTGAGGTTTGGACTTAGCGTAGGAACCACATTGCGGGCGCGGTTTTCAATTAAATGTACGTTGATGGTTTTGCCCTGAACTGATGCACCCGTCAGACTATAAACACCGCATCCTGAAGCAAAAATTGCCAGCATGGTAAACAACAAAAAGCTTCTCCACATTGCGGCTGCTAAGTTACTCTTTGATGCTGTATTCCTTAATTTTCCTGTAGAGCGTGCGTTCTGAAATGCCGAGTTCGTTGGCTGCATCTCTGCGCCTTCCTTTGTGCTTTTTAAGTGCCTTGCCAATAAATTCTTTTTCACGGTCTGAAAGCATCAGGGATTCTTCCACGTCTTCATGCGCAGCCATCCTTTCTTTATTAAGCAAAATAGGAACAGGGTTATTGAAGTTTTGCGGTTGATGCTGATTGTCTTCGTGGGCATTTCTGTAAGCATTCATCCGCGCATCGTTTTGCAGTTGAGTGCCTGAAAAGTCGCCATGGTGTGCCAGCTCAAAAATTAATCCCTTCATGTCGTTCATGTCTTTTTTAAGCTCAAAAAAGAGTTTGTAAAGAATGTCGCGTTCGGTGTTGCTTAAATCCGATGCGCCATTATTGTGGTGCGCCAAAGCAGGCAACAACGACATGGGGTTTGATGAAGGAGCAGCAGGCATAAATTGTTGCAGCATCTCTCCTGAAATGTTTTTTTCGGTCGTTAAAACAGAAATCTGCTCTGCCATATTTTTCAGTTCGCGCACATTGCCATTCCAGGGATAATTTACCAGCATTTGCTGCGCCGACTGGTCAAGTTGCAGGGATTCTGTCCGGTATTTTTCAGAAAAATCAGAAGCAAACTTTCGGAACAACAATGGAATGTCTTCTTTGCGGTCGCGGAGGGAAGGCACGCGGATGGGAACGGTGCTCAGTCTGTAATACAAATCTTCCCGAAACCTGCCCTGGCGTGTTAGTTCCAGCAAATCTTTGTTGGTAGCGGCAATCACGCGCACGTCGGTTTTCTGCACTTTGGAGGAGCCTACGCGGATGAACTCACCGGTTTCAAGCACGCGTAGCAAACGCGCCTGTGTCCCCAAAGGCATTTCGCCAATTTCATCCAGGAAAATGGTTCCGCCGTTTACGGTTTCGAAGTAGCCTTTGCGACTGTCGGCAGCGCCGGTAAAAGCACCTTTCTCATGCCCAAAAAGTTCACTGTCGATGGTGCCTTCCGGGATGGCGCCGCAGTTTACGGCAATGAAGGGATTGTGCTTGCGTGCAGAAAGCGAATGGATAATCTGCGAAAAGGCTTCTTTACCTACACCACTTTCACCGGCTATGAGCACGGTGAGTTCTGTGTTGGCTACCTGCACTGCCGTGGTGAGTGCGTGGTTGAGAGCAGGGGCATTACCAATGATGCCGAATCTGTTTTTGATGCTTTGGAGGTCCATTTAAAATAGTTTGGAAAAGATGATTTCAGTTTCTTTTTTTAAGATTGGAATGTGTTTTCGGAGAATTACTAACAGTCGTTCATTGTCTACCAAATCATATTCATGAACAATTAAGTGCCGTGTTTTCATGATTTGCTGCCAGTTTGAAATAGCAAGCGTTTTGTCGATTTTATACATCTGATATGCTGCTTCCCCAATTATGGATACTGCTCTTTCCACTGCCCATTTATTGTGTTTGTTTTCTAAATCTTCCAATGAAAATTGCATGGAAAACGATTCCAAATCTTCAATGGTCGACAAAATATCAAGCAGAAACTTTCTGATGTCTTTCATTTTCAAAAAGCAAGACTTGAGATTTATTTACGGCTTCCTCAAAATATTTGTTCCTGAAATTTTGATTGGATATCAGGTCCACTTTTCTATCAAAAAGAAGCTCCAGTTTATCTTTCAACTCAAAGAATTCTAAAAATGGGTCAAAAGGATAAGTTGCAGGTTCATCAAAATTGAAACCCGAATAATCCATCTCATACAAAAAGTCTACGTCGCTCATTTCATTTAAATCCCCTGATGCTGCCGAGCCAAACAAATACAACTTGTGGATGTGATGCAACACGCAAAGCTTTTTAATGGTGGCAATATGTTGTTCAATTATTGGATTCACAGCTTATGATTTATTATTTCCCCCTTTAACGTAGCCGATGAAGCACTCAAAATCTTCACAACTGCATAATCCCCCTTCATCAAATCAAAATTACCTTTCGGAAAAACCACCACTTTATTCTGACTGTTCCGCCCGCTCCAATCCTCATCGCTTCGCTTGCTGTTCCCTTCAATCAAAACTTCAAACGTCTTCCCAATGTCGGCAATATAACATTCTCTGGAAATGCGGATTTTTGAAGCGATGATTTCTTCGAGCCTCCGGTTTTTCACTTCTTCCGCCACGTCATCACTATACCGCCTTGCTGCCAAAGTACCCGGCCGCTCACTATAACTAAACATGTATGCCATGTCAAAACGGCTCAATTCCATTAGGCTCAATGTGTCTTGATGTTCCGCTTCGGTTTCGGTGCAAAAGCCTGAAATTATATCGGTGCTCAATCCGCAATCAGGCATTATTTCACGGATGCGTTTCACTTTGCTAAGGTACCATTCGCGGGTGTACGTGCGGTTCATCAGTTGCAGAATGCGCGTGTTGCCGCTTTGCACGGGCAGGTGAATGTTTTTGCAGATGTTGTGATATCTTGCCATCGTGTGCAACACATCATCCGTAATATCTTTGGGATGAGAGGTGCTGAAACGCACGCGCAGCATGGGAGACACGAGTGCCACTCTTTCAAGAAGTTGCGCAAAATCAACGGTTTCATCATCCACCGACCAATGGTAACTATCGACGTTTTGACCAAGCAGGGTTACTTCTTTAAAACCTCTTTCAAATAAATCGCGGCACTCAGCTACAATACTTACTGCATCGCGACTTCTTTCCCTGCCGCGCGTAAAAGGCACCACGCAAAACGTACACATATTGTTGCATCCGCGCATAATGCTTACAAACGCCGTCACCCCATTGCTGTTCAGCCGCACCGGCGAAATGTCAGCATAGGTTTCTTCCCGACTTAATAAAACGTTCACGGTTTTTTGTCCGCCTTCGGCTTCACTAATCAATGCCGGCAAACTGCGGTAAGCATCAGGCCCCACCACAATGTCCACCAGTTTTTCTTCTTCCAGGAATTTTGCTTTCAGCCGTTCTGCCATGCAGCCGAGTACGCCAATTAGCATCCCTGGTTTCCGCTCTTTTATTTTTCTGAAAACCTGCAAACGTTTCCTGACGGTCTGTTCGGCTTTTTCGCGGATGGAGCAGGTGTTGAGCAAAACGAGCTGTGCGTCTTCAAAATTGGCAGTGGCACCAAAGCCTTCTTTTTGCAGGATGGAGGCTACAACTTCGCTATCGCTAAAATTCATCTGGCAGCCGTAACTCTCGATATAAAACTTGCGGGCGTAGGCATTTGGGTCATTGGGAAATGGTGCAAAAGCCGCTCCCTGCCGATCTTCTATTATTTCTTTTTGAAGCAATGCTGCCATTTTTGCTGAAAATATTTTGGGCGAAGTTAAGGAAGTTGTTTATTTTTTAAAATCCGCGAAGTGGGATTATTTTGTCATTATAACATCTCCTAACAAAAAAGCCTGCTTTTCGTTTCATCACCAACATAATTATCTAAACACAAAAAGAAACGGCACGCACCTGTTTTTTTTCATTTTTAAAAACCATTGGTACGCTCCGTTTCTGCCCAGCTTTGCACAGGATAAGGCTTGTACGTTCCGTTTCTGGGCATGTCTGGGTTAGACGGGTGCAAGTGCGTGCCGTAGTGGCATAGATTCCGCTGGGGGAACGCAAGCACGTGCCGTACTGGCATATACCTCGGCTGGGGAGCGCAGGTACGTGCCGTACTGGCATATACTGGGCCAAATCTCTGCAGGTACGGCAGTCAGTCTTAATATTTAGGGAGTATAAAGGATTAAATTGGCTCTTAATAAATACATTTATCAATCTCCATCATGCGTCAGCATTTGTTTTTCTTTTTGTTTAGAATAAATATCACTCAGCGTTGCAGGTTTGTTGAATATATAGGTGATGCCGAGGCTATGCGCCAAAATGTTGGCTTCAAATGCCTGAAGCGGTTTAAATTCTTTTCGTGCAATGAGCCTTCCGGGGCGAAGCAATGCTTTATCCAATTGTTTTAAGGGTACGTTGAAAGTGCAGATAATTTGCAAACCCAGCATATCATTCAGCAAGCCATCGGTCATATTCAAAAGGTTTGTGATGCCCTGAATACGCGTGTTTTCATCTCGGGAAACGAGCAGCGGCTCGGCATCCTCAATTAGCATGATAAGATACTTGCTTTATCTGCTTTATACATCCTTTCAAGTCAGACTTTTCTAAGCAGAACTTATACTCAAACTTTTTCATTGAAAAAAATCTTTTAAAATGTGCAAAATAAAACGTTTGTTCGCACTTATCGCAATCCCTCACACCAAAACAAACAAAAACGGACAATCATCTCTGATCGCCCGCTCCCATCATTCCCGAATTGCCAAATTAATTCGCCCCCCTGCTCGTGCCATTCGGCTGTATTTTCTTATCCGCAGCCACCGCATCCTTTGCCTTCTCTGCATATTGGGCCTCTATGGCAGCATGTGCATCATCTGCCTTCTTCACTTCCACTTCCAGAAAAGCAATGCGCTCCGTTTGCAGATTTGTGGGCGGCGCTTCCTGGTAAATCATCTCAGCGTACATGTCGGAGATTTCTTCGCGCAGCTTCTTTTCATCCGCAAAAATGCTCTTCTGCTTCGTGCCTAAAAGCGTAGCGCGGAGTGCCTCCAGTTTGTTGTCGTATTCCTTCAGCAGTTTCTTCGCCTTTGCCGTTTTCAATGTGCTGTCTTGTTCATGAATCCAGCTTTGTTTCTGATTTATTTGCTCCACCACATCGTGCAGGTTTTCATGGAGATGATACAGTTGCATTTCCGAACCATGGCGCACCATCCTGTCTTCCGCTGAAAACTTTTTATCCGCAGTATCGTGCACCACCACCAAAGGCATTTCATAGTTTTTTCCGGCAATAACCAGTTTGGCGGTATAGTTTCCCGGGGCTACTTCCGGCGCACCGAAACCGGAATAATCCACCTTCGCGCCGCCATCGGCAACCTTAGGCGGCGTCATGCTTTGGTTCCAGTAAACCTTGTTGATGCCTTTGCGTTTTGTAGCCGGCATTTTCTGCACCAGCTTGCCTGCGTCGTCATAAATTTCTAACTGCGCATCGCCGCTTGAAAGGCGTTCTTTGAGATAATACTGAATGGGCGGTGTGGAAGTGGGATTGCCTGCATACCATCCTCCATTCACCGGAAAACCACCGGAGCCAAACCTGCCGTTCGTGAGCTTCATCTGCTCCATCGGAAAGAGGTAAACGTCTTTATCGGCAATGGTTTGAGAGAGTTCGCGCATGGGCGTAATGTTTTCAACAATCAGGATGCCGCGGCCGTGCGTAGCCAACACCAGATCGTTGGTTTGGGGCTGTATCTGGATGTCGCGAACGAGGGCATATTCCGGGATGTTGTTCTTCATCCTGAACCAACTTTCGCCGCCATCAAGCGTAGCAAAAAGTCCCATTTCCGTTCCCAAAAAAAGCAGGTCTTTGTTCTTTAAATCTTCGCGAAGCTTGTGTGCAAAGCCGGTGAATTCTTCGCTTTCTAATCGCTTCCAGGTCTTGCCCATGTCGGTGGATTTTGCGAGGTAGGTTTTGTGGTCGCCATACATATGGTTGTCGAACGTGGCATACACCACATTCTTATCAAACCGCGAAGGCTCAATACTGCTGACCCATGTCTGTGCCGGAATGCCGGATGCCGCAATGTTTTTGGAAAGGTTTGTCCAGGTTTTTGCGCCGTCTTTTGATAACTGCAAATTGCCATCATCGGTGCCCACCCATACCATGTCTTTATCCACCGGCGATTCTGCAATGGTGAAGATGGTGCAATGGTTTTCAGCAGAGGTATTATCGGCGGTAACGCCACCGCTTTCTTCCTGCTTTTGTTTGGCTTTGTCGTTGGTGGTGAGGTCGCCTGAAACGCGCTCCCAGCTTCGGCCCTGGTTTTGAGAGCGGTAGAGATACTGCGCACCGGTGTACAGGTTTTTTGGGTTGAGGATTCCGGTTACGATGGGTGTGTTCCAGTTCCAGCGCAGCTTCTCATCCTTGCTGGTTTGTTTGGGTTGGATGGATACGGATTTCAGGGTCTTCAAATCAATGCGCCCCATGTTGCCACCCTGATATTCTGCGTAGCAAATGTTGGCATCGGTAGGGTCGGGTTGTGTCCAGAAGCCATCCCCGAAATACACGTTCATCCAGTTGGCATTGCCCACGCCGCCGGGTGCAGCCACGGGTGCCATCCAGCTTCCATTGTCCTGCAAGCCGCCATACATTCTGTAAGGGTCCTGATTGTCCACCGCCACATGGTAAAACTGACCAACGGGCAGGTTTTGTACAAACATCCAGGTGGCGCCGCGATCAAGAGAAATGTAAACGCCGCCATCGGTGCCGAGGTACATCTGGTTGGTATAGTTCGGGTTGATCCAAAGTGCGTGCATATCACTGTGTACCCAGCCTGCATCGCTTGATGCATCGGCAAAAGAATAGCCACCATCATTGGAATAAGAAAACTGAAAAGCAGGACGGTAAACGCGCTTCGGATCTTTTGGATCTACCACCAGCGTACTGAAATAAAACGGGCGTGCAATCACGTTGTTGGTAGCGCTTTGTTTCTTCCAGTTTTCACCACCGTCTGCTGAAATGTAGAGTCCGGTTTCTTTAGCTTCTACGATTGCAAGAAGGTTTTCAGGAGCGGAAGGTGCCAGTGCCAAAGCCACGCGGCCAAAGGGTTTCGGGGAGAGGCCGTTGTTTAGTTCCTTCCAGGTGGTGCCGCCATTGGTGCTTTTATAAACGCCGCTTCCTTTGCCGCCTGAATTAAAAGCAAAGGGTTGCCTGCGGAATTCCCATGTGGTGGCATACATCGTGTCAGGGTGCAGCGGATCAATCGAAATATCTGCGCAGCCCGTTTTTTCATTGATGTACAAACTCTTGCTCCAGGTCTTGCCGCCGTCGGTGCTTTTGTAAAGTCCGCGGTGTTTGCTATCGCTCCAAAGCGGGCCTGGCGCGGCTACAAAAATCACCTCCGGATTCTTTGGACTGACGATAATCTTAGCGATATGCTCTGTGCTATCGAGACCTATTTTATTCCAGTTTTGCCCCGCGTCCGTGCTCTTGTAAATGCCATTGCCAATGGACACGGTGTTGCGCATATTGCTTTCTCCGGTACCGGCATAAATGGTGCGTGGGTTTTGCTGATCTACGGCAAGTGCACCAATGCTTTGGCAGTATTTATCGAACACGGATTTCCAGGAGGCGCCTGCATTGGTGCTCTTCCAGACGCCGCCACCGGCAGTGCCTACGTACAAGATTTTATCATCGCTGGCTACGCCTTCCAGCGCAGTAATTCTGCCGCTCATAGTGCCCGGGCCCATGTGGCGTGCTTCCATCAGCGTGAAGGTGTTGCCATTGATTTTTGTTTGTGCGGCAGCGGGGAAAATGCCTGCGAGAATGCATGAAATGGCGAGTAGTTTTTTCATAAAAAAGATGTTGGTTTTGGAAAGAAAGCGGAAAGGTAATGCGGTATAATACCATTTAGACATTGTCATCCGTATGCGTCGTGATTGCGAACGGAGTGAAGCAATTTGAAGAGCGGCGGGAAAAACATTGTTGACTCCAGATTGCTTCGGGCAAGCCCTCGCAATGACGTCTTTTTTTTAAGCTTCCTAAAAGTCAATTTGGTATAAAAAAAGCCCCGGCAAGTTTTGACTTGCCGGGGCGGAAATTGTTTTTAAAAATTAGTTGGAAGGCTTAAACATGGCGTCGTCCGTTTTTGGATTTACATCCACAGAACTGAATTTTAGCGGACCCATTTGAGAGTCGATAGCCATTGCGACAACAATGCCGGAAGGTTGTTTCTGATAGTCGCTAAACATGGTTTCGCTTTCTTCTTCTTTCCCGTCCACAGTCATTTTCTCTGTTTGTTTTAAGAGGTAGTAAGAATTTGCATCGAAGTACATCATCTTCTCCCTGCCATCTTTCGTAGTATACTTCAATTTGTAAGCTTCAGTGCCTTCCATATCATCTTTACCGAGAGATTCTATCGTAGCACCCTTCTTTTTGTAATCAACTAAGTCTCCCTGAATATCAAGTTGGTCTTGTTGCATTTTTACTTGTTCAGGCGTCATTGGCTCAGCTTTTTGCATTTGCCCGGCGGGTGAATAATTCCAGCCTTCTTTTGTAGTTACGATGTTGTAATTATCCGTACCCAAAACCTTGTAATCAACGCGCATTGCTTTGTTGTTTACAACCGTCATAACTACCGGTATTTCCATTCCTTGAGTAGATATAGCGCCGGTGTATTTAATGCTGTTTACCTTTTTCCAGGCATCTTCCCCACCAATGGCAGTGAGGTGTTTTTGTACAATTTCTTCTGCGGTTTGTGCAAAAGATGCAATGCCGGTGGTGGCAAGGAGCGCGCAGGCTAAAACGGATTTCTTTAGAATGTTCATGAGTTTTTGTTTTTAAATTTTTTCAAAAGTAGGATGGTAAGGAATAGTTTGTTCGCTTTCAGAAAAAAATAACAACGGGGGTGGGGTTGGTCGATGGGCGATGCCCATAGCTGTGGGATGTCGCCCTTTCAGGGCTTATATGATGATTAACGAGCGACCAGCCTGCTATTTCTTTCTTTGGGCAGTTTATGTTTTAAGCCTTTGATTAATCGTGTTTTTTACCCTTGTTTTTATGCTTACCCTTTTTATAGTGACCGCGGCCTTTATAGCCTTTATAATTTTGGCGTCGTGCATGGTCGCCTTCATAATGATGCCCATTGTCATGATGCCCCTTCACGGTATGGCTCTTTTTCCATTGTCCGTAATTACGATTGCCCGGGTTTTTCCAATATTTTTTATCCGGCGCATCGCGGATAATGACCTGGCTGGGGCGACCTTTATAGCTTACATATTTAGTGCGATATACCTTGTGGTTTGTCCAGGGGTTACGACCATCGTTGATGACTACTTTGTAACGATCATAAACATTGTAAGTGTTATAGCGGGCGGGTAAGGAACGGGCAGTTACCCACTTTCTTCCATCAGGGTAAACATAGACGCGACGGTTGACGTCATAATAGGTTTCGATATCGGGGAGATAATAGTAACGCGCATAATCATAACCGATAGGTGCCCATGCAGGCTGCGTAGCAAGGTTTACATTAACACTTATCTGTGCACTAGTAAAAACAGGAGAGAGGAGTAAGCCTATTCCCATTGCAATCAATAGCTTTTTCATAACACTAAGTTTTATGGTTCAGGCGTCCATTGTCCAACATTGTGCCAAACACCTTTTTGCAATCTTATCAGGTGTTTTATATGGAATTGAAGAGGTAAGTGTCATCAGCAATTGCTACAAGCACTGACACAAAGGTTTTAGTACCATCGGCAGTTGCTACAAGCACTGACACGAAGGTTTGAGTGCCATCAGCAACTGCTACAAGCACTGACACAAAGGTTTGAGTGCCATCAGCAACTGCTACAAGCACTGACACGAAGGTTTGAGTGCTATCATCAATTGCTACAAGCACTGACACGAAGGTTTGAGTGTCATCAGCAACTGCTACAAGCATTGACACAAAGGTTTGAATGCCATCAGCAATTGCTACAAGCACTGACACGAAAGTTTGAGTGCTATCATCAATTGCTACAACCACTGATTTGAAGGAATGAGCGCCGGTAGTAGCTTCTACAAGCACTGATTTGAAGGAATGAGCGCCGGTAGTAGCTTCTACAACATTAAATTGCATAAAAGCACAATATCCCCCCAACCTAACATTTCACAAAAAAAACCTCCCGCAAAAATGCAGGAGGCTTTAAACTCAAACCTAAAAAGAAAAGGTTTTGCTACTTCGATAATTTCATCACTTTCACTGATTGCGTGGGGATGCCATCGCCTGCAATGTGAATAAAATAATCGCCGTCAGCAAGGTCGCCAATGTTCATTTCCACTTTCAATGCTTTTAAAGGCATCAGCTTCATTTGGCGCACCATCACACCGCTCACTGAAAACATGTTCAGCACGGTTGCTTTTCCAAGGTAGCTTTCAGGGAAATCAATATTCACCGTTGTAAATGCCGGCACAGGATAAACTTTTACCACCGCTGCCTCGGGCGCATCAAAACGCACCACACGCGTGGGCGTGAAACTGGTTTTGCCATTGCGCTCATGGATTTTTAAGCGGTAATAATTGCTGCCCGTGTTCGGTTGCTCATCGCGGAAAGCATAGCTCAATGCCGCCGAAGCACTTTGGTTCACGCTGCCAATTGTGGCAAAGGAAACTGCTGTGGCGCTGCGCTGCACTTCAAAAAAGGCTACGTCTTTATCATCCGCCATCTTCCAGTTAAGCATAGCTGTGTTGCCATCTTTTGCAGCATCAAACTTCAGGAAAGTGAAGGGCAATGGAGTTGTTGGCACATAGGTGCTTGCCCATCCGTCGCCAGATCCACCCAAGTTGATATTTACGGAAGCCTGCTCATAGTTACCGGAGTTCCAGCCATCGCCAAAACCACCGGTATTAATGTTGGGAGACGGTTGTTCATAGTTATTGAACATCCAGCCATCGCCAGCGCCACCCGTAAAAATGTTGGGTACCGCCTGCGCATAATTGGTGAATGACCAGCCATCGCCTGCACCGCCGTTGTAAATATTGGCAATGCTTTGCGCATAACTATTATTACTCCAGCCGTCGCCGCCTCCGCCAAGGAGGATGTTGGGCGTTTGCTGTGCATAGTTTGCTACGCTCCAGCCATCGCCCGCCCCGCCAAGGAGGATGTTTGGTGCAGACTGTGCAAAGCTTGCCTGAGTCCAACCGTCGCCAGGCCCGCCATAAAAAATGGCATTGTTTTGAGCTTGCAGCGCGGAAGAAAACATGCAGAGCAGCAGCAGTCCGCTTAATCGCTTTTTCATAATTATTCGTGTTTAGAGGGGTGAGTTGATTATTCTGCAGTTCGGGCAGCGCGCAAGCCGTATTGCCCGTTTCTTGTTGTCGAAGCAGAAGTAGAACTTGCTCTTTCACTCACTCTTAAAGTTGCTACAGGACTTTGGAAAGCCCCGCCTCTAAAGCCTATCATGGTAGTTGTCCATGCGGCAACATTACTGGTTCCGAGGTTATCGAGGTTACCATCACCATGCAAACCGGTAAACGCTCTGCCTGATGTATTGCCTACAGTTACTGCAAATTCCCATGCGTTTCCGCTCATTTCCATGGCGCCATAATAAGTAGCCCCTGTTTCGGTTCGTGTATCAGTTGTATCATTGGCATAAGCTCCTACACGCAAAGTGCGATTTAGGGCAAAGCCATAATTACAATTTCCCTGCACAGGTGTTTCCTGTGGAGTGCCGGTGTTATAAACAGTACTAGTGGAAGAAATAGTTGTGTTGCCCCATGCATATTCATTTGGGATGGGAACGATGTTGGCACCTCTACAAGCTTTTTCATATTCCAGTTCGGTGAAGGGACGCATAGCTGCCCAGTCCATAAATGCAAGTGCATCTTCGCTGCCGTAACCGCCTGAGGCACGCTCCGGAAAATTCGCTGTATAATTGTTTGCTGCGCCGGGGAAACCCAAGTTGCGGGCTGTTGCCTGATTGGCATCCAAAGCATTCAGGAAGTCAACGTATTGCTGCTCTGAAGCTTCATATTTCATCACCCAAAAAGCATTGTATCCTTTAGGAAAAGCCGCAGGCACGGGGCCTAAGCCATCGCCGTTAGTTCCGCCTGTTGTGTAAAACAAATTACCGGTTGCGTTACCAATGGTAATGGCAGATTCAGTGCTTACCATAAAAGGATTTGTTTGTCCGCCTGCTCTGAAATAGCCGGTTTCTGCACCACCTGTTCCAAGGGCGTAAGTGCCTTGCGGAACATACACCATTTCAACAGCGTATGCGCGGATTTCAACAGAGTCGTTGTCCAGCACGCCATCTACGCCATAATTCCAGCGAAGTGCAGCGCCCGGAAAATTCACGTTGCCTGTGCCGTCCCCATTTCTGTAAATCCAAACACCTTTTCCATCTGCTGCAGTTTTTAATGTGCTGCCTGAAGGTTGTGTATGTCCCGAAGAACCTGCGTTACCGTTTGTACCATAATTGATGGTAGCGTGTTGCCAAAGAGAAGAATTGGCTTTGCGGAATTTGAAGAACATCCAGCAGCCGTCGTAGTTGCTTTCGTTGGTAGAAGTTCTCCAGGAGTTATCCCAGTTTACATCAAGGTTGATGAGGGAGAAATGGGTGGTCGTGTTTTGACCGGAGATGCTCACGTTGGAGACCATCACGTTGTTTGCTTGTGCGTTGGCTACTGTCAATGTGATGAGCGCTGCGCAGAGTAATTTTTTGAACATTTTTTTTGTTTTTTTAGAAGATGAATAATAATGTAAAAGTAGTCGGCGGTAATCCCCTATGCAATACCCAATAGGAAGTATCTTTTTGTACGTGCCAGTACGTAGAGACAAGGCATGACTTGTCTCCAAACAAGCACGTCTTATTTGCAATAAAGAAGGGTTTTAGGTGGAGATGATTAGGTTTTCAATAGTTACTCCTGCAAATCGTCCTGTGCCGCCATTACTTTTGCCCCCCATGCCAAACCCTTTTTTTGACCTTGTAATTGTGGGTGCCGGGCCTGCCGGCTGCGCCGCTGCGCTTGCATTGAGAGCAAATAATGCAAAGGTTATTTTGGTAGATAAAAAAGCGTTTCCGCGGGATAAAGTTTGTGGCGATGCCATCCCGGGTCATGCAATAAAAACGCTGCATCAGCTTCTTGAAAACACAGGCGAAACGCTCCTTCATTTTACTGAAAAACAATCCATCCAAACCTCCGATCTCTACACAGCCAAAGGCAAAAAACTATCCGTTGAGTGGACGCTCAAAACCTTCAATAGCCGCCGCATCGATTTTGATAATTACCTGCTTTCCCTTGTTCAAAAACATACTTCCACAAGCATTGATCAAAACTTTTTCCTCAAAGAAATAAAACAGAACAACGGTTGGGAACTCACTGCCGATGATGGCAGAAAAATAAACGCAAAGCTGGTTATTGGTTGCGACGGTGCGCATTCATTTCTCCGAAGGAATTTATTACCTAAAGAAACCGCCCGGATACCGCAGGGCGTGGCTTTGCGCCGTTATTATAAAGATGTGGACATAGCCGATACCCGCAACGACTTCTTTCTTTTTAATGAAGGCTGCACCGGTTACTTCTGGATTTTTCCCGTTGGCAACAATGTGTACAACACAGGCATTGGCATCTCTGCCATTGATTCAGGTAAGCTCGATCTCAAAGCCTTGTTCGATAAAATGATTGTGGAGCATCCGCTTATTGCATCCCGCTTAAAAAATGCTACGCCGCTTGAAGATACCATCGGCTATCGCCTGCCTTTTGGAGGTAATGACGTGCCCATTTCAGGAGATGGTTTTATGCTCACCGGCGATGCCGCTTACCTCATCGACCCATTGCAGGGACATGGCATCCACACTGCCATTAAAAGTGGGCAGCTGGCAGCGGCGCAGGCAATAAAATGTCTGGAGGAAAACAATTTCAGCGGGGAAGGAATGAAGGCTTACGACCAGGCAGTTTACAAAGCCTTCGGCAAAGATTTTAAGCGGAATGCATCGCTGTTGCGTTATCTCTATCACAAGCCTAAACTGGTGGAACTGGCAGCCATTTTCACTAAAAATAAAATGGTGCAAAACGCGCTTAAAAAGTTCTTTTAAAAAAGCGGCAACTGGTTGTTTTTAATCCGCCTGAAAGAGGCCGTGTTCCATTCCATCTTCGTTTCATTGAGTCCGTATTTTTTGCAGTAAAGCGCGAACTGCGTTTTTATCAAGTCGGCAAAAGCACCATCCCCCGTCATACGGTTTCCCCAGCGGCTGTCGTTCACTTTTCCATCGTGGCAGGCGCATATCTGGTTCCATACTTTATCCGCTCTGTCGGGGAATGCTTTGTAAAGCCAATCCTTGAAGATGCCGCCAATAGCGCCGTTCAACCGCACGACGGTGTAGCCAGCCCATTTTGCTCCTGCTTCAGAAGCCGCTTTCAGCACGTCGTGAATGTGCATATCGTTTAGCCCGGGAATGAGCGGTGCATTCATTATTCCGGTGGGTATGCCCGCTTTTGAAATCGTTTCCACCACTTTCAGTCTGGCGCGGTAAGAAGCAGTGCGCGGCTCCATCAGTCTGCGGAGGTTTTCATCCATGGAAGTAATAGAGGAGAAGACACGCACGAGGTTTAGTTTATTCAGTTCCTGCAACACATCGAGGTCGCGCAGCACGAGTGCATTTTTAGAAAGAATGCCCACGGGATTTCGGTATTCGAGGCATATTTCAAGCAGCTTTCTGGTGATGCGCATTTTGCGTTCAATGGGTTGGTAGCAATCGGTGTTTCCGGATAAAGAAATGACAGCAGGTTGCCAGCTTTTGCTTTCAAAAAGTTGCTTCAAAAGTGCGGGTGCATTTTTCTTCACCACTATGCGGCTTTCAAAATCCAGTCCTGCGCTGTATCCCCAATATTCATGGCTGTTGCGGGCGTAGCAATAAATGCATCCATGTTCGCAACCTTGGTATGGATTGGCAGAATACATCATTCCTACGTCCGGCGAAGTCACTTTGTTGACCAGTGTTTTGCTATTGTCCATGATGTATTGTGTTTGCCGGTTTTCGGTTTCCCAATCATCAATTGCTTCGGGGTGTTCTTGTATGTATGCGCCTTTTAAAAACCGGTTTTGTGGATTGAATTGTGCGCCGCGTCCTTTTTCAAAACGTTCGTTTGCTTTCTGATTAATCATTGCTGCTCCTTTATGTTTCCTGAACCGCCTGGTTATTGATAATGACGCTTCGGGATAATCAATGGTAACCAATTTTTTGCAGAAAAAAGGTGGAGCAAAAGGAGAAAAGTTTATTTAGGCGTAGACAGATACAACGCAAAAAAATTGCGCAGCAAAATGATTTTTTGCTGCGCAATGAAAGATGTTTTAGAGGAATAAAGGGCTATTCCGTTATTTCCGTTTTATTGATGGAAACAGGAGCAGTTGTTAACTGATTTTTACTTCTTTTAATAAAAGCCACTTTCAGAATGGTGATGGTCATCATTGCGATGCCAATGCCAATCAGCACGTTGTAAAAATTAAAGAGCACATAATCACTCCATCCTCCGGCAATACCGATAAAGGACGCTGTTACACCGGCACCAATCCCGATAAGCAGAATGCGCAGAAGCGTGATGCCGTTTTTGTTTTCAAATAAAGAAGCCATAATGCCTGCTGCAAGTACGCTGAAGAAAATGTTCATGAAGATTCCCATTGTTGTAGATTTTACAGGAAGTAAGTAAAACCCGTGCCCCTGAAAGTTTGCCTTGAATTATTGCCCCTCTTTTTCCCCAACTTTTATTCGGCTAAGAAAACAAAACAATAACCCGAGAAGCAACAAGGAAACGAGTTCAGGCAATAAATCAAGCACGCCGCCTGCTCTTAAAGTAACTGTTTGCACCGCCTTCAAACTCCAGTGCAATGGCGACACGGAAGCCGCTGCCTGCAAGGGTTTCGGCAATAATTCCACCGGCACCCAAAGCCCCCCAATAGCTGAAAGAATAACGATCGAAATAGCCCCGAAAGGCATTGCCTGGTTGGTGGTTTTAAACAAGCTGCCGCAAAGGTTTCCGTAAGCTGTTGCCGCAAATGCAATCGATAATGAAACCGGAATCAGCAGCCAGCCATTAGTTCCCAAACTGAGCGCAGGCAGCCCAAATTGGGGAAGCAACCAAATGCCGATAGCCATCATTATCCAGAACTGAATGGTGCAGATAAAAGTGTAGAACAGAATGCGCCCCCAGCTTGCAAACCGACCTGCATTGGGGATTAGTGCTACCCGCAATGCGCTTCCGTCCTGCCTTTCCCGAATCATATGCCCGGCAATAGGCACCACAATAAAGAACATCCCGAAGATTGCCCATGCAGGTACGTTGTGCTGTACAGAATTGATTTGCGCCTTCGGCATTTGGGTTTCATAAATGGCTTCCTCACGAATGCCGATGCCTTTAAACGCAGTTTTAAAATCATTCTTATCGTCTGAAGAACTGTCTGCCATGCTTTTATTCAGCGTGCCTAATCTTTTCACTAAAAAATTGCTGCAAGCCAGTGTAATAAACCGGTCGAGCGCAAAGGAAATAGAAGCACGAAACGTAGGTTTTGCGACAGGGTCGAAATACATTTTTACGAAAATGCTGTCGCGGGATGCGCGTGCCGGAAGCGTGCCTAATCCCAGCTTTTTAGAAATGCTGTTTGCAAGCAGGTTTGCGCCATTCACCATCTCCGCCGTGGCGCCCTTCGGAATCACAATCCCCACCTGATAACTCCCTTTGCGCAGCATTTCCTTCAGTGTTTTTTCAGACACTTTTTCGCGCTTAAAGGAATCCAGCACAATAAAATTTTTGCTGCTTTGCAAACCTTCTTTTATTTCTTTGGCAAGGCTGCCACCATCTTCATCCGCCAGCAACAATTCAAACCGCAGTTCCTGATAATCGCGGAAAGGCGCGTCCTGAATCAATGCCATCACGATTATTAAAACGGCAGGCATCAACAGCAATAGCATTAAGCCCGCTATGTCCCTTTTCAGCAGCAACCATTCTTTCCGAAGCGTGGCAATTATTTTTTTCATGGTTTTGGAATGCGCCGGTTAATCTCTCACAGAATGACCGGTGTAATGCAGAAACACATCTTCCAGTTTTTTGCTTTCCGCATGTTGCTGAATCAATTGTTGCGGTGTGCCCGATGTTATTAGTTTGCCCTCATCAATAATCACTACTTCATCACAAAGCGCTTCGGCTTCATCAAGCAAATGCGAAGTGTAAAGAATAGTATTTCCTGCCGTGCGGTAATCTTTCAGAAACTGATGAATGAGTGCGCGTGATTGCACATCTACGCCGGCAGTAGGTTCGTCAAGAATCAACATGCGTGGCTCATTCAGCAAAGAAGCGATGATGTTGGCTCTGCGTTTCATGCCGCCGCTAAAGCGATTGATACGTTTGTCGGCATGTTGCGATAATCCCAGTTTTTCAAGCAATACAATGATGCGCGATTTTAAAACCGTATTATCCAATCCGTAGAGTTTTCCGATGTACTGAAAGTTTTCGCGCGCGGTAAGGTTTCCAAATAGTGCTATCTGCTGTGGCACTACGCCAATCATTTTGCGGATGGCTGTGGCATCTTCTTCCACTGATTTATTGAAGATGAAAACGCTGCCTTCATCTTGTTTTATCAAGCCACAAATGATGTTGATGCAGGTAGTTTTTCCGGCGCCGTTTGGACCTAAAAGTCCGGTGATGATTCCTTCTTTTACTTCCAAGGAAAAATCGTTGAGCGCCGGTGCGAAAGCGCCTTTATAAAATTTACGGAGGTTTTGAAGTTGGATGGCTTTTGTCATGAAGGATGCTTCCATTAATTATAACCCAGCCGCTCAGTTAGTTTTTGCGGAAGTTTTGGAAGCATGTTCCGGGGTAATAAAAAAGAAGTGAGTTCTGCAAGCTCTTTAAAAACGTAATGGCTATCTGCCGCTTTTTGTAAATATTCTGCGCCGCTGCTGCCGCCGGTGCCCACGCGTTTACCGATTGTGCGCTGCACCATGTGAATGTGCCGGTGACGCCACATGGAAAGCAATTCATCAATTTCGAGCAGGTAACTAAGCAATTCAAAAGGCAGGTGCAGCAAAGGATAATCTCTGTAAAGCATGATGAACAGGGCGTTTCGGTTGGCATCAGCACTAAAACTTCTTTCAGAATCATAGTGTTCATCATTCAGAAATAACTGATTGAAGGTGTCCAGATTCTTCAGTTCGGTTTCACCCAGGCTTTCTTTATACGCTTCGCGATATTGCTCCCAAAAATTTCCTTTGCCTGCTTCTTCATTCCAAAAATCTTCAGTTTTCAAAAAAGGCATGCGCTCCAGCCAGCGGTTTATCAGCACCAAAATAGACTCATCTGCTTCTGCTTTTTTTACGCGTTCAATGTCTTTTTCATTCAGTTGGGAGATGTAATAATTCTGTCCGTGCCTTTTGTTGTAAGCCAGTCCCAGCGCGGCTTCTATCATTTTAAATTGGATGCTCTGGAAACCGGAAGCGGGGCGCAGCAAATCGCGGAAGTCAAGGAAGTCCAGCGGCGTCATTGTTTCCATGATGGTCATCTGATTGACGGCTAATTCCAAAATCTTGCACACTCTTTTTATCCGGTGAACCGAATTATAAACGTCCGGAGAATTGTTAGGAATATTAGGTTGTTTGAAAATGGTTTTTACGATTTCCAGTTCGTGTAAAATCTGTTTGAACCACAGTTCATAAGCCTGGTGGATAATGATGAAAAGCATCTCATCGTCCGCTTTCATATTTTCTTTGCCGCTTTCAGGAAACTGAGCGTCTAAGATTTTATCCAGTTGCAGGTATTCACTGTAGTAAACGGGCTGCCGTTGCTTTTTGTCCATGCGTGCAAACTTAATAAAAAGGAGTAGCCTCACCTTTGCGGTTCCTTTCAAAAACCAGTCTTCAATTCATTTCTTTAAGATAAAATTCAGGCTTACGGTAAAGGGAATAAGTACATTCGCAATCTAAAAAAAAGACGCCCAAATAAATGTCACAAACAGAATTCATAAAAGTGCCTTATGGTACCACCGTGCATGGAGAAGAAGAAATTGAAGCCGTTGTAAACGTCCTCCGAACCACTACCCAAATGGGCAAACATGTTCGGGAAATGGAAGAGCGCGTTGCGAAACTCTATGATAAGAAATTTGGCATCATGGTGAACAGCGGTTCCTCTGCTTTATACCTCGCTGCCGATTTGCTGAATTATGAAGAAGGCACGGAAATAATTACGCCTGCGCTTACTTTTTCTACGACGGTTGCGCCACAGGTAAAACGCAATTGGGTGCCTGCTTTTGTGGATGTTGAACCGGGTACTTACAATCTGGACGTAAGCAAAGTGGAAGAGATGATAACGCCGAAAACGAAGGCGATGATTATCCCGAACCTTATAGGCAATCTGCCCGACTGGAGCGTGCTTCGGGAGATTGCTGACAAGCACAACCTCTTTCTTTTGGAAGACAGCGCGGATACTTTGGGAGCTGAAATTGGCGGCGCATCATCCGGCAGATTTACGGACATGAGTACCACAAGTTTTTATGGCAGCCACATTATTAATTGCGCAGGAAACGGCGGTATGCTTTGTGTAAATACGGAGGCTTATTACGACCGCGGAAGATTGCTGAGAAGTTGGGGCAGAAGCTCATCTCTTTTTGTAGAATCAGAGAAAATTGAAAATCGCTTTAACGTGAAAGTAGATGGCATTCCTTACGATGCAAAGTTTGTTTTTGAAGAGCCGGGATACAATATTGAACCGTCGGAAATGGGCGCTGCTTTCGGGTTGGTGCAATTAGATAAACTGGCGGCAAACATTGATGCGCGAACAGAAAACTTTAAGCGCATGTTGCAGTTCTTTAAGCGATATGAGGAATATTTTATCCTGCCCAATCAACTTCCTGATTCAAGAACCGGATGGCTTGCGTTTGCCGTTACCATAAAGGATTCTGCGCCGTTTGTACGCCGCGATTTGCAGATCTTTTTAGAGCAGCGCAACATCCAGACGCGTACAGTTTTCACTGGAAATATTTTGCGTCAGCCGGGCTTTAAAAACGTTCCGCACAAAGCTGCAAATGGTGGTTATCCCGAAGCCGACAGGGTGATGCGTGGCGGCATGTTGATGGCTTGTCATCATGGGTTGAATGATGCGCAGATAAATCACGTAATGGAAAGCGTAAGCGAATTCATGAAATCGAAAACCTAAGCATGCCCGAACTATTTATTTTCATTTTCTGCACCGTCAAAAATTATACAAGGGCAAAGGCTGCTCAGTTGAATGCAGGGCTGTGGGCGTTCTACACCTTCATTTCCATTTTCATAGCATGGGTAATCGGGCTCTTCATCGTCACGCTCATTATGCTCTATAAAGACGCCACGCTTCGGGAAATGCTGGTTAGCGAGCCTGAAAACCGGCAGAAAATAATGGCTTACGTGCAGGCGAAAGATTTGATGATACCCTACATTTTTGTGGCAGTCAGCGCGTTTGGCGGTTATTTATTGGTGCGGCATCTCATCATCTCCCGAACAAAAACCGACGAGAACGTTCCGGTTTAAACACACTACCAGCCCAGCACTTCCTTTAGTCGTGCCATGCCTGATTTACTGACCGGAATTTTGGCACCACAATGCAACACTGCGATGTGATTTTCTTTCTCAAAAGGTTCGATGCGCAGCAATTGAGAAACAGGAATCAGGAAGGAGCGATGCACGCGTACAAACAGCGCGGGGTCAAACGAATTGGTTACAGATTGCAGCGTGGCTTTTTTCAGAAATTTTCCTTTTGCCGAATAGATTTTAATGTAGTCATCACTGGCTTCAATGTATTGGATTTCACCGGCTGGAATTATTTTAATCGCTCCCTGGTCTTTCACTACAATCCGCTGCTGGTAACCTTCCTGGAGCTTTAGTGAAACAATTTCGCTTTCCTTTTCACGTAAATTTTCAGGCACCCGTTGTAGCCATTTTTGGATGGCTTTTTCAAAACGTTCCTTCGTGATGGGCTTTAGTAAATAGTCAATAGCGTGGTTTTCAAAAGCTAGTAAAGCATAGCTATCAAAAGCAGTTGTGAATATTACTGCCGGTGGGTTTTCTATTAATTCCAGCATTTCAAAGCCGTTGATGCGCGGCATTTGCACATCCAGAAATATCAGGTCGGGCATCGTTTCCTGAATGGTTTTAAAACCTTCAAAGCCGTCACTGCATTCTGCTATCACTTCAAAATCAGGAAAGCTTTCCAGTAATTTTTTCAGCAACGCCCTTGCAAGCGGCTCATCATCAATCAGGATTACGCGGTGCATTTTTCTGCGGGATTTTTATGGAGGTGATAAATTGGTTTTCGGTTTTGGAGGTTGTGAGTAAATCATTCCTTCCAAACAAAAGGTAGAGTCTGCGGCTGATGCCTTCCAAGCCAAAACCTGTTCCTTTAAGTGGTTTGTTGTCAGGGTCGAAAGGGTTGGCAATACGCACGTTCAACATGTTTGCATACATTGAAATTGAAATGGTGATTACTACTTTTTTTAAGCTTCCATACAATCCGAATTTGATAGCATTTTCCAAAACAGGTTGCAGCAAAAAAGAAGGAATGGTAGCGTTTACTTCTTCAAATTCCTTTTCATAAACCACTTCAAGCCGCTCTCCAAAACGAATCATTTCAATGGATAAATAAGACTCGATATACTCCAGTTCTTCTTTCAGGAAAATAGATTCTTCTGTTTCCTTTTTTACAGAGCTTCTTAAAAATTCAGAGAGCTTCCCAATCATTTCCTGCGCTTGTTCAGGAGCTAATAACACGAGCGCGTTTATAGAATTGAGACTGTTGTAAAGAAAATGCGGTTGCAGTTGCTGGCGCAGTTTAAAAAGTTCTGCTTCACGATGCAAAGTGGAAGCGTCGCTTAGTTCTTTAAACTGCGTTTCGAGGATTTTGTTTTTTCTGCGTTGTGCAGCAAGCGTCGTTGCCCACACGTTGCAAATGCAAAACAGCATCCCCCGCGTCCACTGACTTTTCCGATACCATTCCAAAAAATGCTGCTGCTCATAAAGCCGGTAAAGCACCAGGTTATCAGCGTAATAAGACAACATTCCTAACGCAATGCCGAAGCCTATGGAAAAGTAAAACAGCCCCGCTTTTGTTGGGAAATGGTGCATCGTCAATATCCCAATCCAGATGGAAAGTGTTAGGGAAGCCGAAGTGGTGAGAACGTCTGCTACAAAATTATGAGGCTCATATCCGGTAGTGTAAATAAGGATGGCGCTGCAACAAACCGCCGCCGTGAAAATGAGCACCAGTAACCATCGAAAACCATACGTGGCGGGCTTCACTGCGTTTTCATTTTTGCAAAGATGTTTCCCAAAGAGGTGCTACAATCGTTTCTATTTCTTTGATGGTGGAACAAAGCAATGCGCCATTTTTTATTTCAAAAGGACGCACTTCTTTTACCGCTGCTAGTTGCCATTTCACGAATTTTCCCTTGCGGTTTAAAAACGTTTCTTCTTCCTCTGCCGCTATTTCCTTTGCTGCTTTTAATGCTTCTTCCTCATCCGCCGCCATCACAATGCGCCACTGCTCTTCATATTGCTCTGATGCCACGTTTTCACATTGGATGCGATAGATAAGGTGGGCGCAAAAGGTTTTCATTTTTGAAGAATTTTTCTGAAAATTAGTTATGGCAGGCCTTAGAACGATTTGATTTCTACACCACCAAAATTGCAGGAGCCGCGCAGCACAAGCGTTTTCTGATTTTCAACAAATGCACCACTTTGGAGTTTCCGTTGGTCTTCCACGCTGCCAAAAGTGGTTTCAATTTCATTCTTCACAATCCAGTTTGCAGGCACCGTCATGTCAACGCCGCCAAAATTAACCCGCACGTTCAGGATAATAAGGTCGGAAGGACTGTCTGCCTGCATCAGGTTTATTTCTGCACCCCCAAAAGCGGCATTGATGTTTCCTCCCTGAAAGTTTTTGGAGGTCACAAATTCTTTTCTGCCGCTGAAAGTAATGTCCACATTCAGCAGGTCTTCAGAGGCTGTGTTCGTTGTGAAAGTGTGTGGAAAGGACTTTTTTTTTCGCTGGTTCAGCATGAAAATAGCACCAATGCCAATTAGCGCCATGGGCACGGCAAGGTGTCGGGAGTAAACAATTCTATCACCCACAAAAAAGGAGAAGTTTGGAATGAGGTGAAACAACCCAATGCCAATCAAAATGTAGGGGGCAATGGTTTGAAAGCGGTTTTTTATGCCAATAAAAATGCCGATGGCAATCAACAAAAAAGGCCACGCATCGCGGAAATGCCAAATGGGGAAAAGGAAGACCTGCTTTAGCAATGCAATAATGCCGATGACAATAATGAGAATGCCCAAAAACTTTTTGTTGCGGCTTTTTCTTTCCTGAAAATCCTGATAATGTTTCATGTTGTTTTGATTTAGGATGCAAACATAAAATCAACTTCTTCCTGATGCAATCATTTATAGGCAAGCATTTCAGGAATATCGGTGAAGGGCAGAAAACAATCGGTGAAGGATTACTGCAATCGCTTTGGCGTAAAGGAAAGCTTGTCGAAAGTCTTTTTGCGCAGCGCGAAATATTGCCACACTATGCTTTTAGGATAAATGCCTGCTTCGTTCCGGTGGGTAACCAACTGCTGACAGGCTTTCCGTTTTTTAAACCATTTTCCCAGGCTTCCATAAAAGTGAAAATGCGCTTTCAGAATGGTGCCCGTTTCTTTAAATTTTCCGCCCGCCAGCATTTGCAAACCGGCAACGCCATCTAACACTAAGCGCAAAGGCAACAGCCAAAGCAACTTTGAAGTGCGTTCATTTTTAAGCAGCAAAATCAGGTTGTTCCGGAAGTTGTAGTAAAGCTTTTGCGGACTTCCATAACTGATGACGCTGCCGCCTACATGATACACTGTTGAATCGCCGATGTAGCCAATCTTGTAACCCGCATTTTTCAAACGCCAGCACAAATCCACTTCTTCCATGTGCGCATAAAAATCAGCATCAAGCCCGCCCACTTTGTGATACAGGTCAGCACGCACCATCAGGCAACCGCCCGATGCCCAAAATGTTTCAATCGGATTGTCGTACTGACCATGGTCTTTCTCCAAGTCGTTGAATATTCTGCCGCGGCAAAAAAGATAGCCCCACTTATCCATGAAACCACCGCCTGCACCGGCATACTCAAAATAATCCCGCTCCCGCCAATACCTGATTTTTGGCTGGCAGGCAGCTAAACCTTCATAGCGCGACATGGCTTGCAAAAGCGGCGGAAACCATTGGTGTGTCACTTCAAAATCTGCACTCAGCAGCACATAACATTTGGCGGAAATCTGCTTCAGCGCTTCGTAATATCCATGCGCAAAGCCTCTATTGACGGCTATTTGAAGCGTTTGTACTTCAGGAAAACTTTCGCGGAGATATTGATAGGTATCGTCGGTGGAAGCATTATCAACCACCACCACATCGTAACCGGATGAGGCTTCAGAAACAATGAGCGGCAAAAACAGTTCGTGCCATTTCCTGCCATTGTAACTGAGGATTACGACCGCAGTATCGTGGGTGGAAACAATCATTGATGTGCTCCGTTGAGCTTACTTGTATTCAGGTTGGTAAAGCGAGCTTTTAGGCGCTTCTGCATCCACGTTGCTCTGGAACCCGTGTTCATACAAATTGTAACATCCTGCCCAGCAGAAAATGAAAAAGCAGAAGAAAAAAAGAAGGAAAAGAAAGCGGGATTTGGATGGTTTGCTAAGCTCAATATCCGCGGGGTTATCAAGTTCTTGCTGTGTTGAAGTATGTTGGCTGTTCATTTTAAGATGCAATTTCCGCGGGCAAAAATAGCCTTTGCCTTTTAAAACCACAATATTTTTACCGGAGCTTCGTTTTGCACAAGCCTTTATGCGTCAATATTTCAACCGGAAAACCTACCTCGTTATTGCTGCGCTCATCATCGTGGCTGCTTCCGTTTATTACACCAATGAACTGGCTAAGAAACTTGCCTTTGAAGAAGATTTAAAAGTGGAGGAACATGTGGAAGCGCTAAAACTTCTTTCCAAAACCGAAGATGAAAAAACGATTGAATACACATCAAGGATTGTGCAGCGAAACAACAGCATTCCCTTCATCCTGACCAACGAAAACGACAGCATTATTTCCACTTCCAACCTCGATAGCAGTGAGTACAAAAGGAACCGATATTATTTCTTAGAAAAGCTCGCCGATTTTAAATCAGAACATCCGGTCATCATCCTTGATTATGGTTTTGGAGTGCAGAAAGCATACTACGGTGAAAGCTATTTACTGCGCCAACTCCGCTTCTTCCCGTATGTGCAAATGACCATCATTCTGCTCTTTCTTTTTGTGCTCCTCATTGCCCTCAACGCCACATACCGCTCCCTCCAAAACCAGGTGTGGGTGGGGCTTTCAAAGGAAACGGCACATCAGTTAGGCACCCCGTTAAGCTCCATTGAAGGCTGGCTTGAACTGCTGAAAGACCATGAAGAAAATGCCGAAGCCGTGGCGGAAATGCACAAAGATTTAAGCCGCCTTAAACTGGTAGCCGACCGGTTTAGCAAAGTGGGCAGCGCGCCGCAATTAGAAACCGAAAACCTGATGGTGCGCATCCGCGACATGGTGGATTATATGCAGAAACGAGCGCCCAAAAAAATTGCCATCACCCTGCAATCAAACGAAGAAGAAATACCCGTGCTGCTGAGCGGGCCTTTGTTTGATTGGGTGCTCGAAAACCTGATGCGCAACGCCCTCGATGCCATGGACGGCAAGGGTTCCATTGCCGTGAAGGTGGAAAACATGCCGCTGCAAATAAAAATTGACGTTACCGACACGGGCAAAGGCATCCCCAAACACCAGATGAAAAAAGTTTTCCGCCCCGGGTTTACCACCAAGAAAAGAGGGTGGGGCTTAGGGCTTTCGCTGGCAAAAAGGATTATTGAAAAATACCACCACGGCTCCCTCTTTGTGAGGCAGTCAGAAGCAGGCAAGGGCACCACCTTCCGGATTATTTTAAGAAGATAAAACCTTGCAGCGCAGCGAATTCTTTTTGGCATTTTTGGAATACGCTTTTACATTTGCCAACCTCAAAATAAACGGGCTTGTGGCAACACAACAAACCCACACAAAAACTGCGGAGGTGGCGAAACTGGTAGACGCACTACCTTGAGGTGGTAGCGGGGTAACAGCCGTGGGAGTTCGAATCTCCTCTTCCGCACCGGAAAACACAAGGACAAATGGTTTCATCGCTGTTTGTCCTTTTTTTATTTTTTTAAGGCACGAAACAAAAGTTTGCGTTTAGTTTTTGAGGCTTGACTCAATGCCTTTCCCCATCTTCATCTTCATCTCACCGTAGCCCTCATTCTTTGTCATTCCCGCAGGGATCGTAGATCGTAGTCCTGAAACCATTGCCAACCCCCATTTGCTACGATTCCTACGGAATGACAAAAGTTTGCGTTTAATCTCACCGTTTTTGATCCCGCAGGGCTTCCTGAAACTGCCAACCCCCAACGCCTTTCCCAATGCCTTTCCCCCCATCTTCATCTCACCGTCATCTTTGTCATCCCGCAGGGATCGTAGTCCTGAAACCATTGCCAACCCCCATTTGCTACGATTCCTACGGAATGACAAAAGTTTGCGTTTAATTTTTGAGGCTTGACTCAATGCCTTTCCCGCATCTTCATCTCACCATCATCTTTGTCATCCCGCGAGGGATCGTAGTCCTGAAACCATTGCCAACCCCCATGTTGCTGACGGAATGACAAAAGTTTGCGTTTAATTTTTTGATGCTTCACTAAACGCCCCCCATCTTCATCTCACCGTCATCTTTGTCATCCCGCAGGGATCGTAGTCCTGAAACCATTGCCAACCCCCATTTGCTACGATTCCTACGGAATGACAAAAAGTTTGCGTTTAATTTTTGATGCCAACCACACTTGCTACGATTCCTACGGAATGACAAAAGTTTGCGTTTAGTTTTTTGATGTTTCAATGCCTTTCCCCCCATCTTCATCTCACCGTCATCTTTGTCATCCCGCATCGTAGCCCTGAAACCATTGCCAACCCCCATTTGCTAGTCTACGGAATGACAAAAGTTTGCGTTTAATTTTTGAGGCTTGACTCAATGCCTTTCCCCCCATCTTCATCTCACCGTCATCTTTGTCATCCCGCAGGGATCGTAGTCCTGAAACCATTGCCAACCCCCCATTTGCTAAGATTCCTACGGAATGACAAAAGTTTGCGTTTAATTTTTGAGGCTTGACTAAATGCCTTTCCCCCATCTTCATCTCACCGTCATCTTTGTCATCCCGCAGGGATCGTAGCCCTAAAACAATTGCCAACCACACTTGCTAAGATTCCTACGGAATGACAAAAGTTTGCGTTTAGTTTTTTGAGGCTTGACTCAATGCCTTTCCCCCCATCTTCATCTCACCGTCATCTTTGTCATCCCGCAGGGATCGTAGTCCTGAAACCATTGCCAACCCCCATTTGCTACGATTCCTACGGAATGACAAAAGTTTGCGTTTAGTTTTTGAGGCTTCACTAAATGCCTTACTTTCCACTCGTTCCTATTTCCACCCCCATTCATCTCTCCCCCAAAAAAACAATTGCATCCCCCAAAAAAACAATTGCCCACCCCCAACAAACAATACGGATAACCGCAATTAGGAGTTACAAAACATGCCTTGCCCCTACGCGCCCACGAAAAACGATGCGCTTCGCAGAAAAAACGATGGTCTTCGCACAAAAAACATATGGCTTCGACAAGCCTGCCATACCTGAAGTTTTGGCGTCAAAGAGCATCGTAAGCGTGTCGAAGCATGACGTTTTGGCGTCAAAGCCCATCGTAAGGCTGTCGAAGTGCATCGTAAGCTTGTCAATCCTGATCGTATGTCTGTCGAACGCTATCGTAGGCCTGTCGAAGAGGATCGTAAGTCTGTCGAAGCGGATCGTAAGCTTGTCATTGACAATCGTTTTTTCCGCGGAGCCAAAAAGAAGTCCCGCATCTACATTCATTTCTTAAAAAATTAAAATAGTAAAAGTGGCGAAGCCCCCCCGTAAATCCTAACCAGACAAAATTTTTTTTTCGGGCGGATGCATTATTTCGGATTCTTGGATTATTTTGCAACCATTCAATTCATCCCTTAAAAAAACCGAACAAATTATGGACGCTAAGTACAACGCCAAATGGCAAATGATTAAAGGCACTCAGCAAGTTTGCATCACTTATGTAGCCGCATGGGAAGGTTTTATTCCCTTTGAAACTGCCTTCCAGATTGTGCAGGCGTTAATTGCGCAGGCGCAGGCAGCCATCAATGCAGAAGCCGCCCCTGCCGACACCGAAGCCGCTGCCCAAAAAGCGGTGCGTGCCAACATTATTACCGCCGCAACGCCTTTTGTGAATGGGCTTAACTACATCGGAGTGCGGGATAGCGATACCAAAATGCGCTACGCCCTAAAAAACATTATTCGCAACCTGGGCAGGAACAAAAATTCGGGCGTGCCGGGGCTTGTAGATATTATTACCACGCATGCCAACGCGCACAAACCGGAGCTTCGCGACAACTGGAATCTTCCGCAAACTAAAATCGATGCGCTTATTGCGCTACGCGATGTGTACCTCCAAAATTATGGCGGCGCCAAAGCCCAGCATTCCGATCATGATGCGCAAAACACGACTGCCGAAACGCTGGTGGACGACATTTCGCGGGTGATGGATAAGCAGCTTGACCTTGCCGTGCAAGGCTTGCCGGAGGAGCAGAATGTGTTTAAAGAAGCGTATGAAAATGCACGCTCCATTAACGACCCTGCGTTCAGGCATTTATCGGTGCGGTTTAAAATTGTGGATGCAAACAGTAAAGGAATTGGCGGTGCCATAATCAGCCTCCAGCCCTGGGGCATCCGGAAAATAACCACAAATCTTGGCGGCGCGCAGGATCATCTTACGGAAGGAAGCGGCACGGCTACCATCACTTGCAATGGCTATGTTGCGCAAACGGTGCCTGTGAATGTGAACCCGGGCCAAACGACAGATATAGTTGTTGTTCTGGAAAAAGGATAAACCGAATAATTGCATTTAGACACCCTAACTATTCCCAGCGTCCTTGCGAGGGCTTGCCCGAAGCAATCTGAAGTCAAACTATATTTTCCTGCTGCTTTTCAGATTGCTTCGCTTTGCTCGCAAGGACGCTCCGTATTGGTAATCTAGTTGTCTATTTGGTATAAATGCCGCATAAAAAAAACACCCGCCGGAAACAAAAAATCCAGCGGGCGTTTTTATTTTTCATTCTTGCCCCTCCGCAAAACGCAACACACATAGCTTTCGACTTTTGTCTTCCTCCTTTCGCCTAAAACCAATAAAAAAGCCGAAGCAAATCGCTCCGGCTTTCATCATCATTCAATTCAAAACCTTACTCAAACTCACTATCCGCAATCCCTTTGTTCACTTCCACCATGTCAACCTTTGAAGTGATAAACACGCCAGGCGCAAGGGGGATTTTAATGGTGTAGGGAATCATGTAACCATTGGTGCCGGGCACTTCCTTATAATCACTGTATTCTGTAGAAAGCGCAACTGCATTGCCGTCAGGGCCATCTTCCATCTTCGTTTCTTTTACAAGCAGGAAGGTGTTTGCATCATAATACTGTGTGGATTTCTTCCCGCGCTTATCCATGGTTTCAATCTTGTAAGCATCGCTGCCATTCACTTTTTCCACGCCCTTCATCTCGTGCTTCACGCCATATTTTGATTCATTCAGCAAGCCATAGATGTCGGCTTCTTCTACAGCCTCAGCCAATTCTTCACCTTCCATGTCTGCTTTTTTGCCCTGTTGCTCGCTATAGCCTTTGCCTTTTGCAACCACTTGCTTTTGCATGGTCATTCCCATGGCAGTAACGTTCACCTTCATCATGCCAGGGTCTTTCTTCATTTCGGTAATCACAAGCGGCGTTCCCTGTATTTCTCCTTTGCTTACGGTCTTTATGTCTTTGATGGATTTAATGGCTTTCTCTCCACCAATCGCCTCAATGTGTTTCTTCAACACCTCTTCTGCCGACATGCTTGAAGCCATAGTGGTCATGGCAGCAGGGTTTATTTCATTGCCGTAGGTATCGTAGTATTCAATCTTGCCGTCGCTGTCGTACCCTGAAAGTGTTTTCGCTACTTCATCCTTGCTTCCCACCACAACCACGTAAGCTGCTTCAGGATGCACGTATTTCTTCGCCATTGCCATCACATCTTCCGCACTCACGGCAGCCAGGTTCTTCAGGTAGTTCTGATAATAATCCTTCGGCATTTTATACCGCTCAATGTTGATGGCATATTGCGCCACAGTTCCCGGACTTTCAAGCCCGATTGCAAAGGCGCCGCTCATGTTCACAATGTGATTCTGCAATTCTTCTGCACCAACTTTTTCATTGCGCAGCATCTTCATTTCTTCCAGAATAGCACCTACTGAACTATCGGTAACGGCGTTTCTTCCTTTAGCGTAAGCAGTGAAGGTTGCCTTTAAATCATCGGGGCTGAGGGAGGAATAAGAACCGTAAGTCCAGCCGTGCTTTTCACGCAGGTCAAGGAACAGACGGCCATTGCTGCCACCGCCAAGAATTGAATTGGCAACTTTAGCCTTCACTACATCGGGCGTGCCGGGCTTTAAATCAACAGGGTAGGTAACGTTGATAACACTTTGCACCGCTGCATCGCGGGGAACGAAAACCACTTTGCGCGTGGTGGATGGTGCAGATGGATTAGGGTAAGATGCTACAGGCACCGCTTGCTTCTTCCATCCGCCAAAATATTTCTCAATCAGCGGCTTCATTTCTTCTACTGTAACGTCGCCCACAATAGCCATGTACGCCACGTTTGGACGGAAGTAAGTGCTGTAGTATTTCCGCACTTTATCAAGGGTAATGTTCTTTACGCTTTCCTTAGTGGTTATCTCTCCGTAAGGATGTTTTTTCCCGAAGTTCACGATGGCACTCACCTTATTAAGCATCGCGTCCGGCTCATTCTCTTCTGCCTCTAATCCGCTAAGGGTGCGGGTTTTCACCTTCTCCAGTTCTTCTTCTTTAATGTCTGCATTGATGGCTACGTCTGCCATTAGCTCCAGGATTTTGTTTTGGTATTTCTTCAGGCCGCGACCGGATATTCCTTCGTCGGAAGCATTTAAATCGGCGCCAATAAAATCCAGTTCCTGATTGAATTTATCCTTGTCGCGACTCTTAGTTCCGCTTGTCAGGAGTTCACTCATCATTTCGCGATAACCAGTTGCATTGCCCTGCAATTCAGGTTTCACATCAAGTTGAATGGAGACTGCAATGGTGGGCAGTTTATGATTCTCTACCACAAACACTTTCAGTCCGTTTGCCAAAGTGAAGCTTTCGGTTTTGCCAAGCTTTATTTCGGGTGCCGGGCCGGGTTGCGGACGCATGCTGCGGTCAAGCGTTTGCGCCATGGCAGTGCAGCTTATAAGCGCTGCGCATATTATCAGGATATTCTTTTTCATTGTTGATGCTTTAGTGTTTGTTGAACTTTTTTCTTTTGTCTTGATGCTTTCTACTTCAGGCTTTCGACTTTCGACTTTCGTCTTTTGTCTCTCTCCCTACTTCCCCTCCATTGTTTTAGGCAGATAATACACCACAAGCCTGTTCTCCTTCTTAAAATATTTCTTCGCCACTGCCTGCAAATCTTCCTTCGTTATCTTCTGGTATTTCTCCAGTTCGGTGTTGATTAAATTGGCATTGCCAAGGAAGGTGTGGTACGTTGCCAGATTCTCTACAACGCCCGCCACGCGCTGGTTTTGGGTGATGAAATCATTCTCCGCCTGGTTAATAAGCTTCTGATATTCTTCGTCAGAAATCTTGTTCTCCATCACTTTCGCAACCTCTTTTTCCATGGCTTCTTCCACTTCTTCCGGCTTAATGCCTACGTTGCTGATGCCAAACATCATGGCCACGCCCGGGTCTTCATTCGGGATGGCAAATGCACCAACGGCTACTGCTTTTTGCTGCTCATCCACAATGGCTTTCTGAAACCTGCTGCTCTTGCCCTGACTTAATAACTGCGTAAGCAATTGCAAAGCATAATAATCGCTGCTGCCCATTTCAGGGGTGTGGTAAGCAAGGATAACTGCGGGAAGTTGCACGTTGTCATAGAAGGTTACGCGCTTTTCTTTGGTCTGCTCCGGCTCTTTAATGTCGGGGCGGGGAACGGCTTTGGTGCCGCGGGGGATATCTCCGAAATACTTTTGCACCCACTTCTTTGTTTGGTCCACATTCAGGTCGCCACCAATAACGAGCGCTGCATTTTCAGGCACGTAAAACGTTTTGTAGAAGTCCATAAACTCCGTAAGCGTAGCCTGGTCGATATATTGCTCCTTACCAATCGGCGTCCAGCTATAAGGGTGCTTTGTGAAAGCATTTTCAAACACCACGCTGAGCAACTGACCGTAAGGCGTATTGTCGTAGCGTTGTTTCTTCTCCTCCTTCACCACTTTGCGCTGTGTTTCCACGCCAATGGTGTCAATCTTTGCCTGAAACATGCGCTCACTTTCCATCCACATGGCAAGCTCCAGTTGATTGCTCGGCAGCACTTCGTAATAATAAGTACGGTCTTGCGTCGTGTTGGCGTTCAGTTGTCCGCCGGCAGCCTGCACCATCTTCATGTATTCTCCTCTGCCAATATTTTCAGAACCTTCAAACAACAGATGTTCAAAGAAGTGCGCAAAGCCGGTGCGCTGCGGGTCTTCATTCTTTGAACCTACGTGATACATTACCGACACTGCCACAATGGGCGTCGAGTGGTCTTCATGGAGGATAACATGCAGCCCATTGGGCAGCGTGTATTCAATGAAATTGATTTTGGTAGCCTGCGCGCCTGCCTGCGATGCAAACATTAAAGCGGGGGCTAAGAGAGATAACATGAAACGTCGCTTCATCATGATTGTTTTATGGAATTAAGGCGCGAAAGTAAGTGAATCCCCATACATTTGCGCCCGAAAAAATAAAAAAATCAAAACCAAAATGCGCCTTTTAACATCGAACATTTCCATCCTTTTCCTCTTAATTGTAAGTGCCGCAAATGCATCTGCGCAGCAAAGAGAAAACGTAAGTAAATCACCGGAAACCCGCACCGACAAAAGCCTCAGTAACGCGCCTTGCAGCAATGGTTACCTCGGCATCAGCACCGGCATCAACAATAACAATGGTTTGCTCGGTGTCAATCTCGATGTGCCCGTTGCCAAGCAGTTTTCCATCAGTGCGGGAGCCGGTTTAAGCTCTTGGGGAGGCAAGCTGTATGCTGAAGGACGCTTTTATTTTAAGGATAACTGCCACCGAGGCTGGGCTATAGGTCTTGGCGTAACACACAATACGGGTGTGGACAATGTGCCCGTAACTATTAGCGAACCCAACCGCGCCGGATACACCGAAGTATTTAATTTGAAAAATAAAACCAACGTACCTCTTTCTGCCTATTACTTTTTTAGCCTTGGCAAAAGGCATGTAAACCGGTTTCATCTACAGTTTGGATATTCAATTTCGGTTACTGACACTGAATATTCCATCCAGTCGGGCGCCGCTGTGAGCCGTGATACCGACAACGCCATAAAACTCATCTCCCCGGGCGGCATTATCCTCGGCTTAGGCTTTAGTTTCGGGGTTTTTTAAGAGGGGTATTTCTTATTCAGGTAGTGTTCTTTTTATTTGTCAGAGTTAGTGTGTCTTTTATTTATCAGGATACTTTTTTATTGTGCAAATAGTATTGAAGCATATTCCCACAAAAAAGAGGCTACCCTTGTGCTGCAGCCTCTTTGGTTTTAACCACTAAAACCGAGTTTGATCTTTTTACCGCGCCTTTGGAAACCGTGGATTGTTGCTAAACCGGTATCCGAAGTTTATTTGGAAAGAAGGTTTTTTGTACAGTTCATCATAAATGCGTTGGGCGCCTTCGCCTTTTACAGGGTTCCAAACGTTTTGCGTCACGCGGATATCCAGACTGATGGCAGGCGTAAACTGATAGCCTACGCCAAATAAATACCCGGCTGTAAAACGCGCGTCAAAATCCTTAATCGTAACCGTCGGCTGATTGTTGGTTTTGTTGTATTGAGGTGTAAGACCAATGCTGGTGCTGTCGTAAGTGCGGTCAAACTGTTCTGCATTTATCCTGAAGTTGTACACCACGTTTATTCCGGTAAAAACATTCAAACGATTCCATGCATAGCGCACAGATACGGGCAATTCCAGGCTCTGCATGTTCGAGAACTTAAAGTTGTGCTCTACGGAACGACGGGAATAATTAGGCACGCCGCCAACGATGGTAGAATCAAACTGGTAGTAATTGTCGCTGATGCCGTTGCCATTAAAACGCTGGTAGTATTTCAACTCCGCGCCTGCACTCCATTTATCTCCAAAAGTGAATAAACTGGTTAGCCCAAGTTGGAAACCCGTAAGCCCGTTAGCGCCAAAAAGAGAAGTATTCACACCACCAATTAAGCCCGGGTAAAAACGAATCATAGACATGTTGTATTTCGCATCGCGCACAATGTCGTTCAGGCTGCGTGCATTGCTACCACCGGTTTTGCGACTTTTTACTTTCAGGTTTGAGAGATTCACCATTTCGTTGCTTACATCCATTCCCTTCCTTTTTGCGGCTGCAATGGCAGGGTCAGCACTGCTGTTTAGCATCCAGTAATCCTGAATAACGCGTTCAATAGCAATCGTGTCGGTGAGTATAGTAGCAGTGTGTGTAAGCGGGTCAATCAAAAAGCGATGCACCATCTCAATTCCTTTAAACGTATCGTGCATTAAAGTGAAACGCTGCGAATCAATTTCCATAGCCAGTTTGCTGTTTGCTTTTTTAGCAGGGTTTGATGACGCGCCGGATGCTGTTATTATTTTGTTGGAGTTCTGGTTGTCAGGATTTTTAGAAGTTCCGGCAGTTTCATTATTCGCATTTGCTGCAACTGCTTTATTTGATGAAGCGGATGATGCTACGATGTTTTCTTTCCTGAAATTTTCTTTTGGAGAAGAAGTAGCTTCTACATTTATCGCTGCATTGTTTGAAGAAGTTATTTCCGCAGAAGGCAATGCTACAGCGGCTTGCAGCGGTTGCAAATTGTTTTGCGCAGCAATAGTAACGGGTAAATTATCGGGTTTAGATGCAACAAGTAAGGGCTGCTTTTTTTGCGTAGATGCTGTGCGGTTTAAAGTGCGTGAATTCGTTTTTGCATTTCCGGCAATTGTTTGAGCGCTTTGGTTTTCAGTAATTAGGTTTTCATTTTCAGCAGCAACCATGTTTTCTTTTTGCGCTTCGCTATTGGTAATGGCAGTATTGTTTTTTGTAGAAGCTACAGAAGCCGTTGTTTGGTTTTTGCGGGATGCAGATGTGGCAATACTTACAGAGTTGTTTCCTTCTTTTTCATCAGGCTGATTTATTCCGTCAGCAGCAAGTGTTTCATTTGCTTTTTCAGGGCGTTTTGCAGATGCAATGCTGTGTGTGGAAGATGTGTTGAGGATAGTTGTTTCCGCCACGGGATAATTAAGGGCATCCTGCTGATAAGAATGATACACGGCGTAACCGCCACCTGCCGAAGCAAGCAACAATAAACCCGCTGCCAGACTGTAAACATGTTTCCAACTAAAACCAACCGGCACCGCAGATGGCATTTCCTTATCCAGTAAATCCCGCATCCGCAACCATGCGCCCGGGCGTTCTTTTTCTTCGGCGTTGCCGAGTTTCGACCTAACGAGGTCGTCTATGTGAATGAATTGTTTATCCATTTGGGATAAAATTTTTTAGCTACTTTTTTAAATGAAGTTCCAGTTTCTCAATTTTCATTTTCAGTTGCCGCCTGCCTTCCGAAAGGTGCCATTTTGAAGTGCCTTCGCTAATGCCTAGCATCTTTCCTATTTCTTTGTGCGGAAATCCTTCCATCACGTATAAATTAAACACTGTTCTGGTTGCATCCGGCAACGCCTGCACCAGTTCCAGCAGTTGGTTGTAATACAAACCCTCTGCGTGGTCTTTATGAACCATTTCGTCCTTTTCTACAAGAACGGTTTTGTCATTGTATTTCATATACTGCTTCACATAATCGCTCACCGCATGGAAAACAATTTTGCGAAGCCAGCCTTCAAAAGAACCTTGAAACGTGTATTGCGAAATCTTTTTAAAGGCACGCAAAAACCCGTTGTTAATAACCTCCTCCGCTTGCTCATCCGCATCAATATACCGGCGCACCACGCCCATCATTCGGGGATAGAATAACTTATACAGTTTTTCCTGCGCGCTGCGTTCATTACGCATACACCCTTGTATAAGCTCTTCAAGCTCTGTGGTCTGTCCGGGAACGGTATATGCCAAAGCTATAGGCAAGTAAGTGGGGTTATTAATACTGAACGTGATAGACTGCTTTTTGATTCTTTAAGTTGGGTTTGCACGCGTTTTTTTTTGGTTTTTCTTTTTGAAGCAATGGTTTGAAGATAGGAGCAAAGGGTTTTCATGAAGCATCAAAAAGAGCAACCCAATCCTGCCAGCCAGTTAATGCCTGGCATGGGTCTGCCATTTACCACCTGATAATTTTTGTTCAGCAGATTATTGCCTTGCGCGCTCAGCGTAATCCGCTTTTCGCGGGCTAATAAAAAATACCATTGTAGCTGAAGATTGAGCAAACTGTAAGAAGGTAAAAACCCTGTTTCATCCACGTTTATAAACCGGTAGCCTGTGTAAGTAAAATTGCCATTGGCGTAAAAATGTTTGGCTGAAATGCCGCCGTTTATTTGAGCATTGTAAAAAGGTGTGTAAGGAATTTGCCTGCCGATGCTGCCATCATTTGGCAATGCGCTTTCCATGGTTTTGGAGCGCACATAGCTCCAGTTTCCTTTCAGGTGAAAAATGTTTTTTCGGGTAGTAAATGATAAGCTGTTCGCAATTTCAATTCCTGAACTTTTTACGGAGGAAATGTTGTGAGGTGTCCAAATAGCGCCGCCAAACCAAAGAATCCAATTTTCTATTCTGCGGTTAAAAACAGAAACTTCCTGCTCCCATTTTATGCGGCTTCCGGTGCTGAAATGAAGCTTGTAGCCTGCATCAGCACTCCATCCTTTTTCAGGCTTTAAAGTTGGATTGCCACCCGGATTGTAGAAACGTTCATTAAGGGTTGGAGCGCGATAGGTTTTTTGAAGATTGGCTTTCAGTTGAAGCGGTTTTGCAAGTTGCCAGGATGCGTTTATTCCAGGCAGGAAAATGCTTTTGCCATCAATGTTTTCAGCGCGTGCATTTAAGGCTCCAGAAAAAGTTCTGTTGATATTCTGATAGCTGTATGCTGCTGCCAGTGCATATTTCTCCTGGCGGTAAAAGCCTTTACTGGCGGGCATAACAGCAATTTGCACCGGAGCGAAAAGTAATAATTGGTGCCTTCGGGATGAAATGATTTTTAGACCGGCTTCGCCAAAATATTGCTGCGTTTTTTGACTAGAAAAAAGATGGATTGCCGAGTCTGAATAATCCAGAAAATCCTGAAACCAGGCAAGCTTTGCATACCAGTTTGTGCGCCGGTTATGCTCCCAACTAAGCACCGTGCGAATTGATTTATCGGTTCTGTTTTTATGAGATGATGCCTCAAAAAAAGCAGGTGGAATCTCCCGTTCATAATGTTGATACCACACCGAAACCTGCGCCACATCAGCATTTGAAGCTTTGTAAGAAAGCGTAGCCATTTCGGAAAGGCTCTTTAATGCAGCGTTGGTATTGATTGATTTGCCGCCGTTTTCCTTTTTATAAGGGAAGTCGTTCTTTGCCTTTTGAAGAAATCCCTGAATGGCAAAATCCCATTTCCTGCCGCCTGCATTCAGTTTTAGTCCGCCGCTCCATTGCCCGAAACCTCCTCCGCCAATCACCGCTTTTCCATTTATTTTTTTTGAAGAATCGAATGTGGGTTGTGCATTGCCGAGCATCACTGCGCCGCCAACATTCCCACTCCCCCAAAGCGCCGCCGAGCCGCCATAAATAATCTGAATTTCATCAAAAAGCGTAGTGGGCAAAAGGGAAACATCCGCCACGCCAAGCGCTGCATTTGCCAGCGGAATGCCTTTCCAGTAAACGGCAGATTGGGCGGAAGATGCCCCTCTGAACTGAAGTGTAGCCAGTCCATTAAAGCCGTACGATTTTACAAAAACCGGAACCTGCTGCGCCAGCAATATTGCCACGCTTTGCTGCTCATACTGCGCCAGTGTTTGGGAATCAATTGCAATGGTTTTTTGCCCGGAATTAAAACCGTTCAGGCGTTGGCTTAGCGCTGCCGTTTTCTTTTCGCGCACCACGTTCACCTCCCTCAGTGTGTCTTTCATTTCCTGGCAATTCCCTGCTGCTGCAACCCCTGTAAAAAGCAAGGTGAGCACAAAAAACCGTTTCAGAAAAAGAACATTGTTTTTCAATAATGAAGGTGGTTTATTTTTTAAAACAACAAGGCTTTAATCAAAATAGAAATGCCCCGGACCCACGCCTGTTTGAAAAGTTTTTAAAAGTTTGCCTTGCGGGTCATAAATCTGCACGCTTCCCTGCTGTATAAATCCTTTCGGGTCGCCTATGTAAACCTTGCCGGTAGCGGGTTCTATGCCCAATGCCCAGAAATATTGCAACGCCTGCGCAGCAATAAATGACGCGGTTGGTAATGCCGCATCAGCAATGTTCATTCTGTAAATGCCATTGTTTGCCGTGCCGCCTGTATAATTCACTTCAATAAAATAAAGCGTGTCTTTTGAAGGATTCATTTCAAGGCGCAAAGGGTCGGCAGTGGGAGGAAATGAAAAGGATTTTAGCAATGCTCCGGTGGCAGGATTTATCTGCGAAAGTGCTGCCGTTTTTCCTTTGGCCACATTGCCGGAAAGCACCCACAGCATCCCGTTTTTATCCTCCAGTATTTCTTGCGGCGCACGCCCTGCGGTGAAAAATGTGTCCTCAATTTTATCGTTTGTTGTGTTCACTACAAACACGGCATTGCTGCTTGTGTCCCATGCGCAGATGTATGCTTTTTCATTTTTCAGCAACATGCCTTCACCGTTTTGAAAAGGCAAATCAATAACGCCTGTTTGCTGCAAGGTTTGAGGATTAATAATGAACAACTGCTTGCTGAAAAGGGAAGTAACGTAAGCTTTAGAAGCATTGACCGGCAATACATACCGCGGTTTAGAAACAGAAATCATTCCTTCAAGCCGATAATCCTTCCGGTTGATGACCACAATCTTATCAGAGTTGTTGATGCACAAAAAATACTGCTCGCCAATGCGTGTCATGCTTTGGAAAACATCGCCGAGAGAAACACCGTTTACTGCCGCAAATACTTCCTGATAAATGCTGTCGGCATCAGGACGAAAAAGCGTAAGACTGCCATTGCCATTTCCCAGACTGCCTTCGCAAACCACCCATGTTTTGGCGCCCGATGTTGGCGGCGGTGGATTTAAAATTATTGGCGGCGGATCGCAGGAAGCAACAACCACCGAAAGGAGTATCAGGATTTGAAAAAACCTGCGTTGCATTGCTTTCCGTTTTTAAAGATGATGGTGATGAAATAATACCCTGCAGGCAATTGCCTTACCGAAATGAGGTTGGTATTTCCTGTTGCGTTTTCATTCCATTTCCTGCCCGTGCAATCCCTTATTTCCCATTGCGCAATGCTGAGGTTTTTTGGTGTTTGAAGGTGCAGATAATCCGTTGCAGGATTTGGAAAAACGCTTAACTCCGTTTCATCCGCTGCGCCTGAAATGCTTTGTGCGCCCACCATATGCATCACTCCCACTGCATCTAAATCAAAGCCACCGGTAGGGAAAAAAGTAGGGTATGGGTCGTTTATTTTATTGCCTGAATCGTCAACGCTGCCATAATCATCAATGCTACCAACAACGTCTATAATGCGGATGTGGGTGATGGCATTTTTATCAAGCAGCGGGTCATTGGGCAGTTCTGAAATATCGAATGGAACGCCCCACCGCGACAGGTATTTCCCTGCCAGATTATTGATGTTCCGTGCGTTCATGTAAGTGCCTGCGCCCGCAATCTGCGAATCAATTTGCGTGAGGGATGTAGCCGGGAAACGGAAGAAATTAATTCCGTCAGAACTCACTTCCACAAACGCCAGTTCCAGAAAAGCTTCTTCGGGATTGGCAGGATTTGCGAAGCCATTTTCAAACACGACGAAATCAGCACCGATGCCATCAAAAAGGGGATGCAAAAACGTGAGCGTAGCCACGCCGCTATCTCCCAAGCTCACCGTCCCGCCATCTGCAATGCCGGTGGCAAAAGATGAATCGCCGGAGGTTACTAAACCCGAATCGGGGATGGCTATGTTTTTAAAACCACGCACAACGGTGCAGCCCGTTGCCCACGCTTTTATCGCCGTGTCGGTGTAGTGAATGGCATTGCTCCCCACGATGTTTACCTGCGGCGCAAACTGTGCGAAGGCAATTCCATTGCATTTAAAAAGACAACTCAAAAAAATGAAAAATCCTTTGCGCATTATTGCTTTGAAATGCGGATGGTTTTAGTTGCCGTGCCGGTGTTCATCTTCAAAAAATAAACTCCGGAAGCCCACTCTTTACTGATGATGCGGCGGTTTGTAGTCATCGCTTCATCCTTAAAAATCACTTTGCCCGCAGCATCGTGAATGGTTACGGAAACGGGTTCATCACTTTCTAAAAACAAAAAATCAGTAGCGGGATTGGGATAGGTTTTTGCGTGCGCATTAAAAGGCACAGAGGCTATGTTATCACCAAAAGCTTGCACCACCAGACTATCAATACAGGCGTAGGTGGGCGTGTTGATAAATCCAAAACTGGAGTCAGAAGAAGCAAACAAAATCTTTACGCTATCGACGTAGCCCAGCGGTGTGCAATCCACCCACTGCCAGTCGTTCTGGATGTAATCGAGGGAATTATCCGCGAAGCGAAAATCGGCGAGATAGTGTTCCACTTTTCCTGTTTTAGTGCCATTGCGGTAGCCAATTATCATCATCTTAAAAAAGTCGGTGTCATCGCCGGAAGCACCACCAAATTTTTTCGCAAACCCATCTCCATCTCTCATACTGAGGTAGGCATAAGTGGAATTAGTAACCTCAAAACCATTGAGTATTGTGGTGATCAGTCCTCCGGTATAAATGCTGATGGAAGCATTCCCATCACCTTGATAATAAACACAAAATTGATTGCCGTTAAAAGCTTTGCCTGTGATGGGGGAATGGTCGTTCAGGAAACCTGCGGTGGTGGTATCTGTTTGATTGCTGTAGCTGAAGCCTTTTGCCCAATATTGAAAACCGCCCGAAGTGTCAAATACGGAAGGAAAATAAGCGATGCCATCGCCGAAACCTACGTCCACGCCGGGCTGCGTGTAGTTTTCATAAAAAGTGTCGGGGCCGGGCAAGGGCAGCGAGTCAAAATTTGCCACAATTGGCGTTTGTGCGCCGGCAAAATGAGCGGCTAAAAGGCAAGTAACTGCGAGTAATGTTTTACGCATGTGCATTGGTTTTTTGTTTTTAAAAAATGGTTTTGGAAAATGCAGTGATGCCAAAGGGAACGGGTGGATGGAAAACATCAGTGTGCAGGAGAAGATGCAACCCGATTATCGCCCATGCTTTTATTCCCGAAAGCAGCCTGTGATAAATTTTGTTGCGACCCCAGGTTTTCTGACTTGCTTCTTCTTTTTGCGCCTTCCCGACAATTGGAGTTTGTCAGTGGCAGTGTTGCAGAAAGAATTTTAGAAGCTTACAGCATCGGGTAATGTTCCTGATTTTCACAGGATTCCCTGAACGGTTGCGGGGCGAAGGTAAGGGATGTGGATGGTGAAAGGAATAATTGCTAAAGAAAACTCAATTATAATGTATTTGAATTATACAATGTTGTTTCGGCAATGAAAATCGGCATACTGCATTATGATTTTAAAGTGCTGTTTTCTTCCTGCATGGTGCAGGAAATCGTCTGCACGACTACAAAACCTTCCTGCATGTGCAGCGACCGAAAATAGTTAATACAAAGCCTTCCTGCATGGTGCGGGAGGTTTTCGTAGTAATATAAAAGGGTGGGGGCATATTATTTTGTACGATAGTTAGTCTGATAACTCGGCTAATCATAACCCACCTTAGCCTATATCATTTAATCCCATAAAAAAAAAGCCAGCCTTGCGGCGAGCTTTTTTCAATCCTAAAAAAAACGCGGTTGGTTTAGTTGTTGTCCATTACGGAAAGCTTCAAATCATTGTTGCCGGAAGCGCCGTTGTTGCCGGATAAGAAGATAGTGTATATCCTGCCTGCCTCAAAGTTTTTTCCTGAAAGGGTTTTGGTAAGTGGCACCTGAGTAGGGTCAACAGCAACAATGTCCAGAGAACCGGCAGTTACTTCTACAAAAGGAGTTACCGTCTTATATGCAGTTCCGGTTGCAATGGCAGTAGTACCAACGGTTACGGTTTCGGTGAGCAACTGATTGCTTAGGTTGGCAAAGCGCACTTTAGCTTTTCCGGAAGCAGGGGCTGCAAGGTCATCCAGCGTAAAAACGACCTCCGCATTTAGCAAGCTGCCGGTTCCAAACACAGAATAGCTCTTGTCGGCAATATAAGAATGAACAGAAGTATCAAGTCCAATGCTGGCAGAAGTGAGGATGAAAATGGTAGTGAGGTTGTTGCCCGGGGTAATGCTTCGGTAGCCGGAGGCAGCAAGGAGGTTAATACTATTAGCGTCCACCTCTTTAAAATCAACCGTTGCTTTTACGTTGTCCGCACCCACTATGGTGTTTACAAACGTAGCGCGTGCCATAGCTGGGGCAGGCGGCGGGGTGGGAGTGGTGTCTTTTCCGCAAGATGCTGCAAGCAGGGAAATGGCGGCAATGGCGAGTGTAATTTTTCTCATGATTGTGTAGTTTTTTAGTAGTTTTTTTATTTAAAGAACTTGTTTAAAGATTGCGCTAAATTAAGGTAATTATTAGGAAGTTAGTCATTTTTCTTTTTTTTGCTGCGCGATGGTACCCTTTTGCGTGGCTTAATATTGCAGCTCTTTCTTCTCAAAAAAATTAACCTTCAAAACACACACAAGGCTATGGCATTTCGCAATTTCAGGATGGTGGATTATGTGGTGTACGGGCGCGGCAGTTTCCTTCAGTTAGATGAAATATTAAAGCCGGTGCGCAAGGCGGGCGCTCCGGTTGTTTTTCTGCTCGATCATCATTTCCAAAACGATGAAAGCATGAAGGCAAACATTCCGCTGCAAGGCAATGATCAACTTATCATTGCCGACGTTACCCACGAGCCAAAGACAAGTTACGTGGATGAAATTGCCAACGGACTGAAAGAAAGTTTCGGTACCGTTTCGGGCATTATCGGCATTGGCGGCGGCTCCGCCATGGATCTTGCAAAAGCGGTTTCCATAATGATGACCAACCCCGGCAAAGCGCAGGATTACCAGGGTTGGGATTTGGTGGAGCATCCCGCAGTTTACAAAGCAGGCATCCCCACCCTGGCAGGCACGGGCGCAGAAGTAAGCCGCACTTGCGTGCTCACAGGCCCGGAAAGAAAGCTCGGCATGAACTCCGATTTTACTCCGTTTAACCAAATTATCCTTGACCCCCAACTGATAAAAAGTGCACCGAAAAATCAGCGTTTCTACACTGGTATGGATTGCTACATTCATTGCATAGAATCGTTGCAGGGCACATATCTCAACGCTTTCAGCAAGACCTATGGCGAGCAGGCGCTGGCGCTTTGCAGGGAAGTCTTTTTAGAGAAAAATGGGTGGGATGAAGAGAGTGATGAAAAACTGATGATGGCATCGTATGCCGGCGGTATGTCGATTGCCTATTCGCAAGTGGGTGTGGCGCATGCGGTGAGTTATGGGTTGAGTTATTTGCTGGGCACAAAACATGGTATTGGCAATTGCATCGTGTTCAATCATCTGGAGGAGTTTTATCCTGAAGGCGTAGCGGAGTTTCATAAAATGGTGCAGCAGGAAAACATCGAAATCCCGCAGGGCATCACCAACGGACTTACTGATGCAGAATTCAACACCATGATAGACGTGTCTCTGGGTATGGCACCGCTGTGGGAAAATGCGCTGGGTGCGGATTGGAAGCAGCAAATGACCCGCGAAAGGCTGCGCGCTTTGTATGAAAAACTGTAACTGAAAATCTACTTCTGATTGCGTCCTTTTTCCACTGTTACCATTGTTTTTTCGGGAGGAGTTGCGGCGCTTTTTATTGCCGGTTGGGAGGGAGTTGTTTCGTTTTACTGGCTGGTGCTATGGGTGAATTTATACGTCATTGTTTTGGTGTTGGGTGCCATTTTCATCCGCTGGAATTTCTATGTTAAATCCGTTCATTCTCTTGGCGATAAACAGTTGCTGGCACTAACGTTTGATGATGGCCCGGCAGCATTTACGGAAGCCATTTTAGAAACGCTGAAAAGGGAAAATGTAAAAGCCACCTTCTTCATGATTGGAAAGCACGCAGCGGCGCATCCGCAGTTGGTGAAACAATGTTTTGATGCAGGTCATGGAATTGGTAATCACAGTTATCATCACGGCTTCCACTTCGACTGGAAAAGCAGCAAAGGAATGCGGGAGGAAATAGAAGAAACAAACAGCGTTTTGGAAGCAATCACGGGCGAGAAGCCAACTTTGTTTCGTCCACCTTATGGCGTCACCAATCCAAATCTGGCAAAGGCAGTGCAGCAATCAGGGATGAAAAGCATAGGTTGGAGCGTTCGTTCTTTTGATACAACTGCTAAGGATGCAAATGCCTTGCTGGCCCGCGTTTCAGGGAAAATAAAAGGGGGAGATATCTTGTTGCTGCACGATAGTATTTCGCTTACAGCTGAAATTTTAACGGCGCTCATTCGCCATGCGCATAAAAGCGGTTTTAAGTTTGTAAGCCTAGATGAAATTCAGTTTCCGGATGTTTAAGCAGCTTTTCTTTTTCTTTCCTTTTCTCTTTTTTCCTTTTGCGGTGATGGCACAGGCGAAAGGTTTTTCAGCCCTTAAAAACACAGCGGAACTTCGCGCTTCCATTGCTAAATCCAACAAAGAGAAGCAAAGCATTACCAGTGATTTTACGCAGGTAAAAAGCCTCAGTTTGCTGTCTGAAAAAATAAAATCGAAAGGCAGTTTTTCTTTTAAAAAGGAAGACAAGTTGCGGCTGGAATACACTTCGCCTTACAAATATCTGGTGGTAATGAATGGTGGTCAGCTTTTCGTGAAAGACGACCAGAAATCCAGTCACATCAACACCAGTTCCAGCAAAACATTTCAGTCTGTTAACCGCATCATTATCGATTGCATGAGTGGCAGTGTGTTTAACCAAACTGACTTTACGATAACTGCTTTTGAAAGTGGTAGTCAATACCTTTTAAGTCTGCAACCTGTGGATAAAACGCTGCAAAAACTCTATGCACAAATTGATTTGTACCTCCGCAAAACTTCTTTGGATGTGGATAAGATTGTGCTGAAAGAAAACGGGGGTGATTTTACGGAAATGGAATTCACAAACACGCGCCATAATGTGGCATTGAACGATGCGCTTTTCAGGGTTAAGTAGATGTTTGTTTGTCGGGCTTGTTCTCTCAGTTGGTTGCAGCAATCCTTATAAACATTTGGTGGGGGAAAAGGCAGATGGAGCAAGTGTTTTAGCGTATCAGCCCCGGTTTGAAAAAGCACTGTATCGTTGTTTGGTCGATGGCAGGTTTTTGTTTAGAAAGTTTCATCTCAGCGGTATCCTTTTGCTGAAGAAATTAGATGATGGCAGCACGCGCATTTTGTTTCAGAATGAGATGGGGCTTTCCTTCTTCGATTTTGAATGGAGCAGGGATGATTCTTTTCAGGTAAAAAGCGTGATAGCACAGTTAGATAAACCGGCAGTTATTCAGGTGTTGCAAAAAGATTTTGAGTTGCTTTTAATGAAGCGGCTTGATAAGGGTTCACAGGTTTTTTACAGGAAAAATGATGCAACGATTTTCAGGTACGCTTTGCCAAATGGCTTTGCCAATTATTGGGTTGAAAACGGAAGGCTTGAGAAAATAGAAACGGTGGGTAAAAGCGTTGTAACGAGTTTGGAGTTAAACGGAGCAACTGCTGCAAATACCCTTCCAGACAGCATTCAGATAGTGCATCACAAAGCGCATTTCACCATTTTCCTAACTAAAATTGAAACCACTCATGATGAATGATTTTTACAAAACCGCATCATTGAAAGAGGAGCCCGAACAATTGTTTTGCACCATTTCTTTCAATGAAAATCATCCCATTTTTCAGGGGCATTTTCCTGCGCAAGCCGTGGTGCCAGGCGTTTGTATGGTTTTTATTGTAAAAGGCTTGCTTCAAAATGCGACCTCAAGAACATTGCTTTTAAACCGTGCTTCTTCTGTAAAATTCCTCCAATTGCTTCATCCTGCCTCAGTTGTTGACGTTACGGTTTCCTGGAAAAATGAAGCGGATGTTTTGGTTGTGAATGCACGTTTTGCAGATGCGGCGGACGTGTTCAAATTTTCTGGGAGGTTTATTTAGTCTGTGGTTTATTTCTTTTCACAGTTTTTTAGTTAGAAAATTCGTTTTCTCTTTTCTCTTTTCCCTTCCCTTTCCTATCTTTGCTGTCCGCATTTTGAAACGGTGTTTGAGTTGGGATGATTTGGGGTTTTAAATTTTGGAGTGTTTTGGGTCTTTTTTTTGAGGTTTTGGTTAGTTTTTTTTGGAGGTTTTTGAAAATAGATTTGGTGGGTAAGAAAAAGGGTTTACCTTTGCGCTCCCAAAGCGGGAAAAAAGGTTGGTAAAATTGTTACTGAAGGGTGATAAAAAGGCAACCGGAGTTCTTTATAGAAAATGATATTTTAGGCATTACCGGACGCTGTGTTTCAGAAGGCAGCAGGCGGGCGAAAAAAGGAAGAGGGTCAGGCTCCTCGGGTGTTTACTAAAAAATTAAGGAAGTGCTTTTTTGATGCAATGCAAATGTTGCTGCG
>CBDCKE010000002.1:207500-558614 GCA_965218185.1 Flavipsychrobacter sp.
GTTTGTTGGATTGAGCCATTGTCGAGTTATCAAATTGCATCATTGCCGAATTCGGACTTCGGGGGGTTAGCTCAGCTGGCTAGAGCACCTGCCTTGCACGCAGGGGGTCATCGGTTCGACTCCGATATCCTCCACTTTTCTTAATTTGGAAATTAGGTAATTTGGCAAATGGCCAATGAGCGGGAGGCAATAGATTTTTGGAAAGAAAGAAGAGAAGAGATAAGGATTGGCAGTTGAATGATAAATAATAATTGAGTAGTTTTTAAGTAGTAATTAAAACAAGCGGTGTTTCAGTAATTTAGAGGCTGAAAGTAAGGTTCAAACCCTTCTAACATCACAACGGTTCATTATTGAATTAGCTCATTAGCTGATTATCTAATTGAATCAGATTCATAGTCGAATTGGCAAATTGCCGAATTATCGAATTGAATCAAAGTTCTTTGACATAATGGGAAAGCAATTTTTGTTTCTCTGATTTGTTTAGAAACTTTCGGGTTTTTAAATAGTTCAGAGGCAATGTAAATTTTGTTTATTTTTCTTTTTAAGAGAGATAGATAAAATAGACGTAGTACCAGTTGCGCCCCCCGAGGGTGTAACTATAAAAAACAAGGCGAGGTAAACTGTGAGTAGTAAGTACTTAGTATCAAGTATCAAGAGTTACATCTTGATACTTGCGACTTGATACTTATTACTTGCACAAACCAACAATATTTAAAGCGACTAAGGGCGTATGGCGGATGCCTAGGCACTAGCAGGCGATGAAGGACGTGGTAAGCTGCGATAAGCTTCGGTTAGATGCATACAATCGTTAACCCGAAGATTTCCGAATGGGACAACCCAATACATTGAAGATGTATTACTCTGAAAAGAGAGCTAACCCGGAGAACTGAAACATCTAAGTACCCGGAGGAAGAGAAAATAATAATAATGATTCCCCAAGTAGTGGCGAGCGAACAGGGAAGAGCCCAAACCAATGGGGCGTGCTCCATTGGGGTTGTAGGACTACTTTTAGAACTACTGCGAGAAACCGAATCTTTTGGAAAGGAGAGCGATACGAGGTGAGAGCCCTGTAGGTGGAAAGCGCAGTACGACGTGTAGTATCCTGAGTAGCGCGGGACCGGAGAAATCCTGCGTGAACCAGCCGGCACCATCCGGTAAGGCTAAATACTCGCTAGTGACCGATAGTGAACCAGTACCGTAAGGGAAAGGTGAAAAGTACTCTGAATAAGAGAGTGAAATAGTACCTGAAACCGTACGCCTACAAGCGGTCGGAGCGGCAATTTATTGTCCGTGACGGCGTGCCTTTTGCATAATGATCCTACGAGTTGCTACTTACTGGCGAGGTTAATCCCTTAAGAAGGGAGGAGCCGCAGCGAAAGCGAGTCCGAATAGGGCGGTTTAGTCAGTAGGTGCAGACGCGAAACTTTGTGATCTATCCATGGGCAGGTTGAAGGTGTGGTAAAACACACTGGAGGACCGAACCCATTAGCGTTGAAAAGCTATGGGATGACCTGTGGATAGGGGTGAAAGGCCAATCAAACTGAGAGATAGCTCGTTCTCCCCGAAATGTTTTTAGGAACAGCGTTGCATAATAGAAGTATCATAGAGGTAGAGCTACTGATTGGGCTAGGGGGCTTCACCGCCTACCAAACCCTGACAAACTCCGAATGCTATGATATATCTGCAGCAGTGAGGCTGTGGGCGCTAAGGTCCATGGCCGAGAGGGAAATAACCCAGACCATCATCTAAGGTCCCCAAATCTATGTTAAGTTGATCAAACGAAGTTCGAACCCTAAGACAGCCAGGATGTTGGCTTGGAAGCAGCCATTCATTTAAAGAGTGCGTAACAGCTCACTGGTCGAGGGTTCGGGCACGGAAAATAATCGGGCATCAAACATAGTACCGAAGATATGGATTAATACTTTAGGGTATTAGTGGTAGGGGAGCATTCTATTCGGCGTTGAAGGTGAACCGTGAGGTTTGCTGGAGCGGATAGAAAAGAAAATGTAGGAATGAGTAACGATAAATATTGTGAAAAACAATATCGCCGAAAGACTAAGGGTTCCTGATCAATGTTAATCAGATCAGGGTCAGTCGGGACCTAAGGCAAACCCGAAAGGGGCAGTCGATGGCAAACGGGTTAATATTCCCGTACCCACTTTAATTTCGATGGGGTGACAGAGAAGTGAACGATCCGCGTACTTACGGAATAGTACGTTAAAGGGTGTAGTTATAGGATGTGTAGTTAAATGCGCACGTTTTGATGAACCTGATAGTACACCAAAGCTTCGGCTGCGGTGATAGTGATCCTAATCAAGCTCGCGAGAAAACCCTCTAAGGTTAGGTTAAAGTGGCTCGTACCGTAAACCGACACAGGTAGTCGAGATGAGTATTCTAAGGCGCTCGGGTGAGCCGCGGAGAAGGAACTAGGCAAATTAACGCTGTAACTTCGGGATAAAGCGTTCCATAGTGATATGGACACAGTAAAATGGTTCAACCAACTGTTTAGCAAAAACACAGGGCCCTGCAAAATCGAAAGATGACGTATAGAGCCTGATACCTGCCCGGTGCCGGAAGGTTAAGGAAGCTTGTCAGTCTGCTTCGGCGGATAAAGCTTGTGACTGAAGCCCCGGTAAACGGCGGCCGTAACTATAACGGTCCTAAGGTAGCGAAATTCCTTGTCGGGTAAGTTCCGACCTGCACGAATGGTCTAATGAGTTGAACACTGTCTCCTCCGCGAGCCCGGTGAAATTGTAGTATCGGTGAAGATGCCGGTTACCCGCCACGGGACGAAAAGACCCCGTGAACCTTCACTACAACTTTACATTGATTTTGAGTAACAGATGTGTAGCATAGTTGGGAGACTAAGAAGCGGGGGCGCCAGCCCTCGTGGAGTCACCGTTGAAATACCAACCTTCTGTTACTTAGAGTCTAATTCCATGTAAGTGGGAGACATTGTATGGTGGGTAGTTTGACTGGGGTGGTCGCCTCCTAAAGCGTAACGGAGGCTCGCAAAGGTTCCCTCAGTACGGTTGGTAATCGTACGTAGAGCGCATTAGTAAAAGGGAGCTTGACTGTGAGGCTGACCAGCCGAGCAGGTGCGAAAGCAGGCTAAAGTGATCCGGTGGTTTCCGTATGGAAGGGCCATCGCTCAAAGGATAAAAGGTACTCCGGGGATAACAGGCTGATCTCCCCCAAGAGCTCATATCGACGGGGAGGTTTGGCACCTCGATGTCGGTTCGTCACATCCTGGGGCTGGAGAAGGTCCCAAGGGTTCGGCTGTTCGCCGATTAAAGTGGCACGTGAACTGGGTTCAGAACGTCGCAAGACAGTTCGGTCTCTATCTGTGGTGGGCGTTAGTAAATTGCGTGGACATGTTCTTAGTACGAGAGGACCGGAACGTACATACCGCTGGTGTATCTGTTGTGCCGCCAGGTGCAGTGCAGAGTAGCTATGTGTGGCCAGGATAAGCGCTGAAAGCATCTAAGCGCGAAACCTTCCACAAGATGAATTTACTTCTATAAGGGTCGTGGGAGACTACCACGTTGATAGGCTGCAGGTGTAAAGGTGGTAACATCAAAGCCGAGCAGTACTAATTACCCGTAAGCTTTAATTTTTTTAAAAGCCGAAAGTCTAAAGCCAAAAGTCGATGAGCTTCTGCCTCGTGTAAAAGCTTATTTACTTTCTACTGAAAACTTATCGGCTAATAAACAAACAACACCACGCTTCAAAAAAATTGCTTTCCCCACTTATGTTTATTTTATTACGGTAAGATGTTCACAAGTTCATAGGTTCATAAGTTTAAAAGATAGGCTTTCAGCGATGTAAAACGCTCTGCCATTTTTACTGCTTATTCAATACCTATTACCTTATGAACGTACAAAACTTATCAACCTCATTATGGTGGTATTGCCGAGGGTGTTCACCTCTTCCCATTCCGAACAGAGCAGTTAAGCCCCTCATGGCCAATGGTACTGGTATCATTCCGGGAGAGTAGGTAGCCGCCATAGTTATTCTTTTAAAACGCCTCAACGAAAGTTGAGGCGTTTTTGTTTTAGGAAATTATAGTCTTAGAAATTTAGAAAATCTGCTCTTTAAATCATAGGTTTGAAAAACATCCCTTAATTTTAAACAATGGTGCCCAATATCATGCAGCAAAGGCAACCAAAATGAGTAAGTTTTTTCCAACAATTTTTTTCAAAAACTTTTTTATGAAACCTCTTTACAAATTATTTATTGCGGCTTTCGCCTATCTTGTTTTTTCATTAACGCTCTCTTCCTGTACGCCTAAAGAACAACCACAGCCTGAAGCGGAATATTTTAACTGTGAGATAAACGGAAAGTATTGGACATACAGAGCCAATAGATTGGCATTTAATCCATGCAGTGGAGTAGGAGCGGGGACAAGTGGGATGACCAGCTGGATTATTTCAGGGTTGGATTGTATAGGACCACCTCAAACCCAAATCATCATTTACCTCTCTGGTGGAAATAGTTTTCCAGATAGGGATACGTTTGAACTGAGTGAACAATATCAGGGTTTTGTCGACCAACCCTACCCCATTTCCACAGGATATAGTGGCTTTTTTATTGACAAAAAGCATACTGGCAAATTAATATTTACGCAGCGTGATATGAATTGGATTAAAGGTATTTTCTTTTTCGATGTGCTAGATTTAAATGATAGTACTGTTGTAAAAATCACCAATGGCAAATTTTCTATAAAACTCTAAAACACAACAAATGAGAACATCAATTATCTTCGTTATTGCAATGCTGATCATAACCTGCAGCCATGCCCAAACTTTTGTGAACATGCAGGACAGTGCCTACATTCTGCTGACAAAAGTCGTGTTACAACAGGTGTGTTGGTCAACCGCAGCTTTCCCTGGGTAAATTTGGAACAGTCTAAAATGCAGAGCCATCCTCTTATAAATCTGTAAATGAGCATGTTTTTTTTTCAACAATTTTTTTCAAAAACTTTTTTATGAAACCCCTTTACAAATTATTTCTTGCAGCTTTCGCCTTCCCTGTTTTTTCTTTTACGCTCTCTTCCTGCAAGCCAAAAGAACAACCGCAGCCAGACGCGGAATATTTTAACTGTGAGATAAACGGAAAGTACTGGACATATAAACCCGACAAGCTGGGCTTTAATCCGTGTTCAGGTATTGGTGCAGGACCAAGCGGTATGACCAGTTGGGTGTTGGGTGCAAGAGATTGCATTGGAGAACCCAAAACTAGCATCACCATATTTCTCTCTGGTGGTAATAGTTTTCCGGACAGGGATACGTTTGATTTAAGTTTTTCTAATCGAGCCACAATAGTTGATCCATATCCTATAACTTCGGGCCAGTCTGGTTTTTCAACAAATGATACTTTGCAAGGTCTGTTGATTTTTACACAAAGAGACACCTTTCGGGTAAAAGGGCTGTTCTATTTCGACGTATATGACGCAGCCAAAAAGGATTACATACATGTAACTAATGGCAAATTTTCTATAAAACTCTAAAACACAACAAATGAGAACATCAATTATCTTCGTTATTGCAATGCTGATCATAACCTGTAGCCATGCCCAAACTTTTGTGAACATGCAGGACAGTGCCTACATTCTGCTGAACAAAAGTCGTGTTACAACAGGTGTGTTGGTCAACCGCAGCTTTCCCTGGGTAAATTTGGAACAGTCTAAAATGCAGAGTCATCCTCTTATAAATCTGTAAATGAGCATGTTTTTTTTTAACAATTTTTTTCAAAAACTTTTTTATGAAACCCCTTTACAAATTATTTCTTGCAGCTTTCGCCTTCCCTGTTTTTTCATTAGCGCTCTCTTCCTGCAAGCCAAAAGAACAACCGCAGCCAGACGCGGAATATTTTAACTGTGAGATAAACGGAAAATATTGGACATACAGAGCCAATAGATTGGCATTTAATCCATGCAGTGGAGTAGGAGCGGGGACAAGTGGGATGACCAGCTGGATTATTTCAGGGTTAGATTGCATAGGACCACCTCAAACCCAAATCATCATTTACCTCTCCGGTGGTAATAGTTTTCCGGATAGGGATACGTTTGAATTGAGCGAGCAACATTTTGCGGGTGTAAATAACCCAGACAATTCATTTAATTCTTACTACCGAACCAACGATACAGCAACTGGAAAATTGATTTTTACTATGCGCGATAGTACCAGAGTAGAAGGTCAATTTTATTTTAGAGCCTATAATCCGTATCAAAATAAAACTATTGACATAACTAATGGCAAATTTTCTATAAAACTCTAAAACACAACAAATGAGAACATCAATTACCTTCGTTATCGCAATGCTGATCATAACCAGCAGCCATTATAAAACTTTTGTAGAAAATGGAAGATAATGCCTACATTCGCTGAACAAGTTTATATTTTCATCGGCGTTTTGCTTGTCTGCAGATTTACACAGGTAGGTTTGCAATAGGCACACAACGCAAGGACATACGCTAACCAACTTGTAAATGAGCAAATTTTTTTCAACAATTTTTTTCAAAAACTATTTTTATGAAATCCCTTTACAAATTATTTCTTGCAGCTTTCGCCTTCCCTGTTTTTTCTTTTACGCTCTCTTCCTGCAAGCCAAAAGAACAACCACAGCTTGAAACGGAATATTTTAACTGTGAGATAAACGGAAAATATTGGACATACAGAGCCAATGACTTAGCATTTAATCCATGCAGCGGCGTAGGAGCGGGCCCAAGTGGGATGACCAGCTGGATTATTTCGGGGTTGGATTGTATAGGCCCACCCCAAACCCAAATCATCATTTACCTTTCTGGTGGTAATAGTTTTCCAGACAGGGATACGTTTGAACTTAGCGAACAATATCAGGGTTCTATAGATCAGCCATACCCAATAATTTCTGGTAATGCCTATAGTGGCTTTTCAACCGATTCTACCCATACAGGCATATTAATTTTTACTAAAAGAGATTCAACGGAAGTAAAAGGCATTTTTTATTTTGACGTTCTGGATAAAAATTATAACACAATAATTAGCATTACCAACGGCAAATTTTCTATAAAACTCTAGAACTAAACAAAATGAAAACATTCATTACCCTCGTCATAACGATACTAATTGTACATAGTAGTCAGGCTCAAACTTTTGTGGAAATGCAGGACAGTGCTTACATTCTGCTAAACAAAAACCGTATAACCACAGGTGCGTTGGTGAACCGAAGCTATCCATGGGTAAACCTGGAAGAGCCCAAAATGCCGGGAGATACCCTAAATTACGAGTGGCTGGCTCAGGCATGGCAGCAATTATACCTCAGCACTTATAACCAAAGCAGCATTATGGGTATGGATAGTGTACACAAGTTGCTAGATGCGGGAAACCGAAATGTAATTTCCATAGGCTATATCCAATGCCAATACAGTGCTATTGATTCTGACGCTGTAGTGGATGGACGCTTGGTATCAGAAGGAAATGACGGTCTGCTACGCGATAGCGCCGGCATGTCGTCTCCTTACAATATCTATTCTTTAGCCGCCCCGGTGGTGTTTACCAAAAAGCTGGGAGCGGGAGTTCATAGCTTCTTCTTTGATCCTGCTTTGGTGTTGAAGAATATTTCCGAAGATGAGATTATTGCTATCAAGTTAACTTCAGGCGGTAATGAATTGATTTTACAACCTGGGGAAACCGGGAATTTAAACATTGAAGAATCACCCGGCACCGGACAATATTTATTAGATGCAAGCCTGCAAATGAGCAATGGAGACTGGAAGGCTTTTCCTTATTCATTTTCGGACATTGCCTACTTGGCAAAAAATTATTCGCAAAGTACGAACATTTGTGCAGATGCTGATAATAATATTATCCAAAGTGGAGGACTATTGAAGTTCCAGGGATATGGTGAAAATAAAGCAACGCAAGGCATTGGGCAGTATAAAACCTTTTACCACCTTCAGAATTTACAGGGAACAAATTGTGATATGCATATACGCAAGCCCGTTATTATTCTGGATGGATTTGACCCTACAGATGCAAGGAAAATTATTTCTGACCCAAATAATGAGGAAGGTATTTGGGATCTACTATCTTACGATGATAATGGCACCCAAAAACATTTGGGCGACCAGCTACGGCTGAGAGGTTATGATGTTATTATTCTCAACTTTCCCAATTACGACGTTCCCAACACTAATATTAAAAACAGAGATGGCGGTGCCGACTATATAGAGCGTAACGGGCTGGTGTTGGTAAAATTGATACAGGATATAAACAACGAACTTGCTGCCAACGGCAGCAGTGAGCAGATAGTAATCGTAGGACCAAGCATGGGTGGGCAAATAAGCCGGTATGCACTGGCATGGATGGAGCAAGAATATGCCCAAACGGGCAAATCGAAATGGTTGCATAATACGCGCCTTTGGATGAGTTTCGACAGTCCGCATCTTGGTGCCAACGTACCTATTAGTGCGCAGCAGTCGCTGATATTCCTTGGTTACCATTTAGGTAAACAGGATGCGGTCCATAAGTATGAAAGCCAGCTAAGAAGTATAGCTGCGCGCCAGTTACTTATTGAGCAGATGGATGGGTTGAATGGTACAGCCGCATTTCATCAAATTTATTATTCAAACCTGCAAAATAATGGCTTGAGTGGTAGCAACGGATGGCCTCAAAATGTGAGACGGATAGCCTTGCTGAACGGAACTAATACTGGTTCAAAAAATGGTATTGAAGGTGGGGAAGCCATACATGTTGTGGCAGATGCTATACTGGGTATCAATGTGTTTGATATGAAATTGAGAAATATGGTCAGCAATGGTTCTAATGGTAAAAGTTTAGAAGGCACGGGCGCGGATGTCGGTCCAAAACAGTTTTTCCCAGGCGTTATATCTCAAACACCAACAAGCTATACAGTTACCAATAATATGACGCTTAAGCGAACCTTAAAAATTGGGTGGATTGGGTTGCTCGGAAATTTCAAAAAGGTTACCACAAACGAGAGTGAATACACAACAATAAATGCCAACATTCGCGGAAGCCTTGACGTGGTAGAAGGTAGTACCTTACCTACCTATCAAGAATTTGCAGATAAAGTTGCGGATCAAGTGAAATCTACTAAAGGGGTAAAGACGGTAGATAAATTTGTAACGTATCCTACACATACTTTCATCCCTTCCATCAGCGCATTGGGCAGTACCAACATAAACTATGATTGGGGTGTTGCCTTTAATAAAGAGTATGTGTTATGTAGCCAAGCCACAAAGTTCCATAATTTTTTTATACCAGCTACTAACGAACCACATGTTTCATTAACACAAGCTAGTGTGGATTGGGCATTGTTTGAAGTTGAACAAAAAAAGATTACCCCTGCAATTTCCATTTATATTGGCTCGGATGAGATTTACACCTTAACGCCTGCGCCTCCGAGCGGCTACATAGTGCAATGGTCTGTAGGTCCTGGTCTGCAGATTATTAATACGAATGGTAATCAGGTTACAGTAAGAGGAATAAGTTACAATAACGCTAGTTATATAAAAGCAGAAATAAAGACATCTGGTATGTATTGTCTTGTGGATGAAGTGCAAAATACCATTTCTGTAAACTATTCTTATATTGATTTTCCTTTTAAAGCAGAATCATGTTTGTATATTGCAGAGGTGTATCCTTTCAATCCTGCTAATAGTTATTATTGGAGCGATGATGGGATTAATTATTCTGCCGTATCCTCTCAAACTCACGTTCCTGCTGGCACCTCCGGTTATACACCTTCAGTTGGGAATAATATACCAGTTTATTTAAGGGTTAACACAAACTCCGAAATAACACAAGATGTATTAAACTATTTTACTGTTGAATCCCCACCGTCAAATAATTCTTGTAACTATAGATCCACAAATGTTGAGGCTACAACTTTATTAAAAGTAGCCCCTAATCCAAGCTCGGATGTTTGGTATATATTATCTCAATATAAAGAAGACAGAACTATTTCATATGAACTATACGACTTATCAGGGAAGGTGATAATTCAACGTAAAGATGAAGTTTTATCCGCATACTCAGGAATAGCAATAAGTGCGTCATATTTGGCTGCCGGTAACTATATTTTGAAGGTAATAGTTGGAAATGAGATCCAAAGATTTTATTTAACCAGGCAGTAATATATTTTCCGTATACGGATGAACTATTATTAAGTTAGACTTTATACACTCTTCCCATTCCGAACCGAGCATTTAACCCCTTCATGGCCAATGGTACTGGTATCATTCTGGGAGAGTAGGGAGCCGACATAGTATTCTTAAATCCCCCTCATCCTTAATTTTTATAAAAAAATTTGATATAAATTACTGTTACAAAATTATTTAAACCGTCAAACTGATGTTTTCTCTTTCCTCCGCATAATTCTGGCCAGTCTTTTTTGCCAAGGAATGCCTAAATGTTCGGTTGGCACTTCATCGCCTAAAAGTTTTCCCCAGGGTTTTAAACCATCAATGCGGTCGAAAATAATTTTAAATACCGCCACAAACGGAATTGCCAGAAACATGCCTGAAATGCCCCAAATGGCACCGCCCATCAGCACAATTAAAATGGTGATTAGCGCATTTATTTTTACTTTTTTCGAGACTATACGCGGCACCAGAATGTTGTTGTCAATAAACTGAATTACGAGGTGAACCAGGATAATGGCAAGCTGCGTAGTATATCCATCTTTCATGATGGTAACAATAGTAACGGGTAGCAAAATGGCGATAATGCCACCGATGTATGGAAGCAGATTTACAAGCCCGCAAATGATACCCAGCAAAATGGCGTATGGCACATCCAGGATCAATAAAGCAATGGTATTGAGAATGGCTACAATTACCGTTTCAATCATCAACCCAACGAGATAACTCTGCACCGCGCTTTTCGTTTCAGTGAGTATGTCAGCCACTTTCAGCGCATTTTTTTCTTTAAAAACTTCGTAGAAAAAATTAAGAATGAGGGGTTTGTAAAACAGTAATAGGAAAACGTAAAACGGAATTAAAACCATCACGCCTATTGTTCCAAGAATAGTATAAACGGTCCTGCCTACAAGTGCTTCACTTCCATTAAGCCATTCGTCCATCATTTGCACCTGCCGCCGGATGGATACGCCGAAATGCCACTGTAGCCAGTGCTGAAATTCATCCAGCATAACGGCGAATTTTTGTTTTAACATCGGCAGCATGTTGCTGAAACGCGCAATCTGCGTGCTCAGCAAATAGAAGACTCCTGCAATCACGGCAATGGCAATAAGTAGCGTGAGCAAAATGGCTAAAATGCGCGGCAGGCGGCGTTCAAACTTATTGTTTAGCGGATTCAGCAACATGGCAAACAGGGCTGCAATGGCAAATGGAATCAGAATATCGCTGAGAATGTGCAGCACAAAAACGGTCATAATTAAACCCAGCAAAACAAGGGTGTACTTTATGTAAAAAGGTTGTTCTGTGTGAAGCATGTAAAGTGGATGAAAACGGGAAAGAAGTGGTGTGTGTATTAGCTCTTAGTAATAATTATACCAAAAGATTGAAGCAGTAAATGTTACGGTAAAAAAAAGATACAGTATTGCTTTGCCATAAAGCCTACATGTTTTAAGATTGCACTTAAACTAGTTTTTAAAAAATGATCGAACAACATAAGCAAGCCATCAAAGAAGTAAACCAGTCTTTCCTTGACAAAAAGCCGGAAGATTTTTTGAAACATTGCACCGACGACATTGAATGGACCTTGGTGGGACACGGTTCCTGGAAAGGAAAAGAAAGCGTGCGCCAGACACTGGATAAAATGGTGCACGACATGCCTGAATGGCCCCAGTTTACGGTGGATGCAATTATTGCAGAAGGCAACCAGGCAGCCTGCCATGGAAAAATGGAGCATGATAAAAAAGACGGTGGAAAATTTCGTGCGCAATACTGCGACCTCTACAAATTCCGGGACGGCAAAATCAGCGACATGCATTCCTTCTTTATGGAGATAAAAGAGAAAGACGTCTCATAGTTTTTCCTCCCACTCCTGTAGGATGCGAAAGCGCACAAACATTTCTTCACGATACCAGTTTTCGCGGCGCGTTTTCTGAATCACATCCTGATGCGCATGACGGCGATAAGCAAATTGTGTCATTGCTGCTTTGCTTTGCCAGATGCTGAACGTAGCTTGTTTAATGGCAGGTATTTCACCAATTCCAAAGGAGCGGATATAGCCTTCTGCCTCCAGCATTTGTGCATTCACTCCGGCTACTTGTTTCCAAAAATTCCGCAAGCGCGAAAGCCTGATGGTAGCCCGCGTGAGCACTGCAATTTTACCTTCATAACCAGAGTTTTTTGGCAGGTTTCCAAAACATTTTTTACCGCTCCACAAGCCGTGTCCTTCAAGTGGTTCAAGCAAAAAACTGTGGACATTGCAATGGAAAAAACGCCAGTAAGCGGGGATATAATTGCCAAGGTATTTTTTAAGAAAGTGCAAATGATCGTCAGGCCTTTCATCTTCTGAAAATACAACCATCACCGCCCATTGATGCCAGTCGGGGCGCAGGGAAAACCCGCCACCACTGCCGCTTCCAAGCAATTTCCAAAAGCATATTTTTTTAGAAAAAAAGAGTGGTAGCCTGAACAATGCCATGGAAAGCAAACCAAAAAAAGCAAACCCTCGCGGATAGCAGACGATGGTGAGCAATGCGCTTTTTCGTGGTTCCAAATGTTTAGTGAAATCGCTAGGGTACGATCAGTAAATTGGAGAAATAGCGATCGGCGTGAAGCTGATTAGCCGGATCAAACGTTACGCTATCGGTTTGTGCAAGGATGTTTCCTTTGGTGTCGCGGATTTGGAGATTGAAATCGCCACCGGTATAACTAATGGCGTAAAGCCTGACGTTAATCCCTTTTAAAATGGTAGCCGGAATTTGGATGAGTCCGTTTTGAGAAATCGTTGTGTCGTGGTCAAGATTTCCTTTTACGTTATCGGAAAAAACGCCTCTGCTAAATGTTACGGCAAGGTCAGGCTCTGCATTATTTATTTGGTACACCACATCAAGATAAGGCTGGTTGCTAACCAGATTTTCATCCGTTTTATTGCAGGCAGCAACGAAAAAAAATAAGGCAAGAACGGGAAGAAAAAAACGCTTCATAATTACAAAAGTCAGGCTTAAAAATAGGGGATTATTGGAGGGTTGAAAGAAACGTTTTTGATTGTAAAGGAATGCGGTTGTAATTTTCGCCCATGAACAAACGTTTTCTCTTTTCAATTTTCATGTTGTTGTTGCTCTGTGTTGCTGCTACATCTTGCCACCACAGGCTTTATCAGCGTGATCCGTATCGAGGCACCAGCGAAAATCCATCGTTCAATCACTACTCCCGCATGAAATCTAAAGCGCATCAGCCTTATCGGAGGGTGCCTGTGCGCCCGAGCAATGCAAGAAGGCGTTATTGATTGTAAACTTTCAAAAGAAATTATTGGCGCGAAAGGGTTCAGGCTCTTTCGCGTTGTTGTGAAAGCAACAACCATTTTCATTCTTTTCCTTTCATCTCATTTCTAAAAACCACTAAAAAAACTTACCGTTTATGTTTCGCTTTTTCCTTTGCTTATTGCTGCTTTCCAACATGGCCATTGCGCAGCAAAAAAAAGAAATCACGCTGGAAGATATCTGGCAGAAGAACACTTTCAGAATCAAAACCGTTCCGGGATTTAATGCCTTAAAAGATGGCAGCCGGTACACCCAAATTGACAAAGAAAATGGCAGTCAGCAGATTCGCATTTACGACCTCAAAACAGGAAAGGCAGGTGAGGTTTTATTCAATGCTGCCGATCATCTTTATGAAGGAAAAGCCTTGCCGGTTGTGGATTACAGCTTCAGCGATGATGAAAAGAAACTGCTTTTATTTACGGAACGCCAGCAGGTGTATCGCCACTCTTCTCTGGAGAAAGTCTATGTTTTTGATCTCGCAAAAAACGAACTGCAGTTATTGAATGATGCCAAAGTGATGCACGCCACGTTTTCTCCTGACGGAAAGATGGTTGCTTATGTGCAAGACAATAACCTGTTTTATAAAAATCTGGTTTCCGGTGCGCGCATTCCAGTTACTACCGACGGTCAAAAAAACGAAATCATAAACGGCAATTGCGATTGGGTGTATGAAGAGGAATTCAGTTTCACGAAAGCCTTTGAGTGGGCGCCTGACAGTCGTCATCTTGCCTTTTACAAATTTGATGAGCGCGGTGTCAAAGAATACACCATGACGATGTACGACAGCCTTTATCCCACTCCTTATAAATACAAGTATCCAAAAGCCGGTGAAGCAAATTCTGTTGTTTCCATTTACCTTTTTGACCTTGCAAAACAACAAAACGTGATGGCAGGTTTAGAGGCGCTGAATGCTTCAAAAGACTACTACATTCCACGCATAAAGTGGACAAAAAATCCGGCGCAATTGTGCATCTTCAAACTCAATCGCCATCAAAACCATCTCCGCTTATTTCTTGCCAATGCAGCCACTGGAAAAACAATACTGATTTACGACGAGCGCAATAAATACTACATCGACATTACCGACAATCTCCAGTTTCTTACCGACAATCTCTCTTTTATTTTCAGCAGTGAACAACATGGTTTTCATCAGTTTTACCGCTACAACTGGAAGCGTGATGAGTTAACTGCACTCACAAAAGGAAGCTATGATATTGATGCATTGGTGGGCGTGGATGAAAAAAATGGATTGATGTATTACACGGCTGCCGTGGCTTCTCCGCTGGAACGCAAACTTTATTCGGTTGATTTAAATGGTAAAAAAAGACGCACGCTGACGCCTGAAAACGGTACACATGTCATCACGCCAATTGAGGGTTTTAATTATTTTCTCGATAAATTTTCAACGCTCACTTCGCCTCCCGTTTATTCTTTGATCGACAATAAGGGAAACGTCATCCGCACGCTGGAAGACAATCATCAACTGGCAAAAACGATGGAAGAATATGACCTTGGTAAAATCAGCTTTCGCACTTTTTATGGAAAGGATAATGTGCCGCTGAATGGCTGGATGATTAAACCACCTCATTTTGATAAAGACCGAAAATATCCTGTGCTGATGTATCAATACAGTGGTCCCGGTTCGCAGGAAGTGGCTGATCGTTTTCCGCTGCGCGATTTTTTCTGGCATCAGATGCTGGCGCAAAAAGGATACATCATTGTTTGTGTAGACGGCACCGGTACAGGTTTCAGAGGGGAGGATTTTAAAAAGAAAACCTACCTGCAACTTGGCAAACTGGAAAGTGACGATCAGATAGCTGTAGCAAAATCACTCGCTGCTTTGCCTTATGTGGATGCTTCGCGCATCGGCATCTGGGGCTGGAGTTTTGGCGGGTTTATGTCAGCCACCTGCATCTTTAAAGCACCTGATGTTTTCAGGACGGCAATTTCTGTAGCGCCCGTCACCAACTGGCGTTACTACGATAATATTTATACCGAACGCTACATGCGCACACCTGCAGAAAACGCATCAGGTTATGACGATAACGCGCCGGAAAAAATGGTGCAGGGACTAAAAGGAAATTTTCTTTTGATTCATGGAACGGGCGATGACAATGTGCATTTCCAGAATTCGGCATCATTGGTAAATGAACTGATTCGTGCCAATAAAGAGTTTGACAGTGAGTATTACCCAAACAGGGCGCACGGCATTTCGGGCGGCAATACGCGCTATCATCTCTACCATAAAATGACCAACTTCATTTTGCAGTACCTCTAAATTTTCAGCAGCCTTCAAACCTTTGCAGTGGCATAGCGTTCTTTGTAACCGGCAGGCTTTTAAATGAACAGCACCGTAAGAAAAATATTGAAAACAAAAGCCGTTCGCAAAGTGCTAAATGCTTTGAAGAATGCACAGCCGTGGGGTTTTGAGGGCTTAAGTCTTTATGAAACAGGTAAGTTGTTTATTGAGGAAATTAAATCCACAAACCTGAATGAACGTTGCGCAGCAGTCACCTACAATTTCGTGATGGCAATTCCGCCTACAATGCTTTTTCTTTTTTCGTTAGTTCCTTATCTGCCCTTAAAAGACGTGCAGCAAACCATTTTAGGAACCATTCAGTTTGTAACGCCCGACCAAAACATCCGCCAAAGTCTGCAAAGTTTTGTGCAGGGTTTTTTCGACAGAGGACGTGGAGATATACTTTCATTCGGTATCCTGCTTACGCTTTTCTTTTCGTCAAACGGCATGATGGGCTTGATGCGCAGCTTCGATAGAATTGTGCCGCTCGTTGTGAAAAGGACAAATGTAAAACGACGGTGGACTGCTATAAAACTGACGGTGATGTTGCTTTGCGTAGCCATTATTTCTCTCGTTGTTTTAATCATCCAAACCAATGTGGTGAACCATCTTTTAGAAAGAATATTCAGCGGTGTAATTGCCGTAAAAATCGTGAGTCTGATTGTGGTGCTCGCCATTATTTTCTTTTCCATTTCCATCATTTACAGATACGGTCCTTCTTTAGAGCAGCGTTTCGATTTTATAAGCCCGGGTTCCGTTTTTGCTACGTTGATGATTGCCATTGTCACCACTGTTTTCTTTTTTCTGGTGGATAATTTTATAAACTACCGCAACGTTTACGGACCCATCGGTTCCCTCATTGCGTTTATGGTTTGGATGTGGCTGAACACAATGACCATTCTCCTCGGTTATGAACTGAACGTGAGCATTCTTATTGGTAAAAATGATTTTGAAGAAAAGGAATTGAAGAAAAATGAAGTCAGGGTTTCTATTGATTAGCGGTGTTTTATGGCTCGTATGGATGGGTTGTAATAATGAAGACTCCCTTCCTTCCACCGTTACGTTCACAGAACACGTAGCGCCCGTAATTTTTGAAAACTGCACCTATTGCCACCGCGAAAACGGCACCGCACATTTTGCACTTGAAAATTATCAGCAGGTAAAACCATACGGCTCGTCTATTGCATTCATGGCGCGGGAGAGAAGAATGCCGCCATGGCCCGCCGATCCGCATTACACAGAGTTTAAGGGACAACGGATTTTATCAGACCACGATATCCAATTGCTTCAAAAATGGGTGGAAGATGGCTTGCCGGAAGGACCAAGGGATAAGCTGCCTAAAATGCCCATTTTTCCGGAAGGCTCTTTAATTGGAAAGCCCGATTTGCGCATTCCGGTGCCTCCTTATTTTTTAGAAGCAAACAGCAACGACCAGTTTTTATTGGTGAAGGTTCCTTTTGAAATGCCGCAGAATGCTTACGCTAGCGTGATTGAGTTTATGCCCGGCAGAAACAACGTGGTGCATCACGTAAACGGAGACATGGTGAAGTATGAGCCGGGTAAGAAAACCGATGTTTTTGCCGGAGTTCAAATCGTAAACATGGTGCATGATTCCACCATTAAGCAGGCTTTTGAAAAAATGAATTTGCCTAACAACGACGGCAGTTATCCGGTGTTGCAAAAGAGCGTGGTGAATTATTTGCCCGGTGTTGTAGGCCAAAAATATCCCGCAGGAATCGGCGGTTATCTCCTTCCCCAAAAAGGCGCTTTTCTTTTGAACGACTTGCATTATGGATTCACAAGCAAAGGCGTTTGGGATAGCTCCTACATCAACATCTTTTTCAGCAAAACCCCGCCGGAGCGCCCTGTTCAGGAATTTCAGCTCGGAACTTTAGGCGTGGCAGAAGTGGAGCCTGACCTCATCATCCAGCCAAACTCCGTAAAGAAAGTGCGCAGCCGTTTTGAAGTTCCTTTCGATATTTCTGTGCTCACAATTAATCCCCACATGCACTTGCTCGGCACCAGTTTTAAAGCATACGCTCTCCAGCCAAACGGTGACACCATCCGCCTCATTTCCATTCCCCGCTGGGATTTTAACTGGCAGTATTTCTACACCTTCAAAAAGATGGTGAAAGTGCCCAAAGGCAGCATTATGATTGCTGAAGGCACTTACGACAACACCCGAAAAAATCTGAACAATCCTTTCTCGCCGCCGCGCCTGGTGCGTGACCAAAACGGCAGCATGAAATCAACCGACGAAATGTTTCAGTTCATTGTCACCTACCTGCCATACAAAACCGGTGATGAAAACATTAGCCTCGAAACCCCGTAAGTTTGCCCCTCAATCCCCCAAAAATTTTTATGAAAAACATTATCGCTCTTGCAGCATTTCTATTGCTTGCCACCACTTTTTCTTTTGCTCAAAAAACCTACACAAGCCTTGAAATCGGTAAGGAAATCCCCATGGCTGGAATGAAGATGACCACCGCCGACGGCAAAACAATTTCTCTGGAAGACTCTAAAATGGAAAATGGTTTGCTGGTCATGTTTTCCTGCAACACTTGCCCTTATGTGGTGAAGAGCGAACAACGCACGCAGGAAATAATGCGTTTTGCCAAAACCCACGAAATCGGAATGGTTATCCTGAACAGCAATGAAGATTACCGCGATGAGCAGGATTCCCCTTCCGCGATGCGCAACTACGCAAAAAAGCAGGGCTACAATGTGCCGTATCTAATGGACGAAAAAAGCACCGTTGCAGATGCTTTCGGAGCTACGCGCACGCCCGAAGTTTTTCTTTTCAACAGCAAAGGAATACTTGTTTACAAAGGCGCCATGGAAGATAATCCCACCAATCCCGCCGAATCCAAATCATTATTCCTTAAAGCCGCCATGGAAAACATGATTGCCGGAAAAGAAATCAACCCAACCGCCACAAAATCCATTGGCTGCTCCATTAAAAGGAGTCTATAAGAAAGTTTACAGCAGCTATCAAATTTTTCTGTGAGCGCAGCCGACAATACCATCCTTGGTTTGCAATTGCCTACCGACCCGCGATGGGTAAATCTCGCCGAATTTTCGCTCGAAGAGGTTCTTACCGACCATGCTTTCTGTGAACAAAAGGCTGCCACCCAATGCATCTCCCTCATTCAGCTTTATCCCGACAAAGAAAACCTTGTAAACGCCCTCGCACCAATCGTTACGGAAGAATGGGGGCATTTCAGAATCGTGCTTGCCGAACTTTCAAAACGCGGGTACACACTGGGCAAACAGCGCAAGGATGATTACGTAAACGGATTGCTGCAAACCATGCCCAAAGCCATTCCGGCAGAGGAAAGAATGCTTCATAAACTCCTGTTTTGCGCTTTAATAGAAGCCCGAAGCTGCGAACGTTTCCGGTTATTGAGCGAGCAACTAACCGAGGAGGCTATGCGCAAATTCTACCATCGTTTTATGGTGTCAGAAGCCGGTCATTACCGCTTGTTTATAGACCTCGCCAAAGCATATTATCCCCCTGAAAAAGTAAAAACCGCCTGGCAGTTTTGGCTAAATGCTGAAAAGAATTTGCTACAGACTTTAACGCCCGCAGGAAACAGAATGCACTAACGTTTAAAGCGCCGGAACGCGCCCTTCAGGGTATTGCTCCCATTTAATATTCTTCCCGAAAGTGCCGCGCATCCTTTTCCACCACGATTTGCGTTTTGGCAGCGGCGTAAAATCATTTACCAGTTCGGCAGTGGCGTCAATTTCAGGGTTCAGATGATTGTATGCCCGCAGCGTATCGGTGTCGAAAGGAAGATGATACACCTCACTCACAAACCGCGCTTTCGTGTAGTTGCGCAACATAAAACTCTGCACCGGGTCGGTGGCAAGCGCAATGTTTTTAAACCCGTTTTTCTTTGCGAGGAGGTAACTATAATACACGTTTTCGGTGCTGTGCGTCGCCAGCGTGTCGTAAAAAATATGCGCAGCGGGAATGCCAAGCGCTTCAGCATAAAGCCCCATTATTTTGCACTCCCTGTAAGGAGAATAAACCGCATCGCCGGAGAAAATTACATTCTTCGCGAAGCCATTTTTATAAAGCACCCAAGCCCAAAGCACCCTGCCTTTCATCACAGTGTCCCAGCGGTTATTAACGAAGGGAATGCCGGGAACAATAATGGCATCGAAGGGAAGTTTTGCCTCCGCTTTTTGCAACGCAGTTTGCCCGCCTTTTTTAGAACCGCCGCAGCTAAGCAGCCACATGCAAAGCAACATCAGCGGAGCACTGTAAACAAAACCGGAAGTGCGGATTTTAGAAGATGTGGTGTGTTTCATAAACGACTGTAAACATTTCCCGGAAAGCTTTGTTCACCGGCTGCCATACCGGGGCTTTTTTATTTCCCGAAAAGCATTTTTATTCAAAATAATTTCGAAACTTCTGCCTATTTTGCCACCAACAAAACAATCTCTCACATGGCGCAACTCAGTCTGCTTGCCGAATCCCTCATCGGTTCCGAAATTGTAAAGCTCGGCAACGAAATTAGCCTCCGCATCCGCAACGGGGAAAAGATTTATAACTACACCATCGGCGATTTCGACCCCCAGATTTTCCCCATCCCCGCCGCACTGCAAGCCGCCATCACCAATGCCTACGAAAATCATTACACCAATTATCCTCCGGGCGATGGGCTCCTCGAACTCCGCACTTCTGTGATAAAATATTTTCAGGATTTCCACAACCTGAGTTATGAACTGGATGAAATACAGATTGCCAGCGGAGGCCGCCCCCTTATTTATGCCATCTTCCGCACCATCGTGGATGAAGATGATAAGGTGATTTACGCCGTGCCCAGTTGGAACAACAACCATTATGTTCACCTCAATTGGGGAAAGCATTGCCTCATCGATGCGCACGCCGAAAATGCCTTCATGCCCACTCCTGCCGACATAAAACCGCACCTAAAAGATGCCGTGCTGCTTTGCCTTTGCACGCCGCAAAACCCCACCGGCACCACGCTCACCAGGCAGGCAATGGAAAACCTTTGCGACCTCATTCTGGAGGAAAACCGCAGCCGCGCAAGCGATCAAAAGAAACTCTACGTCATGTTCGACCAGATGTATTGCCTCCTCACTTATGGCGACACCGTGCATCACAACCCCGTAAGCCTTCGCCCCGAAATGAAAAACTACACGCTGTTTGTGGATGGCATTTCAAAATCCTTCGCTGCCACCGGAGTGCGCGTGGGGTGGAGTGCAGCGCCTGCATTTATCACTTCAAAAATCAAGGCTTTCCTTAGCCACATTGGTGCATGGGCGCCCATGGCAGAGCAAAAGGCTACGGCTGAATTTCTTGCCGATACGGATGCCGTAAAAAGTTTTCTCGCCCCTTTTAAAAACGCATTGGAAGAGCGACTCTGGAAATTTCACGACGGCATTATCGCCCTTAAAAATGAAGGGCACCCCGTGGATGCCATCCCGCCGCAGGCAGCCATTTACTTAACCCTTCTCATCAACCTCACCGGCAAAAAACACGGCGGCAAAACCCTTGAAACCCAGGCCGACGTCACCCAGTATTTGCTCACCGAAGCCCAGCTTGCCATCGTTCCCTTTTCCTGCTTTGGCGCCGGCGCTGATGTGCCCTGGTATCGCATGTCTGTAGGCACATGCAGGCTTGAGGATATTGATATTGTGCTTGGAAATTTGAGGAAAGCACTGCTGGCTTTTGACAATTAGATAATTCGGCAATTTGGCAATGTGCCAATGCCAAGTCGGAGGAATAGAACGCAGATGCTTATGATTTTTAGGATGAACGATGATTAGCCCTGAAAGGGCGACATACATCAGCGATGGGCAACGCCCATCGAGGGATAATGGGTTGGGGATAGAACGCAGATTTTTATGGTTTTTATGATTGAAAGGAACCTTTTTCTTGATAGTGTTGGCGTTCCAGCCGTTTGGAATTGTCTAATTGCCAAATTACCGAATTGTCAAATTATTTTCCCGAATTGCCAAATTAATTTGGGCGTGCCGCTTCGTGCCTCGCGTCGCGCTTTCCGCTACAATCTTTTTGTTCCCGCGCCCCAAAAAAAGACCCGCGCTAACAAAAAGGATTTCCGCTGCAATCGCTCACGCACCCACACACAGTCCAACCGGCGCCAAAGCCATTGGCTAATTCGCTAATTATCGAATTGCCGAATTACCTTGTGCCCACTTGCACCGCCATCGTGTCGGATGGAGCGCCGATTTCTACATTTTTAAGCATCCCGCGGAGGTAATATTCCCAGGTTTCGGGCTTGCCATCGGTTAGCTCAATCATGTAAGTGTACGGACTGTTGGTTACCATAATTATCCGTTTAAATTCACCCTCGCCTTTTCTGCGCCCATAAATATTTACAGCCGTTGCGCCGCCTTTTTTGAACTTAAAAGTAACCTCATTAAGTTGTGCCGTCACGCTGCCTTCGGCTACGTAGCTTGTGGGGTCAAAAGGAGTGGAAGTGCCCACAATATGAAGCAATGCGCCCATGCCATCAGTGTATGCCGGGTTTGTTTTAAGGTTTGCTACCAGCGGACGAAGCACTGTGGAAATATAAACAGGCACATCTTCTTCTTTAATAGCCAATTTTGAATCGTAAATTTCCTTTGCATCCGCCACGTCAATGTATTTTTGAGTGGTTGAAACAATGCCGTCGGTTATTTCAGTAACTTGCGCGGTGGTAAAACCGAGGTTTGCGCCAATTGCAGGGAATTCTTGCCTAAAATTTTCTAAAAAATCCTTTTGTTCGGCTTCGTTTTTGGGAAACCAATCTTTGTATTGTTTTGCCATGAGCTTTTGTTTTTTATTTGGTTCGCTGCAAAAGTAAGCGTTTATCTATTCATTATCGTAAAAATCTTTTTTCTTTTTAAGAAAAACCTTTTTTTCCATTGTAAATAGTCATTTTCAGCTTAAAAAAAGTTTTTGCTTCTTAAAAAAAGTCTTGTTTGCGGCAAGAAAAACGTTCCACCTGGCAGAAAAAGTGTTCCGGTTGTTGGGAAAAAGATTTCGACTGGCGATAAAAGTGTTCCGGCTGGCGGAAAAAGTGTTCCGACTGAAAATAAAAGTGTTTTTGCTGGCGAAAAAAGTGTTCCGGCTGGCAGGTAAAGTGTTTCGGGTGGCAAGAAAAGTGTACCGGCTGGCGAGAAAAAGGTTTTTTAGGGTGATGCATGCGCTGATTTATGCCTGAAACGGGGTGCGGCGGGTGCGTGAGCGATTGCAGCGGAAATCCTTTTTGTTTGCGCGGGTTTTTTTGGGGCGGGGGAACAAAAAGATTGCAGCGGAAAGCGCGACGCGAGGCACGAAGCGGCACGCCCGAACAATTTGGCAATTCGGAAAAAGAATTTGGCAATTCGGTAATTCGGCAATTAAACAATTCCAAACGCCAGGAATTCCAAACTGGGCAATTTGCACATTGCCACATTGCCTAATTGCCGAATTTTAAAACAGTATCCCGGCAATGGTGGCGCTCATATAGCTGGCTAAGGTGCCGCAAAGCAGGGCGCGCATCCCGAGTTTGGCGAGATCGCTGCGGCGCTCTGGGGCGAGAGCGCCAATGCCGCCAATCTGCATACCTACGGAACTGAAATTGGCAAATCCGCAAATGGCTACGGTTACGATGGTGATGCCTTTGGGGGTGATGATGGGCACGGCACCGGTTGTGAGGCTGCTGAAAGCCACAAATTCGTTGATGGTGATCTTTTGCCCGAGGAGGGTGGCGGCATTGTTTACATCGGCGGCGGGAATGCCCATTGCCCAGGCGAAGGGGTAGAAGATTTTGGCGAAAATGTAGTTCAGGCTAAGGTTAAAACCGGGGTTAAAAAGGTGTCCGGTTTGCAGCAAAAGCCAATCGAGCATGGCAATAAGGGCAATGAAACCGATGAGCATGGCTATTACGTTCATGGCAATCTTAAAACCATCGCCGGCGCCGTGGCTGATGGCATCTATGAGGTTGCTGTAGCCGCTTTTAACCTCTAGCTTCACGCGTCCCATGGTTTGGGAGTGCTCCGTTTCGGGGAAAACAATTTTGGAAATAACGAGTGCGCCGGGCGCAGCCATGAGGCTGGCGGCAATAAGCTGCGGGGCAATGTTGAGACCGGCACGGAGGCCCATATTGGCATACACGATGAGGATGCCACCGGCAATGCAGGCAAGGCTACCGCTCATGGAGGCGAGTAATTCAGACCGCGTCATGGTGGGGAGGTATGGGCGGATCATGACCTGGGCTTCTACCTGTCCTACGAAGGCACTGGCTACATTGCTCAGCGCTTCTGCCCCGCTTACGCGCATGATGAAATTCATTGCGCGCGCTATTATTGACACAATGCGTTGCATGACGCCAATGTGATAGAAAATAGCTACGAGGACGCACACTAAAATGATGGTGGCGGTGATGTTGAAAGCAAAAACAAAGGTTCCGGGCGCGCTGAAATTGACGATGTTTCCGGTGAAATCGTATGCGCCAATGCCGCCGTACACAAAGCTGGCTCCTTGCTTGGCGAAGCCTTCAATTTTTTCCATCCCTTTGCCAAGAAATTGAAAGAAATGATTGACGGGAGGGACTTTGAAGACCAGCACAGCGATGAGCACTTGCAGGGCAATACCTGAAAAAACGAGGCGGAGGTTAATCTTCTTTTTGTTGTTGGAAAAAAGGAAGGCAATGGCGAGAATGAGGGCGATGCCAAGAAGACCGGTGAAGCGTTGCATGATGGTGGTGTGTTATTATTGCAAGAATAGCGCGCAGCAAGTTATGGCGGGGGCGGATTTTATTTTGGGGCTTGCGGCCGGAATGTTTTTACCGGTGACTTTAGACTTTCTACTTTAGACTTTAGACTTACACGTGATCAGAATTGGAAAAATAGCCGCCTCGCATGGACTGAGCGGAACGTTGGTGTTTACGCACGTGACGGGTAAATCGGATTGGCTGGAGGCAGGAGCGTTTCTTTTTCTGGAAATAATGCGGGGCAGTTTTATTCCTTTTTATGTAGAAAGCGCAAAGGCGGTGAGTGATGATGAATATCTGGTTCAACTGGAAGATGTAACGACTATGGAAGCAGCCAAAAAGCTTACGGGCAGTGCAGTGTATGGAGCGGCGGAATTGCTGGAAGGAATAAAAGAGGAAACACCCGTTTTGTGGATTGGATACAACATTGTGGATAAAAACGTGGGCAGCATTGGGGCGATAGAAGATGTTTTCCAGACGGGTGCGCAATGGCTGGCAAAGGTGGATTATCAAGGCAAAGAAGTGTTGATTCCATTGATTGACCAAATGATTCTGGACGTGAACAAGCGCAATAAATTCATCAGGATGGAGCTGCCGGATGGGTTGCTGGAGCTGTGAGGGATTGGGCTGAAGGGGAAAGTTGATAAGGGGAAGAAAGTTTATTGCTACAAATTTCCACCAACTTGCGACCTGCTACTTACTACTTGATACTTTCGCCCCATGCGCATTGATATTCTCACCGTTCTCCCTGAATTATTGGAAAGTCCGTTCAGTCATTCCATCCTGAAACGCGCGCAGAATAAAGGTTTGCTGGAAGTACACACGCATCATCTCCGGGATTTTACGCCTTACAAGCATGGGCAGGTGGATGATTATCAGTTTGGCGGCGGCGCAGGAATGGTGATGATGCCTGAACCCCTTGCCACAGCCATTGAAGCCTTGCAAAAGGAACATGCTTACGATGCGGTTATTTTTCTGACGCCTGATGGTAAACGCTTTGAACAGAAAGACGCCAATGCACTTTCTCTAAATAAAAACCTGCTCCTGATTTGTGGTCATTACAAAGGCATTGATGAGCGCATTCGTCAGCATTTCGTTACGATGGAAATTTCTATTGGTGATTATGTTTTGAGTGGTGGAGAGCTTGCTGCTGCAGTGGTGGTGGATGCCATCGGTCGTTTGCTTCCCGGCGTTTTAAATGATGAAACCAGTGCGCTAACTGATTCTTTTCAGGATGGATTGCTTGCGCCTCCTGTTTATACGCGTCCTGCTGATTTCAGGGGTTGGCAAGTGCCGGATATTTTGTTGAGCGGCGACCCGAAAAAGATTGATGCCTGGCGGTATGAGCAATCTATAGAACGCACGGAAACCCGCCGCCCTGACTTGCTTGATGGCATTGGAGAAGAATAGTTTTTGCAGTCCGGCAAATACTTTTATCTTTGCCCCCCTTAAAAAAAATATTACACAATGAATGCTATAGCTTTTGTACACGAGCAGATGTCCGGACAGAAAGAACTTCCAAAGTTTAAAGCCGGTGATAACATAACCGTCAACTATAAAATTATTGAAGGCGCGAAGGAGCGTATTCAGTCGTTTAAGGGTGATGTAATTAAGCGTCAGGGTCGTGATTTCACGGCAACCTTCACGGTTCGTAAAATATCTGACGGTATTGGTGTGGAGCGTATTTTTCCTTTGTTTTCTCCCAATATTGATTCTGTTCAGGTTAATAAAACCGGTCGTGTGCGTCGTGCAAGAATTTATTATCAGCGCGACAGAAGCGGAAAGTCAGCCCGCATTCAGGAGAAGAAATACATTGCAAAATCGAAAGAGAAAGCGTAGGCTTTTTTACAAGGAGTTTTTTAAAGAGGGAGCGGTTTTCGTTTCCTCTTTTTTAATGCCTAATACCCTGCCAATGAGAAAACTTTTGTGGGCAGTTTTAGCCAGTTGATGTTTTGAAGCTGAATGCTGAAGGTGATGGTGCGCAGCAAACGGTTGTCAGGGTAAAAGGTTTTGGTGTAGTCCTGATAATCACGGCTCATTACTACCGGAACGTAAATATTCACAAGGTCGTTTAGCAGGAAGATTTCAAAGCCTGCGTCAAACAAAATTTTCTGTCCGCTGGGGTTCAGTTTCGATGCCTTCGCAAACGTGGCTACATCGGCAAATATTCTTACCGGCAGTTTTATAGGCAAGTCTGTTTTTACGTTTATTGCCGCCAGCCAGTTATCGCTTCTTCCAATCGGGTTTGCATAGAGCGGCGTGGCAATTTTCATCCCGCCTTCCCGCAAGGAAATCTGGTGTGCGCCAAATCCTTCCTGCTCGCTTCTGCCAATGTATGTATCGTCGTAAAGGAAATCATTCTCGCCACGGAAAGTGCTGTTTAAGAGATAGCGGCTCTCAACTGACGATTGATTATTGAGGTAAATAAACTTACCGGCGTAAGCACGTATGTAAAGCGCTTTTTTGGGGCGGTTATAATCAATCCGCACATTTCCTTCCACGCTCAGCTTTGAAAAGTTTTCTCCAAACTGTGCGTTGGCGGTGTAATTAAATGGATTGAAAGGTCGCTTGTTTTGATGCTGATAACGCAGCGTTCCGTAAAAATAATTTTGGCTTTCCAGAACGGGTTTAAATAGAGAATCAGTCGGGTCCTGCACAAAATTGAAATTGTTTTCGCGGATGCCATAGCCTTTTAATGCCAGCGTTCTTATTACCGGACTTGTTGCGGATGATTCTTTAAAAGTGAATTGCAGTGATGGCGCCACTTTGATAAACCGCTTCATCAGCAGTCCGGGAATGTTGGTTCCTGTTTCATCAAAATGGAAGGTTTTGAAATCAGCCTGAAGCAAAATTTCCTGAAACGTTTTATTGGGAAACCAGGAATACCCTACCGAACCGGCACCATTTATTTCCTTACTTCTGAAACCATAAAGTGGTGCAAGCACATACTGAAACTTGCGTTGCGGAAATGTGAGGTTGTGAAAAAGCAAGCCTGCCATAAAGCCATCGTACACATTGTAAGCCAGTGCCGGAGCTACAAAAACTTTTTGTTTATTGCCGGTTGTAAATCCTGCAATGGCGCGCAGTTGCAATCCTGAATGGTGGAATAATCCGTTTCTCCGGTAATAATTATCGGTGGTGCGACCGTCCGGAATTATTGGAAGCAAACGCACCTGATCCCATTTGTCGGAATAGGGAAGCGATAAAACAGTTTTTCCTTTGAAAGGCAATGTGGTGACTTCATTCAGCAAACTATCTTTTCGGTATAAGCCTATTGCAACAGGTAATGAATCGTTGGTTTTATTCTTCACTTCCACCAATAATTCTTCACCGGAACGCTTCGCTTTTTTTACAGAAAAATCAATCATTCTGTCTTCATTAAGCTCTTCAAAAAACCAGTTGATTGATTTGTTTGTGTGGCGTTCCATTGCCGCTCTGAAATCCTGCGGATAAGAATGTTTGAATTTCCAGGTGTTGAAATAATCGTGCATTGCGGCTTCAAAATTTTCATAGCCCATGTATTGCTGAAGCCATTTTAAAAGCAACGCTGTTTTGTAATAAACATCCAGCCCGTAATTGATTTCTCTAAAATTGTTGGAGGTCTGTTCAATCTTTTGATCTTTCCCCGAAGCCTGCAATTGGTAAATGACATCCTTAAGATTTAGTTCCACATTTATTCCAGTTGATTTCAGAATGGAGTCCGTTCTTTTTTGTTGATTTACAGCATCCATCGTTGATTGTTCGTAAAAAGTGTTGATGCCTTCGTCCATCCATGCATGGTCGCGCTCGTTGCTTCCAAGAATGCCGTAAAACCAGTTGTGGCCTGCTTCGTGAATAATTACATCAGCGCTGCCGCCCACTTTTTTATCAATCACGGTGATGGTGGGATATTCCATTCCGCCACCCGCCTTCATGTCGCCTTGCACGGCTTTAATGGTTTCGTAAGGATATAAACCCACCCATTGCCCGTAATATTTTACGGCTGATTTTAAGTCGGTAGTTCCTTTGCTCCAGCTTTTTCTGTATGAGGGAAGAAAGGCAGTCCATGCAGTTACAACGCTGCCATCTGCTTGCTGAATGGTGTCTTTTTTTACCTCCCATCTTTTATCAGCAAACCAGGCAAAATCGTGGACGTTTTGTTGCGTGTAATGAAGCGTTTTAAATGAAATAGTGCTGGGTGGGAAAGAATCCTGACTCCGTTTTTTTATCAGTTTTTCAGACGCGTTTTCCAGGTTTGCAAGACTGTCTAACCATGCATTTTCGTTTTCGTTTTGAAGATTGCCCGTTGCCATTACGATGTAGTTTTCAGGCAGTGTAATCTTTACATCATAGTTGCCATACTCACTGAAAAACTCTCCCTGATCAAGGTAAGAGAGCGGATGCCAGCCAAGGCGATCATACACGGCAGGTTTCGGAAACCACTGACTGATAAAATACGCTTGCAAGGTGTGGCCCAACCTTGAAAAAACTTTTGGGATTTTTACGCGGAAGGGTGTTTTAATTTTTATAGAATCGCCAGGGGGCAATGGTTTCGGCAGATTGATTCTTGCAACATCGGGTGTGCTTTCTCCATAAAAATGCAGCACTTCTCTGCCATCTATCTGAAATTGCAAAGAGTCTATAAAGCCCCGTTCTTCATCTTTTGCGAAATAAAAACTCTTGTCGCCATTGCGGTATTGCTGCTCTGCAAATGGTGTATGGTCGTTGCTGTAAGCATTGGGCCATAAGTGGATAAACAGAAACTTCAGCGTGTCGGGCGAATGATTTACGTAAACCATTTCTTCCTTTCCCCGCAAAAAATGATGCGCGTCATCCAGCGTTACTTCTAGGCGTGTATTTACCTGCTGCTGGAAATAAGGCAGCTGTGCTTTTGCATTGAAAAAACTGGCAAAAAAAGAAAGAAAAAGCAGTAAAAAACGACCGTTCATTTCGCGAAGGTAAGAGGCGGCTAAACAGGTATTTCCTCCACTACATCTTTTTCTACCCGCAGATTTTCAATGATGTCCAATTGTCGCTGCGGTGTGTTTTTTCCCATGTAGTAAGCAAGCAATTGCTGCACACTTGCTTCCTGCCGCAGCAACACGGGTTCTTTGCGCATGTCTTCACCAATAAAACGGGCAAACTCATCCGGTGAAATTTCTCCCAAACCTTTGAACCGCGTTATTTCCGGCTTGCCGCCCAGTTCTTTTACCGCAGCTTGCTTTTCTGATTCATCGTAACAGTAAATGGTTTTCTGCTTATTGCGGACGCGGAAGAGTGGTGTCTCCAAAATGTACACGTGCCCATTCTTTACGAGATCGGGGAAAAACTGTAAAAAGAAAGTCATGATGAGCAGACGGATATGCGCACCATCAACGTCGGCATCTGTGGCTATTACAATGTTGTTGTAACGCAATCCTTCCAATCCTTCTTCAATGTTTAAAGCATGTTGCAGTAGGTTAAATTCTTCATTCTCGTAAACCACTTTTTTTGTGAGGGAAAAACAGTTCAAAGGCTTGCCCCGCAAGGAAAACACCGCTTGCAGTTCTACGTTTCTACACTTTGTGATGGAGCCGCTGGCACTATCGCCTTCGGTAATAAAAATGGTAGAGTTCTTTTGTTTTTCAAAGAAGTCATCCTTGTTTTTAGTGGGCGGTTCTGCGTTTAAATGAATGCGGCAATCGCGTAGTTTTTTGTTGTGCAGGTTGGCTTTTTTAGCGCGTTCATTTGCAAGTTTGCGAATGCCTGAAAGCTCTTTTCTTTCCCGCTCACTTTGCTCTATGCGTTTCTTCATGGCATCAGCGGTTGCAGGATTTTTATGGAGGAAATTGTCCAGTTCCTTTGCCAGAAATTCCAGCACAAACGACCTCATGCTGGGGCCGCCTTCCCACACGTTTTGCGACCCAAGTTTTGTTTTCGTCTGGCTTTCAAACACAGGCTCCTGCACCCTTACGGATACGGCCGCGCAAATGCTTTGGCGCACATCAGCAGCGTCATAGTCCTTCTTAAAAAAATCGCGGATCACTTTTACAAATGCTTCGCGAAAAGCGCCCTGATGCGTGCCGCCCTGCGTGGTGTGTTGCCCGTTCACAAAGGAATACAGGTCTTCACCATAATCGCCGGTGTGGGTGAGTGCTACTTCAATATCATTGCCTTTGAGATGGATAATAGGGTAGCGGATGGCGTCTGCATTTGTTTTGCGGGTGAGTAAATCCAGCAAGCCATTTTTGGAAATGTAATTTCTGCCGTTGTAGTTAATGGTAAGTCCGGCATTGAGGAAGCAATAGTTCCAAAGTTGATTTTCTACATAATCTGAAATGAAGTGGTAGTGTTTAAAAACGGTATCGTCCGGACGAAAGGTTACGAGTGTTCCGTTGGTTTGAGTTGTGGATGCTTCGCGATGTTCTTTCTGTAAAATTCCTTTTTCAAATTCTGCAGTTTTGGTGCGCCCCTCGCGAAATGCTTCCACTTTAAAATAGCTGCTCAATGCATTTACTGCCTTCGTTCCAACGCCATTTAGTCCCACGGATTTCTGGAATGCTTTGCTGTCGTATTTAGCGCCGGTGTTGATTTTACTCACCACGTCCACCACTTTGCCAAGCGGAATTCCTCTTCCAAAATCACGAACGGTTACGGTGCCTTCAGTAATTTTTAAATCAATGCGCTTGCCGAAGCCCATCGTGAACTCGTCAATGCAATTGTCCATCACTTCTTTCACCAGAATGTAAATGCCATCGTCCATGCTGCTGCCATCGCCCAGTTTGCCGATATACATGCCGGGTCGCAGTCGGATATGCTCGCGCCAGTCAAGGGATTTTATACTTTCTTCATTATAATCATGTTGTTGAATTTCCATCGCTCCGGTCGGTTTTAATAGCGTGCAAAGATGCAGTTTTCAGCATCTGCAACATCATTTCAAAAAATGCAAAAAATAAAACAGCCGCCTCAATTTTGAAACGGCTGCTTTTAAAAAAAGTGGTGAAAAGTCTAACCTTTTGCAGCCTCAAATCTTCTACTTACTTCTTCCCAGTTTACCACATTCCAAATGGCTGAAAGATAGTCGGGGCGTTTGTTTTGATACTTCAGGTAATATGCATGTTCCCACACGTCAATACCAAAAATGGGTGTGCCTTTTACTTCAGCAACGTCCATCATTGGGTTGTCCTGATTGGGTGTAGAAGTAACCGCAAGCTTGCCATCTTTTACGATCAGCCAAGCCCAGCCACTTCCGAATTGCGTAGCACCTGCGTCGTTCATTTTTTCTTTCAATCCATCGAGACCGCCAAAGGTTTCTTTAATGGCATCAGCCAATGCGCCGGAAGGTTGCCCGCCGCCATTAGGTGCTAAGACTGTCCAGAAAAGGGAGTGATTAAAATGTCCACCGCCATTGTTGCGAACGGCAGTAGGGTAGGCTGAAATATTTTTCATCAGGTCTTCGATAGATTTGCCTTCGCCATCGCTGCCTTTAAGGGCTTTGTTCAGTTTGTCAACGTATGCCTGATGATGTTTGTCGTGGTGGATTTCCATTGTTTTTGCATCAATGTGCGGCTCTAGTGCACCGTTTTCGTAGGGTAAACTTGGGAGGGAAAATGCCATAATTTTTTAGATTTTTTTGGTTCGCTGCAATTTAGTTATTCGATGCTTTCTTTCAAAGTGTGAAGCGCTTTCTTAAATAGATTTTGTGACATCGCAACAAAATGCGTATTACTTCATTCCGGTACCATTGTTTGTTTGGTTCTTGCTTATATCGTTTACAATATGCACAGTTTCAGAAAGGTAAATATCTTTTTGAAGCGCTTCAAGCCAGGCTTTGTTTTTAGTAATGTTGGAACTGTCAAGGTTAATGCGTGGCAAATCCTCTTTTGCGTTGCTTAGTTTTAAGGCAGAGGCTTTGTTTGCCAGTTCTTCCATTTTGCGACTTAAGGCATTGGCTTCTTCAAGTTTTTTACGGTAAGCAGTTTCACTTAGCACGTAGGTATTGTCTTCTTCCTGCTGCTTCAGGCGCAAGCTGTTTTGCTCAATCAAAGCAAATGTTGGGTTTGCAAAAACGCGTTTTTTACTGAGCGCTTCAATTTCAGAAACGTTTACGGCATTGGCTACAATCTGGTAATTAGCTTTCGGTATTTCATCCCAGGGAAGTGCACTTTTATCGCGGCGTTCGCCAAGGTCAAGATGCTGATAAGGGTCAGGCAATTGCACATCTGGCGTTACGCCCCGAAGTTGTGTAGAGCCACCATTGATCCGGTAAAATTTCTGCATCGTAATCTTAACTGCGCCAATCGAATCGACATTGATATGGCCTCCTTTTGCCGCAATTCTATCACTCATCGTCACCATTTCTGCTAAATCAATAACGCGCTGCACAGTTCCTTTTCCAAAAGTGGGGGAGCCTACAATAATGGCGCGTTTATAATCCTGCATGGCTGCCGCCATAATTTCTGATGCTGAAGCGCTGCCCTGATTTACCATGATGGCAAGCGGCCCATCGTAAAGCGTACCACTGTAACGGTCGTTTTGGATTTGGGGAGCATTATCACTGCTTTTTACCTGGACAATAGGTCCTTTATCGATAAACAAACCGGCAATATCCACCACATCTCCTAAAGAGCCACCACCATTTCCGCGAAGATCAAGAATGATTCCGGTAACGTTTGCATTTTTTAGTTTCTCTACTTCCGCGGCAATATCCGTAGCGCTTCTGCGACCATTTGCGTGCTGGAAATCTGCATAAAATTCCGGAAGGAAAATGTAACCAACAGGCCCTTTATCACTTTCAATAATGGCTGATTTTGCAAAGGTTTCTTCCATCAAAACATCGCCGCGAACAATCGGAATTATTTTCTGAGAACCGTCAATTTTCTTCACCGTCAGCTTTACTTCTGTTCCTTTCTTACCCCGGATTATTTTCACCACATCGTCGATCTCAAAACCCTGAATATCCACAGGTTCCGCACTGCCTTGCGCCACTTTTAAAATCTCATCGTTTGCCTTTAATTCACCCTGCTTCCAGGAAGGCGAACCGGTGATAATTGCTACTACTTTTATTTTACCTTCTTCCTCGCGAAGCTGCGCACCAATTCCCTGAAAGGAACCTGACATGGCTTCATTAAAACGCTGCTTATCAACCGGCGGAAAATAATCAGTGTGCGGATCTTCAGCGGCAGTAATGCTATTTATGAAAAGCGAAAAACGATCTTCCTCTTTTATTTTATTGAGGCGCTTAAAAAAGAATTCCTGATTTTTCCGGACACTTTCACGGGCGGCAACTTCAAGCTCTGCATCCGTTTTCCTTTTCAGTGTTTTGTCTTTGCTTGAATCCTGTTCTTGTTTAAGGTCAACATATTTTGCAAGCACACGGTATTTAAGATAAGAATGCCAACGGTTTTTAAGCGCCGCATCATCTGCCACGTAATTCAGTTTTTCGCCGTTTAATTGGATGGTTTCATTGCCCGAAAAGCTAAATGGTTTTGAAAGTGCTTCTTTGTAAAAGCCTTCCGTATCTTTTATCCTTTTAGTAAAAAGCGCGCTCAGCGTATCAAAAAACTGTAGGGAACCTTCTTTTATTTCATCATCAATTTTATAATGAAATGGCTCCAGCTTTTTCATATCCTGCGCAGTGAAAAAACGCTTGTCATAATCAAGGTTATCAAGGATTTTATGGAAAATGCGGTTGGAGAAAGAATCGTCAACAGGCCGGGGAGAATAATGCCCTTCCTGAATGGTTTTCATAACAGCTTCAAGAATGAGCGTTTGACGGGGATTAGAATTTTCGGAACTGCTTCCGCTGGCATACCTGAAAGAAAAGAAAGCGACAAGCGCTCCCAAAATAACTAAAGGAATGAGGATTTTGGTTTTCATGAATTGAAGCATATGCAAGTGCTTAAAAGAGCGGAAATTGATGGGAAACAAATGTAGCGAGAGGCTCGTTAAGCAAAAGCTAATCAAAACCATACCAAACGCTTATAAATACAGGCATTCAGCAAACAGAAACGACTTAAATTTGCCCCTCCCTTTTAGCAAATGCAAACTATTTTTTTTGAAGATCTCGGATGCATAAATTATCCCGATGCCTGGGCATTGCAGGAGTCGCTGATGGAGGAAATATTAACCGCAAAAAAAGAACAAAAAGAAAATCATCCACCTCATCATTTGCTTTTTTGCGAACACCCGCATGTTTACACTTTAGGCAAGAGCGGAGCCGCCGCACACTTATTGGCAAACGATGAACGACTAAAAGAAATCAACGCTTCTTTTTACAGAACCAATCGAGGTGGAGACATAACTTACCACGGTCCCGGGCAAATTGTGGGTTATCCCATTCTTGACCTCGAATTATTTTTTACAGACCTTGGCAGGTACATGCGCAATCTGGAAGAAGTAATTATTGAAGCGCTGAAACTTTGGGGCATTCATGCAGGAAGACTTTCAGGCGCTACCGGCGTGTGGCTGGATGCAGATTCTCAAAAAGCAAGAAAAGTCTGTGCAATGGGCGTAAAATGCAGCCGATGGGTAACAATTCATGGCTTTGCATTAAACGTAAACACGGACCTCCAATATTTTAACCACATTGTGCCATGTGGAATTGCAGATAAACAAGTAACTTCCATGCAGCATGAGCTCGGATATGAAATTGATGAAACGCTTGTGAAGTCCCAATTAAAAAAAGCTTTTGAAAAAGTGTTTGAAGCGCGTATTATTGACAAAGAAAAATCCCCGGCTAACGTCTAATAAAAATGAAAAAGAAAAAAGGCATCGTTTATCTCTGGGGCAAAGATGATCTACGGATTGTGTTGTGCAGCCGCATGGATTCGCGTGTGCGTTTGCTTTATTGGTTCGAACTTTTGATGGCTGTAAGCATTGCTACCATTTTCGTGTTGCAGGCGCTTTTTGTGCAGCATCGTTTCTGGCCTTTGCTCATTAACATGGGTGCTTGCGCGATTTACACAATTGCCATTTACCGCTTTTTATCACGCACGTTTTTTAAAGAACAATTGCTCATTACGCCTACCCATTTTCACATTATCCGCCAAACACCATTTAGCCGCTACCACCAAAGTTTCGATTGGCAATACATGAGTCCGCTGCGCTACATTGGTCGTGACCGGAAAACGGATTTTGTTTTAAAAGGAGAAGGGTTTGATTATTCCGCTTTCGATAGGCAGGAACAATTGGTTCAGGACCTGCATCAGGATGGCAATCTTTATTTTGAATACCGCAACCGTCCGGTACGTTTTGCACGCGGTATTTACATCTGGCACGCCGAAGAAATTGTGCGGATGATACAACTTCATGCAGGTCATCTTTTAGTGCTGGATGAAGAGTGGAAAAATATTCTTCAGGAAACAGAATGGGATGAAAGCTAAACGAAGTGTTTAGTAAATAGTGATATAGCCCATTTCAAGCAAATCATTGTTTTTGCGCAGCTCAAATTTGTAAATGCCTTTGCTTTGAAAATTGTGCTTGTCGATAATCACCATGTGCTCCGGCACTTTTTCAATTTCTAACACCCGCTTTTCCTTATCATCAAAAAAATTGACAGAATACGTTGCGCGTTTATCCTCATCTTCAGGCAACTCTACGTTTACGTGACCGGTAAAGGGATTGGTAAAAACATACAAAGACCGAATGTAAGTGTAAGCCGAAATTTCATTCGGGTCAGTGGCTGCAGAGTCTGAAAGGTTTAGGCTGCTAATCATTTTCTGCAAAGAATCATTAGGCGGCAACACGCGCTGCTGCATCAATTGCGCACTGTCCACAATTAGTTTAATGCGGTTACTGTACCAGGTAAGGTCAGAGGCGAAAACAATGTAAAGGCGGTAAAAATTCTTTCCCGGGTTTGGGTGTCCATCTACAAAAACCTGCGCCCCTTTTTTAAAATCTTTTACGTACCCAATGGTTGCATAATTGTAAGTACTGTCAGCACTGCGCTGCACAGCAATGCTTTTTAACCCGTCATACTGACTTGTCCAGCTTAACACGTTTACGCCTTTCTGGGAATATGCATCCACATCAGGAAGCAGCGATTGCGCACTCCCAAAAAGCGGATTTGCAAGCAAAAAAACAAAGCAAAAAACGGCAGTTCTTAACATGCGCCAAACCTACTTCAAAAACCCAAGCGCCCGTTTCTGAAATCTTCTTTTAGTGTTTTAATAACCTGATTTCCTGAAATTATTTGCGCCCTTGCGCAAACCGTGATAAATAGCTATGTTTAGCCGCAATTAGCACACTTTTAAGCACATGGGATTATTCATAAGAAAGCCTTTAGACCTTCTGCTTGCAGAAGCAAACGACACCGAAACCGGACTCAAAAAATCCCTGACTGCAACATCGCTTGTAGCCCTCGGGATTGGTGCCATTATTGGCGCAGGTTTGTTTTCCATCACGGGGTTAGCAGCTGCCGCCAATGCCGGTCCGGCAATTACTATTTCGTTTATCGTAGCAGCAGTTGGATGCGCATTTGCAGGTTTGTGTTATGCAGAATTTGCTTCGATGATTCCTGTAGCAGGAAGCGCATACACTTATTCCTATGCTACGATGGGCGAGTTCATTGCCTGGATAATTGGGTGGGATTTGGTGCTGGAATATGCAGTGGGCGCAGCAACGGTGAGCATAAGCTGGAGCAGGTATCTGGTAAAGTTTCTGGAGTATTTTAATGTGCATCTCGGCGCTGCTTATACCTCCTCGCCCTGGGATGGTGGCATCATCAATATTCCTGCTGTTGCCATTGTGATGCTCATGTCTTTAATTCTGATGCGGGGCACAAGAGAATCAGCCACTTTCAATGGTGTGATTGTCGCGCTGAAGGTGACGGTGGTTTTGATTTTCATTGCGCTGGGCTGGCAATACATCCGACCTGAAAATTTTAGTCCTTACATACCGCCTAACACGGGCACTTTTGGTGAGTTTGGTTTCAGTGGTATTATCCGCGCTGCAGCCATTGTGTTCTTTGCCTACATTGGTTTTGACGCAGTAAGCACCGCCGCGCAGGAAGCTAAAAATCCGAAGCGTGACATGCCAATCGGTATTCTTGTTTCGCTGGTAATCTGCACTGTGCTGTACATTCTTTTTGCGCACGTAATGACCGGTGTTGCGCCTTACACTGCTTTTGCCGGTAAAGATGGAATTGCACCTGTAGCCGTTGCCATCGATAACATGGGAACTGCGGATGCAAACGGCATCATCAATCCTGATTATCCCTGGCTGAACAAGGCAATTATCATCGCCATTCTTGCGGGATATTCTTCCGTAATTCTGGTGATGCTGATGGGCCAGAGCCGGGTGTTTTTCTCAATGAGCAAAGACGGTTTGCTGCCGCGTGTTTTCTCTGAAGTGCATAAAAAATTCAGGACGCCGGCGAAAAATAATTTCTTCTTCATGCTGTTTGTGAGTTTGTTTGCAGCGTTTGTTCCGGCGCGGGTGGTAGGTGAAATGACGAGTATCGGGACGCTTTTCGCATTTATACTTGTGTGCATTGGCGTGTTGGTGATGCGCAGTAAAATGCCTGATGCGCCACGTGCTTTCCGCACGCCGTTAGTGCCATTGGTGCCCATTCTGGGAATTATTACCTGCCTTTTCATGATGGTTTTTTTACCGCTTGATACGTGGATTCGTTTAGTTGTTTGGATGATTATCGGGTTCGACCTGTATATTTTTTACGGAATGCGCAAGAGTTATCTGAACAGCGGACTCTTTACGAAAGGCAGTTTCCGCACTGTTTCTTTTGTGGGGATGGCAACAGCAGTTTTGCTCATCATTATTGCCATGTTGCATCACCGCATTCCCGAAGCCGACGACGTGCAGCTTTTCCGTTTCTCCATTGGTTTTGCCATCATTCATATTGTGCTCTATGCATTCACAACAATGAAAGGAAACAGACAATCAAGAATTTAAAAACGTTCCGGTTTCAAAAAAATGGAGTCAAAAACTTTGGTCTGATTTTTCTAACTAAATAGTTTTTTCACACTAAAAACCAACTTTTATGAATCGTTCAACCAAAAAATCCCTCTTGATTAGTGGCATCGCTTTAGGCATTGTAGCCGCATTAATTATCCCGGGAAAAATGCTCTATAAAAAAGTAAAAGCCAGAAAACAACAATCGGAAAATGGCCATGATGATGACGAAGAACATACGCGTCATTTCGCCTCCAGCTACCTTGGTCGCCACAAGCCACACCATCGCAAAGCAAGAGTGAACAGACACTCGAACCACAAAAACCATTAACCGCTCCCTCCTTTTTCTAAACAGGCATTTCATCTTGGAGTGCCTGTTTTTTTATTTCTAAAACGCCTGTGTGAATGCACTATCACCGCGCTTTATTTTTAGTAAGTTTGCACCCTTCTTTCTAAAAAAAAATCTCACTTTAAAAATCACATTTCTTATGGCATACGACGTAATCGTAATTGGCAGCGGACCCGGTGGATATGTAGCGGCAATCCGCGCAGCCCAATTAGGTTTTAAAACGGCAATAGTTGAGCGCGAAAGTCTGGGCGGAATATGCCTTAACTGGGGATGCATTCCAACAAAAGCTTTGCTCAAATCAGCACAGGTAATGGAATACATTAAACACTCAAAAGATTATGGCGTAGAAGTGAATGGTGCTACTGCAAATTTTGAAAGCATTATTAAGCGCAGCCGCGGCATTGCCGATAAAATGAGCAAAGGCATTCAGTTTTTAATGAAGAAGAACAAGATTGAAGTCATCAATGGTTTTGCAAGACTTAACGCCAAAAAGGAAATTGAAGTAACCGGAAAGGACGGCAAAAGCACTACACACACCGCTCCGCACATTATACTTGCTACTGGCGGTCGCTCCCGCCAATTGCCCAACCTCCCAATTGACGGTAAAAAAGTAGTTGGATATCGCGAAGCAATGGTATTGCCTGAGCTTCCAAAATCAATGATTGTGGTGGGCAGCGGCGCAATAGGTGTTGAATTCGCTTATTTTTATAACAGCATTGGAACCAAAGTAACCATCGTTGAATTTATGCCGCGCATTGTGCCGGTGGAAGATGAAGATATTTCCAAAGAACTCGAAAAACTCTACAAGAAAAAAGGCATCGAAATCATGACCAATTCTTCAGTGGAAAGAGTGGATACCAGCGGAAACAGCGTGAAGGCATTCATGAAAACAGACAAAGGCGAAATAACGCTTGAAGCAGATGTGGTGCTAAGCGCAGTGGGCGTGGTGGCAAACATTGAAAACATGGGGCTTGAAACTGCCGGCGTAAAAACGGAAAAAGGAAAAGTGGTGGTAGATGCTTATTACAAAACCAATGTGGAAGGCATTTACGCGATAGGCGACATGACGCCCGGACAGGCATTGGCGCACGTGGCTTCCAAAGAAGGCATTATTTGCGTAGAAGCCATTGCGCAAAAGCAGGGAAAATACCATCACAAACCAGAACCGTTGGATTATGCAAACGTGCCGGGATGCACTTATTGCTCTCCCGAAATCGCTTCTGTAGGCATGACGGAAAAGCAGGCAAAAGAAGCAGGCTACGAATTGAAAGTCGGCAAGTTTCCTTTTTCAGCAAGCGGCAAGGCAACAGCAGCCGGTGCAACTGAGGGTTTTGTAAAAGTGATTTTTGATGCGAAATATGGCGAATGGTTGGGCACGCACATGATTGGTGCAAACGTTACCGAAATTATTGCCCAAACCGTGACCGCGCGCAAACTGGAAACCACCTGGCAGGAAGTGCTGGATAGCATTCATCCGCACCCAACTATGAGCGAGGGCGTGAAAGATGCTATAGAGCAGGCGTTGGGCGAGGCCATTCATTTATAAGGCGTTGGTTTTTCCTGATGATTTATTTTTTGAAAGCTCCGCAAGGGGCTTTTTTATTTTTTAAGAAACCCCATTTTTATGAGGATAATGTGGGAAAAAATGCACAACTACACATTTAATCAAACACTTTAGCCTGCAAAAAATCAAACGGGATGTAGAGGTACGGTTTTGGAAAAATAAAAGGCGAATAAGGAAACGATAAACCGAAAATCCATGTCTGCATAAAAAGCTTCTGAAAATAAATCCTGAAACTATGGAAACACTTTTCAGTTGTGTGTGTGATTATACAAAGGCTTGCTATTCTTAGTGAGCCTTTATTATAAAAATAGCCTGGCAATCAGATGATCATAGAAATTTGCTCTTTCCAATAAAAGCAGCATTGCAAAATTGCCGGATAGTCAAATTGCAAACCGCCTCCTTTACCTTCGCCCCGCCTTGCGCCGCTTCCTCAAAATATCCCTCATTTCCCTTGCAGTAATCGTCGGTCTGCTGCTGCTTCTCGGTGCGTATATCGTTCATGTTTCCAACATCCAACCGCCAAATATTGCCGACACCTCCGCACTTTCTCTTCAGGTAAAAACGGATCATGAAACTCGCACGATTGGCGATAATTGGCTGCGCCATTCCAGGTTTGGACTGTATGAAATGTATACCTCCGGTACTCCTTTCGAAATGGGGGTGAAAGAAGGAAAGCTGTCCGAAGAACTAATCCGGGAGCAGGAGGCAGCATTCACCGATGAAATCCGCCGCATGGTGCCATCGCCTGCTTACCTCCGTTTCCTGAAATACATGGTTGGCTTTATGAACCGCGATTTGCCCACGCACATTCCCCTCGTTTTTAAGAAAGAGATTTACGGCATCTCCCGCTCCGCCGCCGATTCCTTTCAATGGATTGGCAGCAATTACGCCCGCATCCTCAATTATCACGCAGCCCACGACATTGGTCATGCCCTGCAAAACATGATGCTCGTGGGCTGCACATCCTTCGGTGCCTGGGGCGATAAAACTGCCGATGGCAGCATGTTGATAGGCCGCAATTTCGACTTTTGGGTGGGCGACCGTTTTGCTGAAAATAAAATCGTTTCCTTCTACAAGCCGCAGGCGGGGCATTCCTTTGTAAGCATTACCTGGGGTGGGTTTACGGGCGTTGTGAGCGGAATGAATAGTGCAGGACTCACCGTCACCATCAATGCAGCAAGGAGCGATATTCCCATTGGCGCCGCCACGCCGGTAAGCCTTGTAGCCCGCGAAGTGTTGCAATATGCCGCCACGCTTAATGAAGCCATTACCATTGCCCGGCGCAGGAAAATGTTTGTGAGTGAAAGCATTATGGTGGGCAGCGCAAAAGATGGCAAGGCAATCATCATCGAAAAAACCCCTGATGAACTTGCTATTTACGACCCCGCGCAGGATGCCATCCAATGCACCAATCATTATCAGAGCAAAGCCTTTGAAAAGCAGGAACAAAACATCACGCAGATTGCCCGAAGCGCATCGCTTTACCGGTATCAGCGCCTGCAGCAATTACTGACGAACGCTTATCCACTCACGCCCCAAAAAATGGCAGCCGTTCTCCGCGACCGGCGCGGCATTAATGGCGTAAACATTGGCGAGGGAAATGAGAAAGCCGTCAACCAAATGATTGCCCACCACAGCATCATTTTCCAGCCTGATAGTTTGCTGATGTGGGTGAGCACTGCGCCCTGGCAAATGGGGGAATACGTGTGTTACGACCTCCGCAAAGTGCTTTCAGGCAAGGGTTTTAGCTTCGCAGATGAAATAGCGGACGTTGTTTTGAACATTCCTTCCGACAGCTTTTTGCAAACCAAAACCTTTGCGCAGTTCATGGCATTCAGGCAGGAAAAAATGAAGTGGCTGCGCCATGAAAAAGTGGATACCGGATTGATTGTGCGCAGCAATCCCACGCATTATGATGCCTGGCGCATAGCCGGTGATTATTGCGCTTCTCGCGGATGGAATAGCCGGGCGAAACACTATTACCGCGAGGCATTGAAAAGAGAAATTGCGACTGTGGATGAAAGAGAGGAGATTGAGGAAAAGTTGGGTAATTAGGCAATTTGGCAATTTGGTAATTTGACAATTCGGTAATGATGGAACGGAGGATAATTCGGCAATTTGGTAATTCGGCAATGATGGAACGCAGATTTTTATGGTTTTTAAGATGAAGGATGATTTTTTAGGAATGCTATTTTTCATTGAACAACCGCTTTAGACTTTTGTCTTTAGACTTTCATCTTCTTATGAACTTATGAACCTGCTCCCTTCCCACATTTCCATCCTCGTCCCAACTTTCAATAATGCCCAAACGCTTGAAAAAGTGTTGGTGGGTTTGTTGCGTTTCACGGATAAAATAGTGGTAGTGAATGATGGCAGCACGGATGAAACGGAGGAGATTTTACAACGCTTTCCGCAAATTCATTCCATCAGTTATCAGCCCAACAAAGGCAAAGGCTACGCACTTCGCAAAGGCTTGAAAGCTGCGTGGGAGTTGGGTTTCAGTCATGCCATAACCATTGATAGTGATGGTCAGCATTACCCTGAAGACCTTGAAAAATTTGCCGCCGCTATTGAAGCAACACCCACAGCATTAATCGTTGGTGCGCGAAATATGGAAGTGGAAAACGTGCCCCAAAAAAGTTCCTTTGGTAATCGGTTTTCTAACTTCTGGTTTTGGGTAAACACAGGGCTTTCATTGCCCGATACGCAAAGTGGTTATCGCGCTTATCCTTTGCAAAAACTGGCTGCTAAAAAATACTTCACCCGCAAGTACGAATGGGAGATAGAAGTGATGGTGCGCGCGGCATGGAGTGGGGTGGAAGTGCGGAGTATTCCGGTGCGCGTCTATTATCCAAAAGCCGAAGAAAGGATTACGCACTTCCGCCCGTTTAAAGATTTTACGCGCATCAGCATCCTCAACACGGTGTTGGTTTTAATTGCCTTGTTATGGATTAAGCCGCGCGATTTTGTGCGTTCCCTTTTCACCAAAGCCGGCTGGAAAGCCTTGTGGCGCGCGCTTTTCGTGAATCCTGATGAAACCAACCAAATGAAAGCAGCATCTATTGGTTTGGGCTTTTTTATGGGGATTGTTCCGGTTTGGGGCTTTCAGTTGGCTATTGGAATTCCGTTGGCAGTGCTGCTGCGCTTAAACAAAACCCTGTTTCTCATAGCCGCCAACATCAGCATTTTTCCCTTCACTGCTTTTTGGTGGATGGCAAGTCTGGCAGTGGGCAAAGGCCTTTTGGGTTATAATGAATGGAGCCTTGATTGGCACACGCTTACTTTGGATAGAGTGAAAGAGGAAGGCGTTGCTTTTTTTCTGGGAGGGCTTGTATTGGCTTTAGTTGCGGGAATGGTGGGGTGGGCGGTAAGCAGGGTGGGGTTGGCGGTTTTTAGAAAGGAAAAAGAAACCAAAATGGATCAACAGTATTAAAAAAAGTCAAACAAGGAAAAAGCATTCTCGCGACCTAAAATAAAGACAGTTCTCTTGCCTGAAGTGGAAATATAGCTTTTAAAAGGCGGGTGTAATCTATTAATTCCAATGCTTTGAAAACCTTCATTTCCCACTACTTTTGAAAAAAAACTTCTTGTAATGACTAAGCTAGAAAAGTTGTACAGCAGTATTCAAACGCTGAAAGAATTAGGTGCGCAATTACCACACGAACTAATTGAGCAAACTAATCAAATTGAAGAGGACATTATCAGGGACGAAGTAATTCCATTACTAGAAAAAAGTGTCAGTCCAATATTATCTCAAATAGAAAGAGAATTAGTGCTGATTATTGATTACGTACCTAATGAACCAATTAGAGTAAAATTATCAAGGAAAAGAAGTTTTAGTTCTGGTATTGAGCAGCAAATTCCAGAAACTAAAGAGATTATTCCTAAAAAAGCATTCTCAATTCCATCCCATAATAAGTCAGCTAAAACAATTCTGGAAGTAAAGTTTTCAAACGGTAAAATAATTTCTGAGCGTTTTGCAAAAGACACTTTGATAGCCTGCATTGAACAGATTGGAGAAGAAAAAATAGAGGCTTTAAACATTTCCTTCTGTGGTGTTTCGCTGGTTTCTAAAAAAGAAGATGATTTTTATAGTCAATCAAAAACTAGCAGAAATTTCCTAGTAATGACACACTCATCAACGGCAAAAAAGAAGGAACAACTTGATGAAATTTCAAGGCAATTAAAATTAGGGTTAGAAGTCAACATTATTTAATAAAAAAGCAGGACAACTTTCGCCACCCTGCTTTATCTCAACAAAACTCTTAGAAATTCTATCCTAAATAAACTTTCAAAGCATTGCTATACCGCGCTTTCTGAAGGCGTTTAATAGCCCGCTCTTTTATCTGGCGGATGCGCTCCTTTGTAAGGTCATATTTGTCGCCAATTTCCTCAATGGTAGGTCCGCTGTCTCCCTCCAATCCAAAATAAGCTGAAAGAATCTCCGCTTCACGCAGGCTCAGCGTCTTTAAAATCCGCTTAATTTCATTACGCAAGGAATCCCGCATCACATCATCATCCGTATCATTAGCGCCGGGCAATAAATCGCCCATGGCAACGTCTTCCGCCTCATGGACCGGTGCATCAAGCGACGTGTGACGTGTGTTGGAAGTGAAAATGTTGGTGATTTCCGTTTCGCTCATTTCGAGCAGTTCCGCCAATTCCTCAGTGGAAGGTTCGCGCTCATATTCCTGCTCAAAAGCGATGTATGCCTTGTTGGCTTTGTTATAAGTGCCGATTTTGTTTTGCGGCAGTCTTACCAATCGTCCCTGCTCAGCCAATGCCTGCAAAATGGATTGGCGAATCCACCACACAGCGTAGGAAATGAACTTAAAGCCTTTGGTTTCATCAAAACGCTGCGCAGCTTTAATCAATCCTAAGTTGCCTTCGTTAATTAAATCACTCAAGCTTAAACCCTGGTGCTGATATTGCTTTGCTACGGATACAACAAAACGGAGGTTGGATTTTACGAGTTTTTCGAGCGCCCACTGGTCGCCAATGTGAATGCGCTGTGCAAGGGTTGTTTCCTCTTCCGGAACAATCATGGATATTTTGCTGATTTCCTGGAGGTATTTTTCAACTGCCTGGGAATCGCGGTTGGTAATCTGGGTTGCAATTTTTAACTGCCTCATGGGTGCTGTTAGTTTTTAAAAATTTGTGTGTAACTATTTACGAAACAAGACAGTAAAACGGAAGTTGTCGTTTGTTCTTGCCTTTCGTTCGCCATTCATTTCACAAAACATATTCCAGTATTGTGGGAAAAGTTTTTAAAAATTATTGCATTTGCCTAGAAGCCGCATGAATAACGGGTTTTGCAGGTAATGAAAAATGATTATCGGCAAATAGCCTACACAATGGAACTGGAAAGTTGGCAGAAAAGCGGCGCAAATTTAATCAACTTGTGGTAAAATGGCTACCTTCGCGCCCTTAATTCCCCACCTTTAACAATTTTATGGAAAAAGATTTGTATCAACATCCCGATTATTATTTAGTAGATGAACTGCTAACTGAAGAACAAATACTGATTCGCGATTCCGTTCGTGCCTTCGTGAAAAAAGAAGTAAGCCCCATTATTGAAGACTATGCGCAACGTGCCGAATTCCCAAATCAGATTATTAAAGGCCTGGGCGAGCAGGGTTGTTTCGGTCCTTTTGTGCCGCAGGAATATGGTGGTGCAGGATTGAATTATACTACTTACGGAATCATGATGCAGGAGCTGGAGCGCGGCGATTCTGGCGTTCGTTCCACGGCATCTGTGCAAGGTTCTCTGGTGATGTTTCCAATTTATAAATTCGGAACAGAAGCGCAAAAGAAAAAGTTTTTACCAAAGCTGGCTACCGGAGAATGGATGGGATGTTTCGGACTGACGGAGCCAAACCATGGTTCGAACCCTGCCGGAATGGAAACAAAATTTAAAGACGCTGGCGACCATGTAATACTTAACGGAGCAAAAATGTGGATTTCGAATGCGCCTTTTGCACAGGTTGCAGTAGTGTGGGCAAAGGATGAAAATGGCGACATCCGCGGACTGATTGTGGAGCGCGGCATGGAAGGTTTTTCTACGCCTGAAACGCACGGCAAATGGAGCTTACGTGCGTCAGCTACCGGTGAGTTGGTTTTTGATAACGTAAAGGTTCCGAAAGAAAATTTGTTCCCTGAAATAAAAGGGTTGAAAGGTCCTCTATCCTGCCTTTCAAGCGCACGCTATGGCATTGCCTGGGGAGCACTTGGATGCGCAATGGATTGTTACGACACATCGTTGAGATACGCAAAGCAGCGCATTCAGTTTGGCCGCCCCATTGCAGGGTTTCAGCTTCAGCAAAAGAAACTTGCGGAGATGATTACGGAAATCACGAAAGGTCAATTACTTGTTTGGCGGCTTGGGCAACTTCGGGATGAAGACCGCGCAACACCGGCACAGATTTCCATGGCAAAAAGGAACAGTTGCGAAGTAGCCTTGGATATTGCCCGCGAAGCACGTCAGATATTAGGCGGGATGGGCATTACAGGCGAATTCAGCATTATGCGCCACATGATGAATCTGGAATCGGTTATTACTTATGAAGGCACGCATGATGTGCATTTGCTGATAACCGGAATGGACGTGACGGGGATAAATGCGTTTCAGTAAGGAAATTGCGTTCGGTTTATTCTTCAGGGAATATCAACCTTCATTGCTCGCTTTTTGCAGCTCCTTCCATGCTTCCATTTGCTGCTTTTCATTCAATGAAACAGAAACGGAAATTTTCCAGTGGCCGTGTTTGTCTTTGCGCAGCAGATATTCATAATCACAGCCGTAAAGCAATTTTTTATGCTGGTTGAGGTATTGCCAGCGCACTTTTGTTTTGATGATTTTTTCCGACCACAAATATTTGGTGCGCACTTCCGGCACGGCAAAATTCATCCCGAATTGTTTGTAAAAAGAAATGCCCTGGTTAAAGAAAGCTTCCAGTTTCGGAGCCTCTGAAAACACTAAATTGGAATCATCAGAAAGAAAACTACAGGGCAATTCATATTGAAGCGCCATTCCCTTTACGTCAAAATTTTCAAGGGCAATAGCATAGGCATTTATTAGTTCGTTTACCTGCTGAAACGCTTTATTCATCATACTTTCAAGATTTCCACCGCCAAAGTTACTGCTTCCATTTTTGCCTTTGTGCACCTCCACCCAATTCATTCCTTCTTAAAAAAGAATTACAGCGCTTATTTTTGAAAACTCAAATCCACTTATTTTTTGAAGACGCTGCTCACCCATCACCAACTCCAGATTACCATGCAGCGGCTGGCGCATCAACTAACGGAAAACCTCACCGACTTTTCACAGATGGTGCTGATTGGCATTCAGCCACGCGGGGTTTTCTTCTCTGAAAAAATTGCAGGTTTCGTGAAAAAAATAGCCGCCGGAAACGCCTTGCAATATGGCAAACTCGACATCACATTTTACCGCGATGATGTGCACCAGGGCGATGGACTGAATGAACCCGCCGCCACCGACATTCCCTTCAGCATTGAAAATAAAAACGTGGTGCTGATAGACGATGTGCTGCATACCGGCAGAACCATCCGCTCTGCAATGGATGCACTGCTTGATTTTGGGCGACCGAAAAGTGTGGAATTAATGGTGCTGATTGACCGCCGCTACAGTCGCGAATTGCCGATAAAACCGGATTATGTGGGCAGAACTATCGACACCGTTATGAGCCAGAAAGTAAAAGTTTATTGGCAGGAAAAAGATGGAAAAGATGAAGTGGTGTTATTGGATTGAACAAACAATTTAAAAAGCAAAAGGAAACCAGGACTGCATGTCGCTTTCAGTAAAACATTTGTTGGGCATTAAAGAACTTCCCGAAGAAGACATCCAAACCATTTTCCGGACGGCAGATAATTTTAAGCAAGTGCTGCAAAGGCAAATCAAAAAAGTCCCTGCACTGCGCGATACCACTGTTGCCAATATTTTTTACGAAAACAGCACCCGCACCCGCATTTCTTTTGAGCTTGCACAGAAAAGACTGAGTGCCGATGTGGTAAATTTTTCAGCCTCCAATTCTTCTGTTTCAAAAGGCGAAACGCTGATTGATACCGTCAACAATATTCTTGCAATGAAGGTGGACATGGTGGTGATGCGACATGCTGCCAGCGGGGCGCCCTGGTTTCTTTCCCGCCACATCGACGCAAGCATTATCAACGCCGGCGACGGCACGAATGAACATCCCACACAAGCCTTGCTGGATGCATTTTCCATGCAGGAAAAATTGGGCAATCTGAAAGGGAAACGTGTTGCCATAATCGGCGACATCATGCATTCCAGGGTGGCGCTGAGCAATATTTTTTGCCTACAAAAATTAGGTGCAGAAGTAATTGTAGCAGGGCCGCCCACGCTCATTCCAAAACACATTGAAGCGTTGGGCGTAAAAGTGTCTTACGATGTAAAAAAAGCATTGCAGTGGTGTGAAGTTGCCAACGTGTTGCGCATTCAGTTGGAGCGGCAGCACAAGCCATTATTTTCTACGCTGCGGGAATATGCCCTGTATTATGGCATCAACAAAAAAATGCTTCAGGATTTAGAAAAAGAAGTGCTGATTATGCACCCGGGACCCATAAACCGCGGTGTGGAAATAAGTTCAGACGTGGCGGATGGCAGTCAGTCCATTATTCTGGAACAGGTGGAAAATGGTGTAGCTATCCGCATGGCGGTCATCTATTTACTTTCAGGGAAGCAAGGCGAAGTGGGTTGATTTTCTGTTAGCTAAACCTTCTTTTGCTGCAGCCATTATCTTTACACCCCCGTTTCCTGAAAAAGTTTAAACGGATTTTCACCAACCGCACCAAATTATGTCCACCTGGTTTCGCCGGATTAAAAAAGGAATTCTCACCACCACCAACGAAAAGAAAGAAGCACCCGACGGATTGTGGTTCCGGTGCCCGGAATGCAAAACCACATCCACCCGAAAAGACCTTGAAGACCATTATTACCTCTGCCCACACTGCAATTTTCACACACGGATAAATGCCGCCGAATACTTCGATATTCTTTTCGACCATCAGGAATATGAACTCCTTTTTGAAGGCATAACCCCAAAAGATGCGCTTGAATTCGTGGACGTAAAATCCTACACAAAGCGACTGAATGAAGCACAATCATCCACCGGATTAAAGGATGCCATGAGCGTTGGAGTAGGGGAGCTGAATGGTAAAAAACTGGTAGTTGCCTGCATGAACTTCAATTTTATTGGCGGCAGTATGGGTTCTGTGGTGGGTGAGAAAATAAGCCGTGGTATTGATTATGCCATTGCTCACAAAATGCCGTTTATGGTTATTTCTAAAAGTGGCGGTGCGCGGATGATGGAAAGTGCATTCTCCCTTATGCAAATGGCAAAAACTTCTGCAAAACTTACCCTTCTTGCCAAAGCTAAACTGCCGTATATTTCTTTGATGACCGACCCTACAACCGGCGGTGTTACAGCATCTTACGCCATGTTGGGCGACATTAATATTGCAGAGCCAAATGCGTTAATTGGATTTGCAGGACCCAGAATTATTAAGGAAACCATCAAAAAAGATTTACCCCCCGGCTTTCAGCGTTCAGAATTTTTGTTGGAGCATGGCTTCCTCGATTTCATCATCGACCGGAAAGAACTTAAAACCAAACTTTCTGAAACGATAGACTGGTTTACAAAAGCGGCATAATTATTTAAATTTTAAAATAAATTATGAGCTTCAATGCCATAAATGATACAGATTTAGCTGAACGTTTTCCAAAAAAGATGGACAAAATGACCAGAGAATTAATCTGGTGGATGTTTTTCCTAAATCTTGCGCAGGTTATTATAATTACGGTTGGTGTTTACTTTTGTAGCAAACCCTTTCTCAAATAAACGCCTCTTTTTGCCGCACCAAGTCTTCATCAAAAACCGCCCTGCCACCTTCGAGTATTTTATTGAAGACCGCCTCACCGCAGGCATCATGCTCACAGGCTCCGAAATTAAATCCGTCCGCAATAGCAAAGTATCCTTTAACGACAGCTATTGCATTTTCATAAACGGTGAACTTTGGATTAAAAGCCTCCATATTGCTGAATATGTAAATGCCGGATACGCCGGACACGAACCTACCCGCGAACGCAAACTCCTCCTCAACAAACGCGAACTCCGCAAATGGGAGCAGAAAATGAAAGAAAAAGGATTTACAATTGTGCCCCTCAGCATGTTTGTGAATGAAGAAGGACGCGCCAAACTTGAAGTAGGCTTAGGAAAAGGTAAAAAACTTTACGATAAGCGCGATACCATTAAAGCCCGCGACCAGCAAAAAGACCTCCGGCGGGAAATGAACCGATGACATCGGAAAATATCCCAAAATAATTGCGAGACCTTGCACAAAGCAACCTGACGAAAAGCTTATTTCCGCTCTTTTGAATCGTGGATTAGGCTGATTTAAGGATTTCCCTGATTTTTTATCAGTTGAGATAATCTGTGTAATACCGTTTATACACCTATGTTAGCATGATTATTGTCTATGTAATTTCATGGCATTACCACAATCAATTACCGTCAAAGAGTCTGTAGAAGAAATAAAGTTGCTTCTTTCAAAAGCAAGCCGGCACCTGCTTCCCCGATTAAAGATGTTACAGTATTTAGCCAAAGGTGTTTATTCCATTGATGCGCTTGCATCTAAAGTGGGTTCTAGCCGTAATGCTGTCGCATCCTGGAAGCGCCTGTATAAAACCGGCGGATTGGATGCGCTTTGCGCCGACAAGCGCGGCGGAGATTACCGCTCAGGTATTGACGCTGCCGGCAAAGCAAAAATAGCCGCAAAGCTGGCGGACCCTAAAAACGCCTTTACTTCTTTCGGTAGAAGCACAGGCATGGATAAATCAGGAGCTGGGTACCGATAAGAAGTATCACGCCACCAATAAGTATCTGAAACGAAACTTCGGCGCTAAGCTAAAAGTGGGACGAAAAAGCCACGTAAAAAAAGACGAAACGGCGGTAGCCGTTTTTAAAAAACCTGATTGCACAGATTGAACATATTAAATCTGAAAAGTTTCAACATTCCGGTTGCGATGCGGTGAACGTTTACGCAATGGATGAAAGCCGCTTTGGCTTGCTTTCCATCCAGCGCCGCTGCTTAACCATGCGGGGCGTAAAGCCCCTCATCCCCTACCAGCATCAGTTTAAGAACTTCTATTTATTTGGTGCCTATTCGCCCGTAAATGGTGCGCACCACACGCTCGAAATGCCCTATTGCAACACGGATTGTTTCCAGCAATACCTTGAAAGCTTTTCAGCTTGCAAGCCACGCGAGTTTAAGATTTTAATACTGGATAATGGCGCATTTCACAAAGCGCGACGATTGAAAATTCTCCAAAACATTGGTTTGCTATTTCTGCCCCCGTATAGCCCGGAGCTACATCCTGCCGAGAAAATGTGGCAATATATAAAAGACAAGATGGGTAATAAAATCTTTAAAACATTGTCCCATCTCTCCGACGAAATAATGCATATCATCCAAAACCTGACCTCCCAAACCATTCAATCTATCACCGGTTAGGAGCTATATAAAAATTGTGTGTGTTTAGATGTCTAAATGGTATTAATTAAAAGAGCGGCAAATTAATGAAGAAGAAGGGGATGTTTTTTAAGGGCTAAGGTTTGATGCAAGCAAGGGTGCAATGTAGGTTTTTTGGTGGAATTTGATGGGTGAAATGGCTAATTGCGAAAAAAAAGGGCCGGTGAAACACCGGCCACAAGGAACTTAAACTTTGAAGTTTTGGATTTACAAAGTGATTTCTATTTGCTGGGATTCGCCCTGCTCTATTTCTTCAATGAGGGTGCGTTTTAGTTCTTCGCCAATGAAGAAATCAATATGGAAGGTGCCGGGTTTGAATTTAATGATATCTGCCAGACCGTTAATGTCTGTAATATCTTCGCGGTTTAGCTCGCGGATGAGGACGCGCACGCCTTCAAGCGGCTCGTGATCGGCATTTTGAGCGAGGACGTGAAGCGCAGTGTGGCGCACGGAAATCTGACCTATTTCTTTTGCATGACGCCATGCTGCTACGAGGGCGGGATCGGACTCTGTGAATTCACCGATTATAAGATCGGACATGATGGCGACTTCCCGATCTATTTTTTTGATAATTTCTTTTGCATCGGCGGTGCCGGTTTCGGAGATGCCCTGAAGATCGCGGGGTTTGGGGATGAGGGGTGTGTATGCAGCAAGAAGCGCTTCGGCGTTAGAAATGTTTGCGGGCGTGATGCGATAGCCGGCAAGGTCGGTTACGTTTGCACGAAGGTTCATTACGATGTTGGTGACGCGGCTTAGGGTTCCTGCATCGGAAAGGCGGAGGAGCATGGTGATTTCGACATCGAAAAGATCGTGGAGTTCTGTATTTTCTTCGGCTTGCGCCCAACGCATGGCTTTGCGGGAGATGGGGACTATGAACTTTACGATTTCGGTTTCTTTTTCATTTTTGAGGGTTGTGGTGGCGGTGGATTTTGTTTCCTGCAGGCGGAAAGCGGTATCGAGTACGGAAAGCTGGGTGTTGAAATTTTCTTCTGCTGCCTGAAGGGGGACGAAACCGGTAAACTGCGGGGCATTATCACCTAAGAATTTTTGAACGTCGGCGTAAGCAACGCGTTTGCGGGATTGGAGGTTGGTCATTTTGATTTGTTTTTTTGGAAGTTATGAAAAGACTGGGTGCAAAAATAAAGGGTGGGTTTTAATTCTGCACGTGGTGCGTGACTTTTAAACAAAAATTTTACATTTGGGTGAGAAAATTTGGATTGCGGAGGATGGGTGAATAGACATTTGATGACGGAATGGCAGCAATGCCATGCGAATGCGAAGCAATGTCATGCGAATGTGGAGCATTGACGTGCGAATACGAAACAATGTCAGGATGATGCGAAGCAATGTCATGCGAATGGGGAACAATGGCTTGCGAATGCGAAGCAATGTCATGCGAATACGAAACAATGGCAGGTGCATTACGAGCAATGGCATCTTAATGGCGAGCAATGGCTTGCGAATGCCATTCATAGACTTTTGAAAGATGAACGATGGACTTTGGATGGGAGACATTGCACATTGATTTTGAAGTTAAGCTCATATAAACAGTGTTTGAACTTGATAGTCATCAACGAATAATCTTTTCCATTTACTTTATTACCTGTTTATCATCAATTAGAAGATTTAAATTCCCGTAGAGAAATAACTTATTCTTTTTTCGATATTTTAAAATGTTCTACCTTTTGATTTTGATTTACTTGGAGTGTGTAAATGCCAAATGGGAGAGAAGAAATGTCTATACTTAAAATATTCCCGGTGGTGTAAAGAATTTGTTTTTCTAAGTGTAATTTTCCAATTAAATCATAGATTTTCAATGTCACAATTTCATTAGAAACATAGCTTTCAGCTAATGTGAAATTCAGAAAATTGTTAGCTGGGTTCGGATAGAATAAGGTTGACGAATTGACATCAAGATTTGGATCGGATGGACGGGAGTTATTGAGTATATCAATATCGCTGCTATCGTAGAGTAAATAAGGTGCAAGTTCATCCAGGTATGTTTTACTGATCATAGAATGAATCCTTACGCTATCGTCGGTTTCCTCCACAAATTTTTGAGAAACGATATTCTCGACATCTCTTTGAAAAATATCAAAATCAGGAATGTCTGCAATAGCATAAATGTTCAATGCGTCTGTATCAGATTCTGAAGTAGGAGTTTTACGCAGTTTATTAAAAGTCATTTGACCAGTTTTTATTACTGTGCCGCATTCATTAGAGGCTTTAAGCGTCCATAAAATGCTTGATGTTAACTGAGGGTCGTATGGTACAAAGGGAGTGGAGACATACTGACCGAAAGAATGATAATGTTGTGAAACTGTAGTTCCAAAATCAACATCCCATTCATAGGTATTGTAATCATTCGTCAAGCCAACCCCCGCGCCTAAATAATATTTAATAAAATCTCCGAATATAGTATTTTTATGTGTTTCAACAGCTACGGTTTGAACATTTACAGGTTTACCAACCATAATCTCTTTACCAACCAATTTAGCACCTGTAGGGCAAACGGTACTGGTGGATAAATAAAACAAATATCCTGGACCGGCGGCAGTGGGACCTCCAATTTTTTGAACATTTGCTGTTGTATTATTACTTGATAGAATAGAGATATTATTAACAAAGGATGTGATACTGCTTGGGCTTGGCCACCACCCACTTGGTGCTGGTGGTACAGCATTAAATGTGGCGGTACTACAGACTGTTTTGGGACCCAAAATACTGGCTACATAGGGAGCGGGTTCACATAAAGGAGTCCATCCGTTTTCTATTTGGCGTTGCCACACTTTCACGTAGTCTACCTCCATTTCACCTAAAAACCCGTATTGATGTTTAACTGAAGTAGTATCAATGCCAGTACCAAATATTAATGAACTAAAAGAATTATTATTGTATGGGAATGCATTATTAACCCGATACAAACCATTAACATTACAAAAGGAAGGGATTTTAATGTTGAAAACATAATTACCTTGATATATGGTTTCAGGTCTGTAATATTTATAGATTTGGTTTATTAAAATGCCATCTAAATAAAAATTTATTAGTGTAGTATCCCATTCGCCGATGTATGTGTGAAATTCATCAATTTTTAGATTATTACCCCGTACACAATTGTACCATTCCTGACCTGGATAACGTGTACTAGCCTCTTTGTGGGTCATATTGTAAGGGTTTGAAGCCGGAGTTATTCCCATTTCCCACGCATGTGTACTATTAGTTACATTAGAAAAATTTTTTGGGCCAAAACAACGAAGATAATCTTTACGATGTCCATAACCTTCAGCTATATCTATTTCGTTTACACCTCTAGAATTAGTATCTGTTGGATCAAAAGCTTTACCATGCCATAACCAAAATGCACAATGAGCAAACTTGAAAGTGGGGAATTTAACTCTTGCTTCGAAGCTACCAGAATTAAATCCTTTTGAAAATGGGATGTGAATTAGACCCTTAGTGTAACTGCGTTGATATAATTGGTAAGGATAGCATGTGTCACAAATCCATGAATCAGATTCTTTTCTCATTTTAAGTTTCACAGTACCATTGCTAACTACAACATTTTTATCCCTAATTATTGCGAGGTCAGCAGGAGAACATCGAGCTCCTGACCAATTATCATCCTCAATAGATCCTAAATAAGTGTTCCACGTCAGCCATGGGCTGCCTAATTTATTGCCATTAAAATCATCCTGAAAAACGAGTTTCCATGTTGTGTTATCACAGATTGTCGTATTTGCTGGAAAGGTGACAGGAGGTAATTCGCCATTTTGTGCGAAAGAAATTATTGCGATAGCAGTTGAAAGAAAAGTAAGTAGAAAGTTTTTCATTTGATTTTAGTTTTTAAATTAAGGTTGGTTAAAAATTCCGCTAATTGACAAACTATCATTAACATCTTTTTCATTGTAAAACCATGTTGGAATTAATGTATAGCTCACCTTTCCTTTTGACGATGAAGCTTCTAAAAATGCATTATGAGGTCCTAAATAACCAATACTGTGATAAGTGATTACTAAACACGCCGATTCTGGATTAGATGTGTTACCGCACCGTATAGGTAAAGACCCGTTTTCAGGAAAATAATCTAGGTTAAAAGTTAGAAAAAAACGGTTGTTGAAATCATTACCCTGAATTTCATGCACTGCTTTTCCCTCATCTGCCCGAACATCGTTTGTGGAAAATTTTTCACTGTTTACATACCACGTAGAATATACTGCTTTATTATTTTTAGTACAAGATGTCCAAAGAAATAGCAGACAGAACACCAAACAACTAATCTTTTTCATTGAAAAAATTTTTGAAAAATGACGATAATAGAATACAACGTTAGTAATCGGTTATTTAGCATTTGCAAAAAAGCCTGTCATTAACATGTAAATAACAAAAGCTCATAGTTTCCCATCTTATTGATGATATTGCCCCTCACTTCTCCGGCCGCATCTGCGGAAAAAGCAACACATCCTGAATGCTTACGTTGCCGGTTAAAAGCATTGCCAGCCGCTCTATGCCGATGCCGATGCCGGCGGTGGGAGGCATGCCATATTCCAGTGCGCGCAAAAAATCATAGTCTATAAACATAGCTTCCTGGTCGCCGCGCTGCATCAGTTCCAACTGGTCTTCAAACCGTTCACGCTGGTCTATGGGGTCGTTTAGCTCAGAATAAGCGTTGGCTATTTCTTTTCCATTGATGATTAATTCAAAACGCTCCACAAGTCCGGGTTTGCTGCGGTGCTTTTTGGTAAGCGGGCTCATCTCCACCGGATAATCAATAATAAATGTGGGCTGAATGTATTTGCCTTCGCATTTGCCGCCAAAAATTTCATCAATCAGTTTGCCTTTGCCCATGCTGCTGTCGGTGGGTATGTGCAGCTCTTTGCAAACCTCCAGAAGTTGCGGTTCATTCATCGCGCTCACATCAAAACCGGTGTGCTCCTTAATGGCATCGGTAATGGAAATGCGGGCAAAAGGTGCTTTGAAAGAAATGTTGGTGTCGCCGGTTTTCACTTCCGTAGTTCCGTTGGTGGCGATGGCAGTTTCTTCCAGCATTTGCTCCGTTATGTCCATCATCCACAAATAATCTTTGTAAGCCGTATAAAATTCCAGGATGGTAAATTCAGGATTGTGCGTGCGGTCCATGCCTTCATTGCGGAAGTTGCGGCTGAACTCATACACCCAATCGAAGCCGCCCACAATGAGGCGTTTCAGGTAAAGCTCGTTGGCGATACGCATGTAAAGCGGAATGTCTAAAGCATTGTGGTGGGTAACGAAAGGGCGGGCAATGGCACCGCCGGGGATGGGTTGCAGCACCGGCGTATCCACCTCCAAAGCGCCGCGCTCATTCAGGAAATTGCGGATGGCGTTCTTCATTTTCGTGATTTTGACGAAGGTTTCCCGCACGTTTGGGTTCACGATTAAATCGGCATAGCGCTGACGGTATTTAAATTCCGGGTCGCTCACGGCATCAAACACTTCCCCTTCTTTTTCTTTAACGATGGGCAGCGGGTGGAGGGCTTTTGTGAGGAGGGTGAATTCGGAAACGTGCACCGATGTTTCGCCTGTCTTTGTGGTGAAGACATATCCCTTCACGCCAATGATGTCGCCAATATCCAGCAGTTTTTTAAACACGGAATTGTACATCATTTTATCATCGGTTGGGCAAATGTCGTCCCGCTTTATATAGAGTTGGATGCGGCCTGAACTATCCTGCAATTCTGCAAAAGCGGCTTTGCCCATGTCGCGTATCATCATCAGCCTGCCGGCAAGGGATACTTCCTTAAAATCATCGGCAGTGGCTTCTTTAAAATTATCCTTGATGGTTTGGGCAGTGTGGGAAACGTCGTAAAGCGGGGCGGGGTATGGGTTGATGCCGAGGGCGGCAAGTTCTTTCAGTTTTTCGCGTCGGATGATTTCCTGTTCGCTCAGGTTGGTTTGCATGTTTAAGATTGTTTTTTGGGAGGGCGCAAAAATAGCCGTTCCTGCTTTGGGGTTTGTTTTTTAAAGATGAAAATGGGGTTGGGTGAATGGGTTTGGTTTGCGTCCTTTGCAGCCTCGCTTATGAAGCAATTCCTCAAGAAGATTTCTGGTTATCTGCCGTTTTATCTCACGAAAAACCAACGGTATGATGCGCAAACAAAACGCGTTATTGAGTCGGTGTGCCATCAGGAAAGCAATTGCATAGACGTGGGTTGCCATCGCGGAGAAATTTTGGAGTTGATGCTAAAGGCTGCGCCCGGCGGTCAGCATTTTGGTTTTGAGCCAATACCTGCGCTGTTTGAGTTTTTGATGCAAAAGTTTGGCAGATGCAGCAACGTTAGTATTTCAGACCTGGCATTGAGCAATGAAAAAGGGATTGCCAGTTTTAATTACGTGGTGTCCAATCCATCTTACAGCGGGCTTAAAAAACGCCGCTACGACCGCGCGAATGAAGAAGATACTTCCATCCATGTGCAGACCGAAAAGCTAGACCATGCTATTCCGGAAAACATACAAATTGACCTGCTGAAAATAGACGTGGAAGGTGCGGAAATGCTGGTGTTGCAGGGTGGGGTGGAATTGCTGAAACGCTGCAAGCCTGTTGTGATTTTTGAGTATGGTTTAGGCGCGTCGGATGTGTATGGCAGCACCCCGGAAACCACCTTTCAGTTTTTTGAAACGTTGGGTTATAAAATTGCTTTGCTTTCTTCTTTTTTAAAAAATAGAAAAGCATTTACGGAAGGGGAATTTGCGGCGCAATATCACCGGAGGCGCAACCATTATTTTGTCGCATTTCCGGATTGATGGATTAGTAGATTAACTGTAGCCTTTCATACACCATTGGATATCGGTTAACCTGAAGTTGACGTTATTGCGAACGCAGTGAAGCAATCTAAAAAGCGATGGGTAACACAGTTTGACTTCAGATTGCTTCGGGCAAGCCCTCGCAATGACGTTTTTATTGTTTTCGCGCTTTAGGTGAATTCATTTGTGCGCTCAGAATTTTGTTGCTTCCTTAAAGCCTTCCGTACCATTTCTTTCGACTTTAATCTAAGCTTGACGTCATTGCGAACGCAGTGAAGCAATCTAAAAAGCGATGGGTAACACAGTTTGACTTCAGATTGCTTCGGGCAAGCCCTCGCAATGACGTTTTTATTGTTTTCGCGCTTTGGGTAAATTCAATTGTTCTCTCCAAAAAAAGGGGGGAGTTAACTAAACAGAAAGCGCCGAAATAAAAGAGCTTGTTTTAGTAAATCAACTGTAGCCGTCCAATCATTTCCATCAGCAATTCTGTGCCGTCCAGATGGGTGCCGATGCCTACGGTTTTGGCACTGTATTCTCCTACAATTAAAATTGCTTTTTCGGTTTTAGGGAGGGAAAAATTAGCGAGTGCCATTTTAAAATCGTCGGGTCGCCATTTTGATTTTTGCCCGGTGCGTTTGTTATAATGTTCCTCCAAAAGTTGACTTAAATGACTGGTGAAAGAACCAATAACGACGGGCATTACAGCGCTTTTAGGGTTGGCGATAAAATACTTCAGCATCTTAATCATCTTGTCCCAATTACCGCTGGTGTAAGCCACCGGCATTTCAAAAATGTTGTAGTCGCGGCTGATGCCAATGTATTTCTGAATGAGGTCTCCGGTTAATACTTTTTCATTGGGCACGTTAATGCGCACCTTCTCAATTTCATTCACGATTTTCTGAACGTCGTTGCCCAAAAAACCGGCAAGTAACTGCGCTTCTGAAACGCCAATCTGAAAGTCGATATCATGTCCGTAATGCTGAATCCATGCAGGCAGGGCATCGTCCTTTATTTTTTCGGAGGTAAATGCGACTCCTGCTTTTGCAGCCACCGTTGCCAGCTTGCTTCTGCCATCAATTTTTTTGAAACGATGCTCTAACAGAAAGATGGTGGTGGGCGAAGGTTTTTCGAGGTACGCAACCAGTTCGTTGAGCGTTTGCATCTGCGCAGCATCTTTTAAAATAACCACCTGCTTTTCGGCAAACATTGGGAAGCGGCGGCAGGCATTCACTACGTCCACCCAATTGCTTTCCTTGCCATAAAGCGTGAGCAGATTAAAATCTTTTTCGGCGTCGGTTAGTATTTCCTGTTCAAAAAACTCCGTGATGCGGTCGATGTAAAAAGTTTCTTCGCCATCAATTACATACACCGGTTCAAACTTCTTTTTATGAAGATGCTGCATCAGGTTTTTGTAATTGATTTTGGAAGATGGAGGCGGCATTTTTAGAATTGAAGAAACAGAAGAATGGTTAGAAGGGTGGCAAAGATAAAATGGCTGCGGTCACGGAATTTCACCTTGTTTTTTTCAGAGCGCATTTGCCTTCAATTATATTTGCGTCCCGAAGAAATTAAACATCCAGCAGCATGTCTTTAGAAACCAACGATTCCAAATATCCTTTTAAACACGAGCCTGAAGAAACGCGGGTAAAAAGAAATCCCAACCTGATGTACATCGGCGTTATTGTGGCGCTTTTGGGGGTGTGTATATACTTGTTTGTGAGCCGCAACAATGCCTTGCAAAAGAGCGTAGCAACAAGCGATACTTTGATTGCGGTTACCACAGACCGCGACAACATACAGAACGAATATGACGCGGCACTTTCCCGCCTGGATAATCTCACCGGCAGGAATGCACAACTCGACAGCATGGTGGCGGGGCAAAGCGGCGAAATTCAGCGGTTGCGGAATCAAATTCAGGGCATCCTTTCGAATGCAAAAGCTACCAGTTCTGACCTGTCGAAAGCACGCTCGCTGATTGCGGAATTAAACAACCGCGTAAAGAATTATGAAGAGCGCATTGCAGAGCTTGAGCAGGAAAACAAGCAGTTAAACGACTATAATCAGGTGGTTACAAAAGAGCGGGATTCGACCGTAACCACCAACATTGCATTGGCACAGAAAGTGCGACTGGGCGCGGTGTTGCACGCTTCCAACATTCGTTTGCAGCCCATTGATTTGCGCAGAAACGGAAGGAAAGAAAAGACGACAGAGCGCGCCCGGAAAGTGGATGTGCTGCGCATCATTTTCGATATTGATGAAAACAGAATTGCCCAAAATGGCGTGAAGGATTTGTACCTCCGCATCCTCGACCCGAACGGAAATTTGCTGAGCAATGCCGCCTATGGTTCAGGAGTTACAGATACTTACGACGGGCAAACACTTAATTACACCTTAGCCAAACAAGTAGATTTAAAACAGAACACGCCGGTTCAAAACATTGTTGCCGATTGGAATCAGGACAGCGACTACGCAAAAGGCTCTTACAAAATTGAGGTTTACAACGAAGGTTACAAGATTGGAAATGGCAGCATAACGCTTAGGTAAACGACCTTTTAGTTCAGGTCTTTTTTCGTTGGAAAAAGCAAGGGTAACAATAAGATAATGCACTAAATGGGTGGCGTTCAGGGATGCAGAACTATCATTGCATCACAATTCTATGGAAGCATTACCAGGCAAGATTTTGATTGTAGATGACGAGCCGGATATTGTAGAGTTCATCAGTTACAACCTTAAGAACAAAGGGTACGCCATTGCCACTGCAAGAGATGGAAATGAAGCCATCAGAAAGGCTAAAGAATTTCGCCCCGACCTTATTTTACTGGACGTGATGATGCCGAATAAAGACGGTATCAAAACCATTAAAGAACTGCGTCAGCTTCCTGATTTCGAAAACACTGCCATTATTTTCCTTACGGCGCTCTCCGACGAAAAATCAGAAATAGAAGGATTGAAAACCGGCGCGGACGATTATATTTCCAAACCTGTGAAACCTGAATTGCTTGCAACCCGCATCAGCGCTGCGCTCCGGCGGTTTAAGAAAGATGACGACCAGGAACAGAAAATCACTTTCACCGACCTGGAAATCAATAAAACAAAGTTCACCGTTACTTACAAAGACAAAGAAATTCTGCTTGCCAAAAAGGAGTTTGAATTGCTATCGCTGTTGGCTTCAAAACCCGGCAGAGTGTTTTTGAGAAATGAAATACTGCAGCGCGTTTGGGGCACGGAGGTAATTGTGGGCGACAGAACCATAGACGTGCACATTCGCAAAATCCGCCAGAAGGTGGGCGTGGAGCTGATTACAACCGTGAAAGGGGTGGGTTATAAGTTTGAGTTGGGATAAGGTATTGCCCTGTCAAATCCACTTTAAGAACTGATTTATCGCTTAGTCAGCTTGTCTGATAAATTTCCCTGACAGTATTTTTTCTGTTGCCGTTCTTCTTAAGGAACTATCTTGTCCTTTCTTCTTATTGCATGTCGTTTCTTAAGACCAAAAACCTTTCTCCCAATTCGCTTTCATCTTACACGGCGCTTATCATTTCTTTAGTGAATGCTGCGCTGAGCCTGCTTTTGCGCCCTAAGTGGTTTATTCCGGTGCTGGTGTTTGTGATTACCTTTTGCATCATTTACTACCTCTATTTATTCACGCTGCAGCGGTTTATTTACCGGAAGATTAAGCTCATTTACAAGTTTATTTATCAAACCAAAGCCACCAAAAAAGAAGAGTTTTTTTACAACCACATCCTGCCTCAAAAATCTATTGAAGAAGTGAGTGAAGACGTGCAGAAATGGGCAGCGCAAAGCCGTCAGGAAATAGAAATTCTGCGGGCAAATGAACTTTTCAGGAAGGAGTTTTTAATGAACCTCGCCCATGAATTGCGGACGCCCATTTTTATGGTTCAGGGTTACGTGGATACCTTATTGGGCGGGGCTTTGGAGGATGAAGCCGTGAACCGGAAATTCCTTTCCAATGCCAATAAAAGCATCGACCGGCTGGTGCAACTTGTGGACGATTTGGATGAAATCAGCAAACTCGAAAATGGCAAAACCCCCATTATACAAGAGCAGTTTGTGATTCAGGATTTGATAGCCGAAGTGTTTGAAGAATTTTCCCTCAAAGCCAAAGACAGAACGACTACGCTTTCTTTTAAAAAAGGAACCGGCGGCAGTTTAAAAGTGCATGCAGACAAGCCTAAAATAAGGCAGGTGATTGCCAACCTTGTAGAGAATGCGCTGAAGTATGGAAACGATAACGGCACTATAACGGCGGGTTGTTACGTCATGGATGGAAAGCACGTTTATGTAGAAATTTCTGACGACGGGCCGGGCATTGGTGAAGCGCACTTGAACAGGATATTTGAACGGTTTTATCGTGCCGACCGCAGTCGCAGCAGGCATATTGGCGGCACAGGCTTAGGTCTTGCTATTGTGAAACACATTGTGGAAGCGCACGGACAAACGGTGAATGTGCGCAGTAAAACCGGCGTTGGCTCATCCTTTGGTTTTACGCTGGAACATGCAAAAGACTAACTAGTTTCTCTCCCCTTTTTCTCCGGTTCCTAAACCCTTTTTTGGTAGTTTCGCAGCCTTTTTAAAAGCTGAAAATCGCTTATGAACGCTGAACAAATAAAGATGAAAGCAGACGGAAAACTGTCTGTTCCTGATTACCCAATTATCCCTTTTATTGAAGGTGATGGCATAGGCCCTGATGTATGGAATGCCTCCCGAAAAGTGTTGGATGCCGCGGTGGAAATTTGCTATGGCGCGAACAAGAAAATTGAGTGGAAGGAAATGCTGGCGGGAGAAAAGGCGCACATCAAAACAGGCGAATGGCTGCCGGAGGAAACCCTAGATACTGCAAAGAAATACATTGTTTCCATTAAAGGCCCGCTCACAACACCCGTTGGTGGCGGCATTCGCAGTTTAAACGTTGCGTTGCGGCAGGAACTGGATTTATACGTTTGCCTTCGTCCGGTACATTGGTTCCAGGGCGTGCCCAGCCCGGTGAAGCATCCGGAATATGTGGACATGGTAATCTTTCGCGAGAACACTGAAGACATTTATGCGGGCATTGAATTTAACTACGACGACCCGAAGGCAAAGCAGCTTTATGAGCTATTGAAAACGTTAGGCGTTGCGGATAAAATCCGTTTTCCCGAAACATCGTCTTACGGCATCAAACCCGTATCCCGCCAGGGTTCTGAAAGGTTGATAAGAGCGGCGATAGAATATGCCATTGCAAATAGCAAACCCTCCGTTTCGCTGGTCCACAAAGGCAACATCATGAAGTTTACCGAAGGTGGTTTTAAGCATTGGGGGTATGAACTTGCGGAGCGGGAATTTGGTGAAAAAGTGTTTACATGGGGGCAATGGGAAGCGATAAAAAAAGCATCAGGGGAAGACGCAGCAACGGCGGCAATGAAACAAGCATTAGCATCGGGTAAAGTGATGATTAACGATGTGATTGCCGATAATTTTTTGCAGCAAATTCTGTTAGCACCTAAAGATTATTCCGTGATTGCCACACTCAATCTGAATGGCGATTACATCTCTGATGCACTTGCGGCTTCTGTTGGCGGCATTGGCATTTCACCGGGCGCCAATATTAATTATGAAACAGGTTATGCTGTGTTTGAAGCCACGCACGGAACTGCGCCAAAGTTTGCAAATACCGATACCATGAATCCATCTTCTTTATTGCTGAGCGGCGTAATGATGTTGGAATATATCGGCTGGAATGAAGCTGCAAACCGCATTCTGGATGGACTGAAAACAACCATCAAACGCAAACGCGTAACCATTGATTTTTACAACCTGATGCATGATGCAACCTTGCTGAAGACCAGTGAATTTGCGGAAGAAATTATTAAGAACATGGGTTCAAAAATTGCGGTAGAAAAAGCAGAATAAGCCAACGGGAAGCACATGAATATTGCAAGCTATATTGACCATACTTTATTATCTCAAACCGCTACCAGTCAAGACATTGGGCGGCTTTGCGAAGAAGCCCTGACTTCACATTTTGCAGCCGTTTGTGTGCCTCCTTATTATGTTCGTCAGGCGGATGAAATTTTGCGGGGAACGGAAGTGAAACTTGCAACGGTTGTTGGTTTTCCATTCGGCTATCAAACCACCGAATCAAAACTCCGGGAAATAGATTGTGCGCTTTCTAATGGTGCGGAGGAAATAGACATGGTGCACAATATTGCCGCGCTTAAAACTAACGACTGGCATCATTTGGAAACAGAAATTACAGCCTGCCTCCACGCCGTAAAATCTGCCGGAATGAAGATGAAAGTCATCATTGAAAGCGGGATATTGAGCGACACAGAAATTGAGCATTGTTGCACCCTTTATCAGGAGCACGTAATTGATTATTTAAAAACTTCCACCGGCTATGCACACACAGGAGCAACCATCCACGCGGTGCAACTGATGCGCAGAAATTTGCCACAATCCATTGCCATTAAAGCATCAGGAGGCATCCGTAATTTCGCGTTTGCTCAGGAACTTATTCTTGCCGGCGCAACAAGGTTGGGTTGTTCTGCCTCCTTACAAATCCTCGAAGAAAGCAAACTATGAAACCACCATTTTTTCTTTGCTGCCTAATAGCTTTCGGATGTTGCTTTCAAACAAACATAAGCGCGCAGCAGGGTGTAGAAAATACGGACAGCTCGAACATCGTGATTCATGCAGACCCGCGCCTGGCAATGCTTATAGCATCCATCTCCACACCATCATCTCCCCGAAAAAATAATAGCGGAAATAGCGGAAGGCGCACCGGAAGCACGCATTCAGGCAAAGGATTCAGGGTGCAGCTTTACAATGGAAACGACCGCTTAAAAGCAACGCAGATGAAAGTAGATTTCCTGCGCAGGTTTCCGGGTGTGCGGGCTTACATGACCTACATCCAACCACAATACCGCCTGAAAGTGGGCGATTTTAAAACACGCAGAGAAGCGCAGGAATTGTACCGTCAAATAAATGGAATCTACAGTCCGCTAATGATAGTGCCCGACATTGTGCTGATAAAAGAGACTTACGATGATTAAGTTAATCCGCCAGAAAACGGAGGCATACTTTCCGGATTTTCAGGAGATACGCCACCATATTCATTCCCACCCCGAGCTTTCATTTGCCGAACATAAAACGGCAGCGTTTATCTCTGAAAAGCTTACTGGGTATGGCATTCAGCACACCACAGGAATTGCAGGAACGGGCATTGTAGCCATTATTGAAGGAAAAAATCCGAAAAAGAAATGCATTGCCTTACGTGCCGACATGGATGCGCTGCCGATTCAGGAAGCAAATGACGTGAGCTATAAATCTCAAAACGCAGGCGTGATGCATGCCTGCGGACATGATGTGCACAGCACTTGTCTTTTAGGAGCAGCCAGAATATTGAACGAACTGAAAGACGGATTTGAAGGAACAGTCAAACTGATTTTTCAGCCCGGAGAAGAGAAGCATCCCGGCGGTGCAAGCTTGCTTATAAACGAAGGCGTGCTGCTGAATCCCGCGCCTGCAGCCATTTTCGCGCTGCATGTTTATCCGCATTTGCCTTCGGGCACGGTGGGTTTCAGAGCCGGCCAATACATGGCGAGTGCTGATGAAATTTATATCACCATCCATGGGAAAGGCGGTCACGCTGCGCTCCCGCATCAAACCGTTGACCCGATTGCCATTGCGGCACAAGTAATCACCGCCTTGCAACAAGTGATTTCTAGAAAAGGAAATGCGCTGATTCCATCCGTTTTAAGTTTTGGAAAAATAGCAGGTGGTTTTGCTACCAATGTTATTCCGGATAAGGTAGAGATTTTGGGAACCTTCCGCACCATGGATGAAACCTGGCGTTACGAAGCACATGCGCTCATCAAAAAAATAACGGAGCAAATAACCGATTCCTTTGGTGGCAGGGCAGAAGTTGAAATTCCGGTAGGTTATCCTTCTTTAATAAATAATGAAACGCTTACGCAGCAGGCAAGCAATTGGGCCAAAAGCTTTTTAGGCGAAGAAAATGTGCGTGAACTGAACCAGAGAATGGCGGCGGAAGATTTCAGTTATTATACACATCAGGTGCCGGGTTGTTTTTTCAGGATTGGAACTAATAAAAATGATGAAGAATTTACGGTACCGGTACACAATGCGCATTTTAATATTGATGAAGAAGCATTAAAAACGGGCGTGGGAATGATGGCGTGGATGGCGGTTTCGAGCCTGAAAAACGAATGATGGCGTTCGTCTTCTCAACATTTTAATCACATCATTAAATATAAGGTTGGAAAATCGACATTTATTTCTTAGTTTTGCACAAAATCACTATAACATTATGAATAATAAAAAGAGTGTTGATTACGAACCAAAAGCAACAAGTGGCCAGATTATTCTTATTAATAAGATGATGGCTGACCAAAAAATGAATCCTCAAAAGGAAGCTATTGTTTCAGAAATTACCAGCAGCCGGACGGATAATGTGCGCGAAGTGTTTGTTCACGAAGCAACTGAAATCATCCGGTTTCTGAAAAGCGGTAAAACTTTAAAAGATTTAGTGGCAGAGGTTTAATAAACGGACTTTCTGCTTCATGCAATTAAAAAAGCGACTCGAAATGGGTCGCTTTTTTCGTCTTTTACTTTTATTGATAGAAACACCCTACGGCACCGCCACCTGCACCAACCCGTTCCCATTCTGAATCTCCCCCTCATTCACCATTTCATTCCCTACCAATAAACTATTTCCCGCCCCAATAAAATTCAATATTGTTCCTTGCAATAAATGCAAATTGTGACACAATGCCGGAACATCCACACTCACTGTAACGCCTGAAAGCACCCGCACATCGTTCATCGCCGAAGGCACGCTGCCGCCACACCAGTTTAAAGAGTTGCTCCAAAGGCTATCGACCGCACCGGTGAAAATAAAAACAGTATCCACGAAAATGGTTATTGCATTACTCGTGTCTTTATAATGCCCCAAAGTGCTTCCGGTAACCACAACGTCCACAGAATCGCCGGTAATTAATGTATTGATTGAAAATATGGAATTTGTAGCACCAGCTATTGGATTGGCATTCACCCGCCACTGATAAGTAAGATTATTGCCTCCAAACTGAACCGTTGATGAAAAAGTAGCTGCGCCGCCTATGCATACCGTATCTGAAGGGATGGTGACGGTGGCAATAGGAATGGGATTATCATCAAAAACCTTTGCAAACAGCCCGGGGCCATTAAATGTCGTGTAGAGGTAATTAACGTGACTGATTATGTTGGAATTATCTACATCTACATTTACCAGATTGGCTGACCGAAAATTTAAATCGCCCAGATTATCCCATTGCGAACCCGAATAACGAAACGCAGAACCCGGCATACTATTCCAGAATTGCGAAATGCCAGCATACAATTTATTAGTGGAGCTGTAAGCTAAATGCAATGGCGTGAAGTATGAACCCAGCAACGCGTTTTGCCCGCCCAGTAAATTCCAGTTTGCGCCGTCCCATTTACTCACAAATGCATTGTTACTTTGATAATAACCCACAATCGGGAAGCCTAAACTATCCGTCACAATATCAACACCCTCAGGATAATACTGACTGAAGGTAACCGCAGTGCCAACTGAAACCCAACTGAAACCATTCCATTGCTGCGCCACTATGTTGTATGAATTCACATCGTAATAGGCAATAAAAGGGGTATTGTTTTTAGAAATAACAATCGATGTTCCATAACTCGCACTACTATTAATGCCCGCCGAAGACCCAAGATATTGCCACGCAACGCCATTCCATTTGCGCACAATCACTTTTTCCGATAAACTATTATCCCGATAAATTACATAAGGCACATCCAAAGTATCTAAAGCAATTTCCACAGCCAAAACGCTGCCCGACGAAATACCCTGCGTGCCCACCAAAACCCAATTAAAGCCATCCCATTTCCGAACGGTTAATTTTCCATAAGCTGCAAACTGCCCTTCCTCAGCATAGGCTACGTAAGGCGTTCCATTCTTAGAAACTGCCAGGCTAAACACCCTTTCTATATTGGAAACTGCCAATGCAAAGCCGGGCAAGCCAATCTGCGTCCAGGTAGTGCCATCGTATTTCATTACGGAGCCATGGCTTTGATAGTCTTCATCTAAATAACCGACGTAAACGTTCCCAGCTGTATCGGTTTTTACCTCCGTATCCCTCACGCGGCCTGTTGAAATGCCCATTTTGCCTGCCATCAAAAAATTTACCCCCACTTGCTTCTTCACGTCTATAGTGGTTCCATTTAAATAGCTGATAAACGGCACGCCCGATGTTGAAAATGCCAAATCCGTTTGTTCAATTACGTTGCCGGCAATGCCATCCACACCTGCATCCACCCATGCATTGTTTTGCAGTTTTTTAATCTTCAATCCATCAGAATTGTTGCCTAAATACTGTTTGTAAGCTATGTACGGAACGCCAGCACCATCAAATCTTATCGTTGAATTGGTAGCTGCATATTGCGACAATCCACCAACTTGCCCCCAAGCCCCGGCTGTATATTTCGATACTTTAACCTGACCGCCCGTGTTGTGAAAAAGCATATAAGTTTCATTATTAGATGCAATGGCTAAGGTTGGATTGATGCCCTGCCCCGCATTGCCAAGGGAAACCCAGTTGGTGCCGTCAAATTTTTTGCATTGCACATAGCTGAACGTAATGTTCGGGTCTAAAACATAAGCATAATAAGGGGTGCCGGTAGTTGCATCCACGCCTAAATCAGCATAAGTTGGGTTCTGCGAATTAGTTTGCGTTGTGCCAAGCTGCACCCAGGCGCTCCCGTTCCATTTCATAATAATAATGCTATAGCTATAAAATGGTTTGTAAAGCACATAAATGCCACCCAATGCATCTGTTTTAAGCCGGATGTTTTCAGCGTTGGTGGGGGAGAAACCGGCAGAGCCGACGAGCACCCACGCCGTGCCGTTCCACTTTTTTACGGAGAGTTTATTGGCGGCAGTGCCATCCGTATAAGCAATAAAAGCCGTATCATTCAATCCCAGAGCGAAAGCAATATTTTTTGCGCTGCCGCCGGTGGCATTGGTATCGCCAAGTTGCACCCATTTATCGTTCACCAGTTTGCGAACAGATGCAGTGTATGCGCCCGAAAAATTATTGTATGCTTCAAAAGCCACAATTGGGTCGCCGGCGGAAGTAACTTCAATGGAAGGGAAATTTAAACTGCCTTTTGCAGGAATATTTACCACAGAATCGGGGCTGATGTTAATCCATTTTTTCTGCCCTTGCTGCGCAATGGTAATTAAGGGGAGAAAGAAGAGGAGCGTAAAAAATGATTTCACGGTTTTAAATTGATTTTCCGCGAAATTAACTCAAATAGCAAAGCGGTAATGACATGTTTTTGTAAGGATTTAGGTTTCGATTAGCTATGCATTGCAGACCAAGCGAATTTATGGACTAACAATGTTATTTTGAAACAACTAATGAACACTCAGCTTCCCAAAACGAACACCACTCTTCCTGAAATGAACACTCTTTATCTGAAAACGAACACCATTTGCTCCAGAAAAAACATTGATTGCGCCGGGAAAAACGTTCCGGGCGGCAATAAAAACGTTGAGTGCGTCAAGAAAAACATTGAGTGCGTCAAGAAAAACATTGAGTGCGCCGAGAAAAACATTGAGTGCGTCAAGAAAAAGATTGAGTGCGCCGAGAAAAACATTGACTGCCTAAGGAAAAACATTGATTTATTTGGGAAAAATGTTCTGAATTTTTTTTAAAACATCTTTTATTTAATCCATGGTATTTAAGAGCTAAAAAAAAGTTTCATTCGCGTAAAATTACCTTTCATACCATTGGCCCATCGCCAATTTTACCATTAACGGCGTTCAAAGACTTAAAATTTTCCTGCTTAACTATTAAAGCCCGCCAATCATAAATCCAGCGTTGTAACCCTATCAAACCTTATCTAGCTTTATTCAACCTCACCCCACCTTATCCAACCTCATCCCACCTCCGGTATCATTTCATTGATAGTGCCGGACATCACACTTCCACTTTTAGTCGTGCGGCATGTTCGGTAATTTCAAACACTTCGCCATGCGGCACAATGGTTATCTGCCCGAATTCTTCCAGCAACATGCGGTAGGCTTTTGCTACTTCGCGCGGTTTCCGTTTTAAATCAAACAGTCCGCAGCCGTTCACATTGCCGTTTTTCTTTGCGAGGGCACAGTCCCAGTCTATCTGGTCGGTGAGGCTATACCAGGTGAAACCCAACACCGGCACACCATCGGAGCGCATTTTCAGCACGTTTATCCATTGCTTCCAAAGCCACATGGGTGCAGATTCGGCATCGAGGGTATTGGTTTCGGTGTACATAACCGGCTTTTTGTACCGCTGGTAATATTCTTTGGTGATGTTATACCATCCCATTATGTCATCTGCGGAGCAAAGGCTGCCGTCGGGCAATTTTATTTTTTCATTTCTTCCGTAATAATCATTGCCCATAATCTGGTATCCCGGCGGCTCTCCTTTCATAAACCAATCGTATTCTTCACGCGTCATCCCATTGTCCATCATGTAAAGCAATATGTCGGCATCGGGCGGGTGTGCATATAATAAATCAAGTGAAATGAGGCGTTGTTTGTTGATGAGTTTTATTTCTTGAGAAGGCGATGCAGCAGCTTCGTGCAGAAATTCCGCCGATTCACTTTGCACGATAATCGTGTCGGGGCGGCGCTCCGCAATGGCATGTGTAGCAAGAATGCTTGCGGCAATAAGATGTTTGATGGCAGTTACAAATCCCTTATCGGTTTTCAATTGTTCGTTCCAAATGCCATCCTTCGCACTCATTTTAGCGGTAACGTAAATTTCATTTACAGGCGTGTAATACCGCACCCAGGGGTATCGCTCCGCCACCGCACCTGCATATTCTGCGAAAAGCAATGGCAGTTCCGGATTTTGAAAATCGCCAATCCATTTAGGCAAGCCAAAGTGTAGCAAATCAAGGATGGGCGTGATGTTGAGGCGTTGTATTTCATTCATTACCTCATCTGCAAAACTCCAGTCGTACTTGCCTTGTCCTTTGTGGATTTTATAATAAGGCAGCCCATAGCGCAGCACTTTCAGCCCCATTTCCTGCACCAGGCGGAGGTCTTTTTTCCAGTTATCGTAATGGCCGCATTCATCCAGCATATCACGCCGCACCCTGCCATGCTGAATGGTGGGGTAAGAGCATTCTATACCGGTGGCGAAGAGGAAATTGCCGGGGCCGCCGTGGGGCAAACCACTGCCGGATAAGCCGGATGCGCCGCCGTGTTGGTCGCCCAGATAATTGTCGTCGCCTTTTTGGGTTTTAATAATGTCAAGAAATCCTTTTTTAGTGGGCATTTTTTTAGGGAGATGATTATGGTGTGTGATTCAAATTGTTTTGCAGAAAGCGGTCGGCAGTTCTTAGCGATAAAGCCATGATGGTGAGGGCGGGGTTGGCGCTCAATGCGCTCGGGAACGTAGAATTATCGGAGATGTACAAGTTTGGCGTGTCGAAGCATTTGCCTTCATGGTTTACCACAGCTTCGGTTGCATTGTTGCCCATGCGGCAAGTGCCAATGATGTGTGCATTTCTCTGGAAAGCCCAAATGTCTTTTGCACCGGCAACCGTCCATATTTCGCGCATTATTTTATCGGCGTGGGCAGTCAGCTTCTTTTCATTAGGTCCGTTGGAGAAATGAATGCGCGGCTTAGGCAATCCCCGCTTATCTTTTTCACTTGAAAGCTCCAGGAAGTTGTGTTCATAAGGAAGGCATTCGCCAAGGATGTTGATGCCCGCAGTTTGATTATAGCCCTGCATGTGCTGCTTCAGCTTTTCGCCCCAAAGCCCGAGCCCGCGGGCTACCTGCGTGGCATAAGTAATGGGCATCACGCCAATGGATTGCAATAGATAACCACCTGCAAAGTCTGCATCCTTCGGGCGGTGCGTTTGTTCTGAAATCAATCCACCCGGAATGCCTTTGTGCGGATAAATTAATGCTTCAAAGCGCCCCCATATTTGCAAACCGGTGTGCGCCATAAAGTTTTTCCCAACCTGTCCGCTGCTGTTTGCCATGTTATTGAGCAGGAGCAAACGAGGCGTTTCAATAGCACCCGCACACAGGAAAACGAAACGGGTAAGTTGTTTTTTGGTGATGCCATCCTGTTCATACACCACACTTGAAATATTGCCGTTGGTTGATTTTTCAAAAGAATGGACAAATGCCTCCGTTCGGATTTCAGCGCTATTCGCAATTGCGAGCGGAATGTAGGTTACGTCCATGCTGCCCTTTGCCCCGGTGTTGCATCCTGCCTGGCAAAAGCCCCGGTTGTTGCAGGGTTTTCTTAATCCATAGCCCGTCTGCTGACGCGCGGTTGAAAGTGCTGCATTGGGTGCGGGGGATGTTTCAATATTTAAATCGGAACAAGCTTTTTGCATTAAATGAGCAGCACCGTTCAGTGGTAGCGAAGGCATTGGGTAACGCTTTTCTTTTTTGCTCCCCCAGGGATAATATTCCGGGCCTGACACGCCAATAAAATGTTCTATCTCCGTGTAATAATCTTCAAGTTCATGATATGCTATAGGCCAGTCGGCACCCACGCCAAAATGGGTATGTAGCTTAAAATCATCAGCTTGCGCGCGGGGGGTAAATGCGGTGAAGTGAAGGGTAGAGCCGCCGACGCCAATCCCAGAATTATTATTCCCGAAGGGCAACGGGTCATTACCGGCGCTGAGACGTTCATCCGTCCAGAAAAGTTTGGACTGTGCTACTTCATCTGTTGCAAAATCTTTTTCCGGCGCCCAATGCTTACCGGCTTCTAAAGCCACCACCTTTAAACCCGCAGCGGCGAGCCTTGAAAGTAGTGGTGCGCCCCCTGCGCCGGTGCCAATTACTACGGCATCTACTATATCCGTAGTGGAATATTGCTTCATTTAATTGGTCGTTTCGCGGAAAGTGTTATTCATTTATCTGTGTGTAGTGGCAGCGGGTCTATTTGCTGCCACCCGTGGGCATCGGCGTAGGAAATATCCCCGATTTCATTTTTGGCAATAGGATGGCCGTAGTATAATTCGGTTAGTAAGGCAAGTAACTCTTCAAAAAACCTGCTGCTGTCAAAAGCCTCATATGCTAAAGCTGTTTTTCCATCCTGAACCTCCTGAAGCAACGCATCTTGTAGGTCAGCAGTTAAATCAGCGAAGCCAGTTCCGTATTGCACCAAAGTATATTGCGCTATCATTTTAAAACCATGGGAAAACAGGGTTTCGTTTGGCGGCAGAGAATTGTATCGCCAACCTTTGTTTTTATCATCTGCTAAAAAGGCATCTAACAAACCCGGTAAATCCACCTGCATATCAGCATTGCTTTGTGGAATTATTCTATTGCATACCGCATGGACGGTTTTAAAAACATCCAAATCAAAAAAGCGTGGGTTAATAACAGAGGGTTTCGCTAAGCGTTCCAACAACACTTTTCTGGTTGGCTCTGTTACCGAATCTGTTTTTAGCAGCTCAAAAGTTTCCTTATCATGCATCACTGGAAAGTTTACCACCTGTTACCTCAATCAAAGAACCCGTCATGTAACTTCCATCTGAAGAGGCGAGTAGCACATAAGCAGGCGCCACTTCTTCCGGTTGTCCAGGACGTGCTAATGCAACCTCATGACCAAAGTTTTCAACCTCTTCAATCGGCATCGTAGCGGGAATGTTTGGCGTCCAGATTGGTCCGGGAATTACGGCATTTACCCTGATACCTTCTTCCCCAAGTTGCAGTGCAAGCGAGCGGGTGAACGTATGGATAGCGCCTTTGGTAGATGAATAATCAACCAGAATCGGGATGCCGGTTTTGCCAACAATGCTTCCGGTGTTAATGATTGAATCGCCCCTTTTTAAATGCGGCAACGCTGCTTGCGCCATGAAGAAATAACCGAAAATGTTCGTTTCAAAGGTTCTGCGTAGCTGCTCTTCCGTAATGTCAAGAAACTTTTTTTGCGATTGCTGATAAGCTGCATTGTTCACCAGTATATTAAGCTGACCGTATTCATCCACCGTTTGCTTCACTGCGTCCTTGCAGGATTGCGATTGACGGACATCTCCTTTTATCACCAGGCATTTTCCGCCATTTGCTTCGCAAAGGCGTTTTGTTTCAGCAGCGTCCTCATCGTTCACATTGTAAAGAATGGACACAGATGCGCCTTCTTTGCAAAATGCAATAGCTACTGCCCTTCCAATGCCTGAGTCAGCACCGGTGATGATGGCAACCTTGCCTTTCAGCTTTTCGGCGGCTTTGTAATTTTTTAAATCGGAATCTGGCAATGGATCCATGTCTGATTGTTTGGCGGGGTAAGGGAGTTGCTGCCCTTTGATTTCGCTTGCTTTTGGATACTCTTTGTTGCTCATAATATATAGTTGTTTTGGTTAAGAAAAATTAGTTTCAGTATTGTGGTTTGAAAGCAATCGGGTAATGGGGAATGGCTGGATTGTCGGGTGTTGCTTTTGTTTCGTCGGCATGCTTACCCTTCACTGCAAGGAATAGAGTGGCAGCCAAAAGCATTGCGCCTACGGGTGAAATAAAATAAATCCATAAATGCTTAAAATCATCTGCTGCAAAAGCACCGGCGAATGAACGGGCGGGGTTAAGGCTCATTCCGGAAAAGGGAATTTCGATAATTAGATACAGCGCAATCAACACACCTGAAATATGGGCTACGTATTTTTCAAACTTTTTAGAGGTTATTGCAAACAGAATTACAGCCATCATTAAAAAAGAAATAATTGCCTCCGCCACAAATGCATCTAAGGAAGTGTGGTTTTTCATAGGTTGCGTAACGCCGTAATGTATTTTAGTATGGGAAAACCAGAAGCCAAGGGTGTATTTCAAAAGAAGCGCGGCAGAAATACCTCCAATAAATTGCGCTATGGTGTAATAGAATGCATCCTGATAGCTTATCTTGCGAAGCCTGTAAAACGTCCAGGTAACGGCGGGGTTGATGTGTGCGCCCGAACGTTTGCCAGTCCAAAGGACTACCAAAGCAATATATATACCTAAAATAATTCCTATGGGCACACGCCTTAAAACCGGATAATCTTTTAAAAAGCTATTCATTACCGGAAGTTGCGGATGTTCCAGGAAAATAGTTAGCAAACCAGCAAATAATACAAACCCAAAAAGTCCAGCCGCCTCCATACAATATGCAGGAAAGTCAGGTTTATGTATTAGTTTTTGTTTGGGTTTTTTCATTAAAGGATGGGTATGGGCAGGGGTTTATTTGCATAATAAAGGATCCTTGAATCCTGTGTCCACCAGCCGTTTTGTAAGTTGTCAGGCAAAGTTTCAGGTTGCTGGATTAAATCGTTAATAACAAACGCTAACTCTTTTGGTATCAGCAAATTATCTTCAATTTTGAAAATGCCTTCTTCGTAAGTACCCTTGCCAGCGGTGAGTAAATTATCCCAGCCATAAGAACCAAGTAAAGCCCAGATGGTAATTGCAGAAACTTCCACTCCCTCTGATTTTAATTTACTGCAAATATTCCACACATACAACACCCAGCTAATCCTTTCCTCCTCATTAATATTGCTCATGTGTACTTCTGTCAGCACAATCGGGAGTTTATAATGCACCCATACTTCCTTAATTAAAACTTCCAAACCGGAGGGGAAGGAGTGCGCTACGCGGATTGCCTCAATGTCGGCATATTGATGAAATATATTCCCTCCATGCACTTCAATTGGGTATTCTTCTAAATATTCATCTAAAAAACGTTCGGAAGTGATATAATGATTAAGTCCTAAAATAAAATCAGATTGTGAGTTTTCTTTAAAAAATTGTAACTCTAGTTTGGATAATCCGGAATGCAATAAATACTGATATAGCGGATGCGTTTCATTAATCTTTCCCAGCAATAAATCGAACGTCAGCCATCTCCTTTCATTTTCAAAATCAGCCTGATATTGAAGCAGCGACGTAGCATACACCTTGCATAAATCTTCTGTTTGAATAAGCTGAGCATTCGTATTTACCTTCTGAATTTCCTCCATCGCCAAAGTTATTCCCTTGCATTGCTGATATAAAATCCGAACAAACGCTTTATCACTTTGCAGGTTGGGAAACCAATGTCCGTAAAGTCCGGCAAAACGGGCATTAGTCAGCGGTTCATTCACAGGTGTATAATATTCAACCCAGGGAAAACGGAGGGCAAACGCTTTTGCAAACGCTGCCAATCCCTCCGAAAATGAATCCTCCAAAATGTTTACCCAATCCGGTCCGCAACCATTATGAACCAACCCTACAATGGGCGTAATACCACAAGCGCGCAATTCATTTAGTTGCTTTTCTGCAAAACTCCAGTCAATTTCCTGATTTTTAACGGGCTGATGTTTCTCCCACAAAACAGGATAGCGAAACCTTACAAACCCAATTTTGCTGAATGCTTTTATATCATCCTTTCGGTCGTAATGTCCGGTAAAACAAAGCTGGTCATTCCATCTATCGCCCGAACGATTGTAGGAACATTCAATGCCACCCCAAATTTCAAGCGGCTGTGACATGGCGGTTTGTGGTTGATGAAAGTGATGTTTCTTTTCCAACAGGCGTTTCCTCTTTCAATATTTTTTTGGCAATTACTAAAGCCTGCGCCACAACCTGATCCATGTTGTAGTATTTATAAGTTCCGAGTCTTCCTGCAAACCAAACATTCGGAAGCGCATCTGCCAACTTTTTATAACGATTATAAAGCGCAGCATTTTCAGGTCGCGGAATGGGATAATAGGGGTCGCCCTCCGCTTTTGGATATTCGTAAACCACGGTCGTGAACGGATGCTGCTGTCCGGTTATGTATTTAAATTCTGAAATGCGCGTGTATTTTTTATCGTTGGGATAATTAATGGTTCCGGTTTGCTGAAATGTATCTTGTTTTAGGGTTTCAAAACGGAAGTCAAGTGAGCGATAAGGTAATTTTCCAAAGCAATAATCAAAATATTCATCCACCGGACCGGTAAATATTAACCGGCTAAACAAACGATCCTTCGCAACTTCCTTAAAATCAACGCCTGTAAGGATAGTAATATTCTGATGGTTCAGCATTCGCTCAAACATTTTGGTATAGCCTTCCAAGGGCATTGCCTGATATTCATCCGTAAAATAACGGTTATCATTATTGGTGCGGGTGGGCACTCTGGCAGTCACGCTGGCATCCAACTGACTCGGATCTAAAGCCCATTGTTTGCGCGTGTAGCCACGAAAAAACTTTTCATACAGTTCCCGGCCCACTTTGCTAACCACTACATCCTCTGAAGTGCGGATTTGAGTGAGCGGCTCTGCCTTTGAAGCTAAAAACGCAGCAACTTCATCCTCCGTAAGATTCAGGTTGTAAAGTTGGTTCACTGTATTTTGATTTATCGGGATTGGTACCAGTTTACCGTCAACGCTCGCAAGCACCTCATGCTCATATTTTCTCCATTTTGTAAACTCCGATAGGTAATCAAATACTTCTGCACTGTTCGTATGGAAAATATGAGGGCCATACAAGTGCACCAAAATTCCCGCTTCGTTGTAAAAATCATAAGCATTGCCGCCAATATGGTTGCGCTTATCTATCAGTAATATTTTCTTTCCGCTGTTTGCCAATTGCTCTGCAAGTACAGAACCGGAAAAACCTGCTCCCACAATCAGGAAATCGTACATAGTTGTTTTCAAAGTTTTTTTTAGGTTGATAATTAGTTTGAGTTTGCTTTTGTAAATACTTTAGAAATTTCATCCCACATGCTACGGAACGTTTTATCCCAGGAAATGCCTGAAAGAAATTGCTCCACCTTTATTTTCCAGCTTTCCGGCTTATTTTCCTCCAGCAATTGTTCCGTTTTTTGAATGAATGAAGCTGCATCGTCCGCTATTTCGGCTAATCCATTAGCGCCATAAGTTTGCACCACATCGCGAATGGCTGTGGATACCACCGGAATGCCCGCTGCCAGATATTCAGGTGTTTTGGTGGGGCTGATAAACCGCGTCGATTCGTTCAGGGCAAATGGAATAAGCGCAACATCCCAGCCACTTAAATAAGCAGGCAATTCACCGTAAGATTTACTGCCGAGGTAATGAATATTAGGGTTTTGAGGCAATGTTTCGGGGTCAATTTTTACGATGGGACCGATAAGGATGAACTGCCAATCGCTGCGTTCCGTTGCCATTTCGCTTATCAATTCAATATCAAAGCGCTCATCTATCACCCCAAAAAAACCAAGGCGCGGGTGGGGGATAAGCTGTTGGTCTTCAGGCTCCTTACCAATAGTTTTTGCCTTTCCAAAATGGGCTTTATCAATACTGCTGGGGAAAGGATGAATATTTGGGTGCTGCGCTTTCTTTGCTTCGTAAAGGGAATGCCCACCGGTAAATACTACATCCGCTTTTGCCATCAATTTAGCCTCCAGGTCTTTAAGCTTAGGCGGCGCAAATTTGAAAGCAGACAATTCGTCCATGCAATCATAAACCGTAACAGCAGGCTGAAACCCATTTGAAAACTGCAAAGCCATCGGAGTGTAATACCAAAAGGCACAATCGCCCAGATCAATGTTTTCTTCTTCCAATAAAGTTTCCAGGAGTTGCTTTTGAGCGTTTATGCTTTCTGTTTCATTTAAGCGTGATGGCAAATGAGGCTCCAGCACACTTAGTTTTTCATCCTTTTTTGAAACCTGAAAGTTTTGTTGAGCATCTCCAAACACAGGTTCTTCAATAAAATAAACAGTGGCAGCTTTTGCAAACCGGCTTAAAAGATGTTGAGGACGCTGGTACACAAAATCCCACCGAAGATGAGAAAATACAACGATCGTTTGCGGAAATAAACCTTCTTTTTGCTGGGAAAATGCACTTGAAGGGGCAGCGGAGGCAGAGAATGCTTCGTTAGAAGATGGAAAGCGGTGATTCATGTCTTTATGAGGATGCGGACAATTTTCCCTTTCCCTAAAAAAAACAATACCCTGTTTGCAGAAATCCTGAACTGTTAGTAAATGACCGTGGTTTTGTGAGAGGTTTGCTTCCTGAAATGCTTTTTTAAACCAACAAACCCGCGTGTGAAGCCATTATACTCAAGAAAAAACTTACCATCAAAAATGAAAGAACCAATACAGCATCACCAAACCTTCACCTAACCTCACCAAACCTTTTTACAGCCTGCTCCAACACGCACCTTTGAAACTTATAAACTTACCAACGTATAAACTAACTTTCCTCACCCCCCAATAACCCTGTCAATACTATGTTTCACAATGCACCCCATGTTCTCACAATCCAAAAAAGCATCATCATCATAATGCGCAGCCAGTTCGGTCTTCAGCGAGATCACTTTTTCGGGCAATGAAATCGTATCGTGCATCATATTGCTCAGCAAAGCGTTCAATTGTTTGCGCGCAGCCTTCCCGCGGCGAATTAAAAGGCTCCGCTCCTCCTGCTGATACTGCGCAATGTTTTCAGGAGACAAACGCTGCTGCACAAGCTTCACGAGCGCATAATTTTCTTTGAAAAACTGCGGCAGATAAAGGTTTTTTCTGCCTTCATAACTCTGCTGGTCAAAATCAATGGGGCGGATGCGAAACTGCACTTCCTCAAAATCAGGCGTAATGTCGAAAACGTAGTTGTAACTGCGCATATCCCCCAGCAGCCGAAGGAAACACCGCTCATTAAATTTCACCAACTCTTTGGCAATGCGCACGGGGTTAAACTCTTTATTGTTTAAGTAAGAAGTAATAAACTGATCCCCCGGAATGCCGGCAATATGCTCCTCCACCAAAGTGCTTTCGTGCACAAAATAATTAATCCGCTCCGGACTTAAAATATGCTCCAGTTCCAGCCCATACACGCGGGAAGCGTCTGCACGCTTTATGTAGAAGTAATCATAGTTATCATTAAAATTATTGACGATTTTTATGCGGAACGGATTGCTATTCCCGAACGTACAATAGTCCACGCGTTCCACATGAAGGTGCGCATGAACCGCAGTTTGCCCTTCGGTTTTGAGGATAGAATAAATCTGCTTCAGCCCCTCATGAATGTGGATGACATTAGTCTGATTATAAACCGCAGTTTCCCAGAGCGTATCCTTCCCGGTCTTGTCATACACCGGAAAAGCCGCGTCGAAATGTGTAAGGTCGGTATAGCTAACAGGTAGCACGATGCCGCGACCATAATATTTCAAATACTCCCGTAAAGAATTATTAATCGGGAAGTAAAGTTTCTTTTTAGAGATTTTTTCGTCGTGTGGATGCTCGGAGCCGTACATTATTTAAGTTTAAGCATCCCTAATCCCTTCCGCATGAGGGAAAATGTTTACAGAAAATAGTTTGCTGAAGGTATTATAAAGCGTTTCTCCGCCGCGTCACTCGCTCCTTCGGTTTTTAATTAGCTAATTTGGCAATTTGGCAATGTGCAAATGAATTAGAATTAGATAATTCGGCAATTCGTCAATGTGCCAATGCCAAGTCGGAGGGATAGAACGCAGATTTTTATGGTTTTTATGATTGAAAGGAACCTTTTTCTTGACAGTTTTGGCATTCCAGCCGTTTGGAATTGTCTAATTGCCAAATTGCCGAATTGTCAAATTATTTTCCCGAATTGCCGAATTCTCATGGCGTGCCGCTTCGTGCCTCGCGTCGCGCTTTCCGCTCCAATCTTTTTGTTCCCGCGCCCCAAAAAAAGACCCGCGCTAACAAAAAGGATTTCCGCTGCAATCGCTCACGCACCCACACACAGTCCAACCGGCGCCAAAGCCATTGGCTAATTCGCTAATTATCGAATTGCCAAATTACCGCGTCCCCACTTGCACCGCCATCGTGTCGGATGGAGCGCCGATTTCAACATTTTTAACCATCCCGCGGAGGTAATATTCCCAGGTTTCGGGCTTGCCATCGGTTAGCTCAATCATGTAAGTGTACGGACTGTTGGTCACCATAATGATCCGTTTAAATTCACCCTCCCCCTTTCTGCGTCCATAAATATTTACAGCCGTTGCGCCGCCTTTTTTGAACTTAAAAGTAACTTCATTAAGTTGTGCCGTCACGCTGCCTTCGGCTACGTAGCTTGTGGGGTCAAAAGGAGTGGAAGTGCCCACAATATGAAGCAATGCGCCCATGCCATCAGTGTATGCCGGGTTTGTTTTAAGGTTCGCTACCAGCGGACGAAGCACTGTGGAAATATAAACAGGCACATCTTCTTCTTTAATAGCCAATTTTGAATCGTAAATTTCCTTTGCATCGGCCACATCAATGTATTTTTGAGTGGTTGAAACAATGCCGTCGGTTATTTCAGTAACTTGCGCGGTGGTAAAACCGAGGTTTGCGCCAATTGCAGGAAATTCCTGCCTAAAATTTTCTAAAAAATCCTTTTGTTCGGCTTCGTTTTTGGGAAACCAATCCTTGTATTGTTTTGCCATGAGCTTTTGTTTTTTATTTGGTTCGCTGCAAAAGTAAGCGTTTATCTATTCATTACCGTAAAAATCTTTTTTCTTTTTAAGAAAAACCTTTTTTACCATTGTAAATAGTCTTTCTCAGCTTAAAAAAAGTTTGTGCTTCTTAAAAAAAGCCTTGTTTGCGACAAGAAAAACGTTCCGTCTGGCAAGAAAAGTATTCCGGCTGTTGGGAAAAAGATTTCGGCTGGCGATAAAAGTGTTCCGGCTGACGGAAAAAGTGTTCCGACTGAAAATAAAAGTGTTTTTGCTGGCGAAAAAAGTGTTCCGGCTGGCAGGTAAAGTGTTTCGGGTGGCAAGAAAAGTGTACCGGTTGGCGGGAAAAAGGTTTTTTAGGGTGATGCAGGCGCTGACTTATGCCTGAAACGGGGTGCGGCGGGTGCGTGAGCGATTGCAGCGGAAATCCTTTTTGTTTGCGCGGGTTTTTTTGGGGCGGGGGAACAAAAAGATTGGAGCGGAAAGCGCGACGCGAGGAACGAAGCGGCACGCCCAAATAATTTGGCAATTTGGTAATTCGGCAATTAGACAATTCCAAACGGTTGGAATTCCAAACTGGGCAATTTGCACATTGCCACATTGCCTAATTGCCGAATTAGAAACGGTTGGAAACCCTGACTGAGCCATTTGCACATTGCCGAATTGCCTCATTATCTAATTCTAAAGAATTTGCACATTGCCGAATTGCCTAATTAGCTAATTAAATTGAGCCATTGCCGGCGAGAGGGGCGTTTTATTTTATTTTCACATCGCTCAAACTGCCGCCGGTGGCGCTGTTGGGGATGTGTTGAATTACGGATAGGTCGCCGGTGGTTTCGAGCACAATGGCATCTATGTCTTCTAAAGATGCAATGCCGTTTGCGCGGGCGGCTACGTACAGTTCTTCAATGGTGATGCGTTCATTCTTCATGGCATCCTGCAAAATTTTTCCTTTAAAAAGAAGGAGTTGCGGCTGGCAGGTGACGAGGCGTTTCACCCATTTAATGCGCACGGAGCAAAAAGTGATGAGGAATTGCAGGAGAATGAGGAGGAGGAAAACGGCAATGCCATCGGTCATGGCTATGGACTTATTGAGGGCTACGGCGGCGAGACAACTGCCGAGGGCAATGGTTACCACAAAATCGAAAGCGTTCATTTTAGAAAGGCTACGCTTGCCGGTGATGCGCAAAATGGCAATGAGGGAAAAATAACCGATGACGGTGAAAAGGAGGGTGCGGAGGAGGCTGTGCCAACCGTCGAAATAAAGGATGTCCATGTTTTTTTAGGGAAGCGGTAGGATAATCGTACCCTGCTGGGGGTTTTATTTTTTGAAATGAACGGTTTGCGCTAATGGTTTTTCATCACCAAATTAAAAATGAGCGACCCAATGGTGATGATGGAGCCTTGTATCAAAAAGAAAAAGACGAAGCTCATTGCAATCCACAATATTTTTTTGCCTGTGGGCATTTTTTCAAAAAAACCGGCATAGCCCCATGCCAGCAAAACAAATTCTACTACCGTAAGCAGCTTGCTGAAACCCTGCACATTATGGGAGCGGGTGAAAAAAAGAAGTAAGGGCAGGGTGGCAATACGCATCATCAGTCGCTGACCGGTAAGGAAGGCATTGAGGACGAAATGCTCGATAAAATTGTAGCCCTGTTTTTTAAAAGCAAGGAAAGACGCGAGGGTATAAACGGGCAGGGAGAGCAGCGTAACCCATGCATAATGCGTGGTCATCCATTCACTGGCTTTTTTCATGAAGTTTAAGCCTTCGCCGGTGCTGTCGTTGGTAATTTTAATGTCTTCAAGAAGGTTTATGTGGAGGGAATGAAGCAGAAAACCATAAATGGTAGCGAGGATGATGACGAGGGAAAGCGGCTTAAAGTGTTTTACTCTTTTGCCGTTTATGAACTCGCGGATGGAAGGGCCGGGGCGGGCGAAGAGTTCCTTTGCGGTGTAGAGAATACCCTTATCAACGTGCAGGAGACCGTGCTGAATGTCGTGCCAAAGGAAATGCAGACTTAGTTTGTGGGTGCTGGCGGGCTGTCCGCAATTGGTGCAGTATTTACCGGTGTTTATTTGGTTGCAGTTTTTGCAATGGGTGTTGGTCATGGGGATGGAGTGAGGGGGTAAAAGTATAAAGGGAATTTGCTAAGTTCAGAAGTGGGTTGATTTAATAGTTTGGGTGATAAATGTATCAAATGGTGGTTTTGAAGTAGTAAGTAGCAAGTATCAAGTAGCAAGTCTGTGCGTTAAGATAGTATTGCTCAAAAGAAAATCATTCTCCATCCTAAAAATCATAAGCATCTGCGTTCCATCCAAAAGCCGTTATTGTTCGATGGGCGTTGCCCGTCGCTGATGTATGTCGCCCTTTCAGGGCTAATCATCCTTCATCCTAAAAATCATAGGCATCTGCGTTCCATCCAAAACCAATCATCCCCCTAAAGCATCAACAACTAAATTTGCCCACACCTTTTTATGACGCAGCAAAAAACAAAACCAAAAAGCAGATGGGCTGTACGCCTTTTGTGGCGCACCTTCTGGATAGGGCTCATTGCGTTTAATCTCCTCATCATTGCCATTAATCTTGGGCTGGTGGGTTATATGCCTTCCATGCAGGAGTTGGAAAATCCTTCCAGCGCTTTATCGTCAGAAGTGTTTGCTGAAGATGGTACCATCCTCGGCAGGTATTACGTCACAGACCGCTCCAACTCTAAGTTTGAGGAAATATCCCCCAACGTTTTCAATGCACTGCTGGCTACGGAGGATGCGCGGTTTTATGAACACTCCGGCATTGATGGAATTGCGGTTTTGCGTGCCGTTATTTTTCTTGGTAGAGAAGGCGGCGGCAGTACGATTACGCAGCAATTGGCTAAAAATCTTTTCCCGCGCCGCAATGCCAATTTGTTTACCCTTCCATTTATTAAACTGAAGGAATGGGTGCTTGCGGTAAAGCTTGAAAGAAACCTGACGAAGAATGAAATCATCACACTTTATTTGAACACGGTTCCCTTCGGCGATAATGTTTACGGCATCAAGAATGCATCGCTCACTTTCTTTAGCAAATTGCCCAAAAAAGTAACCGTAGATGAAGCCGCTGTGCTGATTGGAATGCTGAAAGGCAACACGCTTTACAACCCGCGCCGCAATCCTGAAATTGCATTGAGAAGACGCGACGTGGTGCTCGGTCAGATGGAAAAATATGGCTTCCTGCCGCCCGCAGAAATGGCTAAACTTTCCGGCAAACCGATTGTGCTTGATTACCACAAACTGAATTATCACGAAGGCATGGCGCCCTACTTCAGGCAGGAGGTGGAGAAGGAAATGAAGCGCATTCTGAAAGACATTAAAAACCCTGAAACCGGCGAGCGCTATAGCATTTACAAAGACGGACTGAAGATTACCACCACCATTGACGTGAAGATGCAACGCTATGCCGAAGCCGCAGTGGAAGAGCATATCCGTGAGATTCAGAAGCTGTTTATTTCGCAATCAGGATACAGAGATGGCAGCATTTGGGAGAAGCAACCTTACAAAAATGAGCTGGAAAAAACCATCCGCAGTCTGGAGCAATATGGCGAAATGAAAAAGGAAGGAAAGGGGAAGGATGAGATAATCAGGGAGTTGAGTAAGCCGCGCGAAATGAAGGTTTTTGCCTGGAACAAAGCCCGCGAAACGGATACGATTATGAGCCCGATAGATTCTGTGAAGTACATGAAAATGTTTTTGCAGGCTGGCTTCTGCGTGATGGACCCTTACAGCGGAAACATCAAAGCCTGGGTGGGCGGCATTGACCATAATTACTTTCAGTACGACCATGTGAATATGGACACGCGCCGTCAGGTAGGTTCCACCATTAAGCCACTGCTTTATTGTTTCGCTGTTGACAATGGTTTTTCTCCCTGCAATTCTGTTTCTACTGCTCCGCAATCGTTCCCGGGTTTCATAAAATACTACGACGCGGGCGGTTCTCGCCTTGGTGCACTCCCCATGAAAAAAGCTTTGGCGCTTTCTATCAACAATGCTGCTTTGTACCTTATTAATCAGGTGGGCATCAATGCCTTTGTTGATTTTGCGCACCGCTGCGGCATTCAGGCAAACCTGGAAAAAGTGCCTTCCATTGCGCTTGGCGTTTCGGATATTTCGCTGTTCGAAATGCTGTGGGCATACACCATGTTTCCATCCCTTGGCGTGAACACTCGTCCGGTTTTCATTTCAAAAATTGAAGACAAAAACGGCAACCTGATAAAAAGTTTCGTTCCGCAGCAAAAAGAAATCATCCCGCAAAACACAGCGTATAGTATGGTGAAAATGATGCAGGGCGTTATTGATTTCGGAACCGGCGCGAGGATGCGCAGACGCTATAACATCACGTCAGAAATAGCGGGCAAAACGGGCACAACAAACAGTCAGGCAGATGCATGGTTTATTGGCTACACACCACAATTGCTTGCCGGTGCGTGGGTCGGTTGCGATGACAGATATCTCCGTTTCAGGAGCGAAGCGCTTGGGCAAGGTGCTGCTGCGGCTTTGCCGATTTGGGCTTATTTCATTAAGAAAGTGTACGCCGATAAAAGCCTCGGCATAGACCCCGATGCAAAATTTACTGCGCCTGATAACTTCCGCGATTGCGGTTTTTATGACCCCACAAGTGAAGAGCGTGCGCGTTCCTTCAACAGCGGTCGCAGCGGCAGCAATAATGATGAGGAGAACTACGAAGAATCGGTGCCGGATGTGCCCGTAACAGAGTGGGGGCGCTAAAAGTTTCCTCACCCAAAACCCAATCTGCACAAGCCTTTGAAAGGAAAAATTATCAACGACCCTGTTTATGGTTTTCTGCGTTTTCCGGAGCCGGAGCTGATGCGCATAATGGAGCATCCGTGGTTTCAGCGGCTGCGCCGGATAAAGCAAATGGGCATGGCGGATTTGGTGTATCCCGGCGCGGTGCACACGCGCTTTCATCATTCCCTTGGTGCCTGCCATTTAATGGGCAAAGCGCTTGAAGAACTGAAAGGAAAAGGTGTTGCTATTGCTCCAAAAGATTGCCTCGGCGCCAGGATAGCGGTGTTGCTTCATGATGTGGGTCACGGGCCTTTTTCTCACGCGCTGGAGCATTTGCTGGTGGATGGGCTGAGCCATGAAAACCTTTCCCTGCGCATTATGCAGCGGTTGAATGAGGAAATGAATGGCGCGCTGAGTGGTGCGATTGATATTTTTCAGCAGCGGCATTCGCTTCCTTTTCTGCATCAGCTTGTTAGTTCTCAATTGGATGTTGACCGGATGGATTATCTGAACCGCGATAGTTTTTACACCGGTGTTTCGGAGGGTGTAATTGGCTACGACCGCATTCTGCAAATGCTTACCGTTCGCGAAAATGAATTGATGGTTGAAGAGAAAGGCATCCATTCTGTGGAGAAGTTTATTATTGCCCGCAGGCTGATGTACTGGCAGGTTTATTTGCACAAAACGGTTCTTGGTGCGGAGGAATTGCTGATTAAAATTTTGAAAAGAGCGAAGGAATTAGCAAAGGAAAATGCTACACTTTTTGCCACGCCTGCTTTGCATCATTTCCTTTACACCGAAGTGGACATTCATTCCTTTTCTGCCGACCCATTTCACCTTAGCCAATATTGTTTGCTGGATGATGCGGATGTGATGGCTTCCATAAAAGTGTGGCAGCAACATGACGACCGCATTCTGGCGCTTCTTTGCAGGATGATGATAAACAGAAGGTTGTATAAAGTGGCATTCAATCCTGATAAAAACTTTGAAGCCGAAAAAACGGAGCAGATAAAAAAGGAACTCCAACTTTCAGACAGCGAGCTGCACTATTTTATTTTTACGGGCGTCACCTCCACCAGTACTTACAACGTGAAAGATGAACGCATCAGCATAGCCATGAAAAACGGAAACACAAAGGATATTTCGGAAGTGGAAGATGCACTCGTAAACCAGTCACTTGCCAGAGCGGTGCATAAAAACTACATTTGCTATTATCCTGCTTTGCAATAACGACGCTCTAAAGGCGTTTTTTTTAGCCTGAAATAATCCTTCATTACTGAATGCAATTCACCGCACAACAAATAGCATCGCTCCTGCAAGGCACCATTGAGGGCGACCCCGAAAAAAAGGTGCATCAGATATCAAGGATTGAAGAAGCAGAAGAAGGCAGCCTGAGTTTTATTGCCAACCCAAAATATCAGGAGCATCTTTACAAAACCAAAGCATCCATCATTATTGTAAATAAAGACCTTGCGCTTCAGCAGGAAGTAAAAGCTACGCTTATCCGCGTGCCGGATGCTTATAATGGTTTTGCTTTTTTAATGGAGCAGTTCAATGAGCTTTTTGACCGCAAACCTAAAAGCGGCATTGAGCAACCGGCTTCTGTGAGCGATACGGCGCAACTTGGTGAGGATGTGTATGTGGGCGCTTTCAGTTGCATTGGAGAAAATACAAAAATTGGAAAAGGAGTGAAAATAGCGCCGGGATGTTACATTGGGGATAACGTGGTGATTGGCGACGATTCCAGTATTTACCCGGGCGTTCGCATTTATGATGGTTGCATACTCGGCAAAAGAATAGTAGTGCATTCAGGTGTAGTAATTGGTAGTGATGGTTTTGGATTTGCTCCCAATAAAGAAGGCGTTTATAAAAAAATACCCCAACTCGGCAACGTTGTTATTGAAGATGATGTGGAAATAGGTGCCAACACTACCATTGACCGCGCAACGATGGGGAGTACTTACATTCGCAAAGGCGTGAAGCTGGATAACCTGATAATGGTGGGGCACAATGTCGAAATAGGAGAGCACACGGTTATAGCTGCACAATCAGGCATTTCAGGAAGCACCAAAATCGGGAAACATGCCATCATTGGCGGACAGGTGGGAATTGTGGGGCATATTCAACTGGCGGATGGCACGCGGATAAACGCACAAAGCGGCATCACAAAAACCATTTCCGAAAAAGGATTGACCGTAAACGGCTCTCCGGCATTCGATTATAAAACCTCCCTTAAAAGTCAGGCTATTTTCAGAAATTTGCCCGATGTTACCAAACGATTATCAGACCTTGAAGCCACTGTAAAAACCTTGAAAGCACTTCTGGAATCATCAAAAAGCAACGAAAAGTAAGTGAGCGAAATAATTTTACCCGCAAAAAGTATTCATTCTGACCGAAAGGAAACTTCTTCAATAAAAAACGAACATACGGTGCAGCAAAAATCTTCTGCTCAGAATCAGCAAACATTAAAAGGCGCCGTTACACTCGCCGGAGTTGGGCTTCACACCGGTGAAGCCGTAAGAATGACCCTCAAGCCCGCAAATCCCGGTTACGGTATTCGCTTCCAGCGCACCGACCTCCCTGAAAAACCAATTATTAAAGCCGATGTGGATTACGTGGTAGATACTTCCCGCGGCACTTCTATTGAACTGAACGGCGCAAGAGTTAGCACCATCGAACATATCCTTGCTGCATTAGTTGGTACCTGTGTAGATAATGTATTGATAGAACTGGATGGCCCCGAGGTGCCCATTATGGATGGCAGCGCCAGGGAAATAATTGAAGCGATTGATAGCATCGGGATTCAGGAGCAGGACGCAAAGCGCATTGTTTATACCATCGATGAAAACATCCATTATTACGACCCGGTAAAGAATGTGGACATGCTGGCGCTGCCAAGTAACAATTACCGCATCACCACGCTGATTGATTTTAATTCTCCAGTTTTAGGAACGCAACACGCCGCATTAAACCACGTAAACGAATTCAGGGATGAAATTGCCCCTTGCCGCACTTTTTGCTTTTTGCATGAACTGGAATATTTGCTGGAGCACGACCTGATTAAAGGCGGAGACGTGAGTAATGCCATTGTGGTGGTAGATAAAGTGATTGATAACGATGAACTGGAGCGCCTCGCCAAGATTTTCAACAAAAAGAAAATTGAAGTGAAGCAGGAAGGCATTTTAAACAATGTGCTACTTCATTTCCCTAATGAACCGGCAAGGCATAAACTGCTTGACGTGGTGGGAGATTTGGCGTTGGTAGGTTTCTCGATAAATGCACACATCATTGCCAATCGCCCCGGTCATGCTTCCAACGTTGCCTTCGCTAAAAAGATAAAACAGTTCATCAAAAAGAATAAACACCTTTCCGACATTCCGAATTACGACCCCACACAGCCTGCCATTTATGACATTACGCACATCGAAAAATCGCTGCCGCATAAGTTCCCTTTTCTTTTAGTAGATAAAATAATTGAGCTCTCCGATAACCACGTGGTGGGCATTAAAAACGTAACCTTTAACGAGCATTTCTTTCAGGGGCATTTTCCCGGAAACCCTGTGATGCCGGGGGTATTGCAAATAGAAGCGCTGGCACAGGCTGGCGGCATTTTAGCCCTCAATAATTACAGCGACCCGGAGAATTATGATACCTACTTCATCAAAATAGACAAGGCGCGTTTCAAACAAAAAGTAATTCCCGGCGACACACTTATTCTAAAACTGGAATTAATGAATCCCATCCGCCGCGGCATTTGTGAGATGAAGGGAACGGCATACGTGGGCAATAAACTGGTAATGGAAGCCGAACTCGTAGCCCAAATAGTAAGAAAAGATAAAAAATGATTCACCCGCTTACTTACGTGCACCCCGATGCAAAAATTGGTGCAAACGTAAGAATAGACCCCTTCAGCGCCATCCATAAAAATGTGGAAATTGGCGATGGTACCTGGATTGCCTCCAACGTAACCATTATGGAAGGTGCGCGCATTGGTAAAAACTGCCGCATTTTTCCAAGCTCCGTCATCTCCGCCATCCCGCAGGATTTAAAATTTAATGGAGAAGAAACCCTTACCATTATTGGCGATAACACCACCATCCGCGAATGCGTGACCATCAGCCGTGGCACCATTGACCGTAAAAAAACCTCCATTGGCAGCAATTGTCTGATAATGGCTTACACCCATATTGCGCACGATTGCGAAGTGGGCGACCATTGTATTTTCTCAAACAATACCACCCTTGCCGGACACATTATTGTGGGAGATTACGTAGTGCTGGCGGGGCTTACAGCCGTTCAGCAATTTGTGCGCATCGGTTCCCACGCATTTGTAACAGGAGGAAGTTTGGTGCGGAAAGATGTGCCCCCATTTGTGAAAGCTGCCCGCGAACCGCTTTCCTACGTTGGCGTAAATTCCATTGGCTTAAAAAGAAGAGGGTATACTCTCGATAAAATAAACCACATTCTGGATATTTACCGTATTCTTTTTGTGAGAGGTTACAACACCAGCAAGGCACTCAATATTATTGAAGCTGAAATTCCCGTTTCCGATGAGCGGGATGAAATCATCACTTTTATTCGCGACACCGGGCGCGGCATTATGAAAGGATATACCCGCAGGCATGAAGATATCGCTTGACGAAGTAAGCAAAAAATTTCAGCAGCAATGGATTTTTAAGCGCGTCAGCAAAACATTTGTTGCTCCCCAAAAACAAGCCATCCTCGGCGCAAACGGCAGCGGAAAAAGCACTTTACTAAGAATTATTGCCGGCATCCAAACTCCATCTAAAGGAAAAGTTCTTTATAATTTTAATGATAAAATCCTTGCCCCCACTGCCATTTTTAAACACATAGCCTATTGCGCGCCCGGGATGGAAATAGTGGAAGAAATGACGTTACTGGAGTTCCTCAATTTTCATTTTACGTTTAAAAAACCTTACGCGCAGCTTTCTGTTTTGGAGATAATAAATATCATTGGCCTAAAGGAACAAATGCACAGGCAGGTGGAAGAATTATCATCAGGCATGAAGCAAAGGGTGAAGCTGGCGCAGGCTATTTTTTCCGACACAAAGATTTTGCTTTTAGATGAACCCTGCACCAATCTGGATGCAGCGGGCGTAGCCCAATATTTAAGCTGGATGGAACAGTTTACCTCCAACCGCCTCGTAATTATCGCTTCAAACGACCCGCGCGAATATGCTTTTTGCAACGAGGTTTTAAACATCGAACATTATAAATAAAACAACCAAACAATTATGGCAATCAACATTCCCGAAGGCTACAACCGCGTAATGCCTTATTTAATCCTCAAAAATCCGGAAGGCTTTCTGGAGTTCATGAAAAACGTTTTTGGCGCTACTGAAAAAATGTGTCATAAAAATGAAGATGGCTCCGTTGTCCATGCGGAAATCATTATTGGCGACAGCGTAATTATGATTGGTGGCAGCGGACCCGAATGGCAACCCATGCCCGCCGGATTATACATCCACGTTGAAAACGCAGATGAAACCTACAGAAAAGCCATTACCGCAGGTGCAACCTCTGTAATGGAAGTGAGCGACCAAAGCTATGGGCGCAGCGGCGGCGTGCAGGATGTGTGGGGCAACACCTGGTGGATTACTAACAACTAATATCAAACGGCAATTTCAATCCGCGTCTCCCAAAAACCCCGTCCTTTAGATTTGCACCCTGCCTTTTTCTTTAAAAAGCCATTACTATTATTATAATTTTTTTCCTTGTTAATAACGCAGAAAATGTAGGATAACCTAACCCTCCGGCAGCGGCTCGCTATTCCACGTCAAGGCTACTTAAATGCCTATGCAATGATGAAGTCCGCTGCCGGTTTTTTCCCTTTGTGGCCATATAACAATTAGGGCTTTTAAGACCCATTATTAAGGACTAGGGCCGATGGGGCAAAAACGGTTAGATCAATCCTGCAAATCTACAAATCTCAACACACAACATGAACCAACAAAACATGGTGGAACACTACATCGGAATTGATGTATCCAAACTGCATTTTGATGCTGCGCTAATGCGCGTCATCAATCACCAAAAAGGCGCTATTGTAAAACAACGGTTTGAGAACAACGCCGACGGGCTCGTAACTTTTGGCAAATGGATGAAAAGCCACAAATCCACCCCCGAAACCACGCTGCTCGTGATGGAAAACACCGGCGTTTACCACCGCCTGCTGTGGGGGTTTTGCTCTAAGATTTCGTTGCCCGTCCACATCGGCAATGCAGCCCACATTAAATGGAGCCTCGGTATCACCCGCGGTAAAGACGACCGCACCGATTCCATGCGCCTTTGCCAATATGCCTGCAAAGAAGCCGATGCCCTCAAAGCCGCGCCCACACTGCATCCTGACATGCTGCAACTCAAAGACCTCTACACCTCCAGAGCCAGGCTGCTTGCGCAGTTTTCGGGCAACAAGGTTTATCTGAAAGAGTTGAAAAACGTAAGCCCTTCAGCCACTCAAAAAGCCCTGGAAGCCTCCTACAAATCAACGCTGGAGGGACAGAAAAAATCCATCAAATTGCTGGAAGCTCAGATAAAGCTGCTGCTTGATCAAAATCAGGAACTGAATGCCAACTATAAGCTGCTGGTTTCGGTGCCGGGCATTGGGCATATCACAGCAGTTTATTTGCTTTGCTGCACCTGCAATTTTATATCCCGCCCCACCGGCAAACAGTTGGCAAGCTATGCCGGCGTGGCACCCTTCGGCTACACGAGCGGCAGCAGCATCCGAAGGAAGGATCACGTTCATAAAATGGCCAATAAAGAACTGAAAAAGCTACTGTTCATGGGCGCTATGTCGGCCATTCAATACAACGCGGAATTACGGCTTTATTACGAACGCAAAATGGGTGAAGGCAAACATGGCTGGAGCGCTTTGAATGCGGTGAAAAACAAGATGCTATTACGGGTTGCCGCAGTTGTGAATAACCAGCGACCTTTTGTGGATAACTTTCAAAAAGCCGCCTGAAAAACAAGCAAAAAAGATTTGGTCAGGTCATAACAATCATTGCGAGCGTAGCGAAGCAACCTGAAGAGCGTTGAAGTGTTTGTTTTTTCTTCAGATTGCTTCGGGCAAGCCCTCGCAATGACGTGGGGACTAGTTTGGGTGTAAATGGTATTACCTATAAACTTTCAGCGCCGCTTCCAGGCAATCCATTGCTTTGTTGATGTCGTTTTTGTTGAGCACATAAGCCAGACGCACTTCATCTTTTCCTTTACCGGGTGTGGCATAAAAACCTGCCGCAGGCGCCATCATAACGGTAGAACCATTATGGTCAAAATGCTCCAGAAGCCATTGGCAAAAAGCCTCGCTGTCTTCTACGGGAAGCCTTGCCATTGCATAAAATGCACCGCCGGGCATGGGGCAGGTTACGCCATCCATTGCCTGCAAGCGCTGCACCAGCAAATTCCTTCTTGCTTCATACCGGTCGTGCACCGCACTGAAATAATCAGAGGGCAAGTCAACCGCTGCTTCTCCCAATATCTGTGCAAAAGATGGCGGGCTGAGGCGCATCTGTGCAAACTTCATAGCGGCGTCAAGCACTTGCTGGTTGCGGGTTACAAACGCTCCAATCCTTCCGCCGCAGGCACTGTATCTTTTTGAAATAGTGTCCATTAAAATCGCGTGTTGCTCCAGTCCTTCCAATGAAAGTGCAGAAAAATGTTCCCTTCCATCATAGCAAAACTCGCGGTAAGCTTCATCCGAAAACAGAAAAAGATTGCGCTTCAGGCAAATGTCCCGCAATGTATCCAGTTCCTCTTTTGAATACAGATATCCGGTGGGATTGTTTGGATTGCAAATCATGATTGCCTTCGTTCGCGGCGTCACGGCTTTCTCAAACTCCTCCAGCGGCGGCAGCGAAAAGCCATCTTCAATACCGGAAGCAATGGGCACAATTTTCACTCCGGCTGAAGTGGCAAATCCATTGTAGTTCGCATAAAAAGGTTCGGGAATTATGATTTCATCCCCCAAATCCAGACAAGCCATGATGGCAAACAAAATGGCTTCAGAACCGCCGGTAGTTACGATAATCTGATTGTGCGTTACGTCTATTCCGTTGCGATGATAATACTCCGTTAGTTTTTTCCGGTAGCTTTCAAAACCCGCGCTATGACTGTATTCCAGCACTTTGATGTGGGTGTTTTTCACGGCATCCAAAATCTCCTGCGGGGTTTCAATATCTGGCTGACCAATGTTGAGGTGATACACGTTTATGCCGCGTTGTTTTGCAGCTTCAGCGTAAGGAACCAATTTGCGAATGGGGGAGGGCGGCATCAGCGAGCCGCGATGAGCTATTACAGGCATGGAGCAAATGTAGGCTCCGACTAAATTATTTTCAAGGAGCTTTTTGGGAGTAAAAACTTGTCAGGGTTTTTGAATCAGGAAAGCATCTGAAACAGAAATTCCAAACCCGCGTTTCCATTTTACGTCCTGCCATTCAGAAGATACAGAAACAGTTGTCGCGCGCTTTCCTGTTTTAAAAACGATGGGCAGCGAGAAGCCGTCCACCACATTTGTAAAGCGGTAAAAAAGCCGTTTCTTCTCTAAATAATATTCCAGCTTCGGAATGGTAACCGTTCTTAAATATTGGTTGAAAATGGGCGTAAAATCAATGCCTGACTTTTGGTTGATGTAGGCTTCAATCATGCTGCTGGTAACGGTTTGGTGATAAAATTGCTGGTTCAAACCTCGTAGTAACTGCCTGAACTTCTCATCATCACTCATCACCAATCTGATAGTTTGAATCAGCGAAGCGCCTTTGTCGTACTTGTCGCTGCTGCCATCATCCTGCACGCCATATTTCCCGATGATAGGCTTGTCATTATCAATGTTTTGACGTTCGCCTTCTAAAAACTGAAACGCTTTTTCCTTCCCGAATGTGCATTCTGCAAACAAGGTTTCGAGGTAGGTAGTAAAGCCTTCGTGAATCCAGTTGTCGGCAATGTCTTTTGCGGTAATGCTGTTGCCAAACCATTCGTGTCCGCTTTCATGCACGATGATGTAATCAAACAAAAGCCCGACACCTGTGCCGCTCCTGTCCATCCCGCGATAGCCCATTTTAAAACCATTTCCGTAAGCAATGGCACTCTGATGTTCCATACCGAGATAAGGCGCTTCAACCAACTTGTAACCATCTTCATAAAAAGGATAAGGCCCCAACCAATATTCATAGCAATGAAGCATTTGCTTTACAACAGAAAATTGTTTGCGTGCTTTTTCTTCATGCTGCCGCAGGCAATAAAATGAAAGTGGTAACACTCCTTTTTCACCCATTAAAGTGTCCGTCCAGCCAACGTAATCACCGATGTAAAAAGTGGCGTCGTAGGTATTGATTGGGTTGGTAACATGGAAAGATGTGAGGTAGCTGAAACTCCCGTCAACAGGGTCTTTCAGCGTGATTGTGTCGGCTTTTCCATTTGAAATTACGACCATCGGTCGCACATTCGGAGCACCAACTTTTTTTACTTCCTCTACTTTGATGTTTAGATTCATTCCATTATCCGGTTCATCTCCTTGATAATCTTTGCAGGGCCACCAACTGCTCGCGCCTAAACCCTGACAAGCAACGGCAATCCACGGTTTTCCTTCATCATCCTTTGTCCAGATAAAACCCCCATCCCAGGGCGGATTTTTTGCGTTCGGTGGTTTACCATGATAGTAGGCTGTCAGCTCAAAAACCTGCGCTATTGCGGAGTCCGTAAAGTTTTTGGAGAACGGATGTTTTATCCACCAGACGTTTCCTTCCTTCACAAAATTTAATTGTTGCCCGTCCAGAATAACGCTATCTAAAAACATCAGTTCCTGAAGGTCAAGCTGCAAGCTATCTGTGGGTCGGGTGATAATTTTTGCCGTGATTTTGCAGGAGCCGTCAAGGCTGTGTGTGGCGGTGTCAATGAGTATTCTCAGTTCGTAATGTTGTACGTCCACCCAGCTTCTGTGAGGCCCATTTGAGCCGCGCAAAGTGTCTTGCCGTGTAAAAGCAAAAAGGGTATTTGCAAGAAGCAAATACCCTAAAATCAATAAAATGGAAAAACGGTTTTTCATCCTCAAAGCGTCAAGCGGCGTCTTTTGCTTTTTGATGAAACCGACCTTTATAACGGTCAGAAATTTTATTCAAATCTTCCCAAAATTTTCCTTCATCTTCCAAATATCGTTGGCTTAATTGATTTCTTACAATACGCAAATCGCTTAAAATTCCGGATGAATTCTCGTTGAACTGTTGTGCTTCTACTTTGTTTTCTTTAATCATGGCTTAAAATTTCACGTGGACTGCGAATTTCTAACAAGTTGTAATTGCTTTTCAAATTTACAGAATTGTAAAAACGTATCCGATTGAGATTGACAATATGCTTGAAATTCCAGCTTATTAGAACATCCGCCCGATGAACAGAAGCTGTGGCAATATGCAAAGCGTCAGAAAAATATTTTTTGGTAACAATCTTCTCCGAAATATACTTCTCCGAAAGAAATTTTACTGAATCATTAGCTACAACCATAACGGCATTTGTTGCAATAATTTCTTCTGCCAAATTCCTTACCTTTTGAGGTGCTCTTTCAAGTTCAAAAAGTAGAATGTCCGAAATCATGGCAACGTGTTCTCCTGAGAAAATCTTTTCAATCACGCCGCGCGTCCAGACTTCAAATTCTTTGTCGAAAAAACCACCCAACACAGACGTGTCCAGATATAGCGTCATTCCAGCCTTAAATTAAAATGGTTACTTCGCCCCAATATCCGTCATCTCCACATCAAAAATCAAAATGGAATTAGCAGGAATTTTTGGAGATGGAGAACGCTCACCATAAGCTAAAGTAGAAGGAATATAAAGGGTCGCTTTTCCGCCTTTTTTTAACAGCGCAATGCCTTCATCCCATCCCTTAATAACCTGCCCCTGACCAAGCGTAAAACTAAATGGCTGCACATGGTTAAACGCAGGGTCTTCATTAGAATCAAACTTCTCACCGTCCATTGTTTTACCGGTATAATTCACTGTTACAGATTCTCCGGCTTTTGCATTTTCACCGCTGCCTGGTTTTGTAATCACGTAGTATAATCCGGATTTGGTGCGGGTTGCCTTAATCTTGTTCTTCTTGAAATAATCAATCAGCGCTTTTTCATCTAAAGCTGTTTGGATTTTGCCTTTGGCTTCCTGTTCTTTTTGCAGCATTTCCTGACTTTTCACAGAAACGAGTGCAATCTCATACTGAATCTTATCACCAGGATGCATCCAAGGAAGGAGTTGCGCACCTGATTTTTCAAGAGAATCAATACTCACTAAAAACACGGCACTATCGCCCGGCGTCAACAACATAAAACCTTCTGATAAATCACCCTTAAACGCAGGAGCAGTAACCTGGAAAGGAACGGGTTTGTTGTCGTTTAGTTTGCGGCTTTCATACAACATACTGTCGCCAATGTGCGTGCTGATGTGCATCTCCACAAAATCGCCCAGCTTAGGACTGTTGGTGCCAGGCACGTCCTTAACAATCCAATATTCCAGACCATTTTCATTCTTTTTAAAATTGCCGGATTGTGCAGTTGCCGAAAAGGCAAAGAGGGTAAAAGCGGCTGTGGCGCCGGTAATTAAATTCTTCATGCTGTTCAATAAATTTTTGGTTTCAGGTGCTGATTAGCATTTATTGTGCCTGAATTGTTTGGGTTTGCGCAGGCGGTGCATCAGCCACTTTTGTTACTTCAATATCGAAGATGAGAATGGCATCTTTTGGAATGGCAGGATTGGGGCTGTTTTCGCCATACGCAAGCGTTGATGGAATAAACAGTTTGCCTTTAGAACCTTCTTTCATTAAACCAACGCCTTCATCCCAACCCGGAATTACCTGACCTCTGCCCAACATAAAAGTGAAGGGTTCTGTGTGTTTAAACTGTGGGTCCACATTGCTGTCGAATGTAGTGCCATCAATGGTTTTACCTGTGTAGTTAACGGTTACCATGCTGCCGGCTTCTGCCATTTTTCCGGTGCCTTCTTTATCCATTTTGTAGTAAAGACCCGATGCGGTTTTATTTGCGGTGATGCCATTTTTATTCAGGTATTCCTGAAGCATGGTTTCATCCTTTGCTTTTTGTTCGGAGGAATGTGCGGCTTGTTCTTCTTTCATTTTTGCAGAAGATTTTACAGAAACCATTGCCACATTGTACTCAATTTTTTGTCCCTCTTTCATCCATGGAAGCAACTGTGCGCCGGTCTTTTTAAGAGAGTCAATAGCAATACGGAAAATAGCGCTGTCTCCGGCAGTCATCATCATGAAACCTTCGGAGATATCGCCTTTAAAAGAAGGCGCGGGGAGTGGAAACTGAATTGGTTGTCCGTTGTTCATTTTGCGGGAATCGAACAATACACTGTCGCCCACGTGGATGTACAAATTCATTTCTACAACATCGCCAATGGCAGGTTTTTCAGTGCCTTTGGCATCTTTCACAATGTTGTATTCCAGGCCTGTTTCTGTTTTTTTAAATCCTGGTTTGCAGGCATTCAGGCTTAATAAGGTTGCGCTTAAAAGGGCAACGGATGATACTCTTAAAATCATTTTTTAGTTTTTGGATTTTTTTTTCGGGCGTGAAGGTCGGATAAAATTCTTTTTAAGTCTGCAATAGTTTCGCTAAAAGATAAATTGCTTTTTCCGCCAGCAGCATTAAAGTGCCCGCCTCCTTCAAAATAAGTTCTGGCAATCTCACTCACGTCCAGGTTTCCTTTGCTGCGTAACGATAATCGAACGCCGTCAACACGCTCTGTAATTAATACCGCCATTTGCACATGCGCAATGCTAAGCGGGTAATTCACCAATCCTTCTGTGTCATTCAAACTGACGCCAAAGTTTTTCATGTCCTCGCGAGAAAGCGCAATTATACCAGTATCGTATTTCGGAAGAATTTCCATTTTGCTGAGCAGCACATACCCTAAAAATTGCAGCCGCTTCAAACTCCAGGAATTATCAACCTCTTCATGCACGCGCACGTGGTCTAACCCTTTTGATTTAAGGTCGGCAGCCAGCAAATGCGTGCTTGCTGTGGTGGCAGAAAACCGGAATGAACCTGTGTCGGTAAGCACGCCGGTGTAAATGCACTGCGCCATGTTTTGGTCGATAAGGTGATTGTCGCCGCAAAGGTTTATGAAGTCGTAAATCATTTCTGACGTGCTGCTTTTTTCCGGAATGGACGTTCCATAATCCCAAACCGGCTTTGGGTGCAAATGATGGTCTATCAGAATTTTAGGTTGTGGCGCCTGCACGAATGCTTCGGTAAAATGTTTGGTTCTCGAAAAATCATTGAAGTCTAAACCGAAAATAATTTCCGCATTTTTAAGTGCTTCGAAAGATTTGATGCTTTCCGCTTCGTGATTAATAACCCGCTCTACGCCCGGCATCCACATCAAAAAATCCGGAATTTCGGAAGGTGAAACAGCAGTTACATCATGCCCTTTTAGGGTGAGATAATGATACAATCCCAACATGCTGCCCATAGCGTCGCCGTCAGGTTTATGGTGGGTAGTGATGAATATTTTCCGGGGTGTTTGTAAAAGTGGGAAGGCGTTTTGGATAGACTGCATTGTTTTCTTTTTTAGGTTTTTTATGGGTGCATTCTAAGTGATAGAACGCAGATTGTTATGGTTTTGATGATTTAAAAATGATTTTTTTCACCATCATCTTTGACTTACGTTTTACGAAACAAACTTGACACTTCAAAACTACCTCACCCCCGGCCCCTCTCCAAAAATGGAGAAGGTGGACTTGCAGGTTAGATTTTGATGCTGTTATTTTTTTGGTGATAGAACGCGGATTGTTATGGTTATTATGATTGTAAATGATTTTCTCCGCATCAGCTTAAGCTTTGTCTCACTGAACAGACTTGATACTTCCTACTTGATAGTTTCCATTACTTTTGCGCCGCCAAAAAAAAGCAAACACAAAATGACTAACCGCACTTTTACCATGATAAAGCCTGATGCTGTTCGCAACGGGCACATCGGCAACATTCTGCAAATGATGAACGAAGCAGGCTTCCGCATCATAGCCATGAAATATACTTTCCTGAGCCTTCAGCAAGCCGAAAAATTTTACGAAGTCCACAAAGAACGTCCTTTTTACGGCGAGCTTACAGAGTTTATGAGCAGTGGCACCATCGTAGCCGCCATTCTTGAAAAAGACAATGCAGTGGCTGATTTCAGAACATTAATTGGAGCGACAAATCCTGCACAGGCTGATGAAGGAACTATCCGTAAAAAATACGCAACCTCTTTGGGTGAAAATGCGGTGCATGGCAGCGACAGCGATGAGAACGCAGCAATTGAAGGAGACTTTTTCTTCAGCGGCTTAGAGCGTTTCTAAATTTTTCATCTCCAGAAAACTTTTTTGAGAAAACCACGGTTCATTCAGCGCTGTGGTTTTCTTTTTTTAGAAAAAATAAAATCAGGAGTTAAGCATTCCGGGTAAAAGTGCATTCGTATTTCGGAGGTCGATGCCGCCTTCCAAAAAACTTTTCAGATTGGCGAGATAAAACGTCCATCCGCGGACGCAATCGATGTGATAATGCTCCTTTCCAAAATCATCCGTCGGTATATTTTCCTGCGTCAGCAATACAATATTTTCACCGGCGGCGGTTCCCAAATCTACCGTTACTGTTGCGCCTTTCACGAAAGAAAACTGAAGTTTATCCACTCCGTTAGCATGTATCACATTGCCTTCTTCAAACACATCGTCAGCATGTCCTTGCCATAACCAATGGTAGGTATCGCCTTCGGTAATGTGCATCATCGCTTCACGGTCTGAGTTATCATTTCTTCTGAAAGTTGCCTTCCGCAAAAACCAGCGTTCCATTTGGAAAGGAACCGTCCAGGCGTCATAAATTTCTTGCAATGGCGCGTTGATATTCACTTTGCAGGTGAAGCGGCTCCAGTCGTAAATGTGGGTTGACATTGCTTTGTTCTTTTTTAAAATGATGGAATTGTAAAGATAGCCTGCCTCAATTTTTTTCTTCTCTTGAAATAACTGCAAACCTGGAAAAAAACAAGAGAATTAAATAAGGCATCGGACTGGTAAAAAACAAGCGTATGCTGCTGAAGAAATCCAAAACGGCAACACCAAAAATGTGAGTCGTAGCCTGCACTCCGCCCGCCACTAAAAGCAATCCTAAAACGGAAAAATAAATGACCAGCCAAAATTTCCGCAGCCACAAAAAAGGGTGCTTCGCCCAACCCCAATAGCCAATCGGAATGATAATCACGAAAATGAGGAGATGGAATAATTGCCTTTTTTGCGGAGAAATATTGTTGACTGCTACACCCTCCGTGAAATATTGGTAGTCCACAAAACAAATTGCAGTGAGCAAAACAAATGCAATCCAGAAGCGTAGTTTTTGGGGCATGGGGTTAGAAGTTCATAGGTTGGCAGGTTGGTAAGTTCACAGGTTCATAAGTGGCTAAGTTCATAAGTTTATAAGGATAGGAGTTGCCTGCATGGAGAAGTGACCATAACGACTTGCTACTTGCTACTTGCTACTTTCTTATCCTTCGCATAAAGCATCCACCCAAAAAACACCACCCCATAAATTATCAGCTTAAAAGCAAAATGATGCGCAAACTCTGCAACGTTCACATGACTTATGTAAAGCCAGGCAAGCAAAGCACAGCGCACCATGTTCAGGAACGTAATCACCACCGTTCCGGCAACTGCAAACAGCAATCCTTTTTTAAAACTCCCCGGATAGCAAATTAAAAACCCGAGGTAAAGCACAATCAATTCCAAACCGTTACACTGCGGCGCAATATTTACAGACTGAACGCCATTTAAAAAAACATGCGGGCCTACACGGTGCGCACTTTCGGTAAAAATTCGTAGCAGTCCTACTGTGCCGCTCGCAACAAGTTGCGTAAGGTGATAATCAGGAATGCCGATGGGTTTCAGCAACAAATTATAGAGCAACATCCAACCGATGAAAACAAATAAAGCCCGCAGTAGTAAGGTTTTTACGCGCGGCGGTACCGATTCCTGAAAGCGAATAATTTGTTGGCGAATCATCAGTTTGTTTTTGAAGATTTAGAAGAAAAAAGCAGGTAAAAATGCTTTACACAAACCGCTTTAATTGTTGCACCGCAATGTCCACTTCTTCTTTAGTATTATGCCTGCAAAATGAAAATCTCACAGGAACCAAATCTTTTGCTTTGCCTTTATGAAGCGCCTTCATTACGTGGCTTATGGACTCTGCACCGCTGCTGCAAGCGCTGCCTCCACTTGCGCAAATCCCCGCCATGTCAAGATTGAAAAGCAACATTTCATTCTTGTCTGAAAGCGGGAAGGAAACATTCAAAACCGTGTAGAGACTGTTGCCGTTTGTGTCGCCATTGCAAATACTTTCCGGAAAAGCTTCGCTGATTTTGCGGCACATGTAATCCTTCAGTTCCCTAATTTTCTGGCTGTCTTTTTCAAAGCGTTCAGTTGCCATTTCAAGTGCCTTTGCGAACCCAACTATGCCGTAAAGATTTTCTGTGCCTGCCCGCATATTTCTTTCCTGCCCACCGCCTAAAAGCAAAGGTTTAATCGTTATTGCTTCATTCACGTACAACACACCTACGCCTTTCGGACCGTGAAATTTATGTCCGGCAGCGCTAGCAAAATGTACATTCAGTTCTCTTAAATTAAGCGGATAATGCCCGATGGTCTGCACCATATCGCAATGGAAAATGGCGTTGTATTTTTTGCACAATGCACCCACTGTTTTTACATCCAGCAGGTTGCCGATTTCATTATTGGCGTGCATTAAAGTGACCAAACAATTGGGGTGTTGCTGCAATAAATTTTCGAGGTGGAGGAGGTCGATATGACCTGCTTCAGTAAGGTTTACAAGACTGTGTGCGATGCCTTTTTTTGCAAGCGCTTCAACGGTGTAAAGGGTAGCGTGATGTTCGATTAGGGAGGTAATAATGTGCCTGCAACCTAAGTCGTTGATAGCCGCGTTAATAGCGGTGTTACTGCTTTCCGTTCCGCCGGAGGTAAAAAATATTTCACCCGGAGAAACACCCAAAATTTTTGCAACGGTTTTGCGGGATTGCTCCAGTGCCATTTTAGTTTCCCTGCCGTAAGAATACACAGACGAAGGATTGCCAAATTTTTCTGTGAGATAAGGCATCATGGCATCCAGCACTTCGGGGTCGAGGGCTGTTGTGGCTGCGTTATCGAAGTAAATACGTTGCGTCAAATGAAAATCAATTTGGAGCGCAAAATTAATGGAATGGGGTAGAGTAGATGTTAGTGGGTTGTTTAAAGGAGTTCATACCATTAACATGTCCATCCTTAAACCCCTTTCAATCCATACAAACTCCCGCTTTTCAAAAACAAACGGTCCACTTTTTCTTCCGTTTTTGCATCTCTTATTAATGGCGGCGCATGGTGTGGTTTTATCCGCGCATCTATCACCACCGGACCGCTGCAGCCCCAGTGCTTATGCTGCATGGAAGGTTTGATGCCATACACATCGTGTGATGGATTGCTGCGCGTGAAAACCACCCACAAAAAGTTGTTGAGATGACTGCTTACAAACTCTGGCTCATCACATAAAATGATAAACGGCACCTCTTTTAGCAAAGCCGTTTTAGTGTTTAATTGCTCATTCAGCACCTCCATTTCTTTTGCCGCATGTGCATAATCCGAAAACACATTTCCCTTCAATGCCACCACACCGCGCATTGCCATTTGTGCATTTTCAAAACTATTCAAATCTTTCAAAACGGGCGGCACTTCGCTGCATAATTCCCGCACCACATCTCCGTATGCCGCCACAATCAGTTTGCTGCCTTTGTTCAGTCCGCTGCCCGAATAATCAAGTGTATCAATGGTGGTTTTGGTTTGGAAATGCAAATCTCTTTCAGGGCGAAAACGGCGCAATACAAACTCGAAAAATACCGGAATATCATGCGTGTTCAATTTGCCGGAATCATCGGCTGCAATCCATAAATACTTCGCCAGACTTAATTGTCCGGTACCCAGAATGCGGTTGGCAATTGTCAGTAATTCGGATGGTTCTTTTGGTTGATTGTACGGCGTATATCTTTCGCTGCCCACCGCCAGCAGCAAGGGATGCACGCCCGCAGCATCCACGGCATTCACTTCTTTTAAACCAGGTATTTCCTGCGAAATGGCTTCGCCCGTAAGCTCATGAATCAGCGCACCAAAACTGGTGTCTTCCTGCGGCGGGCGACCCACAACGGTGAACGGCCATATGGCATCCTTCTTTGCAAAAACCTTTTCAACTTTCATTACCGGAAAAGGATGCGCGAGGCTGTAATAACCCAGATGATCACCAAACGGCCCTTCCGGTTTTGTGTCGCCGGAAATGGTGCCGGTTATCACGAAATCCGCATCGGTACTAATGCAAAAACCATCTTTAAAAAAATACCGAAACCTGCGCTCGCCAAGCAATCCCGCAAAAGTGAGTTCACTCATTCCTTCAGGCAATGGCATCACGGCAGCAAGCGTATGCGCCGGCGGACCTCCAATAAAAATGCTCACTTTTAAATCCTTTCCCTGCTGCATTGCTTTCGATTGATGCACGCCAATGCCGCGATGAATCTGGTAATGCAATCCGATTTCCTTATCCGGTGCATATTCATTTCCGGAAAGCTGCACGCGATACATACCCAGGTTACCATGCATAATTCCCTTCGCCTCCGGGTCTTCTGAAAACACTTGCGGCAGGGTTATGAAGGCGCCGCCATCGCTCGGCCAGTGCTGGATTTGAGGCAAGTCGCTGATTTTTATTTCCTGAAAAAGAATCGGTTTTTGCAAGGGATTTTTTAAGGTCAATGCAAACCTTCCGGCTAATGTTGCGGCGCCATATTGTAAAGGGTTTTTCAGCGCGAGTGCAGGATTTTTTCTGAGTGCGATTAGTTTTTGAACATGCTCCATCGAATTTCTAAAGAGAAACCGACTTCTTTCTATCGTCCCGAAAATGTTGGATGCCGCGCGGAACCTGCACCCTTTTATGTTTTCAAAAAGCAAAGCAGGCCCGCCCATTTCATAAGTCCGCAACTGGATGGCTGCCATTTCAAGATGCGGATCTACTTTTTCTTTTATGCGCCGCAACATGCCATTTTTTTCGAGGTCGGAGAGGGCGGCTTGCAGGGTGGGGTAGGACATGGTGCAAAGAAAGGGCAGGATGATTTTGGTAGCCCTTTTGGCTCTAAAGGTTGGGAAATATATAATGCTGGACTGATGAAAAGCACTTTTTACTGTTCAATGAGTCCACTATAGGTACCTACACAAAAACATTCGCTTTAGTGTCACTTCCTGTCGGTACCTGCACTAAACCATTCATTTCACAACCACTACCTGCCGGTACCTACACTAAACCAATTGTTTCACAGCCAAAACCAATTGTATTACTGCTACTATCTCCAGAAAATCCTATTCCACCTTCTTCCGCGTTTCTAACTTTTCTCTCACAAAAATCCCAACCTCCATCATTTTCGTATCTCCCGCATTATTTTGTGCCGCATTCTTCAACAGGCTAACCTGTCCAGCTTTCTAAATTGAAATCAACTCCGCAAACCGCCATTCTTCTTTTCACGCGCACGCCGCTGGAAGAAGCCGTTTGCAAACAATTCCTGCCATCCAAAAGCATCCCCCAAAATGCTGCCATAGCAAAGCGATTTATTGATGAAGCCATTGCCGTTGCGCACCAAACGGGATTGCCGCTTATCATTAAATATTCCGGCAGTCAGCATGGAAATTCCTTTGGGGAGCGTTTCGCAAATGCCATTGAAGATGTTTTTGAAGAAGGCTTTGAAAACGTTATCAGCATTGGCACCGATAGTCCTTCGCTGAGTGCGCAGCATTTGCTTGAAATTAATAATCGTCTGCAAGACCAGCCGCTTGCATTTGGCACTTCAAAAGATGGCGGTGTTTATGCAATCGGTATTCAGAAAAAAGCTTTCAACCGTGCGCATTTTTTAGCTATTCCCTGGCGCAGTTCCCGCGTTGCAAAAGCGTTACAGACGCTGATTGCAGAGGGATATATTTTTCAGCATTGCCTGCCGCTTTTGCAGGATATCGATAGTCATTCCGATTTGCTTAGTTGGATGCAGCAGGCTGATGTTCAGCACGCCGTTTTTTATTTTTTAAAGAGGATAATTACCGGTGTGCAAGCAAAACACAGGGATGTTTTTGCGCTGCTTTCCACACCTTTTTCTGCTTCGCATCTGCTGCGCGGCCCGCCTTCTTTTTCCTGACTTCTTCTCTTTATTATTTTTTCCTGAAGTGTTGCTTGAAGCAATGCTTTGAGGGCATTTATTTATTTCAAAATCTCCAACAATAACATGAACAAATTTTACGCAACAATACTGCTGCTGCTCACTTTCCAATGTGCATTCGGGCAGGGGAAAACCATTACCGGAACGCTCACCGACAAACAAACGGGGCAACCCATTATCGGCGCCACCGTGTCAGAAAAAGGAACCACAAACGGAACCGTTACCGACGAAAACGGAAATTATTCACTCACCATTTCAACTGAAAATGCACCGCTCACTTTCAGCTCGGTGGGTTATGAAACCATTACATCAAAAACCGGAAACGAAGGCATCGAAAACATGACGATGTCCCCGGATGCCAACCAACTGAAAGAAACCGTAGTAACCGCTCTCGGCATCCGCCGCGAAAAAAAGAAGCTAGGCTATGCTGTCCAAAAGCTGGATAACACAGACATCAGTGAAGTTAAAGCCGTGAATTTCATCGACAATATTTCAGGGAAAATTGCCGGCGTAAACGTGACGCCCGGACCCACCGGCGTAGGCTCAACTTCCAAAATCACCATCCGCGGCGAATCCAGTTTTACCAACAATAATCCGCTTTTCGTTGTAGATGGTGTGCCTATCAATAACAACACGCCTTTCAACAATACAGACGAGACTGCGAGTGGTTTTCAGCCGGTTGATTTCGGGAATGGCGCTATGGATATTAACCCAGATGACGTCCAGTCTGTAACGGTTTTAAAAGGCCCCGGCTCTGCTGCGCTTTATGGTACGCGGGCTTCAAACGGTGTTATCGTTATCACCACAAAAGACGGCGGAAAATCAAAAGGTTTAGGCATTAGTTTCAATTCCACCACCACCATCGACAAGCCTTTTAAACTTCCTGATTTTCAAAACAAATACGGACAAGGAAACTCCGGAAAGTTTGAGTATAAAAACGGTCTTGGTGGCGGCGTGAACGACAACATCAGCTATAGCTACGGCCCTGAACTGGATAAAGGCATTCTTGTTTCTCAGTATGACAGTCCGGTTACGCTGCCTGACGGAACGGTGGTGCGTGGCGGTGACGTAACAGTGCATGGCGGCGCTCCCATCACGCCCACAGCATTCAATTCCCACCCTGATAATCTCAAAGATTTTTACCGCACCGGACTTACCACCATTAATAACCTTTCCATCTCAAACAGTGGTGAAATGGGCAACTTCCGACTGTCATACACAGACCTGCGGAGCAAATCATACATCCCCGGAACCAACCTTGACCGCAAAACAATTGGTGCACATTTCAACTTCACGCCCACCAATAAAATACAAGTCACTGCCTCCGCTAATTACATCAACAGCAGCAGCGACAACCGCCCTGCAAATGGTTATGGCTCTGAAAACGTGAACTATGCTTTGGTTGCATGGGGGCCGCGCAGTTTGGACATTAACCCAATGAAAGATTACTGGCAGCCGGGATTAGAAAATGTGCAGCAATACTCCTTCAACTACACCTTCTTCGATAATCCTTATTTCACGCTTTTAGAAAACAGAAACGGACTCAGCAAAAACCGTTTGTTCGGAAATGTGCGTGCAGCCTACAATTTCACCGATAAGCTTAGCCTGGCAATCCGCACCGGAACCGATTATTCGCAGGAGCTAAGAACCTTCCGCAGGGCATTCAGCAGCAACCGTTTTAAGAATGGCGCTTACGCAGAGCAGCAGGTTTTTTATCAGGAAACGAACACCGATGCCTTGCTGAATTACACAGACCAGTTCGGGGATTTTTCTTTGGATGTTTCCATTGGTGCTAACCGTTTAGACCAGAATGCCCGCTACACGCAAACCCAAACGCTGAACCTTGCCCAACCCGGCGTATTCTCTTTAAACAATGGTGCATCGCCGCTTCAGGTGTTTGATTTTAAATCCAAAAAACGTATCAACAGCATTTATGGACTTGCGAAGCTGGGCTACAAGAACTTTTTGTTTGTAGACATTACCGGAAGGAACGACTGGAGCAGCGCATTGGCAACGCCTGTAGCTGCGGATAAAGTGTCGTTTTTCTATCCCTCTTTTTCGGGAAGTTTTGTATTGTCGAATGCCGTGACGATGCCACGAAACATTTCCTATGCGCAGTTTAGAGCAAGCTATGCACAGGTGGGCAACGATACTGACCCTTACCAAACGGCGGGCGTGTTTAACTCCAGAACACCATACGCCTCGCAGCCAACACTTAGCGAACAAAGCACGATTGCCAACACCAGTTTATTGCCCGAAAAAATAAAATCCACAGAGCTGGGAATGGACTTGCGTTTCTTTCAGGACAGGGTGGGGATAGACGTTACTTACTACAATGCCCGCACCGAAAATCAAATCATTGCGCTCCCCATCAGTCAGGCATCCGGCTTTACGCAGCAGGTAGTGAATGGCAGCAGGGTAGAGAATAAAGGCGTTGAGATTGTATTGAACACAGTGCTCATCCGCAACAAGAATTTCCGCTGGGATGCCACATTCAATTTCAGCCGGCAGCGGGCTACGGTGCATGATTTGCCTGCCGGAACTTCTAAACTAACGCTGGGCTACAACCGCGTGTATGACAACAATAACCAGACGGTGTTTGTGCAGGTGGAAGAAGGCGGAAGAATTGGTGACCTCTACGGAACCGGGTACAAGAAAACAGCCGACGGAAGGTTTATTGTAGATGCCAACGGAAACTTTATTGCCGACAATACGCTGAAGAAACTGGGCAACTACAATCCTGATTTCATCCTCGGTTTTTCCAATCAATTCAATTATAAAAACTGGCGCCTTGCATTCCTTCTCGACTGGAAACAAGGTGGTGTTTTAGTGTCTCGCACGCTGGCACTGGCGGGCGTTGCAGGACAATTAATTGAAACAGAAAACCGCCCGGCAGAAGGCATTGTGGTGGATGGCGTAGTGAACACCGGAACGGCTGAAAACCCCGTGTATGTGCAGAACACCAAAGCCATCACCGCCGAAAGCTATTACCGCAGTTATTACGACCGCAACCACGAGGAAAACAGCACCTACGATGCCTCTTTCGTGAAGCTGCGGCAGGTGGCGCTTGGGTACACTTTCAACACAAAAATGCTTTCCCGCTCTTTCCTTAAAAACGTGAAAGGCATTGAAATTTCAGCCGTTGCGCGAAACCTTTTTGCCATCAGCCACATCAGGCATTTTGACCCGGAGCAAATGGCTGTGCAGGGAAACAAATTTGTGAGCGGCGTGGAAGACATGTCTTACCCAACCGTGAAAAGCGTAGGCATTAAGCTGGGCGTAAACTTCTAAAATCATCATCAAGAAAAAACAGAAAAAACTATGAGAAAGATATCCTTGTTCCTCCTCCTTCCTGCATTGCTGCTTGCGGCATCCTGCAAAAAAAATCTGGAAGAAATAAACACCAACCCCAACGCGCCCATCGTAGCACAACCTGAACTTTTACTGCGCCAGGTTATTTACGATTTCGGGGAAAACAATGCCTACGAAGGCTTTGTAGCTGGCAATCTGTTAGGGCAATATTTCACCGCGGTTGACTTCAATTTGTTTGACCGCCACGACCTTGCTTCACCGCAATACGGAGGCAAACCATGGGCGTATCTCTACACCAATTTGCGCGACAATGAAACGCTTCTGAAAAGAGCGCGTACAGAAGCGGTGCACAACGTGTATGAAGGTCCGGCGCTGGTGCTGAAGGCATACATGACAGGCATCCTCACCGACCTCTATGGCGACGTGCCTTACTTTGAAGCATTGCAGGGAAAAGACGGTAACACCACACCGGCATACAGCAATCAGGAAGACATTTACAACGCGCCCAATGGCATTTTGGACAACCTTGACAAAGCCATTATTGCCCTTAAAAATTACAAAGGCACACCAACGCTAAAAGGCGATATTCTCTTCAATGGCAACCTCACAAGCTGGGTAAAATTTGCCAACTCGCTGAAGATTAAATACCTGATGCGCAGCTCCGACAAAAAGAGCGTGGGCGCGCAACTTCAAGCCATTGTGGATGGCGGCGAATACATGAAAACCAATGCAGAAAATGCTGCGTTTAGTTTCACCGACGGCGCTCCAAACAACTTTCGCCTGGCTACTTTGAGGATTGGTGATTTCAGTCTGTTCATCCTTTCTGAAACCATGGAAGAAATACTGAAGCAATACAACGACCCGCGCCTCATGACTTACTTCCGCCCCACAGCCGCCGATGCCGCGCAATACAAAGGATTACTGAACGGCCCCGATGCTTCGCAGACCTCCATAACGGTAGCTAATTATTCCCTGGCCGGCACCATCTTTCGCGAAAAAACAAGCGGCGTGAAGGCAAACTTTATGACCGCCTGGGAAACCGGATTTCTGCTTGCCGAAGCTGCCGAAAAAGGATTAGTTAGCGGCGCCAGCCAGATGCTTTATGAAAGCAGCGTGCAGCAGGCGTTTGCTTACTGGAACACCGCGCTTCCGGCAGATTATCTCACCACAGGCGATGCTGCTTTTGGTGTCAATGGCGCTAATAAACAGCAACAGATAATCACCCAAAAATGGATTGCCAGCATCATTAATGGTTACGAAGGGTGGATAGAATATCGCCGCACAGGTTTCCCTGAACTGAAGCCCATTGCTGCCAGCCTGAACAACAATAAAATCCCCGTTCGCCTGCCTTACCCGATTGAGGAAGCGGCGCTGAATGCTACGAATTATGGCAAAGCGGCGGCAGCAACTAACGGTAACAGTATTAATGCAAAAGTTTGGTGGGATGTCAATTAGGTAATTAGACAATTTGACAATTAAACAGGTAATCAATAATGGTTGCCTGTTTTTGTTTTTTTAAGGATAGAATGCAAGGGAGAATTGGACGGTTGAATTATGTTATTTCAGCCACGTCTGTATAATGATTTATCCGAAGCAACTTGATGGGATTTTGGATTGGTGGATTGGTCGGAAGTTTGAATGAATGCTGTCAGATTTATTTGGGTCGGGAGCTAGACCGGGATGTGCGGTTTTAAAAAAGATTTTAAAGCTTAATGTGTGTATTTTAGTTGTTTAAAAAAATTGGGTCGAAGAATTAACCTTAAGTAGGTTGAGTGAGGAAATCTGCTTTCTTTTGCAACTTAAAAGATAGCGTTCGAATGCAATTTGCTTACACCATTCTTTATGTTACCGACGTAGCAAAGTCTATTCTTTTTTATGAAAAAGCATTTGGACTTGAGCGCACTTTCATTGCCCCAGATGAAACGTATGGAGAGATGAAAACCGGCACTACAAAACTTGCCTTTGCAGCCATTCCATTTGTATTGAAAAGCCTGCCCGATAGCTTTCTTTCAAGCGATTTAAAGAAGAAACCATTTGGAATAGAGATTGGATTTGCGACAGAAAATGTGGAAGCAGATTTTGAAAAAGCACTGGCAGCAGGCGCCGTTTCTGTAGTGAAGCCTATGGAAAAACCGTGGGGGCAAAAGGTTGCTTACGTTAGGGATTTAGATGGATTTTTAATTGAGCTTTGCACGCCCATGGGCGGATAAAAATAGGCAGCAGAGAATTTTATAAAAAAGGTTTTGGAAAAGAAATTATTTCCCTTACTTTTGCACCCCAATTCTCATATTGCTCTTAGAATAAAGATTGCATTTGGGAGAGTTGTTTCATAACAATCTCGTTAAAACCAAAAAAGAAAAAATGGCAAAAGAAATCGCCGGCTACGTCAAGCTCCAGGTAAAAGGAGGACAAGCCAATCCAGCGCCGCCAATAGGCCCCGCGCTCGGCTCCAAAGGAGTCAACATTATGGAGTTCTGCAAACAATTCAATGCCCGCACGCAGGACAAAATGGGCAAAGTGCTTCCCGTGTTGCTTACTGTGTTTAAGGACAAGTCTTTTGATTTTGAAATCAAGACGCCGCCCGCAGCCGTGCAACTGATGGAAGCATCTAAACTTCAAAAAGGTTCTAAAGAGCCTAACCGGAATAAAGTCGGGAAAGTGTCCTGGCAGCAGGTTGAAGATATTGCCAAAGACAAAATGGCTGACCTGAATTGTTTCACCGTGGAAAGCGCTATGAAAATGGTAGCAGGCACCGCCCGCAGTATGGGTTTGGTCGTGGAAGGCACGGCTCCGTTTGCATCCTAAACCATTCACTTCCCTAAAAACATTTCAAACAATGGCAATCATCACAAAAAAAAGAAAGGCTGTAGCAGCCAAAGTAGATAGTAATAAACAATACCCACTCGCTGAAGCCAGTGCTTTGGTAAAAGAAATAAATACCACCAAATTCGACGCATCGGTAGATTTGCACATCCGCCTGGGCGTTGACCCTAAGAAAGCCGACCAAGCTATAAGAGGAACGGTGACACTTCCACACGGCACCGGTAAAACAAAAAGAGTATTGGTGCTTTGTACGCCTGATAAAGAAGCCGAAGCAAAAGCTGCGGGCGCTGATTTCGTAGGACTGGATGAGTTTGTAGCAAAAATTGAAGGCGGCTGGACGGATATAGACGTAATAGTAGCCACGCCATCAGTTATGCCAAAAATCGGTCGGCTGGGTAAAGTGCTTGGTCCACGTAATTTGATGCCGAACCCAAAAACCGGAACCGTGACGAATGACGTTGGCAATGCTGTTACAGATGTGAAAGGTGGAAAAATTGCTTTTAAGATTGATAAAGCAGGCATCATCCACGCATCTGTTGGCCGTGTATCCTTCACTCCTGAAAAAATTGCTGAAAATGCGCAGGAACTGATTAATACTTTGGTGCGCATGAAACCGTCTACAGCTAAAGGGCAGTATCTGAAAAACATCAGCATGGCTTCTACCATGAGTCCGGGGGTAACGGTTGACACAAAATCCGTTTCCTAAACAAAATCATTTTTTCAAACCGGTTATCTTTTATTGAAAGCTCCGGAATGATTCATTATCAAATTATCAAACAATGACTCCTGCTCAAAAAAAAGAGGCAATAGAACTTTTAAAAGAGAAGTTCACTCAATACAATAACTTTTACATTACCAATACTGAAGCGCTTTCCGTAGCTCAGGTAAATAAACTCCGCCGCGTTTGCTTTGAAAAAAATGTGGAACTGAAGGTTGCTAAAAATACGCTCATCCGCAAGGCATTGGAGCAACTGGACAGCAGCCGGTTTGAAGGCACATTCGATTCTTTGCATGGCGTAACGGCGCTTATGTTTTCAGAAAGCAGCAAAGAACCCGCAATTGTGCTGTCGGATTTCCGTGGCGCAAAGGGTGAAAAACCTGTACTGAAAGCAGCTTTTATTGATGGAGATATGTTTGTGGGCGATAATCAGCTTGCGACCTTAAAATCATTGAAGAGCAAAAACGACCTTATCGGCGAAATCATTGGCTTACTGCAATCTCCTGCTAAAAATGTTATCAGCGCACTTAATGCTGGTAGCAAACTGGCAAGTTTGGTGAAGGCACTTGAGGAGCGGGCGGCTTAAGAAGTATCAAGTAGTAAGTATCAAGTATCCAGTTTTGAGCGTAAGTTCAAAGACAGAATCGAAAATGGAAAACCGCAGATAAGTGTATCATCATTTAAATCTCAATAATATTAACAATCTGCGTTCTATCCTTTTTCTAAAATAAACCTTATCCACAAATTCAGGCTTCCAAGTCCAACAAATAGTAAACAATTTTCTTAAACAAACTTAAAAAACCATAACAAATGGCAGATTTAAAATCATTCGCAGAACAACTTGTAAACCTTACAGTAAAAGAAGTAAGTGAGTTGGCAACAATCCTTAAAGACGAGTATGGCATTGAGCCTGCTGCCGCAGCAGTAGCTGCTGGTCCTGCAGGTGGTGGTGGCGCAGCCGCTCCGGCCGCTGAAGAAAAAACATCTTTCAACGTAATGCTGAAAGCTGCCGGTCCTAACAAGCTGAACGTAGTTAAATTAGTAAAAGACCTTACAGGTCTTGGACTGAAAGAAGCTAAGGAACTTGTTGACGGTGCTCCAAAAGCCGTGAAAGAAGGCGTAAACAAAGCAGAAGCAGACGACCTGAAAGCAAAGCTTACAGATGCCGGTGCTGAAGTAGAGCTTACTTAATTTCCAGTCTTTACTTTATTATGTCAATAGCCATGCGATATTTGCGTGGCTATTTTTTTTGCTTCCCATTTTAAAGTTTTCTACTCTCCAATATCTACATGCGCGCCTTTCCATTGCTTCTGCCGGCTTTACTGATTTATACAAACCTCCATGCGCAATCGTTTACAGGACTGCCCGCCGGGCAAATCACCGCCATCCAATTGATGCCCCAAAATCCGGCGTGGGTTAATAATTCAGAAAATGGAACGGAAATAAATATTTTTTCCGCAAGCGGATTAGCAGGGACAAATGCTTATTATTTTTCGAAGGATTTTGCAACAAATGGATTTGACGGCAGGGCAGTGGAGGGTGTAGACTATTTTAAAAATAACCATAGCGGCAAAAAGTATTTTTGGGGGAATATAGATGTTTTAGGTCCCGCTGCATCATTCGTTGTAAAAGACATTCACCATTTTGGATTTTATACGCGCACAAGGCAAATTACAAACGCAGGAAATATAGATTTTGAAAGTTCAAAGCTAATTGGAGATTTAAAACGCGATTCTTTTCCGGCAAGTTATGCGCTTAAAAATGCAGGCTTTGCAACGCATGTTTTTGCAGAGTTTGGAGTTACTTACGGAATGGTTTTGCACATTGACTATTACCACATCCTGAAAGGCGGCATTACCGTGAAATACCTCGCCGGATTTGCTGCTGGTTCCTTATTCACGCCATCAGCTACAGTTACAAAAAATAACAGAGATTCCCTCAGTAATGTAAGTGGTGATTTTACAATACTTTATTCTGACAACATCCTTCCATTTGCCGACAATGACTTTGCCAATGATTTTTCATCGTATGCCAATAGAAATGGAGGAGGAAGTTTTGGTCTCGATTTAGGAGTTGTGTATGAATATCATCCCATCGGCGACCCAAACCAAACAAACACGCCTTATCTATATTCAATTGCGGCGTCTCTTACCGATTTGGGCAGCATTCCTTATCGTGCTGATACGGGCAGTGGCAGCTACAAACTGTCTTTCAGAAATAAATCAGAAACGCAATTCAACAAGCAGGCTGATGAATCTTACCTGCTCTATTTCAATAGATTGCAACGGGATACTTTACTAAAGAAAGAGCAGGAAATTAAGAAATTTAAAGTAGGCTTGCCGACGGCATTTCGGCTAAATGTAGATTGCAATGTGCTTTCCAATTTTTGGGTAGGCGTAAATGTGTTATTGAATTTGCGTGGCAGCGGAACGGATATTTATCGCCCGGGTTATGTTTCTTCATTTAATTTTTCGTTGCGCTATTCGAGAAAATGGCTGATGGTTGGTTTGCCCGTTACGTATTCCGGTTACCAAAATTTTACGTTAGGCGCAATGTTTCAGGCAGGACCGTTGTTTGTTGGTTCCAATTCTTTTGTGTCATCTATTGCGGCTAATCAACTTCGGAATTTGGATGCGTTTGCCGGTGTTACTTTAAAATTAAAGAAGATGCGGAACGCTTATTAAGGTTAAATTAATTTTAGTGCTGGCTATTTTATTTTCTCCTTTTTATTTTGCCCGCAATATCTCATCTTTGCACTCTAAAATCAATCAACAAATGAAACCGTCAAAGACCACAACAATAATTTACTGGATTACAACTGCACTCGTATTTTTATGGGAAGGCGTTATGGTGGCATTTACAACAAACACCGACATGGCAAAAGAAGGCATTGCACATTTGGGCTATCCAAATTATTTCAGAATTATGCTAAGCGTTTTCAAAGTTGTCGGAGCCTTAGTGCTGATTTTGCCGTTTTTCAAAGGACGCTACAAAGAGTGGGCTTATGCCGGAATGGGAATTGTTTTTATTTCCGCAACTGTAAGTCATTGCGCAGTGGATGGGGTGAACGGTATGTCGCTTTTTCCGCTGATTTTTCTGGTAATTCTTATAGTTTCTTACGTCACCTACCATAAAATACAGGCAGCTAAAGGAGTGAATAGGTTGTAGGTTTAGACTTTTACCTTACACCTAAGTATAAGCTAAGAAGCCTTTTTCACTAACCCTGTTCAATTTTTAGGAGTAATTACAAATCTGTAACGTAGTTTTTCTGAACCATTGTTTTGGGCACTCAATCCCACACGACAACTTTGTTGATGAAAAGCAACTTCAAAGTTTCTTGGAAGCAAGCGTGTTTGAATTGCATCTGCAAATGCATTTGTTCCGCTAAAAAGTTTCATTGCACAAACCATCGGTCCCTTTGTTATTGGTTGCTTCTCCGTCTCCGTTTTCATTATAGACCGGATTAAAATTCCACCATAACCATCAATATCGTCGTTTCTTAATGCTATATCGACGCCTGAATAATGAAAAAACCATTCGCCGGAATATGGGTTGGCATGTTTACGGTGATAAGTTGTATTATCGGGATGGCGTGGAGATGTCCAATAAAATTCAATCTCAATAAGTCGATAAGATGTCCTTGCTGTCTTAATTTCGAAACAATTGAACAAAGTTGCAGCAATTGAGGCAAACTCTTCTTCTGTTTCTTTAATAATTTTCAGGAAGTCCATAGTTTGATTTTAAAATATCTTGGTAATAGTTTAAAATTTAATTGAGTAGGATGCCTTTTATGCTTTCCAAACTTTGTATAAATACAAAAGTTATTGCCGCCAATTACTATAAATATTAAATTCGTGCGGAGGTTATCAGAGAAAATCTTCATAAAAAAAGCACCCCAAAGGATGCCTTGTTCTATCTTTTACTCTTTTTAGATTTCACGAAGAGCATTACCCCACGATAAGCCATTTGCAGCGCCTTCCACTTTACATAGCCTAAGGCAACCTCAATCAAAACCCCTTTTAAAGAACCTTTAATAGAACGCCCAACCTTACCGGAAACACCCGTTTTCCGACCCATCATTTTTAAAAGAGGCGGCGCAAGTGCAATAACCGCTTTCATAATAGAACCGGAAGTGGCAGCAGAAACAATGGCAGGAAGCCACGAAACATATGGCTTGCCTGCAACCCCGGCTACCGTTGCTGTTGCATTCCCCCGGGCAGTAAGAAACCTGAAATCGAGTGGTGAATCCTGAGCAGTATGCTTTTTTGCGTACTGTAACACGTTTTTTTCACGCTTCAGGTCTTCAAGACTTTTAAGTTTTTTATTGTAGAACTTCATGGATGGCGGATTGATTATTCAACTTCTACTTTATCGCGGCTGGTTTGTTTTATCTCTAGTTCTTCATCATCATCATGGTCGGTCATAATCCTGATAAAAATACCTGAAAAAGTACTGATAATTTTAGGGCGTGCCATAACAAGTATAATAGCTAAAACAAGATATATACCGCATGTGATGAAATACCCACCTGCATGAGAATCTATCAAAACGGCAAAAAGCTCCGCAATACCAATCCCTAAAAAGATAAGAACGGCAAAGCTTAAAAACATTGCAATGAAGGTAAAAATTAAATAGCTCACCACAGTGGATGCGCGCTCAATGAGACTTAATTTAGCCAAACTAACGCGCACATCCACATAATGAGCTACTTTATCCTTCCACTTCGTGAATACATTCATAAGTGGAGGAGGGTTTAAGCGTTATAAATTTCTTCTTCAAGGTCGTCTTGCTTGCGCTTAAACTTGCTTTTAAAATCGCTTTTCAGGTCGCTGAATTTGTCTTTCAACTTGTCCATGTCATCTGAACGGCTGTCTTTGTCGCTTGCAAGAATGTAACCTAATGCTGCGCCAATTGCTGCGCCAATCAAAAGGGTTGCTACTGTTTTACCTGTGTTTGCCATAAAATGGAATTTTTGGTGAGTAAAAAATGAATTGATTAGATGAAAAAGGTTAAAAACACCATGCCACATAAAGTTTGTAACATGAAAATCAGAACCTACAAATAATACCTGTTTTCGGTAATGTAATTATTCACCGCCTCAGGCAATAAATATCTTACAGACTTTTTTTCCTTTATTTGCCTTCTCACAAATGAAGATGAAATTTCTAGTAATGGCGCATTCATGATACTTATTTGAGCTCCATAAGTGTCTTTTATCTCGAAACCGGGTCGCCTATAAACGATAAATGGATATTTCGAAACCAGTTGCTCAAAGTTTTTCCAGCGTTCCAGATTTTGAAATGAATCAGAACCCAAAATAATCGAAAACTGCTCTAACGGAAAACGTTCTGTAAGATAAGTAAGTGTGTCAATTGTGTAAGATGGCTTTTGAAGAAAAAATTCCACATTGCTTGCCCTGAACTTTACATTATCTTCAATAGCAAGTTCCACCAAATGAAGCCTGTCGTATTCATTCAATAATGTATGCGCTTCTTTCAATGGATTATGCGGAGAAACAACAAACCAAACTTTATCAATATCGCTGTTGGATACAATGTGATCTGCAACAATTAAATGTCCGATATGAACAGGATTAAAACTTCCGAAGTACAACCCGATGTGCATGGCCGCAAATGTAAGAAAAGGAACGGCGCTTCCCTTTAATTTTCTAAGAAAAATTTGTAAGTAAACCAACCGCTTTTCAGGAAGAAATAAGCACCCAAATGCGCTCCGCTTCCTTCCGCCGGATGCTTAAATAATACCCTGCAATCCGTATTGCGAGCGGGTCGCCAAGAGGTGCAATCATTTCAATCCATATAGGCTCGCCCGGCACGCAACCCATTTCCAGCAGCGTCAATTCAAAATCTGTTTCATCGTGCGAATCTATCACCGCACGGGCACCGGTGGGAAGCCGCGCCAATGGTACTTTTTTCTTTTCCGGTTGCTGCATGGCTGCAAAGCTACGCTTGTTACAAAGCTCCTTCGGTTTTTATACCGACTTTTGGCGTGAATTTAAACGCAACAAGTTGGCAATCACTTTTCAGGATAATGAAGTACGTTCAAACCTCAAAAACAAACGGCAGCTTAGCGCTTTCCTGAAAACCATTTTTAAAAACTATGGCAGGGATTATAAACAAATTCATTTAGCCTTTATTTTTTGCAATGATGATTATTTACTCGCCATAAACCGCCAATTCCTAAACCACGATACCCTTACAGACATCATTACTTTCGACCTCAGCCCATCGCCAACAGCATTGGAAGCAGAAATTTACATCAGCACCGACCGCGTAACAGACAACGCCGCAAAATTTGAAACTTCTTTCATTCAGGAACTCCACCGCGTAATATTCCATGGTACATTGCATCTTTGCGGACTGAAAGACAAATCCCCCGCCGATAAAAAGAAAATGCGCATAGCGGAAAACGATTGCCTGATAGCCTATTTTCAAACCACACTATGAAGAAAATAATACCCGTTTATGAGGATGATGATTTAATAATCGTACAAAAACCAGCAGGTTTACTCACCATTCCAGACCGGTTTAATGCGGCTTTGCCTTCCCTCAACAAGCTTTTAGGAGAGCAATTAAATCAACCCATTTTCACCGTTCACCGATTGGATAAAGAAACAAGCGGCATCATCTGCTTTGCCAAAAATGAAAGCACACACCGATACCTTTCCAAACTTTTTGAAGCCAACGATGTGCAGAAATTATACGCCGGCTTAGTGCACGGCACATTGCCTGATGAACAAGGTTCCATTGAAGCACCCATAACCCCACACCCCGCCATCCCGGGCAGAATGATTACTGCCAAAAAAGGAAAACCATCCCAAACAGATTATCGCGTAGTGCGGCAATGGCGTGCTTATTCCCTCTTGCAATTCAGGATTCATTCCGGCAGAACGCACCAGATACGCGTGCACATGCAGGCATTAGGACATCCCATTTTGTGCGATGAATTTTATGGAGATGGTAAACCGTTTTTCCTTTCCTCCATCAAAAAAGGATTCAAACTTTCAAAGCATGATGATGGCGAAACACCTCTGCTCAGCCGCCTTGCCCTCCATGCCTACGAACTAAGTTTCATCACCGAAAGCGGAAAAGAAATTAAAGCCGAAGCGCCCTTACCGAAAGACATGGCAGCCACCGTAAATCAATTGGATAAGTGGGGGGGCGGGATTAATTTTTAATTGCTAATTGTTAATGATAGAGTAGCGAATGAAAGACAAAAGCTTAAAGATAAAAGTCTAGAGACAAAGGATTAAAGACCAAAGTCTAAAGACAAAACTAACCGCATCAAAATCTAACCCGCAAATCCCCCCTCTCCATTTTTGGAGAGGGGCCGGGGGTTAGGTATAAAAGTAGTAAGTATCAAGTATCAAGTCTGAAAGACAAAATATCGCCAATAGCATTAGACATTAATCTTTAAACTTTCTACTCCCAAATCATCCTCAATCGTAAAAACCATAATAATTCGCGTTCCATCATTCCCGAATTGTCAAATTTCCAAATTATCAAATTGCTACCATGAAATCAAACATCAACATCCAGGTAACCGTAGATGAATCAAAAATGCCTGAAACCATAAAATGGAATGCGCCCGACGGCGGCGTAGACGATTACAAAACCGCAAAAGCCATCATGCTCGGCATTTGGGATGGTGAAGAAAAATCTGCCCTCCGCATCGACCTCTGGACCAAAAAAATGATGGTAGATGAAATGAACGATTTTCTCTTCCAGTCGCTGATGGGCATTGCCGAAAGCTACCAGCGCGCCACTAAAAATGATGCGCTCGCCACCGAACTAAAAACCTTCGCAAAAGCCTTCCATAAAAAAGCGGTGGATGCCATGAACGAAGGCTAAGAAATTATCTCATTCCTCACCTCTAAAAACGAAATAATCATGTCTCTCGAAAATAAAATCGGCGAAGAAATAAAAACCGCCATGCGCGCCAAAAACCAGGCTGAACTTCGCACCCTCCGTGCCATAAAAGCAAATATCATCCTTGCAAAAACAGCCGAAGGCGCTAAAGAAATTACCGAAGCCGACGAACTGAAAATGCTGCAAAAAATGGCGAAGCAACGCCGTGATTCCCTGGACATCTTCAAACAGCAAAACCGTGAAGACCTTGCCCAAAAAGAGGAAGAAGAACTGGAAATTATTTCCCGCTTTTTGCCACAGCAATTATCTGCTGAAGAACTGAAAGCAGAGGTTCAGAAAATTATGGAAGAAACTGGCGCATCATCCCCCGCAGACATGGGAAAAGTGATGGGCGCTGCTTCTAAAAAACTTGCCGGCAAAGCCGATGGAAAACTCATTTCCGAAACCGTGAAACAATTGCTGGCAGGCGGTTAGCGCCGTTTTATGATACTCGATGTTATTGGCGTGGCGCTGCTTGCTATGGCAATGCTGCACGGCTTCCGGAAGGGACTTTTGGTAGCCGTGTTTTCTGTGTTGGGGATGCTGCTCGGGATTGTGTGCGCACTCAAACTTTCAGAACGTTTTGCCGCCCTGCTCGAAGCCCACGGATGGGTGAAAAGCGGCTGGAGCGTGATGGTGAGTTACCTCCTGCTTTTGGTGGGCGTGGCATGGCTGGTGCGGCTTATGGGCAGCGCTTTATCAAAGTCGGCGGGACTGCTAATGCTGGGCTGGATAAACAAACTTTTGGGCGGATTGCTTTATGTGCTTTTTGCCGCCACGCTTTGGAGTAGCATCCTTTGGATAGTTAATCAAATGCATTTGCTTTCGCCGGAAACGTTGGTTCAATCCCGCACCTATGGCTGGTTTCAGCCCATTGCACCGTGGGTGTTTGAACATGCAGGCGCACTCCTTCCTTTCGCTAAAAATGTGTTTGCCGACCTTGAAAAAATCTTCGACCACCTAAACCATCAACTGCCGCAGCGTGTGGGTTTTAATTGATAATTACGATTCGTTTACCCACATCCTGCATCATTATCTTTTGCAGGCAGGCGCCGCTTGTTCCGTTTTTAAAAACGATGAAATAACGGTTCAGCAACTCGCTGAAATCCGCCCCGCGCGCCTCATCATTTCTCCGGGCCCAGAAACGCCCCTGCAAACCGGCATCACCATGGAAGTTATCCGTCATTTTCATGCGCATGTTCCCATCCTCGGCGTGTGCCTGGGGCATCAGGCATTGGGGATGTTTTTTGGTGCAAAACTGGTTCATGCGCAGCAGCCCATGCATGGCAAAACCGACCTGATTGCGCATTCCGCCCATCCGCTTTTTGCCGGCATTTCAAATCCATTTGAAGCCATGCGGTATCATTCCCTCCTCCTCGAAAACCTGGAAAACACCGGCTTACAAACCATTGCATTTTCCCAGAAAACAGGAGAAATAATGGCACTCGCGCATCCGCATTTTCCTTGCATTGGCGTGCAGTTTCACCCCGAAAGCATTGGCACTGAATCCGGCTTGCGGATGATTGAAAACTGGAAGAAACTTTATTGAAAATCAGGAAAATTATTTGCCAGAATAACGTAAATTAATTTTAGCTTAAATAATCTATTAATGAAGATAATTCTGCTACTGGATGGATTAGCATTACTTTACAAACTTGAGTACGCGCGTATGATCTCCAACACTAATTTTTAAAAAGTATCCACCTAATCCAAGCGGAGCTACATTAATTTGATGGCTCTTTAAATTGGAAGTTTCAATATGCAAAATCTCCCTGCCTGTATAATCCATGATGCTAAGCGGCGTAAAATTGAATGATGCTTCTAAAAATAATTGATCCTTTGCAGGAATTGGGTAAATTTTTATTTCCGAAGAACGCTCTATTTCCGAAATACGTGTTGGAAGTATAATGATTGTTTGCGTAAAAGTATCTTCGTCTCCGCATTTTTCTGCAACCAATGTCACAATAAAAGTTCCACTTTGTGTATAAATCTGTGTAGGCGAGGCAATATTGCTGCTATCTCCATTTCCAAAATACCAAATAAAGGAATTGCTGTTTAAAGATTGATTTTGAAAACTAACGCTGTTATTGGTAATTGTGGGTGTAAACGAAGCCGTCGGAAAAGGTTGGTATTTGGTGTAATTTTCTAAACTATCAAAAACTAGGGTGCTTGCGGCAGCGCGGATAAGTACCGCATCCGCAACAGAAATTGCCGGTGCAAAACTGCAATTTGCGGGGTCTTTTTTAAACATGATGGAATAGAAGGCACAAGCTGCAGCGTAAGTTCCTGATACGGAAGGATGACTATCATCCAGATCATACAAATTTACACCGGACTGTGTATTTTTAAGGTAGTGCCACACTTTTGCCACCGGTGCCAGCAGCGCATGGTTGGTATCTGCCAAAAACGTGTAGCGTAATTGAAGTAAACTATCCATTCCTTCATACGTGCACAATATTGGAAAATTCGGGCAGTTCATGGCGTCGCCGTTTTTACGTCCCCACGTCATGTAAAAAATAGTTTTAGTGCAAGAATCTGTAGCTTTTATAAGGCTATCAAGTTTTCTTGCAAAGGGATAAGTAGCCGCTGCCACCTGCGCTTCCGGAAATGCCGGCAACTGACTTTGCTCCTGCAACACTACATAATCCCAGCCGCCTTGCTGAATGAGAGCAAGGGTAGCAGCGTTGGAAAAATGCTGCTCTAAAGTGTAGCCACCGGGCGTGCTGGAGGCAGTAGTCAAAGTATCGCCGGTTGAAGTTGCCAACTGACTAATAGTTTGCGGCAGATCATTGTAATAAGTATAACTGTTACCGATAAAAAGTGCTTTATAGTGCTTTTGCGCTTTTAAAGGTGAAATATAGAAAAGGGTTAAAAGTAACAACAGGTTTTTTAAAAAGATCATGAAGTATTATTTAAAATAGTATAGTGAAATTACTTTCCAAAATAAAACAGCTTTCGTATCATTCATCATTAAAGATAAACATACAAAAGCTGTTTAAAAATTTTAATTAAATCGATTAATGCCTAACCTGAATTTGCTTTACTTGTATTATCCCGTTTGCATGAATACTCAGCATATATGCACCACCAGCAAGTTTTGAAGTATTTATATCGTATTGTAATGTACCTTCAGAAATTGGAATGGTGGAGATTAACCGCCCTGTAATGTCAGTTAATTGAATAGAACCTGAACTGCTTTTAATAAGGTTAATCTTTATGCTATTATCAGCAGGATTTGGATAAACGGTGGCGAGGTTGATTTCGATATTTTGTACGCTCAAAGCATCTTTATCCATAATTATGAAATCATCTATAGCGGCTTCCACAATGCTACCCGGCGCAGCATCTTGAGCTACAAACCGTAATTGTATTTGCTGTGCTCCGGCTACATATTGATCTGTAAAAAAAATTCTTCTTCTCCACGATGCATCAGCTTGTTTTGTGCGCTCCGCATATTGCCATATGTTATTGTCCGTGTTTCTTATTTGCACACTCCATTCATCCTGACCGGGATTACTACCCATGTCGTTAGAAAACCAACGCCAATAAGCAACAATCGGTTGAGAAAAACCAGAAATATCGAAAATCGGGGATAAAACTGTAGTTTTACCATTATCCACATCCGCAGTACCAATAGGAGAATTTACTGTTTGTGCGTTTCCGGTTAACAGACATTGACCCATATTATTATTAAGCGTATGGTCATTATTTGTTTGCACGAATATGGAACCTTGATTGGTTAATACCTTAGATCCAATCGGAACACCCTGAATCCAAATACCCGCAGTGGCGTTATCTCCGCTTACATTTCCAATCTCCCAATCAGTAGCCGGTGTTTCAAAATCAATACTGGTAGTAACTTTCATACCCACAGAAAATTGATAAGGGATATTACTATTTAACAAAGAGCCTATAGTGGTAAAACCTTTTGGAAAACGTAAATCAGAAGTATTCAGCGAATCGGTGAGGGTGAAGTGATAATCATAAATACCCGTTGCCAATGGAGGAAGGGTAGCGGAGTAAGTAGTTCCACTTGTGTTCACCATACTTAAAGTATCCCAGTTACCGGTATTCGTTCTGTTGCGATAAATTAAATACACATGGCTTAAAAATGCCGGTGTGGAAACTGTTACGTTTGCTGTAACAGGAATAGGTGAGGTAGAAGGTGCAGGTTGATTGGCAATTTCTGTATGTATCAAATTAGCATCGGCGAGTAAGTAAATTCCATGTTTTGCAAATGCCTGCACAATTTCAATAAAATGGGGTGTACCGTTGGCAATATTTCCATCATCATCGTCACTTAAAAGCGCAGCTATCAACACATCGTAATATACTTGTCCTTCCGTGCCATCAGGTCCATTTGGTAAGCTATAATAGGTATCAGCAAAAAGCAATGTCATCGTGTCTATGCTATTGATATTAACACGCGTATCCCACCAGGCACCCGCTATAATTTCTCCGTCGTCGTGCACTTCGCCCATAATATCCTGCGGGTAAACTTTTGGATTAATGTCATAACGACGAATAAAACCTCCTCCAATTCCAGTACTACTTCCTTTTCCTAACACCGGATTATCGGTTATGCTCATCCCCCAAACATCCGAATTACCTTCGCCCAAAGCACCATTATTAAAATTAGTATTCCCGATTTGACCATAAAACATATCCGAAATGCCATGACCATATTCATGATAAACAATATCTCCAACCAGCGCAAAAGAAGTACAACCACTGCCTGCCGTAAGAAAATTTATTGACGAACCATCGTAGTAAGCATTGCAATTTCCACTCACATCTACGTTTGTAGGTAATTGTATGTCTAATGCCGTAAATGATGGATAAAATGGTCTCATAAAATCGTGAGCACGCGTTGTGTGATAATAGGCATTCACATGGCGATTACTAAATGGTGTAGTTTCAGGATAAATATAAGTGCCGCCGCTTACAACAATTGTATCCGTGAAAGTAGGGGTAATGCCGCCCATATCATCTGCATTCACTTTGCTCCACAAGCCTTGTAGACGCATGGTTGCTACCACAGGCGCATTAAAGGCTGAAGCACTGTAAAAACCCGTATCATTTGTGTAGAAGGTTGTGCCGTTAATGTCAATCTCTAAATCTTTTAAAGGCTGAAGCGTTGCAGCTACGGTTGGGTTTTGAGCAAATACAGAACCTTGTACCGTTCTTTCCACTGTTTCCTCCACTTTGTTGGAGCGATATAAAACTGCCCCATTTATTGCATCTACATACACTTTTAAAATAGCAGGTACTTTGTCTTCCCGTGTTCCCGTTGCAGTCACAATCCAGGCAGGGCGCAGTTCATAACCATTTGCTTTCGGAACCGGCATCCACTCCCATTCGTCAGCCGTAGAAATGCTTGTAAAACTGGCGTTTGAAATATCACTTACAGCCGCGTTTTCAGCATCCGTTTCGGTGAGAACAGGGATTTGATTACTGCCGTTCGTTCCAAAGTTTTTCTGCGTGATCTGCACTAAGCGGTTATCTTTTGTGAAGCGCATTTGCAGGTTCGAAAATGCAACCGGGCGACCGTTAATTTGCTGCCTGAAGCTTACATAGCCTGCACGTGGTGCTTCGGTTACGCTGGTTTGGGTCCATTGTGTTTTATCAATGCCAAAGGCTTGCAACTGATGGTCAAAAAGATAAGTTGCTTTATCGCTCAATGTGTTGCCCGCCACTGAAATGGCATTGCCAAACAAGTTGCTGAAACTGCCGTTCACTTTATCCAAATTTACTTTCCAGGAAGGGAAATGTTGCGCTGCGATTTGAAGCGTTGTTGCGTTGTTTTCAGCGTTTGCCGGAATGCGCTCGTAACCTCTGAACACAGACTTATTGTAGTTATAATTGCCGACTACGGGTTCTTGCGCAAAAGTGCAAAGAGAGATAAATGCGCTGCAAAGCGTTAGTAATTTAAACTTCATAAAATTGAAAAAGAAATTGGAATAAGTGAATTAAAAGGAATGGGGCTAAAAATCGTAAAAAAACACGGTGCTGCCAATTAAAATTTTCTTAGAAGGTCATTCAATTGTAAGCCTTAGTATTTTTTGCCTGAAGCCTTGCTTTGCAACTCCCTTATTTTGGCATATTTAATAAAGGAAGCAAATGCAGAATTCATACAGATAATAAACCCATAATAGCCATCTAAAAAGCCCAGCCTCAAAAAATAATCCTGAAAAAACTTCCATTGCGGCGCTATCAACAATTTCAGAAAGCTGCATTTTTTCCCCCGAGCCACGTCAAATCGTGCTCCTTTTTCCGTATAGGTTTCTATTTTTTGAAGATGCTCAGAAAGCGTATTAAAACTGTAATGAAGCATATCTCCTTTCAGATGCCCCACCTTTACCATGGTTGATTTAAGGTCAATGCTTTCATGCACCTGATCCTTATTGGACGCGGCTTTCAGCCTGTTCCAGCATTTAATTTTTGCCTGCGGATACCACCCGCTGTGGTGAATCCATTTGCCGCAATAATTGGTCAAAATGTTCAACTTCCAGGCATCTGCCGAAGGCGCTTTTTTCATTTCCAAAATGCTTTCCCGAAGCTTGTCTGAAAGCGCTTCATCTGCATCCATCGATAGCACCCAGTTGTGGCTTGCGCAGGTCTCAGCAAAGTGTTTTTGTGCGCCATATCCATCAAAAGTTTTTTGAAAAACGATAGCACCTTTTTCCTTTGCAATTGCCACCGTTTTATCCGTCGAAAAGCTATCCACCACCACTATTTCATCCGCCACGCCTTTTAAAGAATCCAGGCAACGACCAATGTTTTTTGCTTCGTTTAAGGTGATGATAATGGCTGATAATGCAATCATGCAGGAGGCAGGAAACACACCCCGAAAAGGGGAACAATTCCGTTTCTTCTAAAAGTTATTGGGTGATGTAAATAGGATTGGTGGTGATGCGGTTGCTTTCATGCCCTGCCTGGTCGGTAATGTAAATTTCGTAAGTCAGGGTGTCGCGCATCCGGTTGTTAAGCGTGTCTTTAAAAATCAAAAATGCTGCGCGGATATCTACAAATGCAGAACCGGTAAAACCGTAATCAGGGTCGGCAAACGTGTTCGGTATTTCAGGAAGGATGTAACCTGCAGGCTTTACAGAATCCGGATCGCGGGAGTCTTTCAGAAACACACTTTCCGTCAGCCCGTCCACAATTAAATCAGCATCTCCATCTTCAATAAGAAAACTGATGCGGATTTTTTGGTCGCTCGCGCCCTGCTGCACTTCATTTATTGAAAGGGCAGGGGCGCTAATTTTGGGCGTGTTGGCAAGTTCTCTTTTTTTGGTGCAACTCACCGTTATCAGCACGGCGGCTATCAGCCAGACGTAACATTTCATATCGCTATCAAAGTTAGGTTCATGATTTCTTTAAAAAACATCCGCACGCAAATTCCTTTCAGCATAAACGATGGAAACTTTGAAGAAATTGCCCTCAGTCTGTTTCGCATTCAGGCAGTAGAAAATGAAGTTTACCGCGACTTCGTAAAAGCATTGCGCATCTCGACTGCTGATGTAAAATCCATTCTAAACATTCCCTTTCTGCCCGTTTCTTTTTTCAAAACGCACACCGTTTCCTCCGCTCCTGCTGCATTTAATCCCCTCATTTTTGAAAGCAGCACAACTACAGGAAGCATTCCTTCCAGACATTTTGTGAGTGATGCACAATTGTATGAAACCAGCCTCCTGCAAGGCTTTCATCAGTTTTATGGAAACGTGGATGATTATGTTATCCTCGCATTGCTCCCTTCTTACCTGGAACGAAAAAATGCAAGTCTCGTATTTATGGCGCAAACGCTGATGGATAAAAGTGCGCATCCTGAAAATGGTTTTTACCTGGATGACATGGCTGCGCTTGCCCAAAAAATAACGGAACTGGAGCAGCGCGGACAAAAAACTTTGCTGCTCGGCGTCACCTTTGCTTTGCTTGATTTTGCAACTGCATTTCCGCTCCTTCTCACCCACACCATTGTTATGGAAACCGGCGGCATGAAGGGCAGGCGTGAAGAATGGACACGCAAACAAGTGCATCAGTTTTTGCAGGAAAAATGGAAGCTCGAGCAAGTGCATTCAGAATATGGGATGACGGAAATGCTGTCGCAGGCATATGCGCAGCGCGATGGCATTTTTAATTGCAGTGCCACCATGCGCGTTTTAGTGCGTGAAGTGGCCGATCCGCTAACTACATTTTTGCATGGGGTGGGGCAGTTGCAGATTATAGACCTCGCCAATGTTTTTTCCTGCGCCTTTCTGGCTTCTGAAGACTTAGGCAAAGTGTATGCTGATGGAACGTTTGAAGTAACAGGACGCGCTGACCACACGGCTTTGCGGGGATGCAGCCTGATGCACATTTAGAGGTTCCATTTTGTTCGATAAAAAAATCAGTAGCCATCAAAAAAAACAATCCCCGCCTCCCTATATTTGCAGCCCGCTCTTTTAAAAAATATTCCACCCCTTTAGTTGCCCGGGTGGCGAAATTGGTAGACGCACTGTGTTCAGGTCGCAGCGTTCGCAAGGATGTGCTGGTTCGAATCCAGTCCCGGGCACTTTTTTTCTTTTCTTCAAGGAGTTTTTAACCTCTATTGCGTTTTCTCGCTACACGATTTCTTAAACTTTTTTGCGTGAATCACTGTGTGTTTGTATTTTACGAAGCGAAACAGTTGTTTCCTTTCAACGAAACTTGTTAGCTTTGCAAACTGTAATGACATCAATTGAAAAATCACTTTGAAATTGTCTTTTTAAAAGAGGCTTTCGACTTTTTAAAATCGTTAGATAATAAACATTCTAACAAAATTCTTTACAACATCCGAAAGGCACAGCATAATAACGATGCAGAATTGTTCAAAAAATTGACGGATGACATTTGGGAATTTAGAACCCTGTACCAAGGATTTCAATACAGACTTTTAGCCTTTTGGGATAAATCAAATGCTCAGGAAACATTGGTCATTTCGACACACGGGCTTGTAAAAAAGCAAAGCAAAGTTCCCAATTCAGAAATCAATAAAGCAGCAGCTGCTCGCAAAAAATATTTTCAAGACAAACTGAAATAAATGAAAACTTACACCTTAAACGAAGTTCAGGATGCCATAATTGGCAAAACTGGAACTCCTCTTAGAGACAAATTTGAATACGAACTCCAAATGGATTTGATTGGGAAAGCAATCAAAGACAGCCGCAAAAAAAGATGCTTAACACAGGAGCAATTAGGAGAATTAGTGGGCGTTCAAAAAGCGCAAATTTCCAGACTTGAAAACAATGCAAGCAACGTAACTATTGATACTTTAATGAAAGTGTTTAGCGCATTGAAAGCAAATGTAAAATTGCAAATTGACTTACCAGATGCGCAGTTTAATATTGGATAAACATCTTAAAAGCGCAAAAGTTATAACACCTTTGTTTTCCGAATCCCAGCGCTTCAAACAATGGTGGATATGGCTCATAATCGGTGCCATCAACGGGTTTTTTATAGCCCTTTGCTTTATTCAAATTATCTTGCGCCATCCTGTCGGCAATCATCCAATGCCTGATGCAGCCCTCTTATGTACGCCGTTGTTCGCTTTGTTGTTATTCTTTATATTGTATGTTTTCCGGCTTGAGACCCAAATCAGGGAAGAGGGGATCTACGTCCGGTTTTTTCCCATTCAAATAAAATTTCAGCACTACTCATGGAGCAATATTCAACAGGCATACCTGAGGCAATACAATGCCATGCGGGAATATGGCGGCTGGGGATTTCGGACGATTGGCAAAGACAGTGCACTAAATATTTCCGGCAATCAGGGTATTCAATTGGTAATAAACGATGGCTCCAGAATGCTGATTGGCACCCGAAAACCTGAAGAAGCTGCAAAGGTTTTAAAGCAAATGGGGAAGTATGCTAAGAGCGATTAAGACTGCGATGTGGCGGACTAACTTAAAAAATGTAGGCAGGGTAGACGCACTGTGTTCAGGTCGCAGCGTTCGCAAGCATGTGCTGGTTCGAATCCAGTCCCGGCACTTTTTTTTCTTTCAGAAGTATTCCCTTCTCCATTTTCCAAAAAATATTCGTTATTTCGCATCATAGGCAATCGTACAATCATAAAAAGCAATTGCAGCAATTCAAAAATTTTCTTTCAACAAAAAAAAACAAAAACCTACCAATGAAACGTATCAAACTTTGGCCTGGCGCCGCAGGTTTATATCTCACCGCCGCCCGCACCATGCTCCGCAACGCAATAGCCCACCAGGCCAAGCTTCAGGAAAAACGAACAACACTCACCATCCCGAAGCTGAACCAATTAACCCAGCAAGCGCAAACCGTACAGGATACCCACATCGGTGCCGACCGTCCGCAAAACCAACGCTCCAAAACCGAAATCGTAAAAGCCATTCAGGTTCCCGCAAAAAAAGCATTGGGCGATGTGTACAGTATCATCAATTCTGAATGGACAGCCACCTCCCCAAAGCGCAACGAATTCCTCACCTCATTAGGCTTCAACACTTTTTACGATCGCGTAATTAAAAACGAGCAGCAGGCACTCGTAGAACACCTGGAGCAATTTGCCCGTACGCTTGCAGGCGAAAACAGTCCTTCGCGGGCACTTTTAGATGCCGGTACGCCTCCTGAAATCCTGGAAAATATAACCACTTACGCCACCTCTTTTGATGAAGCCAACCTTGAGCAGGAAGCAGCCAAAGGTGCCACCGTCGTGCTTACTGACGAGGCTTATGCCGACATTAATAATCTTGTTGTCGCGCTTCGTCCCGTAATCTCCGCCGCCAAGCGCGCCTTCCCCGTAGGCGATGCCCGCCGCAAACTTTTTGAAATCTCAACTATTATGAACGCTGCTGCTGGCGGACGAAGTGGGGATAGGGATATGGGTGGGGATGGGCAAACTACTTCTAACTAAGTTTTGAAACCGCCCCTATTTTCTTTAATAAACCTACTATGAAGATTACCAAAGTTGATATTCCTCGTGCTCATGATAACAGAGATGGACTTGGAGATATTAAGATGCAAAAACTGCAAAATTTGGTTTTAATTGCAGGAAAAAATGGAGCTGGTAAATCTCGCATATTAAATAAAATATTTAATATATATCGTGATAAACCTGGGGTCACTGAAATATCACGACGGACTTGGGAAATAAAAGAGGGGATAAAGAAAATTCAAAGTCATCAACATAGCATCAATGACTTACGAATCCGTTATACGCAAACAACACACAATAAAGGGAAGATGTTTATTAACGACTCTATCGGAGATCATGAAAAACAGATACGTTTGAATAAGGAATCCATAAAAACTAATCAGGAACGATTAGATTGGTCTTATGTTGAAACTGATTATGTTGACGAGCAATATGTTCACACTCCGTTTGTACCTAAAAATTTAAGTCTTGATGATTCAAATAATTTTTCTCCGGCGCAACTTACTGAATATTCAAATTATACTAACATAGTGGGAGTCAGTATGCTTCCAAGTAGTGTATTCGCAAAAATACAGTTTGTCCAAAATAGATGGTTCCAAACTTCACATCAAGAATCGTTTGCTGATGAAACCGAAAAAATACAGGCAAAAGCGGATTATGAGAAGTTAAAGGAAATAGTAAAGTTTTTCTTGAATACTAGCATTACACGAACAGTTGATGGTGAAGCTATGCTTTTTGGTTTACCCTTGGGCAAATCAAATTTGTCTGATGGACAAAAAGTGTTGCTTCAATTCTGTTTAGCAATTTACAGTCAGGAGGCAGCATTGAAAGACATGATTTTAGTATTAGATGAACCTGAAAACCATTTGCACACCTCTATTTTAATTGAAACAATAGAAAAACTCAAAAGCGCCGTCACTAATGGACAAATTTGGATAGCCACCCATTCAGTCCCCTTATTAGCCCATTTTGACCCGTCCCTTATTTGGTTTGTTGAAGATAACAAAATCGAACACGCCGGTAAAATACCTGAAAAAGTGCTTCATAGTTTATTGGGCGGTGAAAATGGATTAGGCAAACTCCAGGATTTTATCAATTTGCCAGCACAATATGCAACCAGTCGTTTCGCCTTTGAATGCTTATTCGAACCCTCAGCAGTGACAACGGGTTCTGAAGATCCCCAGTCATATCAAATTAGAGAGGCGTTACTTAAAATCAGTAACGGACATAAATTGCGTGTTTTGGATTACGGCGCAGGGAAGGGGAGGGTTATTTCAAACATTGTTGACCTTGATAGTGAGAATCAAGAAAAGTTGACAGAACAAATTGACTACATAGCATTTGATGTAAACAATAATGACAGAATTCTTTGTGAGGAAGCGATAAGCAAGGCGTATGGAAGTGCGGAAAAAAGATGCTTTAACGATTTGAGTTCGCTACTTTCTCAATATGATAAAGGAAGTTTCCATGTTGTCATAATGTGTAACGTTCTGCATGAGATTGATCCGAAAGAGTGGTTGCGGCTATTTCAAAAAGACGGAACTATTTCAAAATTGCTATCAGAAGATGGGGTTTTGTTGTTAGTAGAAGATCATCAGATGCCTATTGGAGAAATGGCTTACCAAAAAGGTTTTTTAGTGCTTGATACGCCTCAATTAAAAGAATTATTTGAAATTAAGGAAGCAGATAGTAGTTTCGTAATTAGTGATCACGATAGCAAAGGAAGATTAAAGGCACACCAAATCGCTAAAAAGTCACTGCTAAACATTAGTGCAAAAACAAGAATTGATGCCATAAACTCCTTGTCAGACATTGCAAAAGGAAATATTTTGAGCATACGAAATTCGGATAAAGATTACAAAAACGGCAAGCTACATGGTTTTTGGACACAGCAATTCGCAAATGCTCAATTAAATTTAGCAGAGCTAGGCCCATAGTATATCTTTCTATTCTAAAAACCAGATATTGATTAACAAGTTCGCGTCTCCGCACATGACTTCCATATTCTTCTGTCAAATTAACCCAAATTCATGCTTTAAAAACGAAATACCCTACAGTAATTACCAAACCTTACACCTAAAAAACCAAAACAATCATCCCAAAAACCAACCCGCATACCCCAAAAACCAAAACCATCAACCTAAAAACTAACCCGTATCTGCCAATAGCAAAACAATCTACCAAAAAACCTTTTGCCATACCTAAAAAACCAAAATTGCAACGGTAAAAACCAATCGGTATGCCTTTAAAAGTAATTCTTTTACTTCCTCACCCGCCCGCCCCTCACAAACCGCTCCTCCCAATAAGCATCATTCAAATTACTAATCATCACGCCTTTGCCCGAGGCAGAATGCACAAAATAATTATTGTGGAGGTAAATACCAACATGGGAAATGGGCGCCTTATCCCCCTGCCTGAAAAATAATAAATCGCCTTCGCGGAGGTGTTTCTTTTTGTTTATGTGCTCCGAAGTTTCAAATTGCTGAACAGAAGTGCGGGGCAGCGGCGTATCATAAATCTGCTTATACACCTGACAGCAGAAACCGGAACAATCCACACCGTTTTTATCATTCCCGCCATACCGGTAACGCGTGCCCCACCATTCGTCAATAAAATAATAAAGCGGATAGTTTTTGATCTTCTCCGGCTCCGTTTCCAGCATGGATGCGTACTTCCTTTTCAGTTCTTTTTGGCTAAGCTTCCTTGCAGGCGCTTCGCTTTTTTTAGGGGTAGATGATGCCACATTCCGGGAACTTCCGCACGCTGCAAACAATGGAAACAACAGGAGTAAAACAAAGTAACGCACGTTCATCATCTGCATAAAAATAAGCCACTAAAAGGAAAAACGTACATTCGCCTCTGAAAATTTTTTAATCAGGCGCATTAAACCATCCATTGTTGCGCAAGTCTTATTCACTCAAACAAACAAATTTTATGACCACCAGAAACATTTTATTCAGCACAGCAATCATCGCTGCCATCACAGTCTCCATGTTTTCCTGCCGCAAGGATAAAGACAACATCAAAAACACCGATAAAGAAGATTACACTTCCTACGCCATGGACAATGCACGGTTGGAACAAACCTTCAACGACGTACAAAACATTTCCGACCAGGCTGCTTCTCCCGCCGGACTTTCTACTTTTAAAACCACAGGCGGCGCCCAACTTTTAAGCGGTTGCGCCACGGTTACACACGATACTATTTCAGTTCCTCACGTACTGACGGTTGATTTTGGCGCAACAAATTGTTTGTGCAATGATGGTCGCTACCGCCGCGGGCAAATTATTGTTACCCACACCGGCGCTTATAAAGACAGCGGACATGTGCACACCATTTCTTTCAACAATTATTTTGTGAACGACAACCAGGTTTTTGGCACCAAAACCGTAACCAACATGGGTACCAACGCTGCCGGAAATTATTACTACACCATTGCAGTGAACGGTGGCATTGTGCGCGCCAACACAAATGATACGCTAACGATGGTGAGCAATCGCGTCCGCACCTGGACAAACGGTTATGCTACGCCTTTCCGCGGCGATGATGCTTTTGAGATTACAGGTTCTGGAACCATCACCAAACCCAATGGTGCAACGTTTAATGTTGCCACTACTGCTGCTTTACAAACTTCCGTGAACTGCAACTGGATAAAGGCGGGCATTGTTACACTCACCCCTCCAAACAACGTAACCCGCACACTCGATTATGGTAACGGCAATTGCGACGATCAGGCAACGCTCACCGTGAATGGAAATACCACTACGATTACGCTTCCATAAGTAGCAAGTCGTAAGTAGCAAGTAGCAAGTAGCAAGTCGGGTCGATAAAAAGTCTAAAAATAAAACTTACACGCATCAAAATCTAACCCGTAAGTCCCCCCTCTCCACTTTTGGAGAGAGGTCGGGGGTGAGGTAAAAGAAGTATCAAGTAGTAAGTATCAAGTATCAAGTCTGGAAGTGAAAAAATATTGAAGAATAACAAACTAACCAGCATCAAAATCTAACCCGTAATTTCCCCCCTCTCCATTTTTGGAGAGGGGCTGGGGGTGAGGTAGAAAGTTTAAAAGTCAAAAGCATTCCCACCAGTCCGACAACTTTAGACTTTGATCTTTAGACTTTTGTCTTGACTTCATCTCTCCAAACATTCCAAAAGCAGGCCGCAAGCCTGCTTTATTTCTTCCAAAGAAATAGTAAGTGGCGGCGCAATCCGAATGCAGTCAGAAGCAAATAAAAACCAGTCGCTAAACAATCCGGCTGCCAGGCATCGTTGCAAAACTTCCATCACTTTTTCAGCAGAGTCTAGTTGCACCGCTATCAGCAAACCCCCACTGCGCACCGCTTTGATGGTGGGATGTTGCAACAATTCTAAAAACAGTTTTTTCTTTTCCGCTACTTCTTCAACCACTTGTTCATCAAGCAATGCCTTCATAGATGCCATGCCAGCTGCGCAACTCACAGGGTGTCCGCCAAAAGTGGTGATATGCCCCAGCACCGGATTATCCGTCAGGGTTTGCATCAGGCTTTGCGAAGCGATGAAAGCGCCCAATGGCATCCCGCCGCCTAAGGCTTTCCCGAGCAATAAAATATCCGGCACCACATCAAAATGTTCAAAGCCCCAAAGCTTTCCTGTGCGTCCGAAGCCGCATTGTATTTCATCAAAAATCAAAAGCGTTCCGGTGGCTGTGCATTTGTCGCGAAGCGCCTTTAACCATGTTTTTTCAGGGAGGATAACACCCGCTTCTGCCTGTATGGTTTCAATAATCACGCAGGCAGTTTGGACATCTATGGCATCAATCATAGCATCACTTCCAAAATCAAAATGCCACACGCCTGGTAGTAAAGGACGGAATGCATTGCGCCAGTATTCATCTCCCATCACGCTTAATGCACCAAGCGTAGCACCATGATAACTTTTGTTGGCGGCAATAATTTTTGGGCATCCAGTTGCCCTGCGTGCCAGTTTCAGCGCGCCTTCTGTGGCTTCTGTGCCGGAGTTGGTGAAGTACACATTGTTGAGCGATTCGGGTAAATATTGCGCAAGCATCGCAGCATATTCCACCTGCGGACTTTGCACCAGCTCGCCATACACCATGATGTGGAGATAAGCATCCGCCTGCTTTTTGATGGCTTCAATAACTGCGGGATGCCCATGCCCCATGTTGCACACGGAAATGCCGCCAATTAAATCGAGGTAACGTTTTCCATCGGCACCAAACAAATAATTTCCTTTGGCAGAAACAATGTGTAGCCCTACAGGAGCAGCAGAAGTTTGCGCAAGATGTTGTTGAAAAAGGGAGCGGATATTCATTCCCTCAAAAGTAGGCGCGGCTTAGGTTTTGGGCGGTTCGCCGGGTTTCATTTTAAAATTAAAACAGGGCGCTTCATAATCCTTCGGCAGGTAAGAAGCCGGAATGGTGCTTTGGTTGCCATCCCTCGCTGCGCGATAATGCGGGGAGAGGATTTCTATGCCGCGTTCGTTGCACACGTCCTGAATGTTTTGGTGCAGATTGGAATAAATAGCAGCCTGCCTGTTTGCTTCGCGGATGTAAGCATTTATCTGGTAAGCCACGTAAAAATCTTCCAGACTGGTTTGCAATACAAATGGTTTCGGGTCGGGCAATACAAGCTCTGTGCGCAATGCAGCGTCAATAAGCGCCTGATGCATGTCCTTCCAGGGAACATCATAACCAATGGTAACGGTGGTGTGGATAATTAAACCTTTCACCGGTGCATCGCTGCTATAATTAATAGTGTGGCTGCTCATTACCGTAGAATTGGGGATGGAAATGATTTCATTTTTGGTGGTGCGCACGCGGGTTACGAGCATCGATTTTTCAATCACATCGCCCACTACTTCCCCAATTTTTACGCGGTCGCCGATTTTAAACAAGCGCATGTAAGTGAGCACCAGTCCGGCTACGATGTTGGAAAGCGAACCTGCGGAACCGAACGTAAACAGAAAACCGAGAAATACAGATACACCCTGAAACACCGGAGATTCGCTGCCGGGGAGATACGGAAAAATGACGATAATCATAAACGCAAACACCAGCACGCGCACAATCTGATAAGTCGGGTTTGCCCAGTCTGGATAAAATCCCTGCAATTGCAAACGCCCTTTAGCAATTTCATCTTTCAGGAAATGAATGCCTTTCAGCACATAGCGGAACACGAAAATGATAACGATAATCGTAACAAGGTTGGGCAGGTAATTCCACAAGCCCGAGGCTATTTTCTTCACCGGATTGAGGATATAACCGAAGAGCGTTTGCGCAAAATCTTTTGTCCAGGGGAAGATGCCGAAGAGTATGGGAAGCGTGATGTAAATAGCCAGCAAAATCACCAGCCATTTTAAAAAGGTGTTTACGTTCAGCAATGCATTTACCTCCCGTTTAGCATCAAACAAGGAGTAATTTTTTATGCTGATGCCTTTCAGTCTTTTGCCTTCCTGCTCCTGAATTTTAAGTGCCGTCCATTTAAACAGTTTGCCGATGTAATAAATCAACACGCCGATAACTACGAGCACCAGCAGCGCCAGTCCAATCTCTTTTGCCAGTTCAATAAAGCTCGTTTCGTCCTTGTATTTAGCTACGGCATCACCAATTATTTTCCGGTATTGCGCAGCGGTTTCATTAAGTGAAGCATTGTTCCAGAGTGCATCGCTTTCCGTTACGCTCATTACGATGATGGAACCGTAAATAATGTCGGCAGTGATTTCAGAAGAAGAAATGAAAAGCGAATCAGCCGAAAAATCAAACTTGTCGGCGAGGTCGTGAATGCGCAGGCTGATGGCATTGGCGCGGTCTTGAGGGGAAAAACTACCCAGCTTATTGTAGATAATAAAGAGGGTGTCTTTAAAAAATCCCATTACCGGAAAACCTTTGGCAGTCGCGCGAAGTGAGTCAATCTGTTTTCTCTTTTCAGCAATGCGCAAGGCGTCTTTTTCCCGCAATTTTTGCAGTTGGGTTTCGAGTTCTTCCTTCTTTAAATTATCTGTGGTTTTGAGGGAAGCAATCTGTGCCTCTAGTTCGGCTTTTTGGATGGAGTCTGCAAGTCGCTGTTGCTCTACTTGTTCCTGGTTTTGATTAAATGAATTGAGGATGGCTACGTTTTGCGAATCCACTTTTTTAGAAGCGGAATCTTTTTGTGCGAAGGCATTGGCTCCGCAAAACAACAGGAGGCAAAGGAAGAACTGGAACAAGCTTTTCAGCATAACTATGATTTTGAAGTCGGATGAAATTTTTGGTTGTGCCATTGTACCCATCGCCATGCAATGCCCGCATTTCCAAAATAATCGAAGGTTCCATCGTTTTTTCCTGCGCCTCCGTAAATGTCGAGCTGCAAATTATTAGTTGCCAGAAATGCAACCCCGGCATCATACCGGTTTTCAAACATCTTTTGCTGAAGATTGCCAAAGCTCTCTACATACACACTCAGTTTTGAAGAAACGGAATAACCAAGGCTTAAGGTGTAGAAATATTCAGGGTAGATGTTGTTGCCATCGTAATTGGCACCCAGGTTTAGAGCAAGCGTAAACTCGTCGTTCAGTTTCTCTTCTGAAATAAGCGTGATGGTAGGCGAAGTAGCAGCTTGTGAAAAGTCGCTGAAACGGCGCGGCACATTTAGGCTCGCCTGAAAAGCCAGCGAAGGAATAGCGTCTTCGCCTTCATAAATATTAACCCTTGTTCCAAAAGATGCGAGGCTGACGCCTGTAAAAATTGGTTCATTCGCCCCTCCGGTTTCAAAATATTTTTCGCGGCGGTAAGCAAAAGAAGCGTTGATTTCCATGTGCTCCGTTATGCCGAAGCGTACAGTGGCATTGGGTTCCGTAAAATGCATTTTTATAGCGCTTGCATCATATCGCGCGCCGCCCCATTGTAAGCCTGGCTCTATTTGCAACACGCTGCTACCCACGGCATAACCACTGATGCCCTGCCCGGGCCTGTCTGCACGAATTGTTTCATTGAACTGCGCATTTGCATTGAAATTCGAAAGCAACACAAGGAAAAACCCTGCGCAGGTTTGCAACGCTCTATTTTTTAAAAAGGAAATCACCTGAAACGTTTTTTTTAAAGAGAATCTTTAAGTTGTAGTCAATTGTTGCACACGTGGATGTTCCTGGTTCACGATAATCACTGAATAATCGTAAGGGTCGCCCATCCGCTTTTCTACCCGTAATGCACCTGATTCTTCAAGCCTTGAAATCAATGCCTTCCGCTCATAATCTGCCAGCATAGGCAATGCATCCGTCAGCGAACGAAGAAATGGAGAAAGCCACACTTCCCGCACGTTCTTTTCCTGCATAAAAAGGATGAGTTCTTCCAGGCAAATCTGCAAATTATCTTCCTGGCTATGAACCGTTTGACCGTTGGTTGAATGTGCTGTAATGCTTGCATCTACACTAAAAACCCGTGGGCGCGGCACATGCCTTAAAGTGCTTCTTCCGTGGTTTATTTTGTCGAGGTTTATTTTATCGATAACGGTGAGGTGTGGCAAATGCGCCGATGCTTCTTTCTGGATGGCAAGCCGCGTTTCTTTATGTTTTAGCAAGGCTTCGCGGGAGGCATCGGGCAATAAATCCAAGGCTTCGCGCACGTTGTTTTTACCAATAATCTCCAGCAAATCCCCTGACAATGCTTCGCGAAAGGAAACTGCCGTTACCGTGCGTGCCTGCTTGCGCAAATGCTGCACAATGGGAATGTAATCCCGATCGCCGGCTACGAGCACATAATGTTGGATATCAGGGCGGGTGTAAAGCACTTCCATCAGGTCGATGCAAAGGCGCATGTCGGCGGCATTTTTATGGTGCGTGCCCAGCACGTTTACGGTGTCGATACCCATTAAATAAAGGGAGCCGAGCGGCGGGGTAGCGAGACGTTCAAAATCGGCATAACCGCGAAAAACTATCGGATCGAGTTCCATGTTTTCCACCAGCATTTTCCGCAGATTGCGCAGAATGTCCAGAACGGTATCGTTTATATCAGGCGGCTCCTGATAAGCGGTTTTGAGGTGATAATAAAGGTTCTCATAGTCTAAGAAAACGGCGGCAAGGCTGGAGTGTGTGGGGAGAGAATGGCTGTGAGTCACGGGATAAATTTAAGCAGTCACTTTTTAGGATCGGGTGGGGGAGCTACCAAACCGGTTTTTAATAAAAAAGGCGCACGTCGTTTCAGAACATGCGCCTTGCTTATTTGCCAAAATGGTTTTTCAGTTTAGAAACTCTTGTCGTCCGCACTTGGTCCGTAAGTTGCCGGAACAGGAACATCTAGCAACCGCAGAAAAATGCCCAGTTGAGCACGGTGGTGGATGGTTTGGGCAATGGAGTGGCGGATGTTGTCATCTTTTGAATGGTTGCTAAAAACCTGATCGCCACTGCGGAGCTTCCAGGTTTCATCCAGCAGATTAGAATCAGTAGCCTGTTCCATTTCTGCCATTCCTTTCTTATAGCTTTCTTCAAAAAGATCCATCAGGTCGGCTTTGCTATTTACTGGCGGAGAAACATAGGGCGAAGCCTGAAAATCGATTTCAGAGGTGGTGAGAATGATGGCAGGCCAAGCGGCTATTTCTGCCAGGTGTCCGCACAGTTGGCGCATCGTCATGCTTTTTTCGTGTGGCTTCCAGTCCCATTTTCCTTCGGGGACGGCTTCCAGCATATTGCGTGTCTTTTTGCCTTCCGCTTCCAGTTCTTTCTCATATCGGTTTACTATTGTCTTGTCGTTCATTTTGTTGTTTGATTTTTAGTGAAGTGCGAAGATAACAGGCGGGGGAAAACGTTTGATGAACTGATGAAAGGCGAAAACTACTCCCCAAAAACAACAGGTGCTCCTTTCCATTTTATCACCCTAAAACTTAAAGCTATACCCAACCCGTAACACCTGCGTCTCATAATAATCGGTACTCTCCAGCGTAAAACCATCTCCGGTTAGCGTCTTCTGAATGCGATAAGTATTAAACACATCGCTGAGGTTTGCAAACAGCTCTCCCTTGCCTTTCTGAACACTTTTGCGCAAGCCTGCATCCACAGAATACCGCTGCCCAATGCGCCCCTGCGGAATTAAATCCGGTGCCTGATAGATACCCGTGAGTTGCGCATCCCATCCATTCTTTGTATGCAAAAGCAGGTTGGCTTTCACATTCCCCGACACCACTTTGTCGGCATCGGCACTGAACGCAATAGGTGCCGGATAGTTATTCACAATAGTGAATGCAGAAATGGTGCTCTGATAAACATTCGCATTGAGATTGAAGGAAAATGCCTTGCTCACCTTTTGTTCAAACACCGCTTCCAGCCCGGCATTGGTGCCATTACCTGCATTCTGCGAGATGGAATTTATCAGCGTGCTTCCAGGTATTGTTGTGTTGATGCGGGTGAGTAAATCCGTGATGCTGCGATAGTATGCCGCTGCGTAAAGCGACCCCTGAAGCCAGTTTCTTTTATAACCCAGCTCTACGCTTTGCGTAAACTGAGGCCGCAGGGATGGGTTGCCGGTCTTTAGTATCTGCGGGTCATCGTATTTAGGGAAGGGGCGCAAATCGAATTCATCAGGGCGGTCAACGCGGCGGTTGTAAAAGAGCGAGATTTTATTGTGCGCATCTGCATTCCACGCCAGGCGCAGGTTTGGGAAGGGTTGGATGTACGTGTAACCATCACTTTTATACACGTTGGCCGTTGCATCAATGTTGTAATTAACCTTCACATACTCCAGCCTTAAGCCTATTTCCGCCTCAAAGGTTTTCGTTTCGAAAATATAGTTGCCATAAAGCGCGGGGATGGTTTCTGCATAAGTGGCTTTGCCATCTGCGGCTGCATCCAGCGGAGAGTTTAAGCCGGTAAGGAATTGCAGGTTTAATGGAATGTAGCGGTAGCGAAACTTTAACCCGCCTTCCAGCCTGCCGCTGCGCAACGGGCGCACGTAATCAGCCGTAAAATCAAGCACATTTTCATCATCCAGCAACACCATCGTGTCTTTGCCTGTAAAGGTTGGGAGTTCATTGGTGAGGAAATATTTTTCGTCTTCGCGGTGGAAGGTGTAGTTACCATAAAGACTGAAAGTGTGCCCCGGCTGTGCAAAACGATGCAGCCATTGTGCGGATGCATTGGCTGCTGTGTTCAGTTCATCCTCAAGAAACGACCATTGCCTCAGGCGGTTAGAATAGTCTGTATTATAAAAGGGAAGGTTGCCGTAATCAAGGTGTTTTTCAATGTTGTAGAGTCCGGAAATGGTGATGGTATTTTGTGCATCAGGCTGCCAGTCGATGCCAAGCTTTCCGGTGCCTGCGTGTTTCTCCGTATTGCGCAGCAACTGCTGATGAATGATGGAGCCATCGGCATATTTGCGGTCTGTAAACTCATTCTTACCGAGCAGCGTTTGGCTCAATACATCCCCCTGGAAAAAGAAGTTTACTTTCTGCTGCCGGTAGTTCAAACTCAAGGTGGGGTTTACTTTCGGGGTGAAACGATATTGAGGAAACACGCCCGGCAGGTTTTCTTTTTTCAAAAAGAAATTACCCAGCCCGGCAGTGATGCCTGCCTTCCCGTTAACCCCTGTTCCTTTTTCTTTTTTAAAGATGATATTGATGATGCCTGCCGCGCCGTTAGCATCATATTTAGCTGAAGGATTGTTGATGATTTCAATACGCTCAATGGCTGATGCGGGAATATTATCCAGTCCTGCCTGACTGCCGAAGCCTGTGAGCGCCGTCTGTTTTCCATCCACCAACACCGTCACTTTATCACTTCCGCGCAGCTCCACTTTGCCTTCCTGCGAGGTGGTGATGCCGGGTAAATTCTTCATTGCCTGGAGCACCGATCCGCCTCCCTGACTGATGTTATCGTCAATGCTAAATGTCTTCTTGTCCATCTTAGAAGCCACGCCGGTAAAGGCATCCGCACTCACGTTCACCTCTTTCAGCACGTTGGCATCAGGGCTTAGGGAGATGATGCCTGCATCGAGGAAATTATTCAGTTTGCCTGCAAGCACTTTTTGGTATGCATTCGCGAAGCCGAGGTAAGAAACCGTGAGCAGATAACTGCCGGGTGCAATGTCAGTAAGGGTGAACGTTCCGTTTTCGGCGGTAATGGTGCCGGTTACGAAAGCAGAGTCGGCTTCGGTAGTCAGGCGGATGTTTGCGAAAGGAATAGGTTGCTTGTCTTGCGCGTTGCGGATGGTGCCGGAGATGGTTACGTTTCCGCCATCGGCTTGTGCAAAGACAGCTATGTTATCAAAGCAAAAAAAGAAGAGCAGTGCGGAGAAGAAAAATTTCATAGTGCGGAATTGAAAGAAAGCAAAGGTGGGGATGAAAGCTGTGGGAATTTGGAAGTGGATGGTTATAAATCATCCAAAAACCGGGTCGGGTCGCGCTTCGCGCGACCCGACCCACTTTTTCAATACAATCTTCTCATTCACCCTTGCAATCCTGCAATCATTCCCCGGGCAGTTTCACGTCTTTAGCCTTTATTTCCTGCACTTTGCCATCCCTGCTCACCACTATGGAGCCATCCTTTTTGCGTTCTTCTTCAATCAATTTTCTATACGCTTCCTTCCCTCCTTCCACTATTTTATCCCGAAGTTCTGATTGTGTCATGATGTGATTGTGTTTATTATTAAGTTCCAAAGTTCCGGATTATAAACCTTAACTGCTTCCTTATTTCCTTCTGAAATCAAGGCATGAGGCTTATAAGAATTATCAAAGAAAAACCAACCATCAACCACCTCTTTATAAAGCCGGAAAAAGTTGTTTAACCCTGATTGATAACGTCTTCTGATCACTTCTTCGGCAATGTTATGTCCGCCCTTTCTCACCCGGCTTTTTACGCGTTCAATAGCCATTTCAGGAGTGCTCAACCAATAAAATACCAGCGTGCATTTGTAACCTGCGCTTTGTGCTTCACGGATAAAATTTAAAAACGTGCGGGATGCCAGGGTGGTTTCGAAAGCAAAATTTACCTGACTGCGAACAAGCTCATGCATTCTGCGAAGCATAATTTTTCCAGCTTCCAAGGCTACTTTTTCCGGTTGAAAAGGGGAGAGTCCTCTGGCTATTTCATCAGCGTTTACAAACTCCTGAACATTTACATATTCCGGCAACACGGTGAAGGAGGCAGTAGTTTTTCCTGCTCCGTTGCATCCCGCTATGATGAATAAATCAGGCATCCTGATAAGACATTGTTTTCGTTTTTTTGATTCAGAAATGCAGCAAATAACTACGTTAGTTTACTATGCCTTCTCCATAGCAAAACTATAATAACCTCCCTCTGTTTCACTCAGGTTTTTTACCAGTATTAAAGGTAATTCCATAGCCCCGATGGCAGATATCCGCACGCGCACTTCCTGATACGGAGGCACGTCTATATACGTTGCGCCCGGCTGGTCGCCTTTGTGCGCTGCGCGATAAAACCGCAACTCCGTATTGGTGGGGCTTTTCAGTTTCACAAACACATCCTTATCGCTGCGCTGGCGCTTCACCTGGCGGATGGCACCGCCTGCAACCGCGCCTTCTTTAAAATCACTAACGGCACGCTCAAACAATTCAAAAGGAAACAACGCCCGGATGTTTGAACGATTGAACATTTCGAAGAACATGCATTGCCCGTAGATACCGAGCATCACGTCGCAGGCTCGTATCCGCCCTATTTCCAGAAAATTACTGTCGTCTTTCACCACCACTTTCTGCCCGTCTTTGCCTGCCAGTTTGGTTTCCATTTCTTCTCCAAAACCAACGATGGTTGTTCTCAGCGTGCTTAAAGCAGGCACGGCTATATCCTCGCCCAACCGCTGCACGGCAAGCGTCATGCTTTGCTGGCTTCCTCTTTTAAAAGGCGTGAGCGCGTGGGGGAATAAAAAATCATAGGCAGGCGTGCCCGGGCGCAACACTTTAGAAATCTCATATTCCCAATCATCAGCCAGGTGGTCTTTAAGGTCGTTAAAAAGATTGTTTACCATCAATACATTGCTGCCGCGTTGGTTGAGGCCCGTAAAATGTTTTTGATAGAGTGCCTGATACACTTGATTTTCCTGTGTCATCATGCTGGCAACATCTACATACCGTGGGTCGGTTAATGCCCGCGTGGTAAGCGCATTGGTGCAATATTCAATACCTAATTGCGCAAGTGTAAAGTTGTCGTCGGTGGCTACTGTATATGGATTAGAATCGCCGGTAAGATTTAAAAACATAAAGAATCGTTTTGTTGGTTAGTGAATGAGGAAGTATGTAATTATTGTTTTCAAAAATAATAAACCTTTTGGAACTACAAAATTATTTTCCGGGAGGCATCCGCACGCTGCAACTCCCTGTTGATATTTTTCCCGAAGTAATAGCAACGCGCAAGTTGCTTCGGGAAACGCGGATATAACCCATCTGCGCATTGCAACTGCTTCGGGAAAGACGGATTTAATCAACCTGCGCACTGCGGATGGCTTCAGGAAATGCAACTTTATATCATCCGCACTTTGCGGATGGCTTCGGGAAAGACAGATACATACACTTGCAGCGCGCAAGTTGCTTCAGGAAATGCGCAGATGCTTACATGCAGCGTGCAGAGGGGTTTGGGAAAACAATTTTAAAGGGTTCTTATTTTTTGATGACATAGGGGACGAACGAAATCGACTTCCCAAACATCTCAAACATCCAATACCCGCGCACCGTTAGTTTCCCGCTGGAGGTAATATGGGCATTGGCACTCCATGTTTTGCCGGATGTGGCATCGTAAATAGAGCCATTCACCCATCGCGCAGCCGCTTTGTCGTATTTCAATCCCTTCAAAACATTCATCCCTAAAATCTTCCTTTTGCGCAGCGCGGTTTTGGGGTTTTTGGTGTCAAGCCTTTCGTCCATCGGTATGCCGTCTTTCGTGTTTTCATACCACACTATGCTTGCGTAATAATCTTTCCCCGTACAGTAAACACGCATTATCAGGTTGCCTTTCTCGGTAATCCAATCGCCCGCAATGGCATTTGCCGAAGGCGCAAACTGCGCGAAAGCAGGCACAAAAAAGAGGGTACACAGGAAGGCAAGAAGGCATTGTTTCATCAATAAAAGAACGGTTTAAAAAGGGTGAAAGTATTTCCTGATACTGAAGAAAAACGGAAGCAGCAGAAACTATTTTATCAACTACAGAATGCCTTCAGAATGCGCCTTCACTTTTGCATTTCACCAATTAAAAAACAACAAAAATGAGAAACACCATTTTCGCCATTGCCGGCATCGCACTGCTTTCCGCCTGCGGAAGCCACATTCCATCTGCTGACGTGCCGCAGGCTGCGCGCAGTGCTTTCGAAAAAACTTACCCCGATGCGCAAAGCGTGGAGTGGGAAAAGGAAGACGGAGGCTATGAGGTGAGCTTCAAAAAAAATGGAGAAGAAATGACTGCCAACTTTGATGGCGCCGGAAAAATGACCGAAACGGAAGAAGACATGCCGCTGAGCAAATTGCCTGCTGCCGCAAAAGATTATCTCGACAAAAACTATGGCGGGCAGAAGATAAAAGAAACCTCCATCCTGCACATGGCTGACGGCAGCATCAATTATGAAGCAGAGGTGGACGGCATGGACGTGATTTTTACAGAGGATGGTAATTTTATAAGAACCCAAAAGTTGAAATAAGCAGTTGCTTTTTGCTGATGAAATTATTGCTCGTAGAAGATGAGAAAGACCTCCTGAAAATGATGGCAGATTACCTCCTTGCGCAGCAATATTTAATTGAAACTGCCGCAGACTTCCACACCGCTTTGCGCAAAATGGAAGACTATGATTACGACTGCATTGTGATAGACCTTAACCTGCCCGGCGGCGACGGACTAAAGCTGATTGAGGACTTGAAACGCAACCGGAAAACGGACGGCGTAATCATTGTTTCCGCAAGAGACCAACTGGATGATAAACTGAAAGGGCTTGCATTAGGTGCTGATGATTACCTCACCAAACCCTTTCATCTGCCGGAGCTAAGCATGCGCATTGCTGCCATCATCCGCAGGAAAAAGCATGGCGGCGCGGCAATAATTATTGTTGGAAACATGCAGGTGGATGATGCAGCTAAAACGGTGATGGTGGGCAATGAAACCCTTGCGCTAACGCGGAAGGAATATGAGGTGCTGCTTTATTTCGTCACCAACAAGGGAAGGGTTATTTCGAAAAATGCACTTGCCGAAAGGCTTTGGGGAGACGATATGGACTTAGCCGATAACTACGATTTCATTTACACCCACATTAAAAACCTGCGCAAGAAGATGGAAGCTGCAAGCGCGGATTGCACGCTGCAAAGCATTTACGGGATGGGTTACAAATTCAGTTGTTAGTGAGGATGAAATTATTCAACAGTTACGTGCGCGCAAACATGCTGCTGATGCTCGTGTTTTTTGCATTGGGCGCGTGCGGTTTGTTTTTTACGTTCCGGTACATTTTGCTGCAGCAGGTGGATGATGTGCTTGAGGCAGAACGGGAAGAAGTGTTGCAATACATCCAAACGAAAAACGCATTGCCACCGCCTGTTTCCGTCAGCGACCAGCAGCTATATTATCGCGCAGCAAAAACCGACAAACCGGCAACCATTAAAAGCACAGAGCAGGAAGTGAATGGAGAGACGGAGGATTTCAGAGTGTACCGTTTTCCGGTGTTATTTAAGGCGGTGCATTATCAGTTTTATGTCGTGAAACCATTGGAAGAAACGGAGCAGTTGCTGGCGTGGATGGCACTGGTTACGATGCTCACAATCGGGGTAATGCTGCTGGCGATTTATGCTTTTAACCGCAGCCTTGTAAGGCGTTTATTGAAACCATTTTTTGCCACCGTGGGCATCGTAAGGAATTACTCCATGAACAGCAGAATGCCATTGGCGCTTCCGGAAACGAAGATTGAAGAATTCAGCCTGCTAAATCAAACCCTGAATGAAATGACGGCACGGGGACTGAAAGACTATCAGCTGATGCGCGACTTTACGGCACAGGCAGCCCACGAAATGCAAACGCCGCTCTCCATCATCCGCACAAAGCTGGAAACGCTGATGCAATCTGCTCAGTTAGATGCCGCGCTGGCAGAAGGTATAAACGGCGTTGATGAAACGGTGGAGCGGTTGAGCAGGCTGTTTAAATCGTTGTTGCTGCTTACTAAAATTGAGAACAGGCAGTTTGAAGAAAAGCGGGTGGTGGAGGTGGATAAAATGATCACCATGAAACTGGAAGAGCTACAGGATTTAATAAGGGCAAGCAGCATCACAGCAAGCATTGAAATGGAAGAAACGCTGCTGAATTGCAACCCTTATCTGGTAGAAATTTTGGCGGGCAATCTTATAAACAATGCCATCCGGTATAACTATCCGGGCGGTGCATTAAGCGTGCATTTGCGCCCCGACAAACTTGTGGTTGCCAACACTTCAGCCATTCCGCGTCTGGAGGAGTCAGAAATGTTCCGCTCGTTTTATCGGCATCCTGAAAGCGGGCATGAAGGGAGTGGGCTGGGGCTTTCCATTGTGAAGGAAATATGCGAAGTGGCGGGCTATAAAGTGAAGTATGATTTTGCTAAAGGCGTTCACAGGTTTATCATTCATTTTTAAAGAAACAACAAGAACAACATGAACAGTTCGATTAATAAAGTAGCGCAAATAACCATTTGGTTTTGGATCATGAAAGTGCTGGCAACCACGCTGGGAGAGGTGTTGGGCGATTTCTTATCCATGTCGCTGAACCTTGGTTACGTCATCAGCCTTGGCATCACGGTTGTGTTTCTGGTGGTGGTGCTTGCCATGCAATTAAAGGCTTCGCGATTTAATGCCCCGCTGTATTGGCTGGTAATACTGGGCACCACCACCGTAGGCACCGAAATTTCTGACCTCATGGACCGCACGTTTGGTTTGGGTTATGCGCTTGGCTCCGCCATTCTTTTCGTCTGCCTGTTGCTCACTTTATTCCTTTGGCATCGCGCTGAAAAGAAGATAGAAGTGTACCCGGTGGTGAAGATGCGCGTGGAGCTTTTTTACTGGACTGCCATTCTGTTCAGCAACAGTCTGGGCACGGCTTTCGGGGATTATTTAAGTGACAACATGGGGTTGAGTTATCTGATGGGCGCTGCAATAACTGCGGCAATAATTATCCTGGTAGTCATCATCCATTACTTCACCAACCTGAACCGGATTTTACTCTTCTGGATAGCCTTCATTTTCACCCGTCCATTTGGTGCCACCTTCGGCGATTTCCTCACAAAGCCATTAGACAGTGGGGGTTTGGATTTTAGCCGGGGCATAGCTGCGCTTATAACTGCGGGGTTGCTGGCGTTGGTTATTTTCTTTTCAGGGAGGGATGAGCGCAAAGTTTCCGGTAAAATGGAGGCAGACTAATGAGACCGGATTGTAAACTTTCTGCACCATGTTTCTCAGGGATTTTCCTGCCCGTCAGCCTTTCTTTGCATTCCCTGTTTCACCCTTGTCTTTCAATCTTAAAAAATAATAGTGAGCGCATGTTTCTGTGAAAAAATCTGGAGCTTCTTTTGTTTGTTGCTGCTTTCGTCTTTGCCTCCGGCGATGGCGCAGTCTGTATCGCTTGATGTCTATCTATTAATAGCGCAGCAAAACAGCCCGCTGCTTCATGAATACCGTAATAATGTGCGTTCTCTTTCGCTCGATAGTCAGTTGATAAGAGCGCGGTATTTGCCGCAAATCAATTTCACCTCCACAAACTATTATCCTGTAACCGGCAAAAACTTTGGTTACGATGAAGCCATTACCAACGGTGGTCAGTTCAGCTCTCTGGTGGGTGCCAGCAAAACGTTTGTGGGTGCTGAAAACCGGAACACGCAGTTTCGCACAATCAGCCTCGGGGCAGATTCGCTTCGCAATGCTACTTCCATTTCTGAACAAGACCTCACACGCACCGTTACCGCGCAATACCTTACCACATACGGCGACCAGCAACTGCTTTTTGCAAATGAAGCAATCAGTAAACTCCTCCAAAATGAAAACATTATCCTCGAAACCCTAACGCGAAACAACGTCTACCGGCAAACGGATTACCTCACTTTTCTTGTTACCCTAAAGCAGCAGGAGCTACAGCTTAAACAACTGCGCATAAAATACCAGACAGACTTTGCGACCCTCAATTATCTCTGCGGCATCATCGACACTGCCTCTGCGTCCAAAACCTTGCAGCTGCCTCAAATGGAAGTATCGCTTTTTGAAGATGCGCTGCAATCAGCCTTCTTCAGGAGGTATGCAGTGGATAGTTTGTTGCTGGTGAATGAAGCTCAGCTTATAAGCCTTGCTTACCGCCCCGCATTAACGCTCACGGCAGATGCGGGCTATAATGCGGTTGCCATAAGAAACGTGTATCGCAACTTTGGCTTGAGTGGTGGCATTGGCGTAACCTTCCCGATTTTTAACGGAGGCCGGAAGAAACTGAATCTGCAAAAAATCAGTCTTCGGGAAGACACGCGACAGGCATACTATTCCTTCTTCAAAAAGCAATACAGCCAACAGATAACCTCGCTGCTGCAGCAACTTGCCTCCACCGAAGCTTTGAATAGTGACATTGAAACACAGATAACGTACACCGAAGGACTTATAAACGTGAATGAAAAGTTGCTGCAAACGGGCGATGCCAGGATTGCCGACTTAGTGATTGCCATTAATAATTTCCTCACCGCCCAAAATCTGAAAACGCAAAACGAAATCAGCCGCCTGCAGATTATAAATCAGGTGAACTACTGGAACAGGTAAAAACGGCTATCGTTCAAAAAAGGTATTTTTTTATGAAGACACGCTTATTGAAGGCAAGCATTTGGGCAGTGTGGTGCTGTTTGTTTTTTTCCTGCGGAGATAATACTGCGGATGTTGCCGCGGGGGACGAGGCAGAAATGCGCACACCGGTTACTGTTACAGAAGTTTCTATGCTGGACTTTACGGATTATGCCATGCTCACTGCCACTTCAAAGTTTATGCAGCAAAACTTCGTGAAAGCGAACGTTATGGGTTACGTACAAACGGTGAATACCACAGCCGGTGCGCGCGTAAATGCAGGTCAGGTATTGTTTGTTTTAAAAACAAAAGAGGCACAAAGCATTGGCAATGCGGTTAACAAACTGGATCCCTCTTTTCGCTTTTCGGGCATCAGCCGACTTAAAGCGCCCTGCAGTGGCTTTGTGATGCAAATCAATCATCAGGAGGGAGATTATGTGCAGGATGGGGAGCAGCTTGCAGTGATTAGTGACGCACAATCATTTGCCTTTCTTTTAAACCTGCCTTATTCGTTACGTCCTTACCTGGAGCGGCAAAAAACCGTGCAGTTATTTCTTCCTGACAGCACGCGGCTTACCGGGCATGTCGCGTCCTTTGTTGCCTCTGTAGACCCTGCTTCGCAAACGCAGCAAGTGATTATCACAGTGCCGGATGCAGGCAGGATTCCTGAAAACCTGATAGCAAATGTGCGCATCATCAAAAATGAAAAAGCCAACGTGCAGGCATTGCCTAAAACGGCTGTGTTGAGTGATGAAACGCAAACACAGCATTGGGTGATGCAATTGATGAACGACAGCACTGCCGTTAGGACTGAAGTAACCATAGGTCTGGAGATGAACGGGATGATGGAGATTACCACGCCGCGTTTCAATGCACTGGCGCGTATCCTTACTTCCGGCAATTACGGTCTGGATGATACTGCATCCGTTATCGTAAAACAAAAACCGCAGCAGCGATGAGGTTTTATCACACTTACCGCAGTCCGCTGGCAGTGTTGCTGGCATTCATCATTCTGGGGGGATTGTTTGCCTATTCCAAAATGCAAACGGCGCTTTTTCCGGAGATCACGTTTCCTAAAATAAAAGTGATAGCAGATGCAGGTTTGCAACCGGTAGATAAAATGATTGTTACCGTCACAAAACCGCTGGAACTTGCTATTAAGCAAGTGCCTGAATTGCAGATGGTGCGGAGCACTACAAGTCGTGGTTCCTGTGAGATTTCTGCATTTATAAACTGGGATGCAGATATTAACTTGGCGCAGCAAAGAATTGAAAGCCAGATAGCGCAGATAAGAAATACGCTTCCGGCAGGGGTGCAATTAACTACAGAAAGGATGAACCCTTCCATCCTTCCGGTTATGGGATACACGGTTGAAAGCAAGAGCGGCTCACCAATCGAAATGCGGCAACTGGCACTTTACACAATGAAGCCGTTTTTAAGTCAGGTAGATGGCGTGAGCGAAGTACGCATCATTGGCGGGCGACAAAAAGAATACTGGGTTATCCCTGACCCGCAGAAGATGGTAGCACTGCAGCTTTCGCCGGATAGCATAAATGCAGCGCTGGCACAAACCAACTTCATAAAAAGCAATGGTTATTTAAATGATTACCGCTTGCTTTACCTCACTGTTACAGATGCAACCATCCAAACGCTGGAGGATTTGAAAGACATAATTATCCGCAGCAATGGTGCAGGCGTTATAAGACTTGGAGACATTGCACAGGTAAACATTCATGAAGCCACCGAATACATCCGCATTAATGCCAACGGGCGTGCAGGATTGCTTGTCGCCATTGTGAAACAACCGAACACAAACCTGATTACGCTTTCCACCGCCATGCATGAAAAAGTTGCGGAGCTCCAAAAATTATTGCCGGAAGATGTGATCATCAAACCCTATTATGACCAGGCAAGATTTGTGAACGAAGCCGTGAAAAGTGTCACAGACTCGTTGCTGATTGGGCTGCTGCTTGCCATTATTGTAGCCGTTATTTTCCTGAAATCATTTAAGGCAAGTGCAACCATTCTTATCACCATTCCCATCACGCTTGGGCTTACGCTTATTGTACTTTATGCCTTAGGATACACCTTCAATATTATGACGCTGGGCGCAGTGGCAGCAGCCATTGGGTTGATAATTGACGATGCAATTGTGGTAGTGGAGCAAATCCATCGCACCCATGAAGAACACCCTGATGAACCTACAAAATCCCTGGTGCACAAAGCAATTGGATACTTGTTTCCGGCAATGGTAGGCTCCTCCATCAGCACCATCGTCATTTTTATACCCTTCCTTTTGATGACGGGTGTGGCAGGCGCTTATTTCAAAGTAATGACGAACACCATGATCATTACGCTGGTGTGCTCCTTCTTCGTTACCTGGATAGGTTTGCCGGTTGTTTACTTATTGTTTTCGAGAAAGAAAAAAGAACCTGCTGAAGGCACTAAAGCCAAACCGGCTGCCGTGCATGAAGTGAAAGAGCAGAAATGGGTGGGATGGTTTATCCATAAGCCCTGGGTAAGTATCTTGATAGTAGCGGTTTTAATTGCTTCAATTGTGTTGGTTTTACCGCAACTTGAAACAGGTTTTTTGCCTGAAATGGATGAAGGCAGTATTGTGCTGGATTATTCTTCTCCTCCCGGCACCTCGCTTGAAGAAACAGACCGGATGCTTCGCGAAGCCGAAAAGATAATCACGTCCATTCCTGAAGTGCAGGCATACAGCCGCAGGACGGGAACACAGATGGGCTTCTTCATTACCGAACCAAACAGAGGCGATTATCTTATCCAGTTAAAAACAAAAAGAAGCCGCAGCACCGATGAGGTGATTGCTGACATACGAAGCAAAATTGAAGTATCGCAGCCTGCATTGCGGATAGACTTTGGGCAGGTGATTGGCGATATGCTGGGCGACCTGATGGAAAGTGTGCAGCCTATTGAAATCAAGATCTTCGGCAACGATAAAAAGGAATTGAAAGAGCTTTCAAAAGAAATAGCAGACATAGCAGCGGATGTGGAAGGAACTGCTGACGTGTTTGATGGCATCGTTATAGCCGGACCGTCGGTTAGCGTTAAGCCTGACTATGCGAGGCTGGCGCAGTTTGGTATTTCCGCTGCTGCTCTCCAATATCAAGTGCAAACGGCGTTGGAGGGCAATGTTGTAACGACCATTCTGGAAACGGAGCAGCAAAGCAATGTGCGGGTAGTTTATGAGGGGAGCAGGAACAAAAGCATTTCAGAGATTTCTGACATGCACATTTTTATGCCCGGGGGAATGTTTCAACCGTTGCATCAATTGGCGGAGGTGAAAATTAATATTGGAGAAGCGGAGGTGGAACGTGAAAATTTACAGAGTATGGGGGTGGTATCAGCGCGACTGGAAGGGCGGGGATTAGGTTCTGTAATAAAAGACATTCAGGCAGGCATTCGGGAAAAAGTAAACCTTCCCCCGGGATATCATATTGAGTACGGAGGTTCTTATGCGCAGCAGCAGCAATCCTTTTCTGAGTTGCTATTGATTTTATTCAGTGCTGCGATGCTTGTGTTTGGGGTAATTCTTTTTTTATTCAGGGATGTGATGGTAGCCGTCATCATTGTGTGCCTGGCGGTGCTGGGAATTTCAGGGAGTTATCTGGCACTGTGGCTAACGGGCACTGCATTAAATGTTGGAAGTTACACAGGTTTGATAATGATTGTGGGCATCATAGGCGAAAACAGTATTTTCACTTTCCTCCAGTTCCACGATGCTTTGAAAGAACAAACAGTGGAACATGCTGTAGTGTATGCCATCTCTACGCGTCTCCGCCCAAAATTAATGACGGCGCTCGGTGCCATCATTGCTCTCATGCCGCTTGCATTAGGAATAGGAACGGGCGCGCAGTTACATCAGCCTCTTGCGATAGCAGTTATCGGAGGGTTTATTGTGGCTTTGCCTTTGCTGCTTGTGGTGTTACCATCATTTCTTTCAATCCTTTTCAGGTATCGCTCCTCCTGATTTTTCACTGTTTTTTAATTCTCCTCAAACTCCTTCGGGATTTTAATTCAAAAGTTCCTTGAAAAGTGCTTTGGCTGTTTTTAATTTTATCTTGCCTTGCTTTGCATTGGAATTGATTAATGCCTCCACAACTTTGCAAAACTTCATCAAACCTTATCAGGAAGACAAGACAGCCTTGTTTCTACGCAAAACTCGTTAAACCTACCTCTTATAAACTTATTAACGTGTCAACATACCAACGGATCAACTTAGTAAGTTATCAACCTCCTTATCTTATTGATTTAAACGTATCTTTTCTGGAAGGGACGAAAAGGCTGTGGGGTGAATACAAACGGAAAAACCTATCGCCCAATGCTTTTAATAAGCTGCCTCAATTCTGAATCGGAAATGCTTTCCTTGTCCGCCTTATCGAAAATGGATAGTAGATATACCACATTGTCTGTAACATATACATTCGTAATCACCCTTGCACCGTCTGATTTTCCACTGTTTTTTGATGCAATGGCAAGTCTGATTTTATAACAACCATTGCCTAAAGAGATTCCCTGAAATGGGTTTTAATGCAGGGAGGAAATAAAGGTGCCGTATTCTGATTTAAGAGAAGGATATTTCTTTAGCAGGCTTTTCAGCTCCTTTTCAAATTTGTTGGAAACTTCAATTCTAAAGTTCATTGAAAAGTTCTTCGGCGGTTTTCAATTTAATCTTGCCTTGCTGTGCCAGTTCCACCTCTGCAAACGCCTGTTCCAGATCTTTCCGCAGTTTTTCTTTAAATGCCTCCTTTGTATTTTTCTTTTTCTCGGGCTTGGCAGCATCCTTAATTTTAAGGAAGGATAAATGCTGAATCAGGTTCATAAAAAAGGCATACTCCTTATCTGGCACTAACACCTTTATTTCTTTCATTAGAATTGATTTTCGAACCGCAAAATACTTTCAAAACAAAGAATGCCACCACAGCTTTGCAAAACTTCATCAAACCTTTTTAAACCTCCACCCAACTTATGAACCTACTACCGTACCACCGTACCAACTTATCTTGCGCCCTCTCTGAAATTACCGCTGCCCAATAATGGATTTTAAACGTTACCTCATCACTGCCGCGCTGCCTTATGCCAATGGCCCCGTCCACATTGGGCATCTCGCCGGCTGTTACCTCCCCGCCGATATTTACACCCGTTACCTCCGTGCGCAAAAGCGCGATGTAAAGTTTGTTTGCGGTACCGATGAACACGGCGTACCCATCACCATCCGCGCCATGAAGGAGGGCGTTTCCCCGCAGGAAATTGTAGATAAATACCACAGCCTCATTAAACAAAGCTTTGAGCAAATCGGCATCTCCTTCGATATTTTTTCCCGCACATCTAATCAGATTCATAAAGACACATCCAGCGCTTTCTTCAAAAAACTTTACGACGATGGTTTGTTTGAGCTGCGCGAATCCGAACAATATTTTGATGAAGAAAAAGGAGTGTTCCTGGCCGACCGCTACATCATTGGCACTTGCCCCGTTTGCGGAAATAACCAGGCATATGGCGACCAGTGTGAAAAATGCGGCTCCTCCCTTTCTCCCGAACAACTGATTAATCCGCACAGCGCGCTCAGCAATTCAAAACCTGTAATCCGCAAAACGCAGCACTGGTATTTTCCGCTCAATAAATATGAAGACTGGCTGAAAAAATGGATTGTGGAAGGCAAGAAAAACGAGTGGAAGCCCAACGTTTATGGTCAGTGTAAAAGCTGGATTGATGCGGGTCTGCAGCCCCGCGCCATGACGCGCGATTCAAACTGGGGCGTGCCGGTGCCACTGCCCGGTGCGGAAGGCAAAGTGCTTTACGTTTGGTTTGATGCACCGATTGGTTACATCAGCGCTACTAAAGAACTGACGCCCATGTGGAGCGATTACTGGCTGAAGGATGATACGAAACTGGTGCATTTTATTGGCAAAGACAATATCGTTTTCCACTGCATCATTTTCCCTGCCATGCTGAAGGCGCACGGTCAGTATGTGTTGCCCGAAAGCGTGCCTGCCAATGAGTTTTTAAACATTGAAGGAGAGAAGGTTTCCACCTCGCGCAACTGGGCGGTTTGGGTGCATGAATACCTGCATGATTTCCCCGATGGTGCCGATGCCATGCGTTATGTGCTTTGTGCAAACGCCCCTGAAACAAAAGACAACGACTTTACCTGGAAGGATTTTCAGGACCGCAATAATAATGAACTGGCTGCCATTTTCGGCAATTTCGTGAACCGTGCTTTTGTGCTGATGCACAAGCTTTGCAAGGGAAGAATGCCAGCATTGCATACAGACGTGCTGGATGAAAAAGACAAGGCAGTCATCGAAGAAATAAAAGCTGCTAAAACAAAAGTTGAGACGCTTATTGAAGATTATAAGTTCAGGGATGGTTTGTTTGAAGTAATTGAACTGGCGCGGAAAGGCAACAAGTACATGCAGGAAAAAGAACCCTGGATTGTAGCCCGAAAACTCACGGCTGATGAGGATGATGCCGTAAAAGAACAAGCACAAAAAAGCATCGATAACTGCCTCCATCTTTGCCTGCAACTCACCGCCAATCTTGCCATTCTCATCAACCCGTTTTTACCTTCCACGGCAATTAAAATGCTGCACATGATGAAGGTGGTGGAGCGGATGCTGGACTGGGAAAATGCCGGGAGGACGGACCTTCTGAAGGTGAATTATCCTTTGCGTGAACCGCAGATTCTTTTCAGGAAAATTGAAGATGCAGAGATTGCTGCGCAGGTAGAGAAGTTGCACGAAAGCAGTGTGAAATCTAAAGAAGAAAGTAGAAAGACAAAAGAAGAAAGTGTAAAGTCTAAAGCGCCCACGATGGAAGGAACGCCGGAAGAAAAACAACCAAAACCCGAAATCCAGTTTGATGATTTTGCGAAGATTGATTTGCGGGCAGGAACCATTCTGGAAGCAGAAAAAGTAGCAAAGGCAGACAAGCTTTTGAAACTGATTGTGGACATGGGCAATGAAAAACGCACCATTGTTTCAGGCATTGCAGAGCATTTTAAACCGGAAGAAATTGTGGGCAGGCAAGTAACCGTAGTCGCCAATCTTGCTCCCCGCAAAATGCGCGGCATTGAAAGCGCCGGGATGATACTGATGGCGGAAGATGCAAACAGAAAACTGGTGTTCGTGTCGCCAACGGAAGCCATTCCTGCAGGTGCAGAAGTGAAATAACGCGGGCTTTCTCTCAAAATATTTTCGAGCATGAAAAAGAAAACACTGTGGTGGATTATTGGTATTGCAGCGGTGGTGATTATTATTCTCATCATCATTGGCAAATCATCCGGCGACAAAGGCATCGAAGTAGCTGCTGAAAAAGCATCGTTGCACACCATTACTGAAACCGTGACTGCAAGCGGCAAAATTTATCCTGAAACGGAAGTGAAAATCAGCCCCGAAGTGAGCGGTGAAATTATTGAACTGAATGTGGAAGAAGGCGACACGGTGCGGAAAGGACAATTGCTGGCGCGGATAAACGCAGCGATTTACAACTCTGTGGTGCAACAGGCGCAGGCTACCGTTCAGGAAAGCAGGGCGCGTGTGGGCAATTCAAAAGAAATGGTGGCGCAGGCAAAAGCACAGTACGACCAGGCGCTGAACAACTTTAACCGCAACAAAAAACTGTATGATGAGAAGGTGATTTCAGCATTGGAATTTGAACAGTTTCAGAGTTCTTACAAATCATCACAGGCAGCCTACGAAGCAGCAAGGGCAAACGTTTCAGGCGGACAGTATAACATTCAGGGTGCATCAGCCAACCTTGCACAGGCGCGTGAAAGCCTGCGCAAAACGGTGATTACGGCACCAACTTCAGGCATTGTTTCAGCACTGAATGTGAAGCTTGGAGAACGCGTGGTGGGCACGGCGCAAATGGCAGGAACAGAAATGCTCACCATTGCCGACTTGGGTAAAATTGAAGTGCGCGTGGACGTAAGTGAAACGGACATCACCAAAGTCTCCATTGGCGACACCAGCATTATTGAAGCCGATGCTTACCGCGGAAGAAGCTTTACCGGATTGGTTTCTAAGATTAGTGTGTCCAGCAAAAGCGCAGGTTTACAGCAGGTGAGCACCGACCAGGTTACGAATTATACCGTGCACATTCTCATCCTCCGCGAAAGCTATGCAGACCTGATGAACGGTGCTAAAAAACGTTTTCCTTTTAAGCCCGGCATGAGCGCATCCGTAGAAATCCAAACCAACCGCGCCAGAAATATTTTGTCGGTACCGGTGAATGCAGTTACTACAAGAGATTACCCCGATAGCATTCAGAAGCAAAGAGAAGCCAACAACATCAGCGACGTGCGCCAGGTAGTGTTTGTGTATGATGCTGCAAAAAAAGAAGTGCATCTGCGCGATGTAAAAACCGGTCTGCAGGACAATCAGTTCATCCAGATTTTAAGTGGTTTGAAAGAAGGAGAAGAAATAATTACCGCGCCTTACGGAGCCATTGCAAGAACACTGAAAGACGGCACAAAGGTGACTATCACGCCTAAAGAAAAACTGTTTGAAGCTTCCAAAGATGAATAACTACTAAACCCCTGTAATCCACTGTTCATGCATATTTCATCCAACCTGACATTTGGCATTATCGGCAACGGAAGCTGGGGAACGGCACTTGCAAAAATCCTTACGGACAATGGGCATCGCATCCATTGGTGGGTGCGCAATCAGGAAGCCGTAAATCATCTTAAAGAAAGAAACCACAACCCGCATTATCTCACTTCAGTGCGCTTTCTGCCCGAAACTATTTTGCCTTCAGGTAACCTTGAAAAAGTGCTGGGTGATTGTGATGTAGTGTTGTTTGCCGTGCCTTCGGCCTTTGCACAAACGGTGATTGATTCTGTGCCTGCTTCCCTCTGGAAATCCAAAAAAATTGTCTCTGCCATCAAAGGGATTTTGCCCGATGCTGCCATGCTGCTGAACGATTATTTTCAGGAAACGATTGGCGTGCCTTTGGAAAATTATGTAGCCATCACCGGTCCCTGCCATGCGGAGGAAGTGGCGCAGGAACGCTTGAGTTACCTCACTTTTTCTGGGTTAGATGATGCGTTTACCAAACTGATTTCAGAGACTTTCCAAAACGCTTACATCAACACGAGTTTTAACCACGACATATGGGGTGCGCAATATGCTGCGGTGCTGAAAAATATTTACGCCATTGGCGCAGGCATCGCGCACGGACTGGATTACGGCGATAATTTCCTCAGCGTTTACATCACCAATTGCTACCGCGAAATGTACCGGTATCTGAATGCGCACTTCGACCAAAAACACCCTTCCAACGAACGTCCTGATTTCCACACAAGCGCTTATTTGGGTGATTTACTTGTGACTTGCTATTCCCTCCACAGCCGCAACCGCAGTTTCGGAACCATGCTCGGCAAAGGCTATTCCGTAAAAAATGCCATCCTCGAAATGAACATGATTGCCGAAGGATATTATGCGGCGAAAGGCATGCAGACCATTGCCCGTGCCCACGATATAGAACTGCCGCTTGCGACGCTTATTTACAAAGTGCTTTGGGAACAAATGCCCGCCCGTCTTGCTTTTGAGGAGATGGAAAGTTTGTTGTCGTAGCCTTCCTTAATCTTTCCGAAACGCTCCGTCATTGCGAACGCAGTGAAGCAATCTTAAGAGCTGTAGGAAGCCTCTTCTTGTCTTGAGATTGCTTCGGGCAAGCCCTCGCAATGACGTTTCTGTGAGCAAATTTGAAGTCAACCTGATTATTTTTCTTCGGGCATCCGGTAGATAATCAGCCGGTCGGCATACAGCACATACAGGTAGTTACGTGCAAGTGCAGCATCCACAATGCTGGTTTCAGAAAGAGGTAATGGCATTGCTTGTTCGCGGAAACTTTTTACATCCCACGAATGGAGGGAATCGTTCTTAAAATAAATAAGCTTGCTGCCTGAAACCTGCAATTTTTTTACACCAACAACTGGCAGCGCACTGAGGTAAGACCCATAACGGTCGAAGGTGAGAATGCCCCGCAGCGTGTCGGCAATAAACACTTTCCAGTCTCTTTCAATCATAAAAACAGGATGCGGAACGAAGCCGGTTTCCTGCCTTAAATCATTGCTTTGCAGCACTTCTTCCAACTTTTCGTTTATCTTTTTAAGCCGTGCATTAAACTGGTCGTAAACCCACAAATTGCCATCGGCACTGGATGCCACAACCGGTGCCTGAAACAACTTTTGCTGCCGTAAATCCAGTTCGTTTTTCAACGTCAGCAGCCTGTCGAGCAACACCACTTTGGAATACCGCGGATGATACACCACCACCCGCAAAGGATTGGTGGCATCCACGGCTTCGATATTGCCATTTTGCACGCCTCTGTAAAAAGCGCTGCTGTCGCCATCGGGCGTAAACCGGACGAGGGAATTATTATCCCGAACGACATACACGTTGCCGATTTCATCCACCGACATGATGCGGGATTGAATAGGAATGATGGCTACAACCGTTAGTGAATCCGCAGAAACGTTTATTGAAAAGAGGAGGAGAGGGAGAATGAGGTTGCGCACTGGAATAAAATTAGGACACTCTTTTTTGAATCGCGGATTTTAAAAGGATTGCACAGATTACGCGGATTATTGGACGGCGGGAAAAAATCTGCGGAATCCCTCAATCCGCCTAATCCGCGATTCAAAAGAGAATGATGAACCGGATAATCACAGCATAAAAAAAGCGTGACGCACGATTCAAAAAACCACGCACGGCACGCTCCTAAAAATTATTTGCAGCATAAACTACCCCTTCCAGCCCGCCTTCAAACCCGTTTCAATTTTGCCATCCCAACCCGCAGTTTCAATATCGCCGGGGGCATTAATTGTGAACGTGGTTCCGTCGGCGCTCCAGCTTGTGGTTACGGTTTTAAACTTGTTGTCGGCATTAATGATTACGTGCAGCTTATCGCTTTTTGGGGTGAAGCCATGATGCCAAAGCGAAGCGCTTCCATCTTCCAGATAAATGGCTACGCTGCTCACATAACCAAACACCATTTTGTAGCCATCGCGCGTGCCTTCCACGTTTTTCGCATTCACTACCAGGCTGTATTTCCCGCTCCACGCATCCACTGCTTTCATGCAGCCCGGGCGGTTTTCTTTTTCATCCACGGTGTTCACGGTGAAGCCACATTTCTTGTCGATGTACGTTTCGCCGAATTTATCAGAGAGGTCGATGAATGCCTTAGCCATGCCTTTGGTGGTCATGTAGCCCAATGGATGCACTTCGGTGCCGGTGGCTTTGCTCCACATGCTTTCTGAAAGATTGTAGGTGATGGTTTTGTCCGCAGCATAGGCATAAATGGGGACAGATTTTTCCTGGATTTGCTGGATGATGGTTGCCTTCTGAGCGAAAACAGTGGCGGCAAATGCGCAGGCGGTGATGGTTAAGAATGTCTTTTTCATAGTTGTACGTTTTTGGTGAGTTGTTGAAATAAGGAGGTTTAAAACATCAAGCCACACGGCTTTATTTGCTTTCGCAAAACACCATCGGATTTTCAACACGGCTGCCGAAATAAAAATGCTTCGGGAAAATAAAATGGTTTGCATCCTGCGGACTTCCTGCCCGCACGGCATCCGTAAAAGCAGTGGCTGTGTAGGTAAATTCCATTTCAAATTCTGCTGAAAGTTCTGCCGTGGCGACGAGTGTTCCTGCGGCGGGTTCTTTTAAATCAGCCTCTGCAAAGCCGCGCCCATGCTCGCTTTCCTTAAAATAAAACTCCAGCACGGCAGATTGCGGACCCGTTTCTTTTTGCCGCACCGTGAAGTTGTAAATCAGTTGATTGCTGAAAACGATGTACACCGCCTCGCCTTCGGGGCAGATGCTAAAAGTGCCGTCGGTTAAGGAAGTTTCTGTAGCGGCGCGGTCGCGATTGTCTATCCACGTGCCGGTAAAATCCTGCGCTATCGGGCTGCGTTTTGCATCGTTTTGTTGTGGGGTGATTTCATTGTTTGATGATTGCGTTGCAGCAGTAGCATCCTCCTTATTAGTTGTTTGTTGAGAAGCATTATTGCCGCAGCTAAAAAGGAGGAATGAAAGGAAGAAGGTGGGGAGGAGAAATGTTTTTTTGGGAAGCATGGTAGCTGTGGTTTTGAGTTGTGGAATGGTGCTAGTTTTCATTATTGGAGTAAATACTCTTTTGCACTTTGACTTTTTTTATCTCATCATTGATATCCATCAATTCTAAAAATGAAATCACCACGTAAAAGCCCGCTAATGATAATGAAACTATCGGAAGTAAAAGGAGAAAACCAATTGCGATAATATAGGCAAATAGCACAATCCAACCACAAAAAGCTAATACGGCAGCAATGATAAAAACGACAAGAATCGCCTTTTCATAGGTTCTTCGTTCAGGTATGCGCTTTTCTAAAAGAAGCCCATTTAAAAGGCAACTAACTATTTGTACACTTCCTAATGAAAATAAAATAGCAAATAGACGAGAGATGTCCCACGTGTCAAGCTCTCCTATCTTTACAAACATAAAACCAAACACCACACTTAAAACCTGCACAACCACATCCACCCACTTCAACGCTTTTATTGTTTGAACATTCATCGAAAACAAAATTACCCTCTTTTTCACCTGCATTTTGAATCGCGGATTTTAAAAAGGATTCCACAGATTACGCGGATTATTGAAGGACGTGAAAAAATCTGCGCAATCCCTTAATCCGCCTAATCTGCGATTCAAAAAAAAGTGCGCGCCTCCCTGCGGAGACGCACGCACGAAAAAGGGTCATCTCGAACACAAGGATAAAGCGGATTTGCAATCCGCCCTCCTTAAACCGTCTCTTCCACATTCACTTCTATTACCGCCCCGGCATTGGCAAGCAACTGCCGGCAGTCGGCGCTCAGGTGGCGCAAGTGCAGCGTTTTGTTTTGCTTCCGGTAGCGCTCCGTCAGTTTATTAAGCGCTTCGATGCCACTCATGTCGGCTACGCGGCTTTCTTTAAAATCAATAATTACTTCAGGAGGATCTCCGGGCACGTCAAACTTATCATTGAAAGCTGCCACACTGCCAAAAAACAGCGGTCCGAAAAGCGCATAATGCTTCACCCCGTCTTCATCCACATGCTTGCGGGCGCGGATGCGCTTTGCGCTTTCCCAGGCAAACACAAGGGCTGAAATCACAACGCCAATCAGCACCGCCAGCGCCAGGTTGTGCAGCAGCACGGTGATGGCAGCCACCAGTATCCCCACAATAATATCGTGGCGGGGCATCTTGCCAATCATCTTAAAGCTTGCCCATTCAAACGTGCCGATGGATACCATAATCATCAGTCCGGTGAGGGCAGCCATGGGTAGCTTTTCTATCAGCGAAGCGCCAAACATGATGAACACCAGCAGCATCACCGCCGCCACAATGCCAGAAAGTCTGGCGCGCGCACCGGAAGAAATATTGATCAGGCTTTGCCCAATCATCGCGCAGCCGCCCATCCCTGAAAACACACCTGATAGCATGTTTGCAGCGCCCTGGGCTACCGCTTCTTTATTGCTCCTGCCGCGGGTTTCGGTTATTTCATCCAGCAGATTAAGCGTTAGCAGGCTTTCAATCAACCCCACACCGGCTACAATCAGGGCGTAAGGAAATATTATTTCCAGGGTTTTTAAAGAGAAAGGAATGCCGGGCAAATGAAAAGGCGGAAAGCCTCCTTTAATGGCGGCAATGTCGCCCACGGTTTTAGTGTCTATCTGCAGCCCGATAGCCAATGCCGACACTACAAGGATGGCAGTGAGGGAGGCAGGGATGGCTTTGGTGAGCTTAGGCATCAGCCAGATGATGAGCATCGTGAGGGCTACCAATCCAAGCATCGTGAAGAGTGCGCTGCCCTGCATCCATTGCAGGTTCCCGAAGGCATCCGGCGTTTTAAACTGGGCAAGCTGCGCCATAAAAATGATGATCGCCAGTCCGTTTACGAAGCCAAACATAACAGGGTGGGGCACCAGGCGGATAAACTTCCCAAGGCGCAGCAATCCGGCAGTAACCTGAATAATACCCGCCAGCACCACGGCTGCAAACACATATTCCACACCGTGCGACATTGCCAGAGGCAGAATCACCACCGCCACGGCTCCGGTAGCTCCCGAAATCATCCCCGGTCTGCCCCCAAAAATGGACGTTATTATGCCCATCATAAAGGCAGCGTATAAACCGGTGAGGGGCGATAATCCGGCAATTAGGGCGAAGGCTATGGCTTCCGGAACGAGGGCGAGGGCTACGGTTAGTCCGGAGAGGATTTCGGTTTTGTAGTTTACTTTCTGAGAATAATCGAATAGCCTGAAGTATGGTTTCATGGGGGCGGCGAAAGTAACCTCATTCCCTCCCTTTACCTTTATCCGCAAATGCTTTTCGCAATAGTAGATATTGAAACCACCGGCAGCTATGCCATGGGCAATGGAATCACCGAAATAGCCATCGTAATTCATGACGGCACCAACATCCTTGATACCTACGAAACACTCGTAAATCCGCACCGCCCAATTCCCATTTTCATTCAGCGGCTCACGGGCATAACGGACGACATGGTAGTGAATGCCCCCTCCTTTTCAGAAGTGGCTGCGCACATCCACAGCATGTTGCAGGGCAAAGTGTTTATTGCGCACAACGTGAACTTCGATTATTCCTTTGTGAAGCATCACCTCAGCATCAATGGTTTTTCTTTAGAGGAACATAAACTCTGCACCGTTCGGCTGGCGCGGAAAGTGCTTCCGGGAATGCGCAGTTATGCCCTCGGCAAGTTGTGTTTTCAGCTCGGCATTCCGCATTACGAACGCCACCGCGCAGGCGGCGATGCCTCTGCCACTGCGCATCTCTTCAAAATGATTTTTGAAAATGAAGAAGCGGCTGCAGTTATGGAAATGATGCTGAAAGGAAAGAACAAGGAAAGCTATTTGCCGCCGCATCTTCCTGTGGATGCCGTAGAAAATTTGCCGCATGGTGCCGGTGTTTATTACTTCTGCAATGCTGCCGGAAAAGTGGTGTATGTAGGCAAGGCTAAGAATATTTACAAGCGCGTGAAAAGCCATTTCTCCAACAATAAAACCAACCGCCAAAAGCAGGATTTCCTCCGCGATATTCATAAAGTAACCTTCCGCGAATGCGCTACGGAACTGATGGCGCACATTCTTGAAAGTGCAGAAATAAGAAGGCTGTGGCCTGTTCACAACCGCAGCCAGCGCGGGTATCTTGCCAGCTTCGGTTTGTTTGTGTATGAAGACCAGGGTGGTTACAAACGTTTGCTGATTGAGAAAACCAAACCGCATTTCAAACCTGTTTATTCCTTCAACACCATGATGGAAGGGCATGAGCGGCTGCGTGCGCTGATTGCTGAATTTGAGCTTTGCCCGCGCCTTTGCAATCTTTCCAAAACTGCTGATTGTGAAGATGCCATTGCAGCCAATAACTGCACCGGAAATTGCAAGGAAATTGCTGCGCAATACAATCTGCGCATTGATGAAGCCATTAACTGGCTGCACAAACAATTACCCACGTTTGCGTTTTTAGATCGGGGTTTGAAGGCAGACGAAAAGAGTTGCATTCTCGTGAGCCAGGGAAACTTTTACGGCATGGGTTATATCAGCGAAGCGCAGCCTTTAAAAAATGCAGACGCATTGCGCCAGCAGTTGGAACCCTTGCAGGACAATGATTTCATCCGGAACCTGATTTACAAACATGCGGCGGCAAACCCGCAGCAATGCCAGCATCTTGCATAAAAAAACCGGCTGCAATTGCAACCGGTTTTTCTTTTAAAATAATCTTGATCATCAGCGATAATTATTTCCCGTGGCAGGCTTTGTATTTCTTGCCGCTGCCGCAAGGGCAGGGTTCGTTTCGCCCGATTTTGGGGGCGGCTGTAACGGGTTGCTTTATTTGCCTTGGGGCGGAACGGGTTTGTCCGTTTTGAGGTAAATCGTGTTCATCGGCTGCATAATCCTCACCTGCGGCAATCACTTCTTCCTTATTGTTTTGCATGTTGCTCATGTCCGTGTGTTGCGGCATTTGCTGGTTGGTTTGCTGCGGCGCTTCTTGCTGTGGAATGCCTGCGCGGAAAAGGAAAGAAATGATGTGGCGGTTTGTTTCCAGCAGCATTTGTTTGTAAAGATTGTACGCCTCAAACTTGTAGATCAGCAGCGGATCTTTCTGCTCGTAAGATGCCATGCGCACGCTTTGGCGCAGGTCATCCATGGCGCGGAGGTGATCTTTCCAGGCTTCATCAATCATGGCAAGCGTCATGGTTTTTTCCAGCGATTGCACAATCGGTTTGCCCTCATTTTCGACGGCTGCTTTCAGGTTTACGTAAAGCTGTAATCCTCTAATTCCGTCCGTAAAAGGAATCACGATGTTCTCAACGCGCTCGCCATGTTCGTTCCATATTTGCGAAAGGGAAGGAAGCATCTGCTCGCGGAGGGAAGCCCATTTGCGATCGTAGGTATCCTTTGCCTGATGGTACAGTTCTTCGGTCAGTTTTTTTGCATCCAGCTTGCTGAAATTTTCCTGGGGAACGTTTGGTTCAATGCTTAAGTGCATGATGGCTTCCAGGCGGAACTGTTCATAGTCTTTCCCCTGAACGGCTTGCTGGGCAAGGTCTGCACACACGTCATACATTGCATTGTCAAGGTCAATGGTGAGGCGGTCTCCGAACAAAGCATGGCGGCGGCGTTTGTAAATCACGTTTCGCTGGGCGTTCATCACGTCGTCATACTCCAGCAAATGTTTCCTCGTTCCGAAGTTGTTTTCCTCCACCTTTGTTTGTGCGCGTTCAATGGATTTGGAGATCATGCTGTGTTGCAACACTTCGCCTTCCTTGTGCCCCATTTTATCCATCAGTCCGGCAATTCTTTCAGAGCCGAAGAGGCGCATTAATTCATCTTCAAGGCTCACGAAAAACTGGCTGCTTCCGGGGTCTCCCTGTCGTCCGGCACGTCCGCGCAACTGCCTGTCAACGCGGCGGCTTTCATGTCTTTCTGTTCCGATAATGGCTAGTCCGCCTGCATCTTTCACGCCTGGCCCAAGCTTAATGTCTGTACCGCGTCCTGCCATGTTTGTGGCGATTGTAACGGCGCTTGCAAATCCGGCTTCCTGCACAATTTGTGCTTCGCGGGCGTGTTGTTTTGCGTTCAAAACGTTGTGCTCAATTTTCTTTTGCTGCAACATGCGGCTCAGTAATTCAGACACTTCCACGGATGTGGTGCCCACCAAAACCGGGCGTCCGGCATCACGCAGTTTTTCTATTTCGTCAATTACGGCTTTATACTTTTCGCGCTTGGTTTTATACACCAAATCCTGCTGGTCTTTTCTTGCGATGGGCACATTTGTAGGGATGGCTACGACGTCCAGTTTATAGATTTCCCAAAACTCACCGGCTTCTGTTTCTGCCGTACCCGTCATGCCGCAAAGCTTATGGTACATGCGGAAAAAGTTCTGGAGCGTTACGGTTGCAAAAGTTTGCGTGGCGGCTTCTACCTGCACGTTTTCTTTTGCTTCAATTGCCTGATGTAAACCATCGCTGTAGCGACGTCCGTCGAGGATACGTCCTGTTTGTTCATCCACAATTTTCACCTTGCCTTCCATCACCACGTACTCTATGTCTTTATCAAAAAGCGTGTATGCTTTCAGCAGTTGCTGCACCGAATGAATGCGGTCGGCCTTGATAGAATAATCCTGCAAAAGCGCGTCTTTCTTTTTCACCTTTTCGTCTGCTGCTGCATCGCTTTTATCAATGGCTGCAAGCTCGGTTGAAATGTCTGGGAGAATGAAAAAATTAGGGTCTTCAGAGTCTCCGGTTATGAGATGTAAACCTTTATCAGTAAGGTCCACAGAGTTTTGCCTTTCATCAATCGTGAAGAACAGTTCTTCATTCACTTTGGGCATGTGGCGTTGCTGTTCACCAAGGAAATGGTTCTCGGCTTTTTGAAGAATTTGTTTGTTGCCTTCTTCACTCAGGAATTTAATGAGCGCACTGTTTTTTGGCAATGCACGGTAAGCGCGGTATAAATAAAGTCCGCCGTTTTCTTTGTCGGCTTTGCCTTCGGCGATGAGACGTTTCGCTTCTGTGAGACTGGTGTTTGAAATGCGTTTCTGCACCTCAAGCAAACGTTCAATTCTTGGCTTCAAAGCATGGAATTGCTGTTCGTCTCCTTTAGGCACAGGGCCTGAAATAATAAGCGGCGTTCGGGCATCATCAATCAACACACTATCCACCTCATCCACCATGGCGAAGTGATGTTTGCGTTGCACCATTTCTTCTGGATGCTGCACCATGTTATCACGCAAGTAATCGAAGCCAAATTCATTGTTGGTACCGTATGTAATGTCGGCCAGGTAAGCCTTTCGGCGTTCCGGTGAATTGGGCTGATGCTTATCAATGCAATCTACCGTAAGCCCTAAAAATTCAAACAAAGTGCCGTTCCATTCCTGGTCTCTTCGTGCCAGATAATCATTCACCGTAACGATGTGGACACCTTGTCCTGAAAGCGCATTAAGGTAAGCGGGCAGGGTAGAAACGAGCGTCTTTCCTTCACCGGTTGCCATCTCTGCAATTTTGCCTTCATGGAGGGTGATGCCGCCGATTAACTGCACATCGTAATGCTCCATGTTCCAGGTTACATTGATGCCTGCAGCGTCCCAGCTGTTGCGATATCTCACCTTGTCGCCTTCAATGTGGATGTAGTTTTTATCAACAGCAAGGTCGCGGTCAAGTTGTGTAGCAGTGGCTTCCAGCAATTCATTTTCTTTGAAGCGGCGTGCTGTTTCTTTCATTACCGCAAATGCTTCGGGGAGGATTTGCAAGAGGACTTCTTCCAACAATTCATCGCGGCGTTTCTGAAGTTTATCCACTTCATTATAAATGGCTTCGCGGCTGTGGAGTTCTGCTTCGGGATGGCTGTCGGCATCTGCTTTTTTTGAAGCAATTTCAGCGTCTGTATCTTTTAAGTGCTCGGAAATTCTTTGTCGGAATTCGATCGTTTTGTTGCGGAGTTCATCATTGGAAAGCGCGTGGTAAGATTCATAGTGCGTGTTGATTTCGGAGATGAGGGGTTGGATGCGTTTTACGTCTTTATCAGACTTTTTGCCTCCGAAGATTTTTGAGATAAAACCAATCATTTTGTTGTTGTTCTAAAAACTAAAAATTTGCGTGAATAAATAAAGGGAGCGTTGAATTGCAGTCCGGCGAAGATCAAAACTTGTGCAAAATGCCGCAGGCTGACAGCTTGGCTGCAAAAGGCTTCAAAACTAAGGGAAATGAAGGTTCAGACAAGTGGGAAAGAGGTAAAAAAGGATTTTGAAAAAAAATATTTTGGCTTGTATTTGTTTGGCAACTAAAAAAGGATGTATTTTGGGGCACTATTTTGAAAAACAAAGCGACAGAATTATGAAAAAAACGTTCGTCCTCATTACGTCTTTACTGGCGTCTGTATTAATCACCAATCATGCCTTTGCACAGGATGAAGAATTGGTTCGAATTTACCGTTGGTATAACCCGGAGGATAAGAATTACCTCACCGTAGCAGATGGTGAATTTCAGGAAGGGCAAATGCTTAACTGGGGTTGGAAAGACAAAACGTTGATGTTTTTTGCCTACCGCACAGCCGGTCCTGACAGGGTGCAGGTAAACAGTTGGTTTAATCCAGTTACAAAGGATTACATCAGCATTGCGTCAGACGAATTTACCGACGACCAGATGATCAAAATGGGCTACAAGGATAAGAAGCCTCAATTTTATGCACTCACCCGCCGGGGCCCAAATACTTTAGCCATTTACCGCTGGAGGATTGATAAGCATGATGACTGGGTAACCATTCCCGAAGAAGGCAATACGGACATCTACATCAAGAAGGGTTACAAACACAAAACCTATCAGTTTTACGGCATTCCCCGAAATGTGGATGCGCCGATTTTTAATCAGCTTTAAAGCTATTTTCTTTTATGGATTTACAACCGTCTGGAAATATTTCCAGGCGGTTTTTTATTAAAAAAGACTGGCAGTGAAATAAATAGTTGTAGTGCATGTCTCTAAGCGGAAATAGTAATCATCAAAAGGAGGATAGCGTAATGTTTAAAATAGTAGCTTTTCAAAGATTTACAACCATTTTGAGGTAACTCAATTTAAGTGAAGAAATTTCATTAGAAAATAAAAAAGAGACGCACCACCATGGAGCGTCTCTTTTTTTTATGTGCAGGAAGCATTTTTCAAAACCTGCCTTTACTTAATATCCTTCCGCAGGAATTATATCAGCTTAGCATCTCTCTATCACCCATTTGGCTACAGATGGCGCTAGTTCTTTCTGAGATTTTCCACCCACGAATACGCCAATATGACCACCGGGAAATGGATATTCCATTTTGTCTTTGCTGCCAATTTTATCCATCACTGCGCGGGTGCTGTCATTCGGAATAATGTTGTCTTCCGTAGCATAAACGTTGAGAAAAGGAACGGTCATGTTCTTTAAATCCACGGTTCTGCCACCAAGTTCCAATTCGCCTTTTATAAGCAGGTTATCCTGAAAAAGGTCTTTTATGTATTTCCGATACATTTCTCCGGCAATGGCAGGAAGGTCGCCTTTCCACTTTTCCATCCGAAGAAAGTTCATCAGCTTATCCTGGTCTTCCATAGAATCAAGCACACTGAAATATTTACTGATGTTCATGCTGGGCTTCAACATGCCGAAAGCGCTGTCAATCTGCTCACCGGGGATGGTACCAACGCTGTCAACCATGGTATCTACGTCAATGTACTTTGCCCATTTGTAAAGCATGCAGCCGCCGTTAGAGAAATCGTAAGGTGCTACGTAAGTAGTAAGCGATTCCAGTTTTTCAGGGTAAAGGCTGGCGTAAATCATGGAATAAGTGCCGCCCTGGCAAATGCCCATTTTATGAATCTTCTCTACGTTGTGCGTTTTGCGGAGGAAATCAACTGCGTCATTCATGTAGCCATCAATATAATCTTCCATAGTGAGGTAGCGGTCGGCTTTGGAAGGGTATCCCCAATCCATTATGTACACGTCAAGACCTTCTTCTACGAGCTTGCGCATTAGGCTGCGGTCGGGCTGGAGGTCAAGCACATCCTGGCGATTAAGAAGCGCGAAGGAAACGAGCACAGGCGTTTTGCACATAGCAGGCGTAGAGCGGTTGTAGTGGTACATGCTCACTTTATCACTTTGCCACACCAGTTCTTTAGGTGTTGTTGCTACTTCCACTTCTTCAATTTTTTGAAGGGTTTCGTAGCCTTTAGTTAATTTGCGGGAGGTGGTCATTAGTTCCTCCATCATTGCTGTGGGATTAAAATTCATTTGTGTTTTTAAAAAGTTTTTAAGTAAAAAAAGAATGTTGCAGAAAGGTGTGCAATCCGCAACAATTTGAACGGTGCAAAATTGCGTTTTTTATTGTTAATGCAGATGCAACTTAAAAGGGGCTTTGCCGCAAGGCGTTTTTTTAAAACAAAACCCCGCCGTGAAGCAGGGTTCATAAAAAAGTTGAGTCACTGAATTATTTTTAAGAAGACATGAAATCCTTCACTTTTTCTTTGTGAACGATGCCTTCTTTAAAAGTGTATGCGCCCGTTTTAGGGCTGCGAACTGCCTTAATTACTTTGGTGTAATTTTTCGATTCAGCCGCTTGTTTTGGGTCTTTTTTTATCGCCGTTTTTGCTGCTTTTGCCATAAAAGTATTTTTTTAGGAGTTAGTATTTTTACTTGATTTCTTTATGTAAGGTAACCTTCTTCATAATTGGATTAAATTTCTTTAACTCAATACGCTCAGGAGTGTTTTTTTTATTTTTTACCGTGATGTAACGACTTGTGCCGGGTAATCCGCTGGTTTTATGTTCCGTGCATTCGAGGATTACCTGAACGCGGTTTCCTTTTTTAGCCATAGTGATGGATGATTTAGAATATTATTGATAAAATGATGCTGTAAAAATGTGGGGAAGTTAGATTTTCCTGCCTTCGGCGCGGAGCTTCTTAACGGTTTCCATTAAGCCGTTTTTATTGATTGTGCGGATAGCATCCGTGCACAATTTTAAACTGATCCAACGGTCTTCTTCAACGAGGAAAAAACGTTTTTTCTGAAGGTTTGGGAAAAACCTGCGTTTGCTTTTTTTGTTGGAAAACGATACTTTATGTCCGGTAACGGGTCTTCTGCCGGTAACTTCACATACGCGTGCCATACTTAAATATTTTTTGGGAACGCAAAAGTAAGGGAATATTTTGTGCCTGCAATAAAAAGTTTCAGAAAAAATTTTTTAGAGCATTTAAAAATGCCGTCAAAAAGAATGTGCGGGAGGTAATGGCATAGTCTTTTCTCCATTTTATTTAAATCTAAAACAACATTTTTATGGAAAATCAACAAAATGCCTTGCCTGAAGAAAATGAAAATCAGCAAAAGGAAAAAAAGCACAGTAGCGTAGCCAGCATAAACAGCATTATTACCGGAGCCACCGGCGCAGTTCATAGCCGCCACAGCCATGAATCATGGGGCAACACCGGCACAAACATCTCCTATGAAGGCACAACCGCTCCGGGCTCAGGAGGTTCGGTAGGAACAGGACAGGCGTCCGGTTCAGATGCTACAGGCGCAAGCATTAACACAGCAGGGGAGAATGATTTTGTTGTTCCTTCTGGTCATACTAAAAAAGAAACAGACCAGCAGGAAACCGGCAGCAATCTTTTTAATCACGAAAACGAAGACAAGCCCAATTTAGACGGCGTGGCTTAATCTAAAACCAACCTTACAGCAATGGACAATCAAAAATTTAATCCAGAAGACAATCAAAAGGGAATGGAGCAAAAGCACAACGTTCCAAACGATGAAATGCAACAAACTAACCGCTCCGCAGATTCGCAAGAGCAGGGCAGAGCATCTTTTCAGGCAGGAAGCACCACGCAGGGCGGTTCTAATTTTGGACAAGGTTCGTCTCAACTTGGTGGCGAAAGTTACCAACAGGGAGATGCTAAGAATGATGGCACCAACTATGAAAACGAAGCAGGGAAATTTGCTACGACGCATAAAAAACAGGTGCCTCCAGGGCAGGGATTAAGACCTAACGAAACGGAAGCGAACGCTAAAGAAGAATATCCAGGTCCACTGAACGAAGAAGCCAGTGAAGACCTTGATAAACACACGCATAGCATGGATTAACCCTCTAAGAATACTTTTAAATTTCCTCCTTTTTTTGAAGCATTAGACTTCCAGATCAGGAGGATTTTTTTGCGCGGTAATTATCGGGTTTTCAGGTGGATTTTTTGGTTTTCCGAAAGTGAATTTTAGCATACCCATCGGGCTTACTTCTGGATTATGGTCTCCTAAAAGAATGCCCCATTGCCTGAAATCAAGCGTGCGATCAAAAATAATTTTCAAAAGTGCCATAACCGGAAGCGATAAAAACATTCCCGCTACACCCGCCAATGCACCGCCGATAAAAACGCCTACAATACTTGCTAGTGCATTCAGCTTCACCTTACTGCCCACAATGCGCGGCATGAGGATATTATTATCCAAAAACTGAACTACTGCAATTGTTCCCAACACCGCCCAAATTTGCCATAGTTCCTGAGATGAAGTAAGTGTCAGCAATACACCAATCAAGTTGCCCACAAGTGCACCGATATAAGGAATCAGGTTTAAAACTGCAAAAATAATCCCAATGAGCAACGCATGTTTGATGCCCATGAGCATTAATGTGCCGCCCAGCAAAATGGTGATGTAAGAGATTTGAATCAGCAGTCCGAGCAGGTAACTTTTGGTCATTGTTTCCACTTCAAGCAAAGCGCCCTCAACAATTGGGTGATGCTCTTTCGAAAACCAAAGAAAAGTGAAACGAAGTAACAGATTTTTGTAAAACAGGATCAGGAAAATATACAACGGCAACAAGCCCACAAAAATGAAAATTCCAGAAAGAGAAACTGCAGCGCCGCTTAAATAACTGCCCGCATTACCTACCAGATTGTCAAATTGCTTCCTTAGGATTTCCAGTTGTTGCCGTGATGAAAATTGCGTCTTTTCATTTATCCAACCGCTGATGTTTTGCCAGTGCACATTCAGGTTTTGCTGAATCGCAGGAATGTCAGAAACCAACCGGGAAACCTGAAAGACAAAAAAGAAAACAATGCCGCCTACAATTATTGAAGCCAGCAAAATTGCAAGAATGATGGAAAACGTTTCGGGTATTTTTCTACGCCTTAAAAACCTGTAAACAGGCATCAGCATAATGGAAAGAAAAAACGCCAAAAGGATGGGCATAATCACGCCACTACCATTGTAAATAATTAACCCAAGCAGCACCAAACCTAAAAGTTCAATTGACCTGCGGACGGTTAGACTCATTTCTTTCATTGCGAAGCGGATGTATTTTATTTTGGAAAACGGAGCGGAACTAAATTATTAAATGAAAACCATGCCTTTCCGTTTTGGGCGTTTTCCTTTAAAGCAACTAACAACCTTTACTGGCACAAAGCTTTTCGTTTTACTGAAAAATCAAACACCATGAAACGCGAAGAACAAGATGCCAATATTGAAAAAGGACACGAGTAGATTTTTAAATCAAAACCGGAAAAGAAACGCGAAGACGTAACGCCCGAATTGCCGGAGCCTGAACAAAAATCTGACGGCGTAACTTCCGCATTCAGCGCTGCTACTTCCATCCCCAAAAAGGAAAAAATTAGTTAATCCTAACGCTCTGTATGTATCTACTTTCTTTCTGGAAAAAATAAGCGCGGTTTTGAAACACGCTTAATTTCCCCTGAAAAGGAATTACTGCAATAACGCCCTCCGTTTCCATTGTTGCCTGCAAAGGCGAAAGTTCTACCGAAGAAAAATTTATGGAGGTATCTTTTGTTGAAAAAATGCGTTGTACAAAATTATTTCCGGTGCCGTCACTAACATAAATCCTTACAGAATCTGCATTTAAAAAATCTGCGGCAGCAAAAAAAATAGACAATCCTGTTGATCGATTTACGGTGTAAGGGAGCGCGCCGGAAAAAAATGGAAATGCTGTAGTGTCATTGAACACAAGCGGTTTGCCATCTCCGGCATTTGCTGCGTTCCAAAGTGTTTTCTCAACGTATGAAAGTGATGGGGAGGTTAAGCTGTAACTATTATCAGTTGCTTTATTTAGTGGCATGTCGTTTACGGAAACAATGCCAGCGTTTATAAAACTGGAAGGCACGCCAGCTGTTTGATAAAAATTGGCAAAGGCAAGTTCAGACTGCGTTACAAAAGTGTCGTTTCCGGAAAGGATGGTGCGCGTGTTTTTTACGGCAGTCATTTGTCCAAGCAATCCCGGCGTGGCTGATGGACCTGAATCAGTAAGTTGTTTATTACAAGCGACAATAAAAATGGGTAGGGAGGACAAAATAAAATACCGGAGTTTCATAATTCTGTAAAGACGGAAAGGTTTGAAATTAGTCGTTTTAAAGGAAGAAAGACGTAATTATTTTTGAAAAGGTTCACTTGCTAAGCAATGGCTGGTTTTGAAACCAAACTTCCAATCGAGCAAGATGGCACAATCCTTTCTGAATTATTATTCTAAACTTAACAGCAATGGATAATCAACAAAAACAAACAGACGAACAACAACAGGATGCCCACATTGACGTAACACGCAGCCAAAACCGACAGCAGCAGCAATCAGCAGGCAACGATAGCGGAGCAGAAAACCGCCCTGCGGGAACAGAAAAAAAAGAAACTCCCGAACACGTACATGGTGCTCACAAAGAAGGTGCATACCCACGCCAAAGTGATGACCCGGGAATGCATCCCGGTGATGTTCACGAAAAAGAATAACTCCAAATGCAGTAATTAAAAGTCGTCAGAAAAAATTTTTTTTGACGGCTTTTTTATATAAAGGACTTCTCGTACGCTGCATCTTCATCATAGGCATTGCTATTACCTTCACCCTCTCAAAATAACTCCTTATGAAAACCATTTTTTGCGCCTTCCTTTTTATACTTTCTATGAACGCAATTGCCCAAAATAACGCCGACTTTACAGACAAATACCCGGAAACCCGAAAAGATGATTTTGTGGAAGAAATTCAAACCACTGCCGTTGCTGACCCTTACCGCTGGCTTGAAGACGACCGTTCTGAAGAAACCGCTGAATGGGTGGTAAAAGAAAATGAGGTTACCAATAAATACCTCAGCCAAATCCCGTTTCGCGATGCCTTTAGCCAAAGGCTGACTAAGCTTTGGAATTATGAAAAATACAGCGCTCCTTTTAAAGAAGGCGCCTTCACTTACTATTATAAAAACGATGGACTTCAAAACCAATCCGTTCTGTATCGCGAGCAGGAAAAAGGCAAACCCGAAGTTTTTCTCGACCCAAATAAATTTTCTACCGATGGCACCACATCCCTTGCCGGTATTGACTTTACGAAAGACGGCAGCCTCTGCGCATTCCAGATTTCAGAAGGCGGCAGCGACTGGTCTAAAGTCATTATCCTGGATGCAAAAACGAAAAAGCAAATTGGCGATACGCTGCACGATGTAAAGTTCAGCGGGCTTTCATGGCGCGGAAATGAGGGCTTTTACTACAGTTCTTACGACAAGCCAAAGGAAGGAAGCCAGCTAAGCGGCATGACCGACCAGCACAAGCTTTTTTTCCACAAACTGCGCACAAAGCAAGCAGATGATGCATTGATTTTTGGAGGTAGTAATACGCCGCGCCGATACATTGGTGGGTATGTTACCGAAGACCAGAATTTCCTTATTATTTCCGCTGCAAATGCTACTTACGGAAACGAACTCTACATTCAAAATCTCACCAATTCCAAAGCGCCTATTATTCCCATCGTTATCGGTTTTGAACAGGAGCAAAATGTGATTACTTCAAAAGATGGAACGCTGTTTATTGTTACTAACCTCGATGCTCCAAACCGCAAGTTGGTAAGCGTAGATGCATCCAGCCCAAAACCTGAAAACTGGAAGACCATCATTCCCGAAGAAAAGTTTCCGCTGACGGTGACAACAAGCGGTGGAAAATTCTTTGCGCAATACCTGAAAGATGCCGTGAGCGAAGTGAAACAATACAGTTTTGCCGGCAAGTTGGAAAATGCCATTCAATTACCCGGATTAGGCACTGCCAGCGGGTTTAGCGGCAAAAAGAACGAGCAGAATGTGTACTATTCTTACACCTCTTATGTTTATCCGCCCACCATTTTTAAATACAACATTGGCACCGGCAAATCAGGGATTTACAAGGCTCCGAAAGTTGATTTTAATGCCGTAGATTTTGAGAGCAATCAGGTGTTTTACACCTCCAAAGACGGCACTAAAATCCCCATGATTATCACCCACAAAAAAGGATTGAAAATGAGTGGTAAAAACCCGTTGATGCTGTACGGTTATGGTGGTTTCAACGTCAACATCACGCCTGCATTTTCAATTTCTAACACGGTGTTTATGGAAGCAGGAGGGATTTACGCAGTGGCTAACATTCGTGGTGGTGGAGAATATGGCGATGAATGGCACAATGCAGGCACCAAAATGAACAAGCAAAACGTGTTTGATGATTTTATTGCTGCCGCTGAATTTTTGATTGAAATGAAATACACCTCAAAAGAGTTTCTCGCCATTTCAGGCGGCTCTAATGGTGGGTTGCTTGTTGGCGCTTGCCTCACGCAGCGGCCTGATTTATTCCGCGTCTGTTTTCCTGCGGTTGGCGTGCTCGATATGCTGCGCTACCACAAGTTTACAGCCGGCGCGGGTTGGGCTTATGATTATGGTACCGCCGATGATGGAGAAGAGATGTTTCAGTATCTCTACAAATATTCTCCTGTGCACAACGTAAAAAGAGGAAAATGCTATCCCGCTACATTCATTACCACCGGCGACCATGACGACCGTGTCGTGCCAGCACATTCTTTCAAATTTGCAGCTGCATTGCAAGCTGCGCAGGGATGTAAAAATCCGGTGCTTATTGCCATTGAAACCAAAGCAGGACACGGAGCGGGCAAACCAACTTCCATGGTGATTAATGAGCAGGCAGACAAGTGGGCGTTTCTTTTCTGGAACATGGGTTTGAAATACGCACCCTCCCGTTAAAGCCGCGTTGTTAGGGACGCTCCGCCCCAGTTATGTGGTGTTCCGGTGCTGAATTCTTTACTGATGCTGTTGTTGAAAACGGAAAGCTGAATGCCTTTGTATTGAATCATTAATCCAAATTCTTGTCGTGCTGTGAGCCGCTTTATTTCTGAAGAAGGAATGACGTAAGGCGAGCTGCGATTTAATAATCCACCCTGCAAAGAAGCATCGTAAGCAATGGCATTGCCCCAAAGCTGATAATAAACATAGGCGCTGATTTTTCGCGTAGGTATGATTTTATAAAGCGGAGAAAAAATGCCTGCTTGTAAATGAAAGCCTGCGGTAGCGCGGGTTTGGAAGGTACCTAACGTTGCTATTCCTGTTGCATCTGCTGAAAAATATTGTCCTGCCGTTACCAGGTTTTTTGTAAATCCAATTTGATAAGCCAGAATTGCATCGTTCCGGATTTGATATTTCCATCCCTCCGGTTGCGCACTGCCTGTCACGCTGTGGATGCTGCGCTGTATCCATTCTCCACCGGCTGCTCTGCCAATAATTCCTGCATGAAAACTGCTGAAAAGTTTTTGTTTCCGGGAGGCATTTACTGACCCTTTTCCGGTTTGTAAAATGAATGCAGCGGCGTAGGGTCGGTCTCCCACCCTGATAAAATTATCGATGATGCTTTGGGGCGTGAAAGCAAGGTGCAGCAAGGCAATGAAAGGAACAGAGGCGCTGTTGCTGAGGTCAGGAAACAGTTGGTAAACAGGAAGTTTTAAAAGTTGTGGTTTAGAGAAATGAATAGCAATGCCCTGTGTGTAGTATTCATCGGTTTGTGCGGTAAAATCATTTTCATAAAGGATGGATAAACTGTTTGCGGTTTGAAAAAATGGCGCTTGCAATCGCGTGCTTTGGGCATGGCAACAACAAATGTTTTCAAAGAAAAAAAGGAACAGCAAAATGGGAATACGCATAGCAAAGGGAAGGGAGTAAATTTGCGCCGATAAAAATTCTCCGAAAAAAGCAGCATCCTTTCTGTTTTCTCAACTGTTCCAAATCATCTTTCTAAAACCATTTTAAAGCGCTTTATGCACACACTCCTCATCCACGGCGGAGCAGGCAACATTACCCCTGCAATGATGAATGAAACCCAGGAACAACAATATACCATTGCGCTGAAAACCGCGCTGGATAAGGGTTATAAAGTTCTTGAAAGTGGCGGAGCTGCATTAGATGCAATTGTTGAAGCCATTGAGGAACTTGAGAATAATCCCCTGTTTAATGCAGGCCGGGGTTCTGTTTTTACTAAAAAAGGATTGCACGAAATGGATGCCTCCATTATGGATGGAAGCAGTCTTGCAGCGGGCGCGGTTGCGGGCATCAGGAACATAAAAAATCCGGTACTGCTTGCACGCGAAGTGATGGAGCATTCGGGTCACGTTTTCCTGAGCGGAAAAGGCGCTACGGAATTTGCAATGAGCAGAGGCGTGTCGTTTGCACCGGATGAATATTTTCACAACCAGGACAGGTATGACCAATGGATTGCCATCCGTGACAGCGATTTTTACCAGTTGGATCATAAAGGAGACAACCTGAAAGGAACGATGACACATACGGATCACAAATTCGGAACGGTGGGCGCTGTGGCTTGTGATGCAAAGGGAAATCTTGCCGCTGCGACCTCCACCGGAGGCATGACGAACAAGCGTTTCGGCAGGATAGGGGATAGTCCTGTGGTGGGATCCGGCACTTACGCCAACAATAAAACCTGCGCAATTTCCTGCACCGGGCATGGGGAGTTTTTCCTTCGCGCTGTGGTGGCTTACGATGTTTCCTGCCTGATGGAATACAAAGGCTTATCCCTTCACGAAGCGTGCAATACGGTGATAAATGAAAAGCTGAAAAATATGGGTGGCGAAGGCGGCATCATAGCCGTGGATGGGCAAGGGAATTTTGATTTTTGCTTCAATTCAGCAGGCATGTATCGCGCCGTGAAAAGTAGTGCAGGCAAGGAAGCCATCGGATTTTACAAAGAAATGCAGCCCTGATTAATCGTTACAGTTTGCCTTCTTCAAAACCAATTCCCCTGAAGTAAGCCACATCTTTTTGTAAGCGCTTTTTTTTGAGTTGTTGCTGGATGGATGCAGTTAAGGAAGAAACAGGCGACAACACGAAAATGCCGAGCATTAAAAGCTGTTTAAACAAGTTGACGCGACTCTTTCTTTCTGCTGCTCCGGGTCCGCCTTTTTCCCGGATGTACTTTGCCCAGTAGCGAAAGTTTTTTATCCCGCGTTGTTCCAGCAACACCAGTCCGGAATTCAGATTCACCGCTCCGTTTTCTAACAATTCAGGATGCAGTTTTTCAAAGTTTTTTTGATTGGCATGTTCCAGAATGATTTTTCCAAACCGCGATGCAGATCTAATGTCCTGCTGACTTACGCCAGCCTCCGGCAGATATTTAGTGGCTTCTTTTTTTCCGGTAAAGGACCATCGGATAATCGTTAACAGCGAAACTAAATTGGTGTTCCGATCCGTTAGCACAATGTTGCCGACAAGATTTGATCCTGCGTTAATCAAATGTTCTTTCACCACTTCTTGTCCGTGCAGCCACATGTTTCTACTGCCTGCAATTGTGACAATATTTTTTCCTTTTAGAATTCGGGCATCATAACTTTTTAAAAAGCTGAGAATAGGTTGAGAAGGATTTAGAAACCAGGGTTGCCAGCCAAACAAAATAAGGTCATAGTTTTTCTCAAAAAGCCCTGCCGGCAATGGTTTTAGCGGAATGGAAATATGCTCCACTGTTTCAGGCATGGCATCAAAAAAAGCATCCGCATTCCATGGGAAAGGAAATGAAACCTGCGGTTCAATTGCGGCAAAATCAATTTCAGAGTCTGCATTTATTTCTTTAACGAGGCTATTAAGAATTTGCCTGAGTTGCCCGCTTTGAGAATAATAAAGAACCAGAATTTTAACCTTCATTTTTCGCAACTAAACCACGGTAAAATAGAGATAACCGTAAGTGAATCTTGCACTTTCAGGAACCATCATTAAAATGCGATCTCCTTTTTTCAGCCTGCCACTGTAAAACATTTCTTCCAGCATTAAAAACGGCGAAGCGCTGCCTACATTCCCAACCTGCGGCAAATTGAAAAACCATTTTTCCTCCGGAATATCCAGCCCGATATTGCGGTGATGTTCCATTATCTGGTGCTTGAAAAAAGCGCTCGACATATGCGGCATGTAGTAGTCCACATCATTCACTTTCAGATTGTGTTTCTTCATGAGCTCTTCCAAATAGATTCCACCTTTCGGAACAATGTTTTCCCCTAACAAACGCGTATCTTGCTTGTAGGAAAAAACGCTTTTCGCATTCCAGTCTGCCACTTCCATATCCGCCCAGGATGTAAAAGTTCCCTCTTCGTTTTTATCACCGCCGGCATACATGCAGGTGTCCAGTTCGTTGGCAAAAGACGTAATCTCGATCCATTCTATTTTCAGGGAAATTCCATCTTTATTAGGAGTAGGTTGTAACAATGCCGCTGCGGCTCCGTCGCTCAGCATCCACCGGAGAAAATCTTTTTCAAAAGCGAGGAAAGGTTGTTTCTCCAGGTCCTTCCAGTTTTCTGCTTCCGGCTCAAAACGCGACGCCTGCAGCATGGCTGAAAACCGCTCAGAGCCGCAACAGGCAGCCACTTCTGAAAGTTCACTCCCTACTGACATAAAAGCGTATTTCAAAGCCTGAATGCTCGTGCAACAAGCGCCTGATGCAGATATAAGTTCAACGCGGTGCGTACCCAATTCTCCATGAATCATAGAAGCATGGCTCGGTAAAATTTGCTCCGGAGAAGAGGTTCCGACTGCTAAAACTTCCAGTTCTTCTACCGGTATTTCTTCATCAAACAATTGCTTTACGGCATTCACTGCCATTTGTGCATTTGTGTGGGTGCGCACGCCATTTTTATAGGCGTAATAGCGGTTTTTAATGCCGTTGTTCCTAAGTACAATCGAACGCGCTCGCGATGGCTTTCCCTGAATCATTCCCAAAGCGCTTTCCATTTCGTCATTACTCACGGGCTCATTCGGGAAAAATTTGGAAAGACGGGTTATGTAAACGGGTCTCATTTATGCGTTATTTTTTGGTTTGCAAAGGTAAATGAAATGAGGGTGCTTCTTAGCTATTGAATTGTTTTTGTCAATCCGAAGTATAAAAGAAGCCTCCCGAAATCTGGAAGGCTTCTCAAAAAAAATTGTCTGCCTTTATTTATTTGCCGAGATCATTGATGCCATAGTAAAAATAGCCCCTTGTGCCGGGATAGAATCCTGAAATCTGCGCACGGCTGCCGGAGGAAAGCGCCGTTTGAAGCTGATCGACGGTGTTTATTTCCTGATCGTTTATTCCAACAATTATAAACCCGCTTTTCATTTTTTGCTTCGCAAGTGCCCCATTGCCCACATCACTCACCACAACGCCACCATTCAGCCGGTAACTATCTTTTTCTTTTTCAGTAAGATTACGAAGCGTAGCGCCCAGAATATCCACCAAATCGGATTGTTTTTTTACGATGGAAGTTGTGCCACTCAAATTCCGAAGCTGAACCGTGGTAGTGTTTAAAGTTCCGTTTCTTAAAAAGCTCACTGTAATGTTGTCGCCTGGCTTGTAACGCGCAATCTGTTCCTGCAATTGAGGCTCCGTGCGGATGGACACTTCATTAATAGCCGTCACAAAATCGCCTTTACGAATGCCTGCCTGATACGCACCGCCATTTTCGCGGACACCGGCTACGTACACGCCTTCTGTCTTATCAATACTTAATTCACTTAGTTTTTCAGGAGTAAGCCTGCGGCTGTCTAAATATTCAATGCCGAGGTAAGCGCGTTGCACAGTTCCAAAACGGATCAGATCATTTGTAACCTTCTTTACAATGTTAGATGGAATAGCGTAAGAATATCCGGCGTAAGAACCCGTAGGAGAAGCAATGGCAGAATTAATTCCGATTAACTGCCCCGAAGTATTTACCAGTGCGCCTCCGCTATTGCCGGGGTTTACGGCTGCATCTGTTTGAATAAAGGATTCAATTGCGGAAGCTGATTGAGAACTATTGATGCCGATAGCACGGCTTTTTGCGCTCACAATTCCGGCGGTAACGGTGGCATCCAGCGAAAGTGGATAACCTACTGCCAGCACCCATTGCCCTAACCGCACATCGTCGGAATTCCCGAAGTCCATGTAAGGAAGGTTCTTCTCATTCACTTTTAAAACGGCAAGGTCGGTAGAAGCATCTGTGGCAATAACTTCTGCTTCGGCAGTATATCTGTCATTAAACGTCACGGTTACTTTGTCTGTGTTGGTAACTACGTGTAAGTTGGTAGCAATGTAACCATCAGGAGAAATAACAACGCCTGAACCTGAACCAATTTGCGGGGGCACATAATTGCGCTGCGGACCTCCAAAAATGTTACCGAAAATATCATAACCGTACGCCTGAGAAATTACATCGCGGCCTTTGGTTTGGGTTTTTATATGCACCACTGCATTTACGGAAGCTTCAGCAGCCTGTTCAAAATCGGCCGGCGGTGCGGCATTCACCATTTTTGAAGTGCTTGCTCCTGCAAAACGGACGGGAAGTGGTTGCTCTTTTTGAAAGCCCGGGATGTGGTGCGAATAGTTTGCTGCGAAATAAAAAGTTGCAAAGGAGGTTACTGCTGCGGTAACAATTACAGGAAGGAGTTTGAATTTCATAACAAGGTTTTGATTTATTTTTTAGTTAGGAGATAATTGGTTGTTTTTCAAGAATGCATTGCCTGAGATTTAGCATACATCATGCCTTTACTGGCTAAGAAAACTTTAAAAGCCACGTTTTTTCATTTGAATAAACTTTCACAATCGCCCAAAGCAAAATTCTCACTTCAAACACCTACCTTCGCCGCTCAATTTCAAAACCTTTTAATCAATTTTTTAATTTTAAACAATGGCAGATTTACGCTTTCAGCGCAACTTTGGTATTGCAGCGCACATTGATGCCGGTAAGACCACAACTACAGAGCGCATTTTGCGCTACACCGGAATGATCCACAAAATTGGCGAGGTGCATGATGGTGCAGCCACCACCGATTGGATGGAACAGGAAAAAGAGCGCGGCATTACAATTACTTCCGCAGCGGTGAGCTGTAAATGGCATTTCCCTACCGACAAAGGAACGGTTAATAAAGATTCTAAAGACTATAGTTTCAACATTATTGATACGCCCGGTCACGTGGATTTCACTGTAGAAGTGGAGCGTTCTATGCGGGTGCTTGATGGTTTGATTGCTTTGTTTTCAGCGGTTGATGGTGTGGAGCCTCAGTCAGAAACTGTTTGGCGCCAAGCAAACCGTTACCGCGTTCCGCGTATTGGTTTCGTAAACAAAATGGACCGCGTGGGCGCTGACTTTTTAATGGTGGTAAACCAGGTGAAAGAAATGCTAGGCGCAAAGGCTGTTCCGCTGCAATTGCCAATTGGTGCTGAAGATGATTTTAAAGGCGTGGTGGATCTCATTACGCTGAAAGGAATTGTTTGGCATATGGAAACCGAAGGGATGACTTTCGATGAAATTCCGGTGCCTGAAGACATGAAAGCAGATGTGGATTTCTGGAGACAAAACCTGATTGAAGCGGTAGCAGAATACGACGATAATCTAATGGAGAAATTCTTCGACAATCCTGATACGATTACGGAAGACGAAGTACACGAAGCCATCCGCAAGGCTTGTATTGATTTGAGCATTGTGCCGATGATGTGTGGTTCTTCTTTCAAAAATAAAGGCGTGCAAACCGCGCTGGATGCGGTGTGCCGTTATTTGCCTTCACCTATGGATGTGGAAGCAATTGTGGGAACAAACCCTGACACAGGAGAAGAAATGACCCGCCAGCCTAATGCAAAAGAACCCTTTGCGGCGCTTGCATTTAAAATCATGACGGATCCTTTCGTGGGGCGTCTCGCGTTTTTCCGCGCTTACTCCGGTCATCTGGATGCCGGCTCTTATGTGCTTAATGTGCGTAGCGGAAAAAATGAACGTATTTCCCGAATCATGAAAATGTTTGCCAACAAACAAAATCCGGTTGATTTTATTGAAGCAGGAGATATTGGCGCAGCAGTAGGTTTTAAAGACATCAAAACCGGCGATACCCTTTGCGATGAAAAGCACCCGATTGTACTAGAAAACATGTTTATCCCGGAACCCGTAATCGCTATTGCGGTTGAGCCAAAAACGCAGGTGGACGTGGATAAGATGGGCATGGCTATCGCTAAACTCGTTGAGGAAGATCCAACCCTTCGCGTGAATACGGACGAAGACACAGGACAGACAATTTTACGCGGAATGGGTGAGCTGCACCTCGAAATTATTATTGACCGTATGCGCAGGGAATTTAAAGTGGAAGTGAATCAAGGTGCTCCTCAAGTTGCTTACAAAGAAGCAATGACTTCAATGGTTACACACCGTGAGATTTTCAAAAAACAAACCGGTGGTCGCGGAAAGTTTGCGGACATTGAATTTGAAATCGGACCGGCAGATGAGGAGTTTTTGAAAGAAGGAAAAGGAACGTACCAGTTTGTAAATAAAATTGTGGGCGGTTCCATCCCGAAAGAATTTATTCCTGCCATCAACAAAGGCTTTGAGAACTCAATGGTTACGGGCGTGCTAGCCGGCTATCCTGTTGAGAATATGAAAGTGATTGTGTTTGACGGTTCCTTCCATAATGTTGACTCTGATGCAATGTCGTTTGAGCTTTGTGCAAAAAGTGGTTATCGCGAAGCGGCACGGAAAGCAAAGCCGATTATTCTGGAGCCAATTATGAAAGTGGAAGTAATTACGCCTGAACAATACATGGGTGATGTGACCGGTGATTTGAACCGCCGCCGCGCTATGCTTGAAGGCATGGACAGCCGTGCAGGCGCTCAGGTTATCAAAGCAAAAGTGCCTTTGTCTGAAATGTTTGGATACGTTACCCAACTGCGTTCGCTGTCTTCCGGTCGTGCATCTTCTACAATGGAGTTTAGCCATTATGCACCTGCACCGCGCAATATTGAAGAAGAAGTGGTAGCCAAAGCAAAAGGAAAAGTGACTGCTTAGAAAGCTGATTGTTTTTAAAAATCCCGTAGTTGTAAAAGGCTGCGGGATTTTTTTTGCCCGGGGATTTAGGAAATTGAATTTTGTAACGACTTGTTACCCGCTTATAAATCCAACGTTAAGCAGGGCAATTTTTTTGCAGTGGCGTGTTGGAGTCTGCACCTTTGTGTCATCAAAATAAGGAGCTATGAAAAAGACCGCATTATTCTTCCACGTTGCACTTCCATTTGCCGGCGCTATGTGCAGCATTCCCGTGTTTTTGTATGTATTGCTGAAGGTTATCAGCATGATGCAGTAAACCAACATTGCCCCGCCGTTACTTTATTATTCCAAACGGCGTAAACGGACGCGCTTCTTTTATTGCTTGCCGGTATAATTTCAAACTGCTTTCAGGGCGCGGCAGCAGGCTATGATGGCAATGATATTGCACGGCAATGTTCATAACCGTTTTCACAGCTACGCCATTCATCCGCAGCCGCAGTTCCACATCTGAATCTTCCCCGAAAGTGGGCGCATTATAGCGTTCATCAAACCCATTTATTTCCAGCAAATCCTGCTTGTGCAAACTGAAATTTGCGCCCAGTAATCCTCTTTCTTTTCGGTTGAAAAAACGCCGCAGCGCTTTATTTTTTGTATAGAAGCCATTCATGAAATGGAAGAGCCTGGCGCGCAAAAAATCCTGAAGCATCATGGCTTTTCCTTTGGAAGACTGTAAAAACCCGGCTTTTATTTTTTCAGGAGAAAGCAGTTTGGTTATCCGCTCTGATAAATCAACCCTACGCCCTGCAAGACAAACTTTATTTTCCGCTGCTGCCAGATGCTCTGAAACAAAAGCAGGGTGGGGGATGCAGTCGCCATCGCTGAAAATGAGATAATTCGCTTTCGCTGCTAAAACAGATTTGTTGAGGATTTTATTTTTCCGGAAACCTGCATCCTCCTGCCATTGGTGGGTAATGGAAAGCGGCGTTTGTTGGATGACACGGTTTAGTTCAGCAACGAAATGCGCATCAGAGCCATCATCAGAAATAATGATTTCGAAACTTTTTTCGGTTTGCATTTCAAAACCTGCAAGCACCCTTTTCAAAAAATCCATCCGGTTATACACTGAAACAATTACAGAAGCTTTGAGATTTGTAAATTCTGAAAAAAACATACAGAAAATCTAATGAAAATAAAATGACTAGATCATATATTATAAAAAAATACGCTTATGTAAAAAACTAAATATTATCTGCCACATAAATCGCCACCACCGTTCCTTCGCCTACTTTACTGTCAATCTCCACCGTGCCCCTTAAAAAATTTATCCTGTGGCGGATGTTTTTCAGCCCGATGCCTTCACTGTTTTTACTCACGTCAAAGCCGCGCCCATTGTCTTCAATCGTAATGCTGATGCCTTCTTCATCGCGGACAATGGAAATGTCGAGATGGTTTGCGCCGCTGTGTTTTATCACGTTGTTCACGCATTCCTGAACCACGCGGTAAAGCACGGTTTCTGTTTGTTGGTCTAATCTTTCCTGCAAACCTTCCACATACAAATCCACCTTCAGCACACGGTTGTCAATCTTGTTTACGAAATCGCGGATAGCGTTACCCAGTCCGCTTTTCAGCAAGGCGTTAGGCATCATTTGGTGGCTCACGGTGCGCACTTCACGGCAACTTTCATCCACTAAAGCCTTCACCTTATCGTATGCTACATGGTGCTTTGGCGATTTAAAATTCAAATCACTTTCCAATGCCGAAAGGTTGATTTTTGCTGCGCTCATCATCTGCCCAACACCATCATGCAGTTCGCGGGCTATGCGGTGGCGCTCCGCTTCTTCTGCTTCCAAAACTGCGCGGGTGGCGAGTTCCTGCTGCTTCATCACTTCTGTTTGCAATTCTTTTTCTTTCCGAAGCCTGTAACGCCGGTAATAACTATAACCCAGTAGTCCCCCTAAAACCAACAAACCAAAACTGCCACCCAGCAGGTAATTGCGCCGCGTAATATCAAAGCGTTGTTGCTGAATCATTTTTTCTTTTTCAGCCGTTTGATATTTCACTTCAAGCGAAGCAATTTGTTCTGAAATACTGGAGTTGTAAATGCTGTCGTTGCCGGTTTTGTATTTCTTAAAATATTCCAACGCCGCTGCGGGATTTCCTTTCTTTTCATAGTAAGCGCTGATGCCTCTGTAACCTTCCAGCACGGGCACTCGAAAACCAATTTCATTGCCAAGTGCAACGGCTTGCTGATAGTAATTGAAGGCATCTTCAAGACGGTTCATCAGCAAGTAAATGTTGCCGTTGTTGAGGTAAGTGGAAGCCAGTCCGTTTTTGTCATTCAGTTCCTTCCTTAATAAAAGAGAACTGTCGTTGTAGCGAAGCGCAGTGGGGTAATCTTTCTGCTCCATGTACACGTTTGAAATATTGCCGTAAGAACTTGCCAGTCCGCGCACATCGCCCAAAGCATTTTTTATTGCTTCGCTTTTTTTGTAGAATGCCAGCGATTTTGGAAAATCCTTCTCATTGTAATAAGCCATCCCAAGGTTGTTGTAGTTATAACTGAGCAATGCAGAATCGTTTATTTCATGGGCAAGCGCTTCGCTTTTTGAAAAATATTCTACCGCTTTATCAAACTGTTGCAACCCTTCATTAAACACGTTGCCAATCCAGATGTAAGTGCCTGCGAGTCCTTTTTTATCCTGCGCTGCATCAAATTTTTTAGCGGCGGAGAGGTAATATTTCAACGCTTCGTTGTACTGATTTTTATCGTACCGGATGTTGCCGAGTGAACGCAAACAATAGCCCTGCCCGGAAAGGTCGCCGGTGGCTTTTCTGATTTTTAATGCTTCCCGAATGGCTGCGTCTGCATCGTCATTATTGCCGTTTAGGTTAAGGAAACTTCCTTTGTTCAGCAGCAACTGGCTTTCTCCTTTTTTAAAATCAGCCTTGCGGCTTAAAGCAATGCCTTTGTCGAGTGATTGCATGGCGGCAGCACTGTCGTAATCGCGGTATTCTTTCCAGAGGTCATTGTAAAGCCACACTTTTTGCGTGTCGTTTTTTGAGGTGCGGATGCTTTGCTGAAGGGAACGAATGGCTGCTGAATCCTGCGCCAGGCAATGGTTTGCAACAAATAGGAAAAGAAAAACGAAAGCTGGTTTCATAGGCAGAAGGTGATGTGTTGTGCGTTTCAAAACAAATGTAGGCACGGGTATCTTTGCCGCCTTTATTTTCCTGCATTATTTATCCGTTTTCTCCAGCCATGAAAATCTCCAAACTCCTCATTGCCAACCGTGGTGAAATTGCAGTTCGTATTTCCCGCGCCGCCACAGAATTGCACATCCGCACCGTGGCTGTTTATACTTATGAAGACCGCTATTCCCTCCATCGCTACAAGGCTGATGAAGCTTACCAGATTGGCGCCGATAACGACCCGCTGAAACCTTACCTCGACATTGAAGAAATTATCAGAACGGCTTTAGAATGTGGGGCAGATGCCATCCATCCCGGTTATGGTTTTCTTTCTGAAAATGCAACGTTTGCAGAGCGATGCGCAGCTAATGGAATATTGTTTGTAGGGCCAAGTCCTGCTGCCATGGCGGCTTTGGGAGATAAGGTCACCGCAAAGGAAGTAGCGCAGAAAGCAGGCATTCCATTAATTGAAAGCAACGTTGAACCATTAGAAAATGAAGGAATTGCGCTGAAGGAAGCAAAGCGCATTGGCTATCCTTTAATGCTGAAAGCAGCATCCGGCGGCGGCGGCAGGGGAATGCGCGTGGTGCGCAATGAAGAGGAGTTGAAAAAGGGATTTCGCGAAGCAAGAAGTGAAGCAAAAAATGCCTTTGGCGATGACACCGTGTTCCTGGAAAAGTTTGTAGAAAATCCCAAACACATCGAAGTGCAAATTGCTGCCGACCGCCACGGAAACACGGTGCATTTGTATGAACGTGACTGCTCTGTGCAACGCCGTTTTCAGAAAGTAGTGGAGATAGCACCTTCGGTTTCATTGCAGGAAAAAACAAGAACGCAGCTTTATGCTTATGCCGTGAAAATAGCGCAGGCTGTGGCATACAACAATTTGGGTACGGTAGAATTTCTGGTGGATGCGGAAGAGAATATTTACTTCATTGAGGTAAACCCACGCATACAAGTGGAGCATACCGTTACGGAAATGATTACAGGAGTGGACCTCATTAAAACCCAACTCTACATCGCTTCCGGCTACAAACTTTCAGACCCTGAAATTGATTTGGGAGACCAAAACAAAATCCCGAAAAACGGTGTGGCGATGCAATGCCGCATTACTACAGAAGACCCAACCAACGATTTTAAACCGGATTATGGAACATTGATTACCTACCGCAATGCAACAGGTTTTGGAGTGCGTTTGGATGAAGGCAGCACGTACCCGGGAATGAAGATTTCACCCTTCTTCGACAGCATGTTGGTGAAGGTGAGCACGCAGGGAAAATCACTGGAAGAAGCGGTTGAAAAAATGCACCGCGCACTGAGAGAATTCAGAATTCGCGGCGTTAAAAACAACATTCAGTTTCTTGAAAACCTCATCATCAACAAAGATTTTATTGCCGGAAAGGCAACTGTCAATTTTATTCAGGAGCACCCTAAGTTTTTTCAGTTTACGGAACGCCTTGACCGCGGCACCAAAATGCTTCGTTTCCTGGCAGATGTAACAGTAAATGGCAATCCGGATGTGAAGGTGAAGGACGAGAAAAAAGTGTTTGAAAAACCCGTGCTTCCTTCCGCAGCAGGTATCATCTATCATCCCGAAGGCACCAAACAAAAACTTACAGAATTAGGAGCAGAGGGTTTTGCAAAATGGCTGAAAGCAGAAAATAAAATCCAGTACACCGATACCACTTTGCGCGACGGACATCAGTCATTACTCGCTACGCGGATGCGAACCCACGACATGCTAAAAGCAGCATCTGCCTTTGCAAAGCTGCATCCACAAACGTTTTCAATGGAAGTGTGGGGCGGCGCAACATTCGACGTTTGCCTGCGCTTTCTGAAAGAAGACCCCTGGCAGCGGCTGGAACAATTGCGGAAAGCGGTTCCCAATATTTTATTGCAGATGCTGATTCGCGGAATGAATGGTGTGGGGTACACGGCTTATCCGGATAATCTGATTGAGAAATTTGTGCAGCAGAGTTGGGAAAAAGGCGTTGATATTTTCCGCATTTTCGATTCGCTAAACTGGATGGAAAACATTGCTCCCTGCATCGACATGGTGCGCAAAAAAACAGGCGGCATTGCCGAAGGCGCGGTTTGTTACACCGGCGATATCCTGAACCCAAAACGAACTAAATACAACCTTGATTATTACATCCGCCTTGCAAAGGATTTAGAGAATGCAGGAGCGCACATTCTTGCCATTAAAGACATGAGCGGACTGCTGAAACCTTACGCCGCCAGAGAATTAATTCTCGCTCTGAAAGATGCTGTTTCCTTGCCCATTCATCTGCACACACACGATACTTCTTCATTGCAACCTGCCACTTATTTAATGGCTGTGGATGCGGGTGTGGATGTGGTGGATTGTGCAATGGGCGCGCTTTCCGGGCTAACCAGCCAGCCGAGTTTTAATGCTATTGTGGAGATGATGCGCTTTCACCAGCGTGAAAATCCTTACGATATCCGCTCGCTCAATCAGTTTTCCGATTACTGGGCTGCTGTTCGGGAATATTATTATCCTTTCGAGAGCGGATTGAAAAACAGTGCCGCTGACGTCTATCAGCATGAAATCCCCGGAGGGCAATATTCAAACCTTAAACCACAGGCAGTCGCGCTTGGTTTGGGTGAGAAGTTTGAGCAGATAAAGGACATGTATGCCTCCGTGAACGAAATGTTTGGAGATATCGTGAAAGTGACGCCTTCCTCAAAAGTGGTGGGCGACATGGCGCAGTTTATGGTGGCAAATGATTTATCGCCGGAAGACGTGATGACGAAGGGCACCAACATTTCCTTTCCTGAAAGTGTGCAGCAATTTTTTATCGGGGAGCTTGGGCAGCCAGAAGGCGGTTTCCCGCAAGCGCTACAGCAAATTATCCTTAAAGACAAAAAGCCATTTACAGAACGTGCAGGGAAAGCATTGCCGCCCATAGATTTTGAACCGGAACTGAACGCTTTCCAAAAAGAATTTGGTGAAGAAATGGGACTTACGGATTTTATTTCCTGGAAACTATACCCGAAAGTTTTTGAAGAAGCAATGGCTTTCTGGAAAGAATATGGCGACGTATCCGTAGTGCCGACGCCCTTGTTTTTTTACGGTATGAAGCAGGGTGAAGACACAACCATTGAAATTGCGCGCGGCAAAACTTTATTGATTCGCTTGCTGAGCATTGGCCCTGTGGATGAACATGGAAAATGCACCGTGTTTTTTAAGCTGAATGGGCAAACGCGCAATGTGGAAATTGCCAACAAAAGCATTAAAGTAACCCTCCAGGAAAATCGCAAAATTGATAAAACCAAAGAGGGTCAGATTGGTGCCCCTTTGCAGGGCATGCTTTCGAAAATATTTGTAAAAAAGAATGAAGCGGTAAAGAAAAATCAGCCCTTATTTATTATTGAAGCCATGAAAATGGAAACGGTAATTACCGCAACTGCTGATGGGATGATTCAACATTTGGAACTCACACCGGGAACACTCGTAAACACGAATGATTTGGTGATGGAATTGGGTTGATTCTAAACATTATTACTTCCGCAAAAAAAAATCGTAATTGCTAGCGCTTTCGAGATAAAATCTTAAGGTAGATTGTGGCTTTCTAACTGCTCTTCAGATTACTTTCAATGCGTTCGCAAAGACAACGTGCGTTCGGAAGAATGATATAGGACGCAGTGTAGGCAGATAAAAACAGAAAAATGGAGAGGAGATTTTTTCACCATTATAAAGTTGCAAACCTATCGTAAAACTTTTACGTTTACTGCCATCAGCCCTTTTTGTCCTTTTTCAGTTTCAAAACTTACTTTATTATTCTCTTTTAATGGTTCTGTAAGTGAGTTAATGTGAACAAACACACTTTCTTGTGTGGTTTTATCTTTAATAAATCCATATCCTTTTTGTTCATTAAAGTGGGTCACAATGCCGGTGCGGATACCGCTTTCTTCCACCATCTTTTTTACCCCTATTTCTATATCCTCTGCATTAATTGAAAAAGAATTTTTAGGATCGGGTGGAGTGTCCACAAGATTCCCATTTTCATCCAAATAAACCATCATATCTTCAAGGCTTTTTCCGGTGGAAGTATTCGCTTTGCGCTCTTCTTTTTTGGCAAGTTTTTCTTTTTTCTTCTGTTGCCGCTTTTTTTCGTTTTCTTTTTTATTGAATGTTTCTTTAGATTTAGCCATGGCAATAATGTGAATTTAGAGATGTAAAAATATCACAAACCGGCTAAAACCAGATGTGATTTATTAAAAAAATTTTGATAATTGGAGGGAGTCCGCAAATGTACGAAAAGTTATCGGGATTTTGAAATTTTTTTCGTTATTAAGATAGGAATAGATATAGGCAGCATAGAAATCACAAAGCGCATTAGCGAAAAACAAGTTTAGATAAGACTAAAACGTCCGTCATTTTGTCTGATAGTTCAGTTTCTTAGTGAGTTTTGTTTAAAATGATTTATAAAGCACGTTTTTCCAAAACTTAAACAAAAAGACATTTTCGCAATCAATTTTTCTGTTTTAAATTAGAGATCTGTCGTTAAAGTGCTGAGCGTAAAGGGCTTCTAATTTTGTACTGACACCATAGGTTGCAGAATAAAATTTCAAAAAGAATCTCATTAAATATACGCATCCAATATTTATAAGCCGGATTGGAAATAAGTGAAATTTAATTGAATATTATACTGGCTTAAAATTCTCAACCATAAGTTACATTATGTTAAGTAGAAAAACTGAAGTGGATTGTGCATTTTTCGCCATTCAGGTAATCATCAAATTCCATTTCACGGTCTAGTTAATTCGCCGGGTGTAAGTTCAAGCACGCGGTCAGAAACGGTTTGGGCAAGCTCATGATCACGCGTAGTAAACAAATAGTTCCTTTAAAATCCTTCATACCGTTATTTAATGCAGTAATGCTTTCCAAATCGAGGTGATTGGTAGGCTCATCAAAAAGCAACACGTTTCCCCTTAGCATCATCATCCGGCTCATCATGCACCGCATCTTCTCACCTCCACTTAAAACGCTACAGTTTTTCAAGGTTTCTTCTCCAGAAAATAGCATCTTCCCTAAAAAGCCCCGTATAAATGTTTCATCTTTCTCTTCAGAAATTCGCGCAGCCAATCTATTGTAGGCAAAAAAGAAGGTTGCCCCGCGTCACACGAAACAACCTCCAGCCATTTTCTTACTTTTTTTCACGTACAATCACGCTAATACCTGCCCGTAATTTTCGGTTCTAATCTGTTTAATACGCTCATCCTTCAGGTAATCATCGAAATCCATTTCACGGTCTATTAACCCGCCGGGCGTAAGTTCCAGCACGCGGTCAGAAACAGTTTGGGCAAGCTCATGATCACGCGTAGTAAACAAAATAGTTCCTTTAAAATCCTTCATACCGTTATTTAATGCAGTAATGCTTTCCAAATCGAGGTGATTGGTAGGCTCATCAAAAAGCAACACGTTTCCCCTTAGCATCATCATCCGGCTCATCATGCACCGCATCTTCTCACCTCCACTTAAAACGCTACAGTTTTTCAAGGTTTCTTCTCCAGAAAATAGCATCTTCCCTAAAAAGCCCCGTATAAATGTTTCATCTTTCTCTTCAGAAAATTCGCGCAGCCAATCTATCAGATTCAATTCCTTATTTTCAAAATAACGGGAATTATCGTTTGGCAAATAAGTTGGCGTAATGGTTACACCCCATTTATAACTACCTTTATATTCTTTATCTTCTCCGGCAAGTATTTGATAAAACGCGTTAGTTGCGAGAGAATTCTGCGAAATGATGGCTATTTTCTGACCGCGCTTAACGTCGAAGCTTATATTTTGAAAAAGAATTTCTCCATTGAGCGATTTACTTAATCCTTTAATTTCAAGAATTTGATCGCCGGCATCTCGGATTTGATTATTATAAAGAATGGCGGGATATTTCCGATTACTGGGGCGCATTTCGTCCAGCTTAATTTTATCCAAAGCTTTTTTACGGCTTGTGGCTTGCTTTGATTTTGATGCGTTGGCAGAGAAACGGGCGATAAATTCTTTCAGCTCTGCAATTTTATCTTCAGCCTTCTTGTTTTGGTCAGATCGTTGTTTTAAAAGCAACTGACTGCTTTCATACCAAAAAGAATAATTACCGGAATATACATTTATTTTTCCAAAGTCGATATCTGCCACATGAGTACACACGGCATCTAAAAAGTGGCGATCGTGGGAAACAACGAGGACCACCTTGTCGTAATCAGCCAGAAAATTTTCCAGCCATGAAATGGTTTCCATGTCAAGGTCGTTGGTAGGTTCATCCAGCAAAAGGATATCAGGGTTGCCAAAAAGTGCTTGAGCCAGCAATACCCTAACCTTCTGATTACCATCCAGTTCCTTCAACAGTTTGTAATGGAGGTCTTCTTTAATTCCAAGGCCTGAAAGCATGGTAGCAGCGTCGGACTCGGCATTCCAGCCATCCATTTCTGCAAACAAACCTTCCAATTCACCTGCCTTTAATCCGTCGGCTTCGGTGAAATCTTCCTTAGCATACAGCGCATCTTTTTGTTGCATTATATTATACAAAACAGTATTGCCACGCATCACTGTTTCCAAAACGGTGATGTTATCATATTCAAAGTGATCCTGCTTTAAAACGGACATGCGTTGCCCCTTCCCTATTTCTATGGAGCCTGTTGTGGGCTCAATTTCCCCTGACAGAATTTTTAGAAAGGTGGATTTACCGGCGCCGTTTGCGCCGATTATACCATAGCAATTGCCTTCAGCAAAACGAATATTTACATCTTCAAAAAGAATACGTTTACCATAGCGAAGGGAGAGATTATTTACTGCGAGCATATATTTGTATATTTAAAACCGAATTTAATTTAGAGTGCAAAGGTATGATTAGAACAGAACGTGAAAAGGGAATGATTGATAAAATGTTGCGAAAGTAATCCAGATGAAATTAAATGAGATTTTCTAAAATGAATAAATTTTAAAATATTTTATAAATCATAAAATAATAATAATTTATATTTTTATATAGCCAATACTACCTATTAAATATTTCATTAATTCTAATTATTTAAAGTTATTATATAATATATTCTTACTCATTTTATTTCAATTTTTAAAGACAAAATGCATTGTTTAGATTTGCCGCCATGCATCAATTCCTCATCACCAATATCGGCACTCTTGGAGGTATCGAAACAAAACCTTCCCTTAAAAAAAGTGGTGACCAAATGGCGGAACTAGGCACCATACAAAATGCCTGGCTTTTTCTGGAAGGGGATAAAATCCACAGTTTCGGGAAAATGGAAAACATGGATTTTATGCACGCCGAAGATGTGTATGATGCCTGCGGACGTAGCGTGCTTCCGGCCTGGGTGGATAGTCACACCCACCTCGTTTTCCCTGCTCCGCGCGATGGCGAATTTCAAGACAGAATTAAAGGTTTGAGCTACGCAGAAATTGCTGCGCGCGGCGGTGGCATTTTAAACACTGCCGGCAAAATGATGGAAATAAGTGAAAGCCTTCTTTTTGATAAAAGCTGTGAACGACTGCATAAAGTAATTACCTCCGGCACGGGTGCTATCGAAATAAAAAGCGGCTATGGACTGAGCATGGATGGAGAACTGAAAATGCTGCGCGTGATACGCAAACTCAAAGAAAAAAGTGGCATCCCCATAAAAGCTACATTCCTTGCTGCGCACGCTTTCCCTACGAAATATAAAGATGACCATGAAGGTTACATCCGCGAAATTATTGAAGACATGCTTCCACGCGTTGCAGACGAAGGACTGGCTGATTACATAGACGTGTTTTGCGAAGAAGGTTTTTTTAGCGTTGACGAAACAGCACGGATTTTAGAAGCTGGTGCGAAACATGGACTGAAACCAAAAATCCACGCTAACCAACTAAACCACAGCGGCGGTGTGGAAGTGGGCGTAAAATATCATGCAGTAAGCGTAGATCATTTGGAGCATGTAGGCGATTCAGAAATTGAAATTTTGAAAAACAGCAACACCATTGCTACGCTTTTGCCGGGCGCTGCTTTCTTTTTAGGAATGCAATATCAACCTGCACGAAAAATGATAGATGCCGGTCTGGCAGTGGCTTTGGCGAGTGATTACAATCCGGGTTCTTGTCCGTCGGGAAACATTCCATTCCTTTTGACGCTTGCCTGCACACAGTTAAAAATGACACCAGAGGAAGCAATAAATGCAGTAACGCTAAATGGTGCTGCAGCTTTGGAAATGAGCCATGAAATTGGGAGCATCGCCGCAGGCAAAAAAGCAAATTTGCTGATCACAAAGTGTATTCCTTCTTTAGCGTTTATTCCTTACGACTTTGGAAATAATAACGTGGAGCGAATGATGATAAACGGCGCGTTTCTATAAACCTGCTTCAAATCAAAAAGTCAATAAAATTGAGCGCAACAACAAACACAAACAATTACTTTTGCGCAGCTTAAAAAACTAAAAACATGGCGAATACCGGCGACATCAAAAACGGAATGATTATTAAACTCGAAGACGGCAGTTTATATTCCGTGATCGAATTTGGACAAAACAAAACAGCGCGCGCAGCAGCTAAAGTGTGGGCAAAGCTGAAAGGTGTAGATAATAGCCGCAGTATTGAGAAGACCTGGAACTCCGGCGACACGATTCATCCGGTGCGCGTAGAAAAACGTCCTTACCAGTTCCTTTATAAAGATGAAAGCGGCTTCAACCTGATGGACACGAATAGTTTTGAGCAAATCGTGATTCCTGAAAGTAGTATTGAGCGCCCGGAACTTTACAAAGATGGTCAGGAGTGTTTTGTGCTGGTGAACACCGAAACTGAAGTGCCCATGAGCGTAGAACTACCGCCGAGTGTGAACCTCCGTGTTACATACAGTGAACCCGGCGTTAAAGGCGACACCGCAACCAATACTTTGAAGCCTGCAACTATTGAAACCGGTGCTACGGTGAATGTTCCGCTTTTTGTAAATGAAGGCACGCTGATAAAAATTGACTCAGCAACGGGTAAATATCTGGAGCGGGTAAAAGAATAATTGCACAGTCAGTAAATTCGATAATTCGGCGTGACCGTAAAAACTACTTAATCATTAAAACCAACATCATGGAGTTTAAACAAATACAGGAACTGATAAAGGCAGTAAATAAATCAACCCTCAGCGAATTAAAAATTGAGGATGGCGACTTTAAAATCACAATCCGCCAGTCGCTTGGTAATGACGCGCCACAATACATGCAAATGCCGATGGCGCCGCAGCAAATGATGATGCCCATGCAACAACAGGCGCCGCAACAATCTACCTCACCTGCTGCACATGCTTCATCCGGGGCATCGGAGGCGCCTACGGCACAATCAAAATTGGAAGAAGGTGTGCCCGTAAAATCTCCCATGATTGGAACTTTCTACCGGAGTTCTTCGCCAGACAAACCACCATTTGTGAGCGTGGGTGATGAAATTGCTGTTGGTCAGGTAATCTGCATTATTGAAGCCATGAAGTTGTTTAATGAAATTGAAAGCGAAGTGAGCGGTCGCGTGGTAAAAGTGGTGGCAGATGACGCATCGCCGGTGGAATATGATCAGCCATTGTTCATTATTGAACCGCTTTAGAAATTAGCTAATTTGGCTAATTAGCTGATTAGCTAATGAAGTGATTTTTCTGAAAATTTCTTTCTTTGATTATCAACTAAAACTTGCAAAACCGTTATGCAGCAAGAGCGAATAGAAAAGAACGTATTCGTTAAGCTATTTTTTGATTTTTCTTTGCTGCTGATAGAATATTGTGAGATACTGCAGGAGCTTAAAAAGTTTATTATCGGGAATCAATTGCTACGCTCCGGAACTTCTATAGGTGCGAACGTGGTAGAAGCTCAAAATGCTGAAAGCAAGGCTGACTTTATTCACAAAATGAAAATTGCTGCAAAAGAATCTGATGAAACTCAATACTGGCTTTCGTTGTGTCAATATTCCAAATCTTACCCTGATTGTGTAATTCTTGAAAATAAATTGTTGGAAATTTCAAAAGTTCTGAACAAAATAATTTCCACCTCAAAAAAAGCAAATGGCGGTTTAATTAGCTAATCAGCTAATTAGCCAACCAGCTAATTAAAAAACGTCCATGTTCAAAAAAATACTTATTGCCAACAGAGGAGAAATTGCCTTACGCATCATCCGCACATGCCGCGAAATGGGTATCCGCACTGTAGCTGTTTATTCTACTGCTGATAAAGACAGTTTGCACGTGCGCTTTGCTGATGAAGCGGTGTGTATTGGAAAGGCGCAAAGCAAAGATTCTTACCTCAACATTCCGCACATTATGGCGGCAGCAGAAATTACGAACGCGGATGCCATTCATCCCGGATATGGCTTCCTGGCTGAAAATGCCAACTTCTCCGAAATCTGCGCGCAATACAACATCAAATTCATTGGTCCTACCCCTGACATGATTAACAGGATGGGTGATAAAATAACGGCAAAAGAAACCATGATTGCCGCTGGTGTTCCCTGCATTCCGGGTTCAAAAGGATTGCTTGAAAGTGCGCACGAAGCTAAAAAACTTGCAAAGGAAATGGGCTATCCCATCATCCTGAAAGCCACTGCCGGCGGGGGCGGAAAAGGCATGCGCGTAGTGTGGGAAGAAAAGGATCTGGAGAAAAACTTCGACAATGCCAAAGCCGAAGCTGCCGCTTCTTTTAAAAATGACGGCATTTACATGGAAAAGTTTGTTGAAGAACCACGCCACATAGAAATTCAGGTAGCCGGAGACCAGTTCGGAACCGCCTGCCACCTGAGCGAGCGCGATTGTTCCATCCAGCGGAGGCATCAAAAACTGGTGGAAGAATCTCCTTCTCCCTTCATGACGCCGGAGCTGCGGGAAAAAATGGGCGAAGCCGCCATTAAAGCTGCGAATGCGATAAGCTACGAAAGCGTTGGTACCATTGAGTTTTTAGTAGATAAGCACCGCAATTTTTACTTCATGGAAATGAATACGCGCATACAGGTGGAGCATGGTGTGACGGAAGAAGTGATTAACTACGACCTTATAAAAGAACAGATAAAAATAGCGGCAGGTGTGCCCATCAGCGGTCGGAATTACGAACCTGAAATGCATGCCATTGAATGCCGCATTAACGCTGAAGATCCATACAACGATTTTAGGCCAAGCCCGGGAACTATTACCGTTTTGCACACACCGGGCGGACATGGCGTGCGGGTAGATTCCCACATTTATGCGGGCTACACAATTCCACCCTACTATGATTCTATGATTGCCAAAATAATTGCCGTAGCGCAAACGCGCGAAGAGGCTATAAGCACTATGGAGCGGGCATTAAGCGAATATGTGATTGAAGGCGTAAAAACCACCATTCCATTTCATCAGCAACTGATGCGCAATGAAGATTTCAGGAGCGGCAACTTCACCACCAAATTCATGGAGAGCTTTAAACTGCTGTAACATTTATCCACCCGAAATGAAGCTTTGGAATGCAATATTTCCAGAGCTTTTTTTTAAAGAAAAAGACAACCAAAAAAGACCTTAAAAAACCAATGAAGAAAACCATTTTAATTACCGGCGGAGCGGGTTTTATTGGCTCACACGTGATGCGTTTGTTTGTAAATAAATACCCTGATTACAAAATAATAAACCTGGATGCGCTCACTTATGCGGGCAATCTTGAAAACCTGAAAGACATTGAAAGTGCGCCCAACTATCAGTTTGTGAAGGCAGACATCCGCATTGCGGAAGCGATGATGGATTTGTTTGAGGAACACCAGTTTGATGGCGTAATTCACCTCGCGGCAGAAAGTCATGTTGACCGTTCTATCCTGGATCCGAATGCATTTTTAGAAACAAACGCAATGGGCACGGCAAACCTGCTGAATGCTGCAAGAGCCATCTGGAAAGGAAAAGAAGAAGGCAAGCGTTTTTACCACGTTTCAACAGATGAAGTGTATGGCTCCCTGGGTGAAACTGGTTTCTTTTTAGAAACCACTCCTTATGATCCTCAAAGCCCGTATTCCGCATCCAAAGCGGCTTCCGACCATTTGGTACGCGCTTATGGAAACACTTATCATCTCCCTTTTGTGATCACCAATTGCTCTAATAATTACGGGCAAAACCAATTTCCTGAAAAGCTGATTCCACTGTTTATTCACAACATCAAAAACAACCAGCCGCTGCCGGTTTACGGCGATGGAAAATATACCCGCGACTGGCTTTACGTAGTTGACCATGCCCGCGCAATCGACCTCGTTTATCATGAAGGAAAAAACGGAGAAACGTACAACATTGGCGGTTTTAATGAATGGCAGAACCTGGACTTGATTAAACTTTTGTGCACGCAGATGGATGAAAAATTGGGGCGCGAAAAAGGCGCTTCTGAAAAATTAATTACTTACATAAAAGACCGCCCCGGGCACGACAGGCGCTATGCGATTGATGCTTCAAAAATCAACAAAGAACTGGGCTGGAAACCATCCGTAACTTTTGAAGAAGGACTGAGCAAAACAATAGACTGGTATCTGGAAAATGAAGCGTGGCTGAAGAACGTGACCACTGGCGATTATCAGCGTTATTACTCGAAGCAGTATTCATAAACACAAACTGCTAAAATCAGTTCAGAAAAACGAAAGAAAAATGAAAGGAATTATCCTCGCAGGAGGCTCAGGAACAAGATTATATCCGCTCACGATTGCAGTTAGCAAACAATTAATGCCGGTGTATGACAAGCCGATGATTTACTATCCGCTTTCTACCCTCATGCATGCAGGCATCCGCGAAATATTAATCATCACAACACCCAAAGATCAGGAAGCTTTTAAAAAATTACTGGGCGATGGAGCGCAGGTAGGATGCAGGTTTGAATACATTGCCCAACCAAAACCTGAAGGACTGGCGCAGGCATTTATTCTGGGTGCTGACTTTATTGGAAATGATGCAGCCGCATTAGTGTTGGGAGATAATATTTTTCACGGTTCCGGAATGGGCGCTTTGCTGGGCGAAAAATCGAACCCCGATGGCGCAGTGGTTTTTGCTTATCAGGTGCAAGACCCTGAGCGCTATGGCGTGGTGGAGTTTGACAAGTCTTACAAAGTGGTGAGCATCGAAGAAAAACCGGAAAATCCAAAATCAAATTATGCCGTTCCCGGACTTTATTTTTACGATAATGAGGTGGTGGAAATTGCGAAATACATTCAGCCTTCTCCACGTGGAGAATTAGAAATTACGGACATCAACAAAAAATACCTCGAAATGGGAAAGCTGGAAGTGGGCGTTTTAGACCGCGGCACAGCATGGCTCGACACGGGCACTTTTGATTCCTTAATTCAGGCAGGGCAATTTATTGAAGTGATTGAAAAAAGACAAGGTCTTAAAATTGGTTGCATTGAAGAAATAGCCTACCACAATGGATGGATGGATGATGAAGCGATGGAAAAACAAGCGATATTTTATGCAAAATCGGGCTACGGAGATTATTTGCGCAACCTGATTGGCACTTCGCAAACACGCTACTAATCACCCCCTCGGACTGACTTTTGTAAATTTGAACAGAACAACCATTTTCAAACGATGCCTTACTACCATTCTCTCGGAGACATTCCCCACAAGCGCCACACCCAATTCCACAAACCCGGCGGCGGACTTTATTCAGAACAACTTTTCAGTACCGAAGGTTTTTCTTCAAATTACTCCCTCCTTTACCACATTTATCCACCAACACAAATAATTGAAAGTGGCGAACCGGTGGACATTCGCGCAAAGGCAGCTTCTGAAAATATTTTAAAACACCGCAGTTTTCAGGGATTTAATATTAAGCCGGAAGCCGATTATCTAAAAAGCCGCAAACCTGTTTTGTTCAATAACGATGTGCAGATTTCCCTTGCTGCACCGCAGGATGGCATCCTCCATTATTTCTTTAAAAATGCTGATGCGGACGAAGTAATTTTTGTTCATGATGGCACGGGAACGCTTAGAACGCCTTATGGCTCCATTCCATTTTCACACGGCGATTATCTAGTAATTCCACGCGGCACTATTTATCAGATTCAGTTTGATGATGACAACAACCGTTTGTTTATTGTAGAATCTTTTTCCCCCATTCACTTTCCGAAACGCTACCTCAGCAAATATGGTCAGTTGCTGGAACATGCGCCTTTTTGCGAGCGCGACATCCGCAAACCTCAAGACCTCCGCACCATCGACCATAAAGGTGATTATTTAATCCAGGTAAAAAAACAAGGATTGCTCTACCCTATCCGGTATGCTACGCATCCATTTGATGTGGTTGGCTGGGATGGTTATGAATATCCTTATGCGCTTTCCATTCATGATTTTGAACCAATTACCGGACGGGTGCATCAGCCGCCGCCGGTGCATCAAACTTTCGACGCGCATAATTTCGTAATTTGCTCCTTTGTACCCCGGCTGTACGATTATCACCCCAAAGCCATTCCTGCTCCTTACAACCACAGTAATATTGACAGTGATGAAGTACTTTATTATGTGGATGGAGATTTTATGAGCCGTAAACACGTAACCCGCGGCATGATTACTCTTCACCCTTCCGGCATTCCGCACGGTCCGCACCCCGGTGCTGTGGCAAAAAGCATTGGGCAAAAAGAAACAAATGAACTTGCTGTGATGGTAGATACTTTCAAACCATTATTTCTAACAGAAGCTGCGTTAGGGATTGAGGATGAAAACTATTGCATGAGCTGGGCAGAATAAAAATCTCTTCTCTATTTTTCAAGGGGCAAGTAAATATGAAAAGTTGCTCCCTCACTTAATGTGCCGTCTGCTGTGATGGCACCTTTATGCATGTCAATCACTTTTCGGGCAATGCTTAAGCCGACGCCGGTTCCTTCGTATTCCGACCTGCCGTGCAAACGCTGAAAAATCTGGAAGATGCGCTCCTTATATTCAGGTTCAAAGCCAATACCCTCATCGTGCATCATAATATGCTGGTAGTTTTTTTTGGGTTCAGGCAACACCACGTGTGCAACATCTTTTCCTTTTACAATGGAAGATTTAAATTCTATACGTGGAGGAACGTCCGGTTTGCTAAATTTTAGGGCATTGCTTATCAGGTTTTGAAATAATTGCCGAAGGGAAAGTTCATCGCCATGCACCGGCTGAAAATCGTCCAGAATAATAGTAGCTTTTTTCTCCCGAACCGTGGTTTCCATATCGGTGAGAATATCTTTAATTAAATGATTGAGGATTATCTTTTTAAAACTTCTTTTTTCAGTGCTTACACGAGAATAAGTCAGCAGGTCATCTATGAGGGTTTTCATTCGCTGGGAGGCATGTTGCATTCTTTGAATAATGTCGCTGCCATCTTTGCTGAGTTCATTAGCATAGCGCGCCGTCAGGATATCTCCAAATGCTTGAATTTTCCTTAATGGCTCCTGCATGTCGTGGGAAGCGATGTAGGCAAATTGTTCTAAATCGGTGTTGCTTCGCTTTAGTTCTTCAATAGTATTTTCATGTTCCTGCTGCAGATTTTTTAGCGTTGTGAAGTCCGTAAAGGTTACTACCACGCCATCTTCCAGTTTCTTTGCGTTGATGTTTAGCCAGACATTCACGTCGTCTGATGTGTAATAAAAATCAAGGTGTTGTGGTTTGCCGGTGAGATAGGTTTCCGCATATTTTTCAAAGAGTCCGTTACTTTTATAAATGGGAGCTTTTGCGCTTACTAATTCTCCTTTCATATTTTCCTTATCTCGTCCCGAATAAGAAGCGACTTTATCATTGGCTATTTTATAACGGAAATCAACAAGGGTTCCTTTTTCATTTTTTACCGGTTCAATCAGGAAAATGCCGGTTTGGGAATTATCAATTACATTCTGGAAACGTTCAACAGCCATTTCGGAGGCTTCTTTTGCGCTGATGGCTTCACTTTTTTCAAAGGATGATAATTCCTCGTTTTGTTGTGCAAGTTTTAAAGACCGCTCGGTTAGATGAACCTCTGTAATTTCAATAACGGTGTGGAGGATATAGCGTACAGAACCGTCATCGTATAAAATGGGTGTGTTAACAGGACTCCACCAGCGCTCTTCAAAATCGCCTTTTACATTGCGGATGTCATAACGTTGATTAGGCATCCGGCTTGGTTTACCAGTTGCAATGGCGCGGCGGAAAGATTCAGTCAACTTTTTTATGCCAGCAGTGTTCGGGTTTGAAGCATTATCCGGAAAAGCATCAAATACCGAAATTCCCTTTAAATAATTGCGTTGTAATCCAGAGCGCATTTCGTAAGCCTCATTAACATCAATAAAAGTAAAAACCGGATCATTAGGAGCGATGATAGCTAAGGGCTGGGGGCAAACTTTAAAAATAAGCTGAAAATCTGTGGGATTATGGATTTCATGGATGGACATTGGCGCACTTTCTTCTAAAGAATAGAGGAAAGGATACTTAAAAAACGTGCCTTACGATAAATCGTTAAAGATTAATTATAGCAAGCAAGGGAATTACTTTTTTTCGAAATCTTGTTTGGTTTTTCGCGTTATCAACTCTGTTTCTAAACGCCTTGCTTTTTCATGAGCTTCCGCCTCGCTTTCCGCTTCAATAATGGCAAATAATGTTTGTCCTGTATGCTCTTCTAAAATCTCATTGCTCGTTGTTTCATCAGTGGAAACCGGGAAAATGGATAACAGTTGTTTATGGTCGTATGTAGCTTTAAATTTTCTCATCTTAACGGTCGATTGGATTTATTGAGGAACTTAACGTAAAAACAATACCACAAATCATTACAAATGGCATGATCTTATAACAAAGCTAAAAAATCCGACGAAATGATTTTGCAATTACACCCTTCTATACTTGTTATAACTCCACTCGGTAAAGGACAAGCGCTGTTTATAATTGATTATGGAATGCACCAAAATACTTGCTGGGTAATTGCTTTGGAAGAAAATGGCATCATCAAACATTTTGACTGTAATGATGTGATAATGGCAACTAACTATACTTATCACCTGAATACTCCTCAACAACACCAATATAAGGAGGATAATAATGAAGCGCAAACTATTCCCCTAGCCCGCAAAAATGCTTTTTGAAATTTCCCCATTTTATCTTCATCTTTGCAGCACTTAAAAACATTGAAATTTTAAAATAGCAAAACCATGAAAGCAAACATGCAAGAAATTATGCCTGGTATAGGGTTAGGCGCCTTACGTTTTGGAAACACGCGTGAAGAAGTAAAAGAAACCATTGGCGAGGCGGATGAAATTGAAAAATACTCCCTCGATGAATTCGATAGTGACGATACCGAAGCCTGGCATTACGACAATCAGGGTCTTTCACTTTCATTCGATGAAGATGATGATTGGAAACTCTCTTCAATTGCCGTTAGTAAAAAAGACTATTTGCTGAATGGCATTTCTTTAGTTGGCATCAGCGTTCAGGATTTTAAAAACCTTTGCGAAAAGCATAGCTGGGGCGTGCCGGAAGAGGACGAAGAAATTAAAGAGGAAGATGCAGGCGTTTCGATGTATCATCTGGAGCACAAGGCCATGAGCTTTTGGTTTGAAGCAGATGAATTAACAGAAGTGCAAATGGGAATGATATACGAAGATTGTGATTAACTTACAACCGTTCACAAAATTAAAGGGAAATTTTCAATCAGAAATTTCCCTTTTTTTACATTGCATTTAAAATAGGAAATCTCGCATTGCTTGCAGTTTTGTCACTATTTACGATTCTTGTTGCAATCCATTTTCTTCAGAAGCTGGCTAAAAAAATGAAAATCAATCCAGTATGTTATAGTATAAAAAAAGCATGATTACCACACTAAAACACGATGAGCGTTTCGCAAAAATGACATTTGCTACTGTTTACCCACTCTACCTTAAAAAAGTAGAATCCAAAGGCAGAACAAAGGAGGAACTAAATAAGGTAATCCATTGGCTCACAGGCTTTAACGATTCCCAACTGAAAGAAGCAATCAAAGAAGAAGCAACTTTTGAAACCTTCTTCAATCGGGCAACATTAAATCCTAAAGCACACCTGATAACAGGCACCATTTGCGGTTATCGTATTGAAGATATCACCACACCCCTCACCAAACAAGCAAGGTATTTAGACAAACTGGTGGACGAACTAGCGAAGGGCAGAAAGATGGAAAGAATCCTGCGGAAAGAAAATAAACCATAGCTCCCCCAACAGTTTTAATGATATACTATTATTGCAAAACAAAGTCCCGCCCCCATCATCCTTCCCATCTTTTTATGCCACGCATTCTTTTAATTTTTGCATGCCTCGCCTTCTCCTGGTGTCATGCTTCCTGCCAATCCCAATCAGGAAAACAAAAGCAAATCGTTTCAGGATCCTCACAATCCGCAAATCATAAAGGTTATTATTCCGTCACTAAAATTGTAGACGGCGACACCTTTTGGGCAAACGATGGCAGCGCAAAGGGTGTGAAAATCCGCCTTATAGGGGTTGATGCTCCCGAATCCCGAAAATTATTTAAAAAACAAATTGGCTATTTCGGTAAAGAAGCTAAAGCATACCTCACCAATTTACTAAAAGGTAAAAGCGTGTTGCTGAAATACGACGTGGGCAGGAAAGATCGATATGGCAGAACGCTTGCCTACGTTTATCTCCCCGATGGCACTTTCGTGAATGCCGCGCTCGTAAAAAATGGTTTCGCCACCATAATGACTATCCCACCAAATGTAAAATATGCCGACTATTTCTCCACCCTCCAGCAAGAAGCAAGGGAAAATAATCGCGGGCTGTGGGGAGAGTAAGTTGGTATGTTATAAGTTGATAGGTTGGAAGGTTGATAAGTGAGGCAAGAAAAGTAAGAATAGGTTAAAGAGGTGGAATGAGGTTGGCTAATTTTCAGATTCGCTGATGTGTCGTTTATACAACACAAAAAAAACTAGGTTTAGTTTACACTTTTGTTTCCTACATTTTCGGATAGTTATTGAGAAGGATGATAAGCAGATTTTTATGGTTTTTAGGATTTTATATGGTTGACCTTTTTTTTGAATTGCACATTTTTACACGTCCATCAATCTGCGCAATCACCTAACCTGCCTAATCCGTAATTGGGAAGTGCCTCCGTTTTCATTAGTTTTGAACCTTTCAATCCCCCCTTATCCACCCAAACTTTTGCCGCTTAAAATATTTTTTGCTTTTCGCAGTTTTATAAGCGTGGTGTTTTTGAAAATGAACATTAGAAGCGTAAAAACTTTCCTTCTTTTATTGGTGTGCTTCATGGCTTTAAGCCTCCAGAATGCCCATGCCCAAAAAGTAAACACAGATAGCCTGCGCGCCGCCCGCCAACAGGCGATTGATGAAATGCGCATTGCCCAAAAGCGCAGCCTCGACAGTGCCCGGGATGCAAGATTACGCATCACCGACAGTCTTAAAGCAGCACGCAAGCAAGTGTCTGATAGCCTGGCAGCCATCCGAAATCATCGCAGCAGCAAAAAATACAAAGACTCTTTAGCGAATGCCCGTCAGGGTAGGATTGACAGCATCCGGGATGTGCGCACCGCTTATTTTGATTCTCTGAAAACGGAACGGCAGCGCGTTATTGATTCCACTACTGCTTCGCGAAAGCAAACGATTGATTCCATAAGAGCCGTGCAGAAATCGCGAAGCGACAGCCTGGCTATAATTCGAAAATACAGGAGCAGCAAGCGTTTCACGGATAGTGTTGCCATTGCCCGCACCAATCGCCTCGACAGCCTGAAGGCGGAACGACAGGCTTACAACGACAGCGTTTTCAGAGAACGCAAAGGCGTGACCGATAGCATTGCTGCCGTGCGCAAACATGTTCTCGACAGCACCACCGCCGTACGCACAAAATATCTTGACAGCCTGAAAGCCGTGCGGAAAGTGCGTTCTGACAGTCTGGCGAAAGCGAAGGAAAGCAGGGAGCGTCTTAATAAATCTCAGGAGAACATTAAAAAGGAAAAACTGCAGCTTGCCTTTGAGCTTAAAATAAAAAAGAAACACGAAGCCTGGAGCAATGAAAAGCTGCTGAAGAAAAAATGGTCGTGGCCAAGGCAGGTAATCCAAAACACGTTTACGCGCTACAATTATTATTTCAACGCCGACCGGAAAATGGACGAGGCGCTGGTGAACATGCAGCGAACGAACAGGGATAATTACGACTCGTTGATAGCCCTTTATCCGTTTAATCCGGATTTGGATTCTACGCTGCTGGCACCTGACATGGACAGCATTATCCAAAAAGCATCGCTCGGTATTCAGATCCATGACCCGCGCACTAAATGGGGAGATGATTTGTATTTGCTTTTGGGGCAGGCTTATTATTACAAAGGCAATTACACCGATGCGCAAGCTGCCTTCCGCTACATCATCAGCATAGACCAGCAAAACAAACTGAAAGCGCTCCGCAACAGTAAATCGAACAAAGGAAAAATAACGAAGGAAGAAGCGAATTCCATTGTTTCAAAAGAGGATGAAAAGCTGCTTGATTTCCTGAAACACCGCTCCGTGCACAATGAAGCAATTGTGTGGCTTTCGCGGGTATATACGCAGTCAGGAAAAATAGCGGAGGCAGAATCCATCCTTGAACTGCTGGATAATGAAAAAGATTTGCCCGAAAGCATTAAGGGGAAAGTGGCATTGGAGAAAGCATACCTCAATCTGCGCAAAGAAGATTATGCATCTGCCGCTCCGCAACTTGCCATTGCTGCTGATGATAAAAATATCCCGGACTGGTTGCGGCAAAGGAGTGCTTATTTGAATGCGCAAATTCAGTTTAACCGCGGGAATTACAAGGAAGCAGCTGCGCAATATGCCGACGTAATTGACCTGAACCCGAAAATTGAAATGGACTTTTATGCGCGGAAAAACATGGCGTATAGTCTGGTGGAGCAGGGTGGCAATCAGGAAGGAGCAACGGCATCTTTAAAAAAGCTTTTGAAAGACAATAAATATGCGCCTTACCATGAGCAGGTGTATTATGTTTTGGGCAGGCTGGCAGCAAATAGCAACAAGCCGGAAGATGCCATTAGTTATCTGCAGAAAAGCGTAGCCTCTGCTAAATCAACTAAAAAACAAAAGGCGCTTTCTTTTGCGAGCCTGGGAAATGTGTATTACGCCACCGGCAATTATCCGTATGCTAAACTGGCTTACGACAGCGCGGCTATGCTTTCAAAATACGCACCCGACGATAGCCTGATTCTTACAGCATCCAAAAGAAGCAAAGTGCTTGATCAGGTGAGTATTCCCACAGCCATTATCCGGCAGCAGGATAGCCTTTTAAAGCTTGGTTCTTTAAGTGAAAAAGAAAGAATTGCTGCCGTGAGAAAATACATCCGGCAAGTGGAGCAACAGCAGGCTGATAGCGCGTTTGCTGCTGAAAATCCGACGACCAAAGCAGTGCAGGAACCTGATAAAAATGAGCCTTTGGGAACTGCCGGAAACTGGTATTTCTCCAACCCTGCGCTTATCCAGCAAGGCGCTATTGATTTTAAAAGGAAATGGGGCAGCCGGCAGAATGTGGACAACTGGAGAAGGGCAGGCGCTTCAGGAAATGTTGCCAATAGAAATGGTGGAGCGAACGACCCTTTGGAAGAAACAGAAACAAATACCACTGCTGAAAACGGACTTTCAGAAGCCACGCTACTATCCTTTATCCCGGCTACAACTGACCAACAAAACACGGCGACGAAAAAAATTCAGAAAGCTTACGTTGACCTTGGCAATGCTTACCTCACAGCATTGGAAGATTATCCCCGCGCCACTTCCGCCGTCGATACGCTGGATAGAAAATATCAGGCGCACAATTACAAAGCCGAAGCGCTTTACATCCGCTACCAAATTGCGTTGAAACAAAACAAACTGACGGAAGCGCAACAACTTGGCAGCAAGCTTCGCAACGATTACCCTGACAGTAAATGGGCAAAACAAATTGCTCCGCAAAACGATAAAAATGTGCTCGTAGCATCAGCAGTTCCGGTAGCTAATTTTTATGATGAAACCTACGGACTGATGATGCAGCGGGAATACGGAAACGTGCTGCAACGCGTGCGGCAGGGGCAGCAGCAATACAGTGATCCTGTTTACCTGAAACGATTCAGAATTATGGAAGCCATTGCGCTTGCAGGCTCGGGAAATTATAATCAGGCAGACACGTTGCTTACGCAATTCATCAGCACCCACCCTAACGATTCGTTGAAAACATGGGCGGAAACAGTGCTTAACTACGTGAATAAAAACAAGCCTGTTGAAACCGTTGCACCACCTAAAGATTCTACCACGGCTGCGGTGGTAAAAATGCCCCCGGCTTCGGTTGCAAACACGCCGGCAGCATTCGCCAATTCTCCCTTTTTAGATAGTGCAAAAGCCGCTGCTGCCAAAGCAAATCCGCCGGTTGCAAACACGCCTGCTACGGTTCCAAATTTGCCTGCAGTGTTGAATGCCGGTAGCACCACCAAACCACCCGCGGCTTATAAGTATGAACCGAATGAACAGCACTACGTTATTTTTTCTTTTCCAAAACTGGAGTCGAAAGCACTGGGCGTGAAAGCAGGAATAAAGGACTTTAACACGTTTAAATATTCCAGTCAAAACCTGGATGCATCGCTTGAAATGTTGCAGCCGGATCAGGGCATCATAACGGTGAAAGCATTTTCATCGGCTTCCCACGCAAAAATTTACCTGAATTCCGTTAAGGCAAATGCACAACTTTTCAGAGAATACAAATCCGGTGATTATCAGTTGTTTCTTATTTCTGCGCCTAACTTCTTAAAACTTACCACCGATAAAGGCGTTCCCAATTACCTGAAATTTTACAGAGCCAATTATAAATAGTGAAGTCTGCATCAAAAAGATTTTAGCCTGCCATGCAAAATCGGCGGGCTTTCTTTTGTAAATTTCAATTTAGATTCAGCAACGCGAGAAAATGAAAATAGCAGCCACCTTATCCTATAATAACAACGAAGAAGAAGAGAAGAAAATGATTTTGCGGGAATACCGCGGGTTGCTTCGCGCCTTAAAACTGCGCCTCAAAAAGGGCGATAAAGATTTACTGAGAAGGGCGTTTGAGATTTCTGTAGATGCACACAAAACCATGCGCCGAAAAAGCGGCGAGCCTTACATTTTACATCCCCTTGCGGTAGCGAAAATTGTGGTGGATGAAATTGGATTGGGTGTTACTTCTGCCATCTGCGGATTGCTGCACGACACCGTGGAGGATACAGAGCTGACGCTTGAAGACATAGAACGTGAATTTGGAAAAGACTATTCAAAAATCATTGACGGACTTACCAAAATCTCCAACGTTGTTGATCTGAAAGCCACCACAACCGTGCAGGCTGAAAACTTTCGGAAAATCCTTTTAACGCTTGCTGACGACCCGCGTGTTATCCTGATAAAACTTGCAGACCGGCTGCACAACATGCGTACACTCGACAGCATGAGCCGCGAAAAGCAATTGCGCATTTCTTCAGAAACCACTTACATCTATTCTCCGCTGGCGCACCGTCTGGGCCTTTACGAAATAAAATCAGAGCTTGAAGACCTTGCCCTGCGTTATACCCAACCGGAGATTTTCACCGACATCACAAAGGGCTTAAAAGACACACGCAGAGACCGCACCAAATACATCAACGAGTTTATAAAACCCCTCAAAGAAGCCCTGTTGGCTGAAGGTTTCGATTTTGAAATTTTTGGCAGACCAAAGGCAATACACAGCATCTGGAACAAGATGCGCACAAAGCACGTTTCGTTTGAAGAAGTGTTTGATCTGTTTGCCATTCGCATCATTCTTGACACGCCCAAAGCAAAAGAAAAACAAGATTGCTGGAAGGTGTATTCCATCATCACCAATTTTTACACGCCCACCCAAAACCGCCTGCGCGACTGGATAAGCCAACCGAAAGGAAACGGCTACGAAGCGTTGCACACCACTGTGATGGGCCCCGGAGGAAGATGGGTGGAAGTGCAGATACGCACGGCGCGGATGAATGAGATTGCAGAGAAGGGATTGGCAGCGCACTGGAAATATAAAGAAGGAAGCACGAACAAGCAGGAAAGCAAACTGGACGCCTGGCTGCAGCATCTGCGCGAAATTCTAAACAACCCCGACACGGATACACTGGACTTTTTGCAGGATTTTAAACTCGATCTGTTTACCGAAGAAATTTACGTTTACACACCCGGTGGCGAAATGCGTATTCTCCCGAAAGGCGCCACAGCACTGGATTTTGCGTTTGATATACACTCTCAGTTGGGTGCAAGATGCATTGGCGCAAAAGTGAACCACCGCCTGCTGCCCATAAGCCACGCCATGAAAAGCGGAGACCAGGTGGAGATTATTACTTCCGCAAAACAAAAACCTTCTGAAGACTGGTTGTCATTCGTAACAACTGCAAAAGCAAAATCGCGGATTAAGTATTACCTCAAAGAAGAAAAGCGAAAAACTGCTGAAGATGGCAAAGCCGCTTTGCAACGCAAACTGCATCATTACAGCGTTCCACTATCCCAACACAACATCACCGAACTAACCCTTCACTACAAAAAGCCTTCTCCGCTTGATTTGTTTTATGCCGTTGCCGTTGGCAGTGTAGACCTGCGCGACCTTAAGGATTTTACCATCTCGGGAGACAAATTGCACCATCCGGTAAGAGAGCAAAAGCAAGAGGTTAAAACAGGAAATAGTGAAGAAGAACTAAACAAACAAAAACCGGCGAAAGGCACTGAACTCGTGATTTTCGGGGAAAGTTCAGACAAGATAAAGTTTAAGCTTGCGCAATGCTGCCAGCCTATTCCGGGGGACGATGTGTTTGGATTTATTACCACCGGCGAAGGCTTAAAAGTTCATAGAACGGATTGCCCCAATGCTGCGCAAATGCTCGCCAACCATGGGCACAGGGTTGTGAAAACAAAGTGGGCTAAAAACAAAGAAATCTCTTTCCTTTCAGGCGTGCGGATTATCGGATTGGATGATGTGGGCGTGATTCAAAAAATCACCAACGTTATTTCAGGAGAGTTGAAAATGAACATGCGCTCCATGAGTATTGATTCTAAAGACGGCGTGTTTCACGGAACGATCATGATTTACGTTCACGACCGCGAAGAGCTGGATGAACTTTGCAAACAACTGAACAAACTGGAAGGCATTACAAAAGTGGAACGCCTCGATGCGCAGGAAGTGTGAGGTATGCCTTCTTCAAAAAAAACAACCCAATACCTGAAAAATGAAAACACCTGAAACCCTTTACCAACAATATGTTGAGACGATGCAACAAGCGGCTGATTACAGTAATGCCGCTGCCGTTCTGGAATGGGATCAGGAAGTGTATATGCCTGCAAAAGGGTTTGAATTCAGGAGCCGGCAACTTGCCACATTACACACTGCGGCGCATGAATTATTAACCGGCGATGCATTTGGAGGCTTGCTTCAGGAATTGCTTTCCAATAATGATTTGAAGGATGCACAGCTACAAAATGTGCGTTTGAGCTTTGAAGATTATTCCAAAAACAAAAAGCTACCGAATGCTTTTATAGCTAGCCTCTCAAAGCAATCAAGCATTTGCTACCAGGCATGGTTGGAAGCAAGAAGGGAAAACAACTTTGCTGTTTATGCGCCGCATTTACAGGAAATGATTGCGCTGAAAAAGGAACAGGCGCAGCTTTATGGTTTCGAAAATCACCCTTACGATGCCTTGCTGGATGATTATGAGAAAGGCGCAAACGTGAAAATGCTGGATGCCGTTTTCAGTTCGGTGAAGGAAAAACTGACACCGCTGCTCCATCAAATCCGCAATGCGCAGCAAGTGGATGATTCCTTTTTCAAACAATTTTTTCCAAAAGAAAAACAGTTTCAATTTTCGCTGGAAGTGCTGCGCAGCATGGGTTTCGACTTTGATAAAGGCAGGCAGGATTTTTCCGAACATCCATTCACCACTTCCTTTTCAGCGGCTGATGTGCGCATCACAACGCGGGTGGATGAACACCAGTTTGCTTCCCTTTTATGGAGCAGCATTCATGAAGGCGGTCATGCTTTGTATGAACAGGGCTTGCCGGAGGAACAATATGGTTTACCGCTGGGCCAGCCGGTTTCATTATCCATCCATGAATCGCAGAGCAGGCTTTGGGAAAATGGAATAGGCAGGAGTTTGCTCTTTTGGGAACATTTTTATCCGCAGTTGCAAAACCATTTTCCGGAAGCGCTGAATGATGTTTCCCTACTGGATTTTTACAAAGGCATGAACCGTGTGGAGCCTTCCTTCATTCGCACAGATGCAGACGAACTGACGTACCATTTCCATGTGCTGATACGCTATGAAATTGAAAAGGAACTTATAGCCGGAACGCTTGACCCACGGCAGGTTTCAGAGGTTTGGAATGAGGGTTATAAGAAACACCTCGGCATCACCCCACCCGATGATAAAAAAGGCGTTTTGCAGGATGTGCACTGGAGCCATGGCAGTTTCGGATACTTCCCGACTTATTCCCTCGGCAGCATTTACGCAGCGCAGTTTCTGGAAGCAGCTTCACACGATTTCAGCGGACTTCAGGAAGACACCCAGCGCGGCGATTTTACCCGTTTACTGCATTGGCTGCGCGAAAAAATACACGTGCATGGCAGGCGGTTTACCAGCGAGGAATTGTGTAAAAACATTACCGGAACCGGACTAGATTTTAATGCCTTCATGAACTACGCTTCCGAAAAATATTCCGGCATTTACAACCTGAAATCATGAAGCCTGCGCTCCCTTCCCTCATTCAATATCAAGAGCCGTTAACGGAAGAGGAGCTTCATTTTTTACACCGCAAAGAGCGTCGCGAAAGAACACAGCTTTATAAAGTGGCGCGGGTGTTTTTGTTTCTCAGTTTTATTTGTCCTTTTGCCGTGGCTTGCGTGCGCGCTGCTTTTGGGGCTGAAAATCCATTTTCTTACGGCACTTATTTTTTGGGCGTCGGCTTCCTGATGTCGTTCAGCGCCATGGGCATTTTTATTGTTTACAAAAACTACCTCCGCCAAGTGCAGCGGGATATTTCTACCGGCACAAAAACCATAGAGCGCTCCCGCATCACCCGCAAGCAATACATGCCGCACACCAACACTTACTTTTTTTACATCGACTCACCCAACCGTTTAAGCATTGAAGTGGATGTTCAGGATTATCAGTTTATGAGCATTGGTGATGAGGTGAACATTGAATACACCAGCATTGCCAAAATGTACCTCGGGTATTATTGAACAAAAAAATTGGCTTGCGCTTTCACCCAAACCAATTTCAAGACAGCAGGAAGCGGGCATTTTTCTTAAATCCTAATGCTGGTTCTTCCGGTCGTAATAATCATGCTTCCAGCCGCGGCGGTAGATGTAATAACCATCAGAATCACGGTTTTTAAAACGGTAGGAAATGCCGAAGGAATAGGTAGTGTAGCCATCACTTTTGGCGCTGTAAACGGAATGCGTAAACCCATCCAGATTATCGGTGAAAGTGAGGCGATACGCGGCTTCTGCAAAAAGCGTAGTCCGCTTGCTGAGATCATACCGGATGCCCATGCCCATGGGCAACACCAACACACGGCGGTCAGGGGAATTGGCAGAATCGAGTGGAATTCTATCCGTGGCGTCCCTGCCAAACCAGTCCCTGTCTAGTTTACTCCAGTCGCGGGTCGTGTTCAGGAAAGCTGCGCCAACGCCGGCAAGCAGGTAAACGCTCCAACGGTCGGTGTGGCGCCCAAAACTTCCGTAAGATTCAAACTTGCTTTTCCCCAGTAAATCTGCCTCCACCATAAAGGAAACTTCCGTGAGCGACGACTTAAACTCGTAAGCACGTTTTTGCCGCCAAACTTCTGAATACTGACAATCATCACCCTTTAGCCCGCCGCGATAGATGTTTAGCCTGCCTGAAAAAACGGGGTTGAAATAATACCTCCCGAAGATGCCGAAGCCGTACCGGAAATCGCGGGGATCGCCAAACTCAGAGCGGGTAAGATCGCCGTGATAAAGAAATCCGCTACCGCTTGCCCCTACCTCCACTTTGGGATTAAGGATTTGCGCGAATGTGTTGCATGGCTGCGCCATCGCAAAGCCGGCACATAGCAGGCTTGTAATTAATGTGGTTCTCATAATCTCCTTAAGATTTGAAAGACAAAAGTAGGCGGGCAGCTTACCGTATTCCTAATTTTTGATAGTGAATAACGGTACGTTTGTAGATAGATAACAATGGGTTTGCTAATGAATTTACGGGGGGCAAGCAATTTTATAAATTTAGAGACCTTCTATAAAGAGTCATTCTCAAACGTTATGCTCGCCAAAAGCCAGGGTAAGGTATTTGTAATGCTAAAGTGATTAATACCAAATAGACAACTAGTTTATCCATTCGGAACGTCATTGCGAACGCAGTGAAGCAATCTGAAAAGCAGCAGGAAAGTATAGTTTGGCTTCAGATTGCTTCGGGCAAGCCCTCGCAAGGACGTTGGGACTAGATTGGGTGTCTAAACGGTATAAAATACTTTATCCCTTCGTTTTTCACTAAAAGAATTTTATTATAGTAGCAAACATTCTCACTATGCTTAATCCTGAAAGTAATTTATCACCCCAAAAAACGCCTTACTCAAAAAAAGTTTGGATAGCCGTTGCGATTACTTCCCTAACCCTTATTTTATTATTGCTGTTTAAAACTTTGTTCAGCTTGCTCTTGCTCACGCTTGCCGGTACTTTGTTTGCCATTTATTTTCATGGCTGCGCCCATTTTTTTCACAAAAAGTTGCACTTGCCTAACGGATGGAGTTTAGCGCTTTCAATTATAGTCAATATCGCATTGCTCACTGCATTCGTTTGGTTTGTAGGCGCAAGATTACAGAATGAAATTGCTTCCCTATCCGATATGCTGCCCCAAACGATTGATGATGCCAAAGCATACCTTGAAAAAAGCAAGCTTGGTAGCAAAGTGTTGAGCTACCTGCAATCATCCGGCGACACGCAAAAAACAAAGATGCTTTTGAAAAGTTTCTTCTCTTCCGGTTTTGGAATACTAAGTGATGTTTATATTGTTCTGCTGTTAGGAATCTTTTTTATTGCCAGTCCATTTTTGTATAAAAAAGGCGTTGTGCATTTGTTACCACCCAAAGCAAAAGATAAAGGTGCAGAAATATGGGATGACATGCACCACATTCTTAAAAACTGGATTAAAGGACAGTTATTTGGTTTTCTTTTCATTGCGGTACTTTCTGCATTTGGATTATGGGCTATCGGCATGCCCTTCATTCTGCCGCTTGCACTCATTGCCGGGTTATTGAATTTTATACCCAATTTTGGCCCCATCATAGCCTTAGTGCCCGCCTGCCTGATTGCACTTTCGCAGGGAACAACAACGTTTCTATTGGTTATTGGCTTATATTCCCTTATTCAAGTAATACAATCTGCCGTTACCCAACCCCTCATTCAAAAGAAAATGGTGAGCATACCGCCTGCATTAATCGTTTTTGGTCAGGTAGCTATGGGATTGTTAGGCGGATTTTGGGGCGTTTTGCTGGCTACACCGGTAATCGTAATTATCATGACCCTAATAAACAAATTGTACGTAGCGCAACAAAGCCATCATAAATACGAAGTAAAAGAAACAGCTTAAACATGCCACTTCCATTATTCCCTTATCAAAATCTCCTGCGCTGCACCTCCCGACGTTTTTAGTTTTTTAGGGCGTTCCCCGCCTGAAAAAGGCGGGTCGGGCTGTACGCTCCCATCTTTTTGCCCCGCGCCCCGAAAGAGGCAGCCGCAGCAAAAAGGATGTCCGCTGCCATCCCTAACGCGCACAGTCGGCAGCCCACCGTTTCATTGTTTAATAAATACATCTGCCCGCAAAAAAAAATTTTGTAAGGTTTGGATTTACGGGGGGCTTCGCCACCTTTACTATTTTAATTTTTTAAGAAATGAATGCCTTTGCCGAATTTGTTTTGGGCTTCGCAGAAAAAACGATTGGCAATGACAAGCCGAGAGTGGTGTTTGACAAGCCAAGACTTGGCTTCGACAGCCCAAGACTTGGCTTTGACAGCCTAAGACTTGACTTCGACAGCCCCAGACTTGACTTTGACAAGCTTAGACTTGGCTTTGACGCCAGTATGTCATGCTTCGACAAGCCCAGAGTAGTCTTTGACGCCAAAACTTCAGGTATGGCAGGCTTGTCGAAGCCATATGTTTTTTGTGCGAAGACCATCGTTTTTTGTGCGAAGCGCATCGTTTTTCGCGGGCGCATAGGGGCAAGGCATGTTTTGTCTTTACTAATTGCGGTTATCCGTATTGTTTGTTGGGGGTGGGCAATTGTTTTTTTGGGGGATGCAATTATTTTTTTGGGGGAGAGATGAATGGGGGTGGCAATAGGTACGAGCGGAAAGTATAATGCTGTGTGAGGGAGGGTTTGTGGAGACTTATGCCCGAAAATAAACAGTAGAAAGCTTAAAGACGAAAGTCTAAAACTGTGTGCACCACCAAAAATAGTTTTCCGCCGATTGTGCGCGTTAGGGATTACTCATTAATTAATTGTTTTTTTAGAAGGAATTCGTGAGAACGCTGCGCTTAGTTGCAGCGGAAATCCTTTTTGCTGCGCAGGTCTCTCTTGTGGCGCGGGGCAAAAAGATTGCAGCGGAAAGCCCGACCCGCCTTCTTCAGGCGGGGAACGCCATGAAAAAGTAGAAAGTCTAAAGTAGAAAGTCTAAAGCTACTTCGTGCGTGAGTCTCCGCAGGAATCTAATTGGCAAGTTTCTCCCGCAATTTCATGATATCTTCTGTAGTGACAAACGCTCTAAAACCTTTTAATGCTAACCCTTTCATTAGCTTTTTATCTCCTGACCAAATACTGCAATTGAAATGCTTAGAGTAGGCGATATAGTGCGTATCGTTTGGGTCAACATCTGAAACCAAGGCATCGGCTGCCTGCCAATGTGCAACCCTTATTTGTTCAGGTGAGATAAAATGAATGCGTTTGTAAAGCTGAAACTCTGACTCTACTATTTCTTCGAATGAGAGACCTGAAACTTTCATCAGTTTACTATAATGGTTTTTGATTTCGCTTCTAAGAAAATCTGGAGCTATAAACTGAAAGTACTTTTCAGAATGGAGAAGCAGGTCTCCAATTTTGCCATTAGTATTTAAAATGGCGCTAAACACGACGTTGGCATCTACAATGAACTTCATTTTATAAACCGCTGCCGGTTTTTTGCCCACCAATCAGCATTCACCTCATCTGCTATTTTATCAACTGCCGCTTGCTTTGCTTTGCTTTTTGAAGTCGCTTCCAGATACTTCACGTAGTCAATCACTTTTTGCATCCCAAATTCATCCAAAGAAGCAGATAGCGTAATCACTATCTCGTCGTTACTTGTGCGTTCTACTAACATCTTGCTTTCTGTTTTTTCGAAGATAAACAAGAAAAACAGCAGCAGAATTTTTTCTTCGCAAATGTTCGCTTTTTAATTCAATGCACTATGCGTTTTGCGGACGATGCCCATAATTATCAGGCAAAAAGAAACAATAGCCGCAACGGTTCTCAGCATGTTTAAAGCATTCCAGGGTTGTTCAAATTTTGTGCGCATGGCTGCAATAGCTTCCTCATCTGCATTCAGGTGATTAAAGTTTTCAAGCGCATTGTTAAAGGGTACGTTTCCAAAAATGGTTACGCCCATAACGCCTGCCGCATACACCAATGCGGCGCTGAGCAACCACCAAAATGCAGGCGATACCGGCTTTCCAAAATGCGCCCAAACGCAAACGGGTAGCGAAACTAAAGCACCAAAAAAGGCTAGAAAAAACACCGGATTTTGAATGGCTCTGTTGATTGCCTTCATGGCGGCAAGGAAAGAAGCATCAGGAAGCGCGGTAAACGCTGGCATCACCGAAAAGCTGTAAGCGAAAAACAAACCCGCCATTAAACCGTTAGTAATTGCAGAGACAATCAGCGAAACATTTTGAAGCGAGAACATGGCAGCAATGAGCAAATTTTTTTTTGAAGATAGCTTTCGTTTTCAGCACAAAAAAAGACCAACATTGCTGTTAGTCTTTCATTCATTTTTTGTGACCGCGTCAGGATTCAAACCTGAAACCTTCTGATCCGTAGTCAGATGCTCTATTCAGTTGAGCTACGCAGCCGGATTTCCCGTTTTGGGAGGGCAAATATAAGGGCGTTCTTTTGGAGCGGCAATTTTTTTTTTGGAAATCGGGCAGCGTGCAACCGAAGTTTCACGCCTATTTTTCAGCAAAACAACAAGCAGAGATGAACATAGAAATATGGTCGGTAGGGAAAGAAAATGAAGCGTTTATTGAAGCGGGCGTGCAGCATTATTTCAAGAAAATAAAACCCTGGTGCGCCATAGAAATGAAGCTGTTGCAACAGCCTAAAAAGCTGGTAACGAATGACGTTGCCCGACTAAAAACTTTGGAAGGCGACATGATTTTGAAAGCGCTACAACCCGCGCACCACCTGCTGTTGCTGGATGAAAAAGGGAAATTGCAAACGTCAGAAGTTTGGGCTTCGCAAATCCAGCATTTGATGACGCACTCTGTGAAGACGCTCGTGTTTTTAATTGGCGGCGCATTCGGTGTTTCAGAAGACGTGAAGGCACAGGCAAAGCAAACATGGGCACTTTCGCCGCTGGTTTTTCCGCATCAGTTGGTGCGCCTGATTGTAGCAGAACAAATTTTCAGGAGCTTCAGCATTTTAAACAACACGCCATATCATCACGCCTGAAAACTACCTTCGCCCAACTTCTAAAAAACCTCCTTTTGAGCTACACACTAATCATCATTATCATCACCGCCATCACGTCCATCATTGCGTTTAATAATCAGGAAATGATGCGCCAGCTCATTCTGTATCCACGGGCAATGAACGAACCTGTTTCTTATTACCGGCTGGTGACTTCCGACTTCATTCATGCCGACTGGATGCACCTGTTCTTCAACATGTTTACGCTGTATTTTTTCGGGGATGCAGTGGAACAGTACTATCGGGTTTCAGGACTTGCGGATTTCATGTTTCCGGCAATGTATGTGGCAGGTATTGTAGTCGCATCGCTCCCCTCTTTTATCAAAAACAGGAACAACGATTTTTACCGGTCACTTGGCGCATCGGGCGGTGTGGCGGCGGTGCTTTTTGCGTTCATTTATTTTTCTCCGTGGGCGCTGATTTACGTGTATTTCATTCCCGTGCCGGCTATTGTTTTTGCGGTGCTTTATCTGGTGTATTCAGCTTACATGGGCAAGCGCGGCGGCGACCACATAAACCATGATGCGCACATTTACGGAGCCATTTTTGGGTTTTTATTTACGCTCATTTTTATTGCCGACCATGGGGTGATTTTCTTAGAAAGCCTGATGCATCCATCGTTTTTCTAACCCCGTTTCATCACCACTTTCAACGCCTGTTTTGTGGTGGGTTTTATTTTGAAACGCTCATCTATCCGCATTCCGCAAACCCATGCAATGCGCTTATTGCTTTCCAGAATCCACACGTTTTCTTTTTCGTGAAGCGGGAGTTTTTGGTCGATAAAAAAGCGGCTGAGTTTCTTCTTTTTCATGCCCATTCCCAAAGGGTAGAAATAATCGCCCGTGCGCCATTTCCTTAGGATGAGGGGTTGATTTATTTCCTGTAAATCAAGGTAGATTTCTTCGATTGTTCCGGTGGGATTTTCGGGCATTTTTGAAGTTTTAAAAAGGAACTGAGCGGTTTCAGTTTCAATGGTTTTGGGGAAGGCATCAATCAGGATAAAGTCGGTTTCGGCAGTTTCATTTTTAGTGATGATGAGGAAATCGCGGTTGCGGATGATGCGGAAATCAGTTGACGAAACGTAGCGTCCACTTTCAGCATCAAGCAAGGCAAGCACATCAGGAATTTGTGCCGAAGAAAAACCAAAAGGACGCAGCATTTCGAAGCAAATGGTGTGAAGTGCTTCCTGCTGAATGAGTTTTCGGATGGGAATGTAAAAATCATTGCCCCGCGGTTCAAGCAGCTTCTTGATTTTCCGTTGTAATGCCTTCTGGTAAAGGATTTCCGCTTCTGCAAACCGGTGGATATTATCATTCAATCGCACAATGGCATCAGGCATTATTTCCTTAAAAGCAGGGATTACTTTATGGCGAATGGCGTTGCGCAAATATTTATCGCCGGCGTTGGAAGCATCTTCTCTGAAGTCAATTTTATTTTCAGCAGCGTATGCATCAATCATTTCCCGTGTGGCAAAAAGTAGCGGTCTTAATAGTTTCTCATGATGCTCGCGGATGCCGTGCAAACCTGCAATGCCGGTGCCTCTAAGCAAGTTTATCAACAGCGTTTCTGCATTGTCGTCGGCATGGTGCGCGGTGATGATGGAGCCGTAATTATTTTCTGCACGAACATTTTCTAACCATTCGTAACGCAGGCTGCGCGCTGTTTCCTGAATGCCTGTCTTCCGCGCTGCGCTTATGTTTTGCGTATCGAAGGCTACAGAAAAGAAAGGGAGATTGTGTTTTTCGGCAAAGGTTTTTACGAAGGTTTCATCGCCATTTGCATCTTCTCCGCGCAGTTTAAAATTGCAATGCGCCACTGCAAAATCAACTTTTGAAGAAAGCAGTAAATGCGCCAGCGCCATGGAATCTTTCCCTCCGCTGACGGCAAGCAAATGCGGTGCTTTCAACTTTTGGAAACCTTTTTTATTCCAGTTTTCGGGAAAGGCTTTTTGGAGTGCGCTCATTTAATAAACAAGGTCTTCGTAAGCGCTTTGCAATTCATTGTAGCTATGGTTGTCGCCTGCTTTTTTTGCTTCTGCCATTCCGGCTTCGTAGGTTTTTATGGCTTCATCATTTTTTCCGGTGCGCTCCAGCAGTTTGCCTAAGTGATAATAAGTGGCGACATAATCTGGCTGATGTTCCGCGTTTTTTTGAAACAGTTTTTGCGCTTCATCCTCCTTTCCCAACTTTACGTATTCCAGTGCCAGCGCATGGTTCAGGAAAGCATCATCCGGCGTCTTGCTTAAAAAGTCTTTCAGTTTTTCGATTCTCTCGTTCATGAAATGCAAATAAAAAAGCCCTGCAAAACTAACAGGGCTTGCAAAAAAGTAAAAGCGTGTTGTCTATTTCAGAATCAGCTTTCGGTTCCAGGTGGCATTGTTGGATTTCACTTGCAGCAAATACAAACCTGGCGCATTTCCTGAAAGGTTAATCATTAGGCTTCCAAGCTTTGAAAGAGTGCCTGATTGTATTTTCTTTCCGGTGAGGTCGGTGATTAAATAAGTGCCTTCAGTTTCATTGCCGAGGTTATAATTCAGATTGAAAAAACCTTCTGAAGGGTTTGGATAAACCGCAACCTGCATTCCGGCTGATGGGTTTATTTGCGACACACTTGTAGGGAAACCGGTGTAGAAATTATGTACAAAGCCAAAACCAAAATTTGCTGCAGCCTGACCGGTCATGTAGGCCGGAAGAGGTATCTGTGCATTGTTATCAGAACGGCGAACATCAAAATAACCGGCCGGATCAGATGCATCATTAAAGAAAGCCAAACCATCACCGGTAGGAGAAGCAACTGCAGTTCCGGTGGGAATGTTGTAATAACCAGCATTAAAATCAGTATCAGAAACCACAAGCCTGTATGCTTTTCCGAAATCCACATGCACTGTATCCACGCATATTGCATTCAAAGCGCAGGAATTATTTTCAGCAACAACGGTACCGTCTAATGCTTCCACCCGCCATTTTGTATCTCCGCCATTCCGGTTGTTCAGGCTGATGTAAAAATCCGCAGGCCATGCAGGCGCGGCAGTGAAAGTGGAAACTAGTTTATTGTTGAAATCATCTTCATCAGCGCCGCCGTTTGCTTCCAGAATTTTTGCTTCAAACTGATAATCTCCGGGAGGCAATTTTAATTCTGCGAGTTCCGGAAGTTCAATCATGCGCGTTTCAGATGGTGTAATGACTCCGCTCCAGGTGAATGTTTGCAAAGTCTTTCCCACAACTCCGTATTCAAACTTGATAGACGAAAGCATTGCTGAGCCTGTATTTCGCACTTCAACTTTTGGTTTACCAAGTAAAGGATTATCTCTGAAATGTGCTTCTGCATTTGTGGGTGCAATGATGTCTTCAAGCGATGCATCATTCACTTTATTGTAGTTGCCATAGTAAATAACCGCCGCTTCTATTTTGTAGGATGCTTTGGAATTATTTTGCGTAGCCAGAGAAGTGTAAGCAGGAAACTCTAAATCCACATCGAAAGTGCTGCCGGGTGTGAGGGAGGGAAGCGTGTGGGTAAACTTATGCACCAAATCACCGGGACACCAGTTTGCGCGGTTATAAATCCAGGTGCCGGATTGCGGATAAATATTGTTGCCTGCGCAATTTTCCCGGAAAAAGTTTTGGGAAAGCAAGGTGGAGTTATTCAGGAGCAGCTCATAATAGTTTGGGCAAAATTCTGCGCAGCCTTTATCATCGCCGCCATGTCCTGTAATCCATAAGTCCATTGCGGTTTTCACCGTGCCGGGCGGAACCGTTTTTTGGATTGGTGTGATGGTGGAGTCGATGCCTTTGCCATGTCCGTAGCTAAATCCACCATGCCACATTCTGTCTATGCCCACCACGTTTCTTTCGCGGGTGCCTTCAATAAAAGCAAACTTTAAATCGGCTGTGAAACCGCCTGAATATCCGGCATACTGCAAGCGGATAACGGCACTGTCTTTCAAAATCGGATAATAATCTGACACATCAAAAATGTAATCGTGCTGCCAGTTTGCAGCAAAGCGACCGTAGCCGGTGTGAGCGTAAGGCGTAATCAATCTGCCGATTTCAAAAGTATCGGTAGGAGTCATAACGTAAGTGCGGATGTCGTAATCCCAATCGCCGCAAAACTGCGGGTTGCCCGGACAAACGTATTTTCCCAAATTGAAGTGGAGGAAAATTTTGCGGTATTCGAGGTTGCCGTTTGGAAAACTAACTGCCGTGTCGAAATTGTTGAAATAATCCAGTTGCACATTGGAATGCGCCTGCACCCATGTGGTGTCGCCGTTGGCTGCTTTGGAATTATTGACGGCTAATAAAAGAAAAGTAAAAACGAGAATGGCGTTGTAAAATCTTTTCATGCTGAATTAAAATTGTTTTTAAGAATGGAACGAAGTGCGCTAAGGTAAATTATTTAAGAACAGTTACTGCTAATGCCCTGCTAATAGCCGCTACCTTTGCCCGCTTTAAATAAAGCAATTTCTTCTTAAAATACCCCCTTTATCATGGCTGGATTTACTGTGGCTATTGTCGGCAGACCAAACGTCGGCAAGTCAACCCTTTTTAATAGATTACTGGAAGAGCGCAAAGCGATTGTGGACGATATTTCAGGCGTTACCCGCGACCGGCAGTATGGTATCGCCGACTGGAACGGAAAGTATTTTAACCTGATAGACACGGGCGGTTTTGTGTTGGGCAGTGATGATGTGTTTGAAACCGAAATACGCAAACAAGTGCAGATAGCCGTTGATGAAGCCAATCTTATTCTTTTTGTGGTAGATACTACGGTTGGCATTACCGCGCAGGACACGGATATGGTGGACATTTTGCGCCGTTCCCCAAAGCCCGTTTTGCTGGTAGTAAATAAGGTGGATAATGCCGAACGCGCCCTTTACGGAACAGAATTTTATGCGTTCGGATTTGACAAAGTTTTCTTCCTTTCCTCCATTTCAGGAAGTGGCACGGGTGAACTTTTAGATGAAATAGCGCTTCATATTCCAGAGCAGGAAGAGGAGGATGAAGACAAAGAACGCATTCCCGGCTTCGCAATAATGGGGCAGCCAAATGCAGGAAAATCTACCCTTTTAAACGCGTGGGTGGGTGAAGAAAGAACCATTGTTTCTTCCATTGCCGGCACTACAAGAGATACCATCCACACGCACTATAACCAGTTTGGAAAAGAGTTTATCCTGATAGACACTGCGGGCATTCGCAAAAAGAAAAACGTGCATGAAGACCTGGAGTTTTATTCCGTAATCCGCGCCATACGTGCAATGGACGATGCAGATGTGTGCTTCATCATTATCGATGCTGAAAATGGCATTACGGCACAGGACGTCAATATTTTCAGTTTGGCAGAACGAAAAGGAAAAGGCATTGTGGTGCTCGTAAACAAATGGGATTTGATGGAAAAAGAAACTAATTCCGCCCGTGATTATGAAAATCTGCTAAAACAAAAAGTAGCGCCCTTTAGCGATGTGCCGGTTTTATTCATTTCTGCAAAAGACAAAGTGCGCATTTTTCAGGCAATGGAAAAAGGAATGGAAGTGTTTGAAAACAGGAACCGGAAAATCCCAACTTCAAAACTGAATGACATTATGCTGCCGGAGATTGAACATTATCCACCGCCCATGAGCCGCGGTTACAACGTAAAAATTAAGTTCATCACCCAACTTCCTGTGGCTGTACCTTCTTTTGCATTTTTTGCCAATCATCCCGAAGCTATAAAAGAGCCTTACCGGCAGTTTCTGGAAAACAAATTGCGCAGTCATTTCAATTTTACGGGTGTGCCGCTGCGTGTTTTCTTCCGGAAAAAATAAAAAAGCGGAAGCCGTAATTTTAGAAAAAACAGAACGACATGAGCATCAGAGAAATGAAAAGCCGCATTATTGAGTTTATTGAGGAAACCGATGATGAACAACTCCTGAAATCCATGCTGCAACTGATGAAGGAAAGCGATACGGCAGCGTATCAGGAAGGAGAGCAAATGTTAGCGGCGGCGGGAGAAGCGAACACTGCGTATAAGCGGATGGGACGCGGGGTAGAGATAGTGGAATATTCAGAAGCTGCGGGAGATTATGTGTTTACGGAGGCGCAACTTAAGAGCATACAGGATGCGAGCGATGCTTACGAACGAGGCGAATTTTTAACCGAAGAAGAGGCAGAAAAGGATTTGGATGAATGGATGGAAAAGGAAGAAGAATGGCTAAGCCTGGAAAAGTAATTTGGACTGAAGCTGCCCAAAAGGACAGGCAAGATGTTTTTCGTTATTGGAATAAACGCAACAAAAGCACAGCGTACACAAAAAGACTTAGGCGCGTTTTAAATCAAACAACTGCAGGTTTGCTGTTGCATCCACAAACAGGAAAGATGTTTATAAATTCAAGCTTCATTCGTCAAAAAGTGGTGGAAAAATTTCTTATGCTATATCGAATTGACAACGGAAACATCATCCTTCTTCGACTTTTTGACACAAGCCAAAATCCAAATAAATTATCTTACCCGTAGCAAAAAAACTTTTAAACCCATAACCCCATGAAATCATCCGAAGAAAAAACAACCCACAACACCGAACAAGTAAATCATCTCACCGAACCAATAAAACAAATGGGACGCGGGTTGGAGATTGTGGAATATTCATCAGAAGGAGGAGCTTATGTTTTTACAGAGGTGCAGATTAAAAGCATTCAGGATGCAAGCGACGCCGTAGCGAGAGGAGAATTTTGGACGGATGAAGAGGCAGAAAAAGATTTGGATGAATGGTTCTCAAGGGAAAAATAATCCCGCCAGTACCGAACATAAAACACACTCATTGAAAACAAAAACACTTAAAAAAGACAAGGTAAACATCATCACTTTAGGCTGCTCCAAAAACATGGTGGACAGTGAGGTGCTGAGCGGACAACTAAACGCAAACGGCATCCGCGTAGCCCACGAAAGCACAAAGCCCGACCATAATATCGTTGTCGTGAACACCTGCGGTTTTATTGATAAAGCCAAAGAAGAAAGCGTAAATACCATCCTCGAACAGGTGTCCCTAAAACAAGCAGGCAAGCTGGATAAAGTGTATGTGACCGGCTGCCTAAGCGAGCGCTACAGAAATGATTTGCTGAAAGAAATACCTGAAGTGGATGCCTGGTTTGGTACGATGGAACTACCGCAAATCCTGAAACAATTTAATGCAGATTATAAACAGGAATTAATTGGTGAACGCCTCCTCGCAACGCCTTCTCATTATGCCTACCTTAAAATTTCCGAAGGCTGCAACCGCACCTGCACTTTTTGCGCCATCCCTTTAATGCGCGGCGGTCATGTTTCCAAAACCATTGAAGATATAATTACCGAAGCCAAAAGCCTGGTGCGCAAAGGCGTAAAAGAAATAATGCTGATTGCGCAGGAACTGACTTATTACGGCCTGGATATTTATAAGAAACGCGCCCTACCCGATTTGCTTAAAAGGCTTTCAGACGTGGAAGGATTGCACTGGATTCGTTTGCATTACGCTTACCCCACAAAATTTCCTTTAGAAATCCTGGACGTGATGCGCGAGCGCGACAATATTTGTAACTATCTCGACATGCCGCTGCAACACATTTCCAACAACATGCTCACGCGGATGAAAAGGCAAATGGACACGCAGGAAATCTATGACCTCGTTGCTGCCATCCGTGAAAAAGTACCGGGCATTTGCTTGCGCAGCACGCTGATTGCAGGCTTCCCCGGCGAGACGCGGGATGATGTAGAGCAACTTAAAAATTTCCTTACCGATGTGCGCCTCGACCGCGTAGGTATTTTCACTTATTCTCACGAAGAAAATACGGGTGCTTATGCTTTTGAAGATGATGTTCCGGCAGAAGAAAAACAAACGCGCGCAGAAGAAATAATGGAAGTGCAACAGGAAATTTCTTTAGAAAAAAATGAAGAAAAGATAGGCACCACCTTCAAGGTTTTAATTGATAAAAAAGAAGCCGGAAGATTTTTGGGACGTACAGAGTTTGACAGTGTGGAGGTGGATAATGAAGTGGTGGTGCATTCCGAAACTCCTTTGCCAATTGGCGACTTCGTGAACGTACGCATTACGAAGGCTTACGATTATGATTTGGAAGGCGAGGTAGTTTACAATAATTAAGTGTTTCTGCTTGTTCCATTTTTGATTTTATGCAAGACGAAAAAAGGCTGATGCCGCTTCCTCAATATACTTACAGCGATTACGTGCATTGGAAAGGAAGGTGGGAAGTGATTGAAGGTGTGCCGTATGCCATGAGCCCCATGCCTATACCAAAACATCAACGGATTGCTTCGGTAATTAATGGGCTATTTTTTATCGCTTTAAGAAACTGCAAGCCGTGTACTGTTTACGAACCTATTGATTACAAAGTCCGGGAAAACACCATCCTCCAACCCGATTTATTAATCCTCTGCAAAGAAATTGAAAAGCCTTTTTTAGATTTTCCTCCGGAACTAATTGTTGAAATCCTCTCTCCTGACACTGCTTCCAAAGACCGGCTTTATAAATTCAATACTTACCAGCAGCAGGGCGTAAAATATTACCTCATCGTGGAACCGCAAATGGAGCAGATTGAAGTGTATGAACTCCAAAACGATGCTTACAAAATGATGGCTGAAGGACGCGATTTTACCTTCCGGTTTTCATTTAGTGAAGGTTGCGAAGCGGCGATTGACTTTGCAGAGGTTTGGGAATAAGCCTTCTCTGGAAAAAAATTATTCTAACAAGTCTGTCTTTCCACCATTTCTAAACCATTATTTTCATCCCCTTAAAACCAAACGCTTGATGAAACATTTCCAAAACCGGCTACCCCTAAATCTTAAAGAAGAACGCGAAAAAAACATCGGAAAAGCGACTGGAAAATCGCCCCGCAGCGACCAGCAGGAAACGCACGCAGCCATGACCAAGTTTTTTGACGGCAATGGCAAACGCGGCATCCTAACGCTGCCCACCGGCGCCGGAAAAACATACACCGCCGTTTATTGGCTCCTCAAAAACATCATCCCTAAAAACAAGAAAATACTTTGGCTTGCCGACCAGGGATTTTTATTGGAACAGGCTTATGAAGAGTTCAGACAAAACATTCTGGAGGTGGAAGGCACAAGGCGGGAGACGATAAACCTCCACATCGTATCGGGCAACCCGGGACATGGAAAGCCGAACAGCATTTCAATAAATGATGACATCCTTCTTATTACCGCCCAAACTGCCATCAGCAATTGGGAAGATAAAAGCGGTGGCGAACCCCCGTTCAGAACATTTATAAATCACCACGGGAAAGAGGACAACCTGTTTATTGTGTATGACGAAGCACACCACACGCCCGCTTTTGGCAGAAGAAACCTGCTGATTGGCGGCTCTGAAGGCAGAACCGGCATCCTCGAAAAATTTCCGAACACAAACCTTTTAGGCCTCACCGCCACACCCACTTACACCAACGAGAAGCAGCGCGGCTGGCTTTGGAAAATATTTACGGGCGGCGTTTTCTTCGAAAAAACAAAACAGGAAATGGAGCTTGCGGGCATCCTCGCGCATCCGCATTACATACAGCGGCAAACAAATTTTGATGCCGTGCTTTCTGATGATGATGTTGAAAAACTAACCCTAAAACATCAGGATATCCCGGCACACATTATTGAAGAACTGGCAAAAAGTGAGCAAAGAAATAGTTTTATTGCCGAGCATCTTTACAATAACCTAGATCATTACGGCAAAACCATCATCTTCACCGACCGCTGGTATCAGTGCAGGCATATTGAAAATTACATCAACAAAAAAGCAGGAAAAACAATTGCTGCATCCGTTTTTTCTTATGTAGATGGCAATAAAGGCATTGATTACATCAACAATCGCACGCACGACCAAAACGACCTTAATCTCAAGGCATTTAAAAAGGACGAAATTAAAATCCTCCTGAACGTGCGCATGCTTACCGAAGGCGTGGACGTGCCCAATGTGAAAACCGTTTTCCTTACCCGCGACACCAACTCTACCATTCTTTTTACCCAAATGGTGGGCAGGGCGTTGAGAGGCAAAAAAGCAGGAGGGAATAAGGACACGGCTAATATTGTATTGTTTACTGACAACTGGAACAGGCACGTATTATTTGCCTACGCGCGCTCGAAGGGCGGCAGTGAAGATGAGACGTTGAAGGAGCGGGGCTATCGCTGGCAGGAGCTGATGCGCATTGATTTGATTGACAAACTCCGCTTTGAATATGAGCGGCAGGAGTATAACACGCCGGTGCTGGATTTAATACCCGTTGGTTGGTTTGTGGTGAAGTATAATGATTCCGTAGCCGATGAACTTAATGAAAATGAGGAGAATGCGCCTGCAGTGGAAACTATTAATGAAAACGTGTTGGTAATGGAAAAGGAACTTGCAGTTTTTAAAACTTTCATCGAAGAATTTAAAACGAAACACATGGCTGAAGTTTGGGAGCGCGAGACGTTGGATTTGGAAATAGCCACGGAAAAAGCATCCGCCTTTTTTGAAGAAAATGGCATGGAGCCGAACAAAGTGCTTTGCTTAAAGCTGATAAAAATAGCGCGGCACATGGGGCAAAACCTGTGTGAGAAGCCGAGATATTATACGTTTGAGCAGCGGGAGCAGGCGGATGTAAGGCGGTTTGTAGACACGGTTTGGAAAGAACAGTGGGGACCTGAAGCCAGAAATAATTTTTTGCAACATGAATATCATAGTTCAGAAAATCCTTTTTTAGCGGTTTTATACCCAACTTTCCAAAATTTTAAAGATGCTTACCGATATGAAGAAGGGGTTTATGAAAAATTAAAAATGGGAAGTGCAAATATTTCTACGGCTAATCAGGATGTAAAACATTTCAGGTTAGCAAGTCCTGCAGTTCGGAAGATAGTTTTCGAGAGAGATGAATACGAATGTGTGTGCTGTGGGAGTCGAAGAAAACTGGAGCCAGATCACATTATATCATACCAGATTGAACAAGCTATGGACGACCATCCAAATCTGTATCAAACACTTTGCAAAACTTGCAATATTGAAAAAAGCTCTAAGCTCCACAACTATCGTATTACAGCGTTTGCGCCCGAAAAATTTAAACTTGAACCTGTTTTAAATTGGGATCTCAAAGACCCAACCTTCTACTTCACTCGCCTTGTAAATTGTTATTACAAAACCAGCGCAGTTATAAAAAGTTCTGTCGAAGCAAAAAACCACGGTAAATCCATTTGGAAAATGCGCGTGCGTCACGGCGCCAACCCCGACCAAAACATCCTAAAAGAAAAAGAGGCTTTGATGAAAATAATCACTGACAGCGGCTTCCGGTTAAAGGATTTAATAATTGAAGGATAGCATAAAAAAGTGCTCTTAAGAGATAATTTTTAATACTTTTCTTTAAAAAATATCACTTACTGCATCCGAAGAAGTTAGGAACCTATCCTGAACGTTCAGGATAGCTTCCGAAGAAGTTAGGATAGAGGTCTGAACGTTCAGGATAGCTTCCGAAGAAGTTAGGATAGAGGTCTGAACGTTCCCGATAGCATCCGAAGAAGTTAGGATAGAGGTCTGAACGTTCCCGATAGCATCCGAAGAAGTTAGGATAGAGGTCTGAACGTTCAGCAGGGCATCCGAAGAAGTTAGGAAAGCAGGTAGAAATCTTTCAGATCGTATTCCGGAAAGTTGGAAAGCAGGTAGAAACGTTTCGGACCGTATTCCAGAAAGTTGGAAAGCAGGTAGAAACATGTTTTCGTGAGTGAGTCTTCTGCAAGGGACTCACGCACTAAAGGGTTTCATCAGGATTGTATGCAAGGAGTGCGGAGATTACACTTCCACAAATTATATCAAACCTCTTCACCCATTTCAACCCCTCCCCTTTCTTTTATAAACCAACACCGCAACAGAAATTGCAGCCGCCAACAATGATATACTCGCCGTCAGCATCATCCACTGAAAGGATTTATCGCGGGGCGGAACATACTTCACGCCACTCGCATCTATCAATGCTGCATCGTTTAAATAACGTCCTTTAGATGGAAGCGCCATTTCATCAAAATGACTTGCAAGGTTATACAGTGCTGCCTGCATGGCCGTTCCGCGCATGGGCTTTCCATGTCCGGTAGCAATTACTTCGGGGTTTAAATCTGCCAGTTGCTTAACGGAATGTTTGGAGGCTTCCCAATCGTACGTAAAATATTTAGGCGGCCCGCTGAGCTTCTTCTTTTGCGTCATCACGCTAAGGACAGATTCAGAAACGGTGGTAACAATGGCATCTCCTGCAATCAATACTTTATCGCTTTGGCGGAAGAAAGACACATGTCCCGGCGCATGGCCCGGTGTGTAAATAAACTGCCATCCCGGGAGGTGGGGAACGCTGCCATCGTGCGGCAAAATCTGCAAATGCGCTTCTGCATTGATGCCTTTTTTGGGATACATCCATGCCATCTTTGCCATCAGTCCGCCATCCACGGTGCTATCGGGCGGCGGATAATCCGATTTTCCGCTGAGGTAGGGAAGTTCGAGATAATGACAATATACAGGCACGCCCCACTCTTCTGCAAGACGCAATAAAGAACCCGTGTGGTCGAAGTGACCGTGGGTTAAAAGGATGGCAACAGGCGGCGTGTTTTCTCCAAAAAGCAACGCAGCTACTTTTTTAATTTTAGCTGCGGAAGATTTGAGACCTGTGTCGATGAGCACCCAGTTTTTAGTGGTTTCATCTTTCACGAAATACATGTTGACGAAGACATCCTTTGTGCCCCAAACGTTTTTGGCAACTTTAAAATAAAGGGATTGTTTTTCGGTGGAAGGGTTGAGTTGTTCTTTCATAAAAAAGGGAAATTGTGTGGTGAAAAAGTTGTGGGAAAAAAAGAGCGCGGAGGGGTGCTGTTCTGTTTTTCAATGATTGATTTCTATAAAAACATGCCATTCTCTGAAACAACGAGCGCACACGGAATGATTACAAAGATGATTGATTACTTTTAGCCGATTGTAGATTCCAAACAATATTTTTTATGAAGAAAACACTACTCCTTTTTATAGCCATCGCAGCCATTGGAATGCAGGCTATTGCACAATGCGCACCCGGACAGGCACAGATAAAGGTGGTTTTAAAAACAGACACTTATCCCAATGAAACCAACTGGAAATTGTTTGACGCCAACAATGTGATGATCACGCAATCGGCAAATAATCTTACTGCTTCCACTTTGTATAAAGACAGTATTTGCGTTCCTGCCAATGCCTGTTATCATTTCAAAATAACCGATGCCGGGAATGATGGCATTTGCTGCACTTACGGCAGTGGCTTTTATGAAGTGTATTATAACAACGTGCTGGTGAAAGCGGATAGCAATTTCGGGTCTCAAAGCAATGCTTATTTAGGCTGTCCTCCCGGCGGCAATTGTGATCAGGCAATCGGCATTAATCCGGGAACCCACGTAGCACCTGCGCCCAACACCTGGTATTCCTTCACCCCGCCCACCACGGGAATGTACACCGTAAGCACCTGCGCACAAGGCAATACCTGCGACACCAAACTCTGGATGTATGACTATTGCACCAACCTCATTTTCGATAGTACCAACGTAGCCACTATTTATTACGCAACGCATAACTGCGGCGGCAATCAGGCACAGATTAATGCTTACATGCTTTCTACCCACACTTACTACATCCGCGTGGGCGATGCAAACAGCAGTTGCACCAACACACCCATCACGTGGTCTGTAAATTATAACGGCATAGTGAGCGGCTGCACCGACACTGCGGCTTGCAATTTCAATCCTTTTGCTACCGTTAGCATTCCTTCAAGCTGCTATTATTATCCGAGTGCGCAATGCCCCACAGGTTCTGATTTATTGCTGGATAGCGCCCGTCTTTCCAACACCATTCAGATGGATACACTTACCATTGATCTTCAGAATAACAACCACCATTGCCTGGTGAATGAAGGCTGTCTAAATGGCTATGGCTTGCGCGAGTTAGTGCGTTTCGACACTAAGATTTCAAACATTGGCGCTACAGATTTTTATGCCGGCACACCGCCTTCTTCCTTCAATGCCTACAGCCCCATTTATGAATACGACCAATGCCACGGGCACTGGCATTTCAACAATTATGCAGAGTATTTACTGGCAGACAGCATGAACAATTTCATCCCCATCGGGTATAAAAATGGCTTCTGCGTGCTTGACCTTACCTGCACCACCGGCACCGGAAAATTTGGTTGCAACAACATGGGCATCACGGCAGGCTGCGCAGATATTTATGGCGCTTACCTCGATTGCCAATGGATAGATATTACTGACGTGGCCGACGGAAATTACAAGTTGATTGTGCGTGCCAACTGGGTTCCCCGTCCTGATTTTTATGGCAGGTATGAAACAAGCTACACCAACAACTGGGCAAGAAGCTGCGTCACTATTTCCCATGATGCCACGGGGAAAAGGCAAGTTGTTGTAACGCCGAACTGCGCGCCGTATGTGGATTGCAACGGTATAGTAAACGGGCTTTCTTTAAAAGATTGTGACGGAACATGCGGCGGGTCGCGGCTTACAGGCGATTTGAATGTGGACAGTTTGCGCAATAACACCGACCTGACAAACTATTTGCTGGGTTCCATTTATCATTCCCTGCCTGCTTCTAAATGCACTGATTTGAATGATGACCAAAAGATAAACATAGTGGATGCTGCTTTGCTTTTTGAATGTGCAAAACATGGTGGCGGCGTCATCCCGACCGGACATACGCATGAGCCTTGTCAGTTCCCGAACAAGATTAAAAACCCGCAGCAACATGCAGACTTTTCCATCGGCAATATTGATTACATCGCAAAGACGATAGACATTTTTATTAAGAACGAAACGGCAAAAGTGATGGGTTACCAACTGAAGCTGAAAGGCGTTTCCATCCAGAGTGTGCAAAATGCTATTCCGGGTTATTTGCCTACCATTTATTCTCGTCCTTCGGGAGAAATAATTGTTTTATCGAGCGATGAAGTGCCGATTCCAAAAAACAACGTAACCACGCTTGCGCTGCGGATAAAATATGCCAGCATCAATGCGAACCAGGTTTGTATAGACAGCATTTTAGGCGTAGTGAATGAGGCATTTGAAGAAGTAAATCACAACCTGGTTGATTCCTTTTGTATTCATGCAATCCCCACCCCAAATAGCATTGCGGATGTGAAAGGGAATAAAGGTTTTACCGTGTATCCAAATCCGTTTACCGACGTTACCACACTGCTTTTGAATGAAACACCGGCATCCAAATTCGACGTGATAATGTTTGATGTTTATGGCAGGAAAGTGCGGAGCTATCTTAACCAAAGCGGCAAAATATTGTTGATTGAAAAAGGAGCGCTTTCATCCGGTATTTACTTCCTGCAATTGAAAGGAAATGACTGGGAGGCGAAAGAAAAACTGATTATCGAATAGACATTTCATCTCCTGAAAAATGAAAAAGGCGGCTCGTAATTGAATCGCCTTTTTTGCGGTCTTTACTTTTGCCTGCCTGTTTTAAAAAAGTGTATTAACTCAAACAATTGTAGTTCTCACAAAAAGCGCCTCATGAAAATCATTTGCGTCGGTAGAAATTATGCAGCTCATGCCGCGGAGCTTGGAAATAAAATTCCGGAAGCGCCGGTATTGTTTCTGAAACCTAAAACTGCATTGCTGTTGCCTGACAAGGATCTATACTATCCGGAGTTTACTAAAGACCTGCATTATGAATGCGAACTGGTAATCAAAATAAGCAGCAACGGCAAGCACATTGGCGAACGGTTTGCCCATAAATACTTCAACGAAATAAGCGTGGGGCTTGACTTTACGGCGCGCGACGTGCAACAGCAACAAAAGGAAAAAGGCTTGCCTTGGGAAATTGCAAAAGCCTTCGACGGTTCGGCTGCTGTGGGTAAGTTTCAACCGGTGGCGCCCGACAAAAATCTTACTGAAGTTGCGTTCCATTTATTGCAGAATGGGAATGAGGTGCAGCGAGAATTTTCAGGCGAAATGCTTTTTTCAATCCCTCAGATTATTGCTTATGCTTCGCGATATTTTACGCTAAACATTGGTGATTTAATTTTTACAGGCACCCCGCCCGGCGTAGGTCCTGTGCAGATAAACGATAAGCTGGAATGCTTTCTGAACAATGAAAAGTTGCTGGAAGTAAACATCCGCTAATCCGCTTTTCATGCGTTGTTATAATCCGGTTAAGCGTCGATGCCATAAGGCTTTTCAGGAGTTTTCTTTTATACTTTTACTTCATGAAATTTTTAAAGAACTTTTCTTTAGTGGTTCTATTCTTGTTTGGAGGGAATGCTGCACTGAAGGCACAAAAACCAGAGGTTGCCTGTGACGACCCAGAATTGAAAGCGCAGGCTGATGGCGTTAAAACCGGTTTCAACAAACAAGGAATGGTTCTGTTTGAAGAAGCGATGCTTAAAATGAAATCGTTAATGCCGGCGCCCATTGTTGTGAGAATGCAGAAAGGACAACTTTACCAACTCATTTTTATTGGCAACCAGGATGCAAACCGCCTGACTTTTGAATTGTTTGACGGCGCCGATAAGCGAATTCATGAAAAGACTTTAAAAGGAGGCGGCAATCAGATTGTTTATTCATTCACTCCCCCAAAAACAGACGCTTATTTAATCACCCTGACGCAGAAAAAAGGCAACAAAGAAATGTGTGGATATTTTGGCGTAATGGCATCAGAACCATCCTCCGTGATTGACAGAACACCCCAACCATCCGGCGCTTCTCCTGAACCTCCGAAGCAAGTAATTTCCTCCCCGCCTGTTTCACCTGTAGCTAAACCGCAGGCAGCACCGATTTATAAAACACAACAGGCTCCTCAAAAAACGGTGAACCGGCAAACCACCATTCCGCAACAATCACAAAAGGTGGATTACAATCAGCAACCCAACCGCAACAGGACAAAAGCAACCCGGGAATACCAGAAAACGCAGGGAAAATAAGCAGGACTGATTTTTTTGAGAACTGCACTTGCATGGATGTACAAATTGAATCCTCCTGGAAAACTGCTTTAAAAAATACTTTCTGCAAACCCTATTTTCAGGAACTCACCTCCTTTTTAAAAAACGAAAAAGCTGCCGGTAAAATCATCTTTCCGGTAGGACAAAATATTTTCAGAGCGTTTTACGCCACGCCGCTTTCTAAAGTAAAAGTGGTGATACTTGGGCAAGACCCATATCACAATCCGAAGCAGGCGCAGGGACTTGCTTTTTCTGTTCCTCCGGAAATCGCGCCGCCGCCCAGCCTCGTCAATATTTTTAAAGAACTGCATACTGACATTGGAATGGAAATCCCAAAAAACGGAAATCTTGAACATTGGGCAGAACAGGGCGTGTTGCTGCTAAACGCATCATTAACGGTGGAAGCCAACAAAGCAAATTCTCACCGAGATGCAGGCTGGCATGGGTTTACAGATGACGTGATACACGCAATTTCAAAACAAAAAGACCACGTTGTTTTTATGCTTTGGGGCGCTTTTGCAAAAAGTAAATCCACTTTAATTGACCCTGCAAAACATCTTATTCTCACTGCTGCGCACCCATCTCCATTATCTGTTCACAAAGGTTTTTTTGGATGCCGGCATTTCAGCAAAGCAAACATCTGGCTTGGGCTTCATGGCATTCCTGCCATAAATTGGGCGCCGAAATGAAGCGCATTCAACGCCTTGCGGGCACCTTGTTTTTTTTCTACGCCATTTTATTATTTGTTGTTACGATGCTGGTGGTTTTCATTCCTGTGTGGCTCACTACCCTTTTTCCCGAACCTGCCAGGACGCGCATTATGCACCCCATTTTTAAAGCCTGGATGAGTGTGTTTATGCCCTTGGTTTTTTGTCCGGTAATTCGCAAAGGGAAACGCCATTTTAAGAAAGGAGAAAACTATGTGGTGGTGGTAAATCACAATTCTCTGGCGGATATTCCTGTGTCGTCTCCATGGATACCCGGCGCTAATAAAACACTTGCAAAAGCAGAAATGGCGCGGATTCCCATCTTTGGCGTTATTTACAAAGCGGGTTCTATTTTGGTAAACAGGAACAGCGAAAACAGCCGTCGCGAAAGCATTTCAGCCATGCACGAAATGCTTCAGAAAGGGTTGCACCTTTGCCTTTATCCGGAAGGAACACGAAACAAAACAGCGCAGCCTTTGCAACCTTTTTTTGATGGCGCCTTCATTGCAGCCATTAAATCCCAAAAGCCCATTATTCCGGCGCTTATTTTCAACACTAAAAAGATTTACCCATCGGCAGGCAGTAAAATCTGGGCGCGCCCCATGCCGGTGCACATTCATTTTCTGGAACCCGTTAGCACAGTGGGAATAACTTTGCATGACGCATCTTCTCTAAAACAAAAAGTGCACGGCATCATGCAATCTTACTACGTTTCCCAACTTCAAAAGCTATGAATTACACCATAGTAGGCACTGGAAATGTGGCGCATTTTTTAGTGAGAAAATTTAATGAGGCAGGTTTTATTTGTGATGGAATTTTTGGAAGAAATGAAAAGCGGGTTGAAGAATTAGCAACGATTGCAAAGGCACAAAACAGCGGTGGCGTTGCGCAAATAAAAGAAACAGGGGATTGCTGCATCCTTGCCATTAGCGACGATGCCATTGAAAAAGTTGCTGCCGACATATTATTTACAGAAACTACTTTGATTCACACAGCGGGAAGCCAATCTGTTTCCATTTTGCAAGCGCAGCATAAAGGGGCTTTTTGGTTAGTTTATTCCATCCTGCAAAATGAAAAAATTTCGGAAACCGGCATTCCTATTATAATAGAAGGCAACACGGATAAAGCACGAAATACATTATTTCAACTTGCAAGTGCTGTTTCGAAAAACGTTTCAATTTGCAATGAGGAGGAAAGAAAGATATTACATCTTGCGGCAGTGATGGGTAATAATTTTACGAATCATATAATGCATATTTGTGAATCCTTATGCAACGAATACAATTTGTCTTTTGAAATATTACACCCTATTTTAGAGCAGACCTTTTTCAGGATTAAGCAAACATCTCCTTTTTTATTACAAACCGGACCTGCAAAACGCCATGATGCGAAAACAATTGAAAATCAATTAAAATATTTATCTCAATATCCTAAATGGCGGGAAATTTATGAGGCTATCACGCGCTCCATTGAAAATACGTATCCTTTAAGCGGAAAGTCCATTTCTTAACCATTATCTTTGCAGCTATCGGGTTTTTCCGGGATTTAATATAATTATGTACAACATTCATTTTAAGTTTGAGCAAAAAGATTTAGAAGATAAAATAATTGAAAACGTTACCAGTGATCAAAGTATTCTGGAAGTGGCGCTGGACAATGATATAGAATTACATCATAATTGTGGCATGGTTTGCGCCTGCAGCACTTGTCATTTATACCTTGAAAAAGGAGATGAATTTGTTCCGGAAATTTCTGACAAGGAAGAGGATTTCATTGATCGTGCGCGTAACCCCCGCATAAATTCACGTCTCGGCTGCCAATGCATTTTAGAATCAAATAACAATGGAACCATTGTTGTTACCCTACCCGACCAATCAGTTATTCATGGAGAATAGCCCTAAAAACATACACATGACGCATTACGAACCGCCCATTCATTGGAATGATTATGAAGACATCGCCTTAAAACTATATGAAAAATTGGGGGATGACTTTGGCGAATCAAAAATTTACAGAGTCCGCTTTACGGATTTATTAGAATGGGTTTTGCAACTTCCAAATTTTGTTGGTAAACGTGAAGAATCCAATGAAGGACATTTAGAAATGATTCAAAGTTCATGGGTATATGAGTGGCGTGATAATCAATAGTAATATTCTTTCTGCTTTTAAAGATATCAAGGTATTTGTTTTTGATATTGATGGTGTTTTAACTGACGGAAAGCTGTTGATTACTGAGGAAGGAAATTGGTTGCGACAAATGAATATTAAAGATGGATATGCTTTAAGTGCTGCAGTTAAAAAAGGCTTCAAAATTTGGATTATTAGCGGTGCAAAAAATGAAGCAATTAAACGCAGATTAACAACACTAGGTATAAATGAAATTCATACAGAAGTTTCTTCTAAGAAAGAGTTATTACAATCAATAGCCAGAAAAGAATACGCAAAACTAAATGAAATTTTATATATGGGTGATGATATACCTGACATCGCCGTCATGAAAATTTGTGGATTGCCTTGCGCACCGTTTGATGCAGTTGAAGAAGTAAAAGAAGTAAGTACTTATATTTCCTCTTTTAAAGGCGGAGAAGGATGCGTGAGGGATGTGATAGAAAAAGTAATGAAATTAAATGGATGTTGGACAATTGCTTAAAAATCTCATTTTAAATAAAAAAAGCCTCACATAATTGCGAGGCTTCATATTAAAATGAAAATTTATATTTTAACGTTTAGTCATATTGTTTTTAGCGTCAATACTTAAGGTCGCGTGTGGAACAGCACGTAAACGCTTTTTATCTATCAACTTACCGGTTACCCTACAAATACCATAAGTTTTATTTTCAATACGCATCATTGCTTTTTCCAGGTTACCTATCAACTGAATTTGGCGGCTTGCCAATTGCGCCATTTGCTCTCTTTCCATAGCACCACTTCCATCTTCCGTATTCATATATCGGTTATCAGAATCCTCTGTACCAGCCTCATCTTTACGGGTTAAAAGTCCTTGCAGATAAACTAAATCTTTTCTGCTTGCTTCTAAACGACTGTTTACAATATCTTTAAATTCGTTTAGTTCTTCATCACTATATCGGTGGGTAGGTCCTGATGGCTCATTATCTCTATCGAGAATGGAACGTGTGTAGTCAGGCTGATAATTAATCATAGTAATGCTGGTGTCGGGGCGGTTTTGTTTCGGATCCGGACGACGCTTCGCAATTAAAATATCCACCTTCTTTTCCTCTGCAACAGGTGCCTTTGGGGTTACCGGACGCGGTGCCGGCGCAGGGGTGTTAGAAGTAGGAGGCATTATTATAATTTTCCTTTTAGGCTCTTTTTTCTTTTTAGGCTCCTTTTTAGATGCTTTTTTAGCCGTTGTTGCTTTAGTTACCTTTTCTTTTGCAGGCGCAATAGTTTTCTTTTCAGCTTTTTCGGCAGTTGCAGTTTTAGAAGTTTTAGATTTTACCGGAGTTGGTAATGCAACTTTAGGTTCAGCTACGGGTTTAGAATTTACAGTTTTAGTAGATGCCGTTGCGCTAGCCGTCTTTTTCTTAAGATTTATTTTATCAGATGAAGATTTAGAATCTTTTTTGACTACTGCTTTTTTTGAAGGAGCAACTTTTTTAGCTACTACTTTTTTAGCTGCTGCTTTTTTAGGAATAACTTTTTCTGCAGTCGATTTTTTACTAGAGCCCGCAACTTTAGTTACTACTTTTTTAGTGGCAGCAGCTTTTTTAACCGGAGTGGCTTTTTTAGGAGCAACCGCCTTTTTTATGGTAGTGCTTTTTTTAGTTGGGGCTACCTTTTTAGTGCTTTCTGATTTTTTAGGAGTCACTAATTTTGTTGAAGAAATTACTTTTTTAGAAGTTGAATCTTTTTTAGTAACAACTGGTTTTTTAGGAACAGCAGCATTTTTAGGAACGGCTGTTTTCTTAGCGGCTACAACCTTTTTTACAACAGGTGCAGCAGTTTTTTTAGAAGTCGTTTTTTTAGCGACAACAGGTTTCGCCATTGCGACTTTTTTTGCTGACGGTTTAGAAATAGTGGTTTTCACACTTGTAGGTTTTTTTGTACTCGGAATACTTTTATCAGATTTTTTTATAGCAGTTTTTTTAGCTGGAGCTGCATTTTTCTTCAATACTGACTTTTTCGCCTTCTTTTCAGCACCAGCACTATTCTTTTTTGACGTGAGTTTGCCAGTGTTAGCAAGCGTTTTTTTTGCAATAGATTTTTTTGAAACTGCCATATTATTTATTAATTTTTAAAATAAAAATCTTAACAGGATTGTTATTAATTTCAATCTCTGAATGTTCTGGAAGCAAAGGTACGAATTGTAATTCACTCGCCAATATTTCAGAAGAAATATAATCCTTAAAATTTACCATCGTTTTACTTAAAAAAGGACAATTTTCAACACTAACCGATATTTTATCCGTTAACTCTAAGCCCATATCCTTCCTTAGCTTCTGAATTTTATTAATTAACTCACGTGCCACGCCTTCTTCTATAAGTGCGTCATTTAATTGGATATCTAATGCCACAGTTAAATTATCACGTGTAGCAATGCTCCATCCGGAAACATCTTCTGCAATAATCTCCACATCGCTTGTAGATAAAGTAATTTCTTTTCCAACAACCACAATTAAAAGCTTGTTAGTACTTTCTAGTTCTGCTATTTCTTTTTGCGATAAATTATTTATCACAAAAGCCGCATCTTTCATTAAAGCGCCCATTCTGGAACCTAAATTTTTGAAATTAGCTTTAGCCTTCTTTTTAATAAAATCATCTGTTCCAAACAAATATTCAATAGCTTTAATGTTCACTTCATTTTTTATAATCTCTTCTACTTGCCGTATTTGGTGTTTCATTTCCTTATCAAAAATCGGAATCAACACTTTTGATAAAGGCTGGCGCACTTTAATATTTTCTTTTTTTCTTATGGATAAAATTAAAGATGATATATTTTGAGCTAATTTCATCCTCGCTTCCAACGAAGAATCAATAGCGCTTTCATCCACTGCAGGAAAATCACAAAGATGTACAGAATGGCAACGAATTCTTTTAGTGACTTTATTTAAATTTTGAAATACCCAGTCAGAAAAAAATGGGGCAATGGGCGCAATCAGTCTTGCCATTGTATCCAAACATTCATAAAGCGTTTGATAGGCTGCTATTTTATCATTTTCATATTCACCTTTCCAAAAACGCCTTCTGCAAAGCCTTACATACCAGTTACTTAATTGTTCATCTAAAAAAACTTCCATCGCCCTGCCAGCAACTGTAGGTTCAAAATCATCAAAAGCTTCAGTTACTTGCTTTACTAATGTATGAAGTTCAGATAATATCCATTGGTCAATTTCAGGTCTGTTATGAATAGGAATATATCGCTCTTTAAAAGTAAAATTGTCCACATTTGCATACAAAGCAAAAAACTGATAAGTATTGAAAAAAGTACCGAAAAATTTCCTTTGCACTTCTTTAATTCCTTCTATGTCGAACTTTAAGCTATCCCAGGGTGAAGCATTTGTTATTAAATACCAGCGTGTTGCATCTGCCCCATAGGTATTTAAAGTTTCAAATGGATCTATCACATTCCCGATACGTTTAGACATTTTTTGCCCCTCTTTGTCTAAAACTAACCCATTCGATACAACTGCTTTATATGCCACACTATCGAAAAGCATAACAGATAAAGCATGTAGTGTATAAAACCAACCTCTTGTTTGATCTACTCCTTCGGCTATAAAATCGGCAGGGAAATGATTTTTTAAATCTCGCTTATGATTAAATGGATAATGTAATTGAGCATAAGGCATAGCTCCTGAATCAAACCAAACATCAATCAAATCTGACTCTCTGTACATCGCCTTCCCCCGACTATCTGCCAAAATAATTTGATCAACAAAGGGTTTATGCAAATCAAAATTATCCTCCTTAAACTCCTGATTAATTTCTAACTTCGAATTCGCGTATTTTATGCATTTTGCTAATTCACTAATGGAACCTATACATTTTGTTTCTTTCCCATCTTCACTAACCCATACAGGCAAAGGGGTGCCCCAAAAGCGCGAACGGCTCAGGTTCCAATCCACCATGTTTTCCAACCAGTTTCCAAACCTGCCTTCACCAGTTGATTTAGGTTTCCAGATAATAGTTTTGTTCAATTCAATCATCCGATCTTTTACTGCCGTAGTTTTAATAAACCAGGCATCTAAAGGATAATATATTATTGGTTTATCTGTTCGCCAACAATGTGGATAAGTATGTTCGTATTTTTCAACCTTAAAGGCTTTGCCTTCCAGTTTTAATGTTACAGCAATATCTACATCCACGTCTTTCCAATCAATATCAGACTTATAATTTTTTACATATCGATCAGAAAACGCACCACTATACTCATTAAACTTCCCTTCTTTATCCACTAAAGTCAGGATCCCAATATTATTTTTCTTCCCCACCTTATAGTCATCCGCGCCAAATGCCGGAGCCGTATGAACAATTCCGGTTCCATCTTCCGTGGTTACAAAATCGCCTAAAATTATTCGCCAGGGGTCGCCCCCGCTTATTTCTTTAGTGTTACCTTCTAATGGAAGTAACTGTTCATAATGTATTGATTCTAAGTCGGTTCCCTTAAAAGTGGCAATCACTTTCCAAGGTAATTCTTTGGGGTTTATTTCCGCACCATTAAAAGTTGCATCTTTAAATTCAGGCTTAAAATATTTTGAAATAAGCGCAGTAGCTAAAATTAAAAATACTTTTTCTTTATTATAAGGATTATAGGATTCAATTAGAGAATATTCAATATTGCCTCCCACCGTCAAAGCGCAGTTTGAGGGGAGCGTCCACGGGGTGGTTGTCCAGGCAAGAAAATGAATGGATGCATTATTAGGTAGTTTTTCAAATAAAAAAGCAGAGTGCACTTCTTTAATTGCTTTAAACATTGCAACAACCGTCGTGTCTTTTACATTTTTATAAGTGCCTGGCTGGTTTAGTTCGTGAGAAGAAAGTCCGGTGCCGGCGGCGGGGCTGTAAGGCTGGATAGAGACAGACTTGTATAATAAACCTTTTTCAAATAAAGTTTTTAAAGCCCACCACAATGTCTCAATATATTTATTGTCGAAAGTGATGTATGGATCTTTCATATCAACCCAATAACCCATTCTTCGGGTAATATCTTCCCATTCTTTTTTATACCGCATTACTGCTTCGCGACATTTCTTATTGTATTCTTCAATGGTAATTTTAGAGCCTATATCCTCTTTCGTAATTCCTAATTCTTTTTCTACTCCTAATTCAACTGGCAAACCATGTGTATCCCATCCGGCTTTGCGCTCCACATAATAACCTTGCATTGTTTTGTAACGACACACTAAATCTTTTAAAGTTCTGGAAATTACATGATGGATGCCCGGCATTCCGTTAGCGCTTGGCGGTCCTTCATAAAATATAAAAGGCTCAGCGCCTTCTCTTTGAGATACGCTTTGTTGGAAAATTTGTTCTATTTCCCATTTTTCCAATAGAAATTGCTCAATAACAGGAAGATTTAAATTTTTCACTTCAGTATTATAAGCCATTCCAATAATTTAATTTAGGATTTTCGGTATTTATTTTCATATTAACAAACACCATTTTGAGTGCGAAGTTAAGGAAACTTTTGATTTGCTGACGCAAATGTCCATATATATTTATTCTATCTGGAATTAAAAATCAAATCTTGTTCTTAGGAATGATATTATAAGGATTATGGCAAAAGGATAAAGATGAAATACTTATTTTATATTATTATAATACTTCTCGTTTTATTAGCGGGGTATTTTATTGGTGGAAAATTGAAAGAAAATGAAATTCAGAAAACCGTTTTGCAAAGTTATGGATACGTGAAAGAAATTGCAGAATTAGCAACCATTGAAGTGAGCGGAAATACTAACTTAAATACCACTAACGTATCAGAAGATGCTGGCATAATCAATTCTATAAGAAAAACACTTTTTGAAAAATCCGTAAAAATTTCGGTTCCTTATATTGCAAAATATGGAATTGATATGAAAGACAAAAAGCTTAGAATTGAAAGAACCGATTCTGTTGTATCCATTTACCTGCCACTTCCAAAACTTTTAAGTTATGAACTTCAACTGGATAAGCTAAATGTAACCAATAAAAAAGGATGGTTTATGCCCTCAGATGAAGAAATATATACCAAAGTTGAACAGCAATTATATCTTCAAGGCAGGCAGCAATTAGAAAATAATCAGGTTTATTTAAATGAATGCAAACATAAAATAGACGAATTACTTTCATCCTACTTTAAAATTGCAAACCTTCAAGTACAATGCATTTTTGATGAAAATACAAAAGTCCAGAAACTCCAATTGAATTGATTTTTTTCCAAACCCTTCCACCCATGACATCCAACTCTGCATTATCTTGCTCCTAATTTTTTGTTTTCATGAAAACGACTTCTCCTCCTTCAAAAAAATTTATGGTGGGCGTAATTGGCGCTGGAGCTATGGGAACCGGCATTGCACAACTTGCGGCAATGGCAGGGCATCCGGTAGTGATTTTCGACACCAATAATGATGCCCTTCACAAGTCAAGTTCTGACCTCGACAACATCCTACGAAAACTGCAGGAAAAAGGAAAAATTGAAAACGCTGAAGCGGTGATGAATCGTTTTCAGTTTGCCAACGAAATGCCTGCAATGCAACATTGTGGACTCATCATTGAAGCAATTATCGAAAATGTGGGCATCAAAAAAAAGGTGTTTAGCGAGGTGGAAAAAATTGTTTCAGACGGCTGCGTTTTAGCTACAAATACTTCATCACTCTCTGTTACGTCCATTGCCTCCGCATGTAAAAACCCGGAGCGCGTGCTTGGTTTACATTTCTTCAATCCCGCGCCTGTTATGGCTTTGGTGGAAATAATTCCCGCCGTGCAAACGAAACCCGACGTCGTAAAAAATGCGCAAAAACTAATGGCAGACTGGGGGAAAAGCGCTGTGATAACGAAAGATCTTCCCGGATTTATTGTAAACAGAGTTGCACGTCCTTTTTATGGTGAAGCCATCCGGATTTTTGAAGAAGGCATTGCAGACATTGCCACCATCGATTGGGCAATAACGGAGCTTGGAAAGTTCAGGATGGGCCCGTTTACATTGATGGATTACATTGGCCACGACGTAAATTATGTGGTTACCGAAACCGTGTTTCAATCCTTTTTTTACGACCCTCGTTACCGACCGTCGTTTGCTCAAAAACGATTGATGGAAGCGGGCTGGCTGGGCAGGAAAACCGGAAAAGGATTTTACGATTACACAGAAGGTGCGGAACAACCGGCAGCATTGCGTGATGTGGTGCTTGGAACCCGCATTCTGGAACGCATCCTTGCCATGCTTATTAATGAAGCCGTTGAAGCCCTGCATTTGTGTGTTGCTTCCGCTGAAGATTTGGATACGGCAATGCACAAAGGCGTAAACTATCCCAAAGGGTTATTGAAATGGTGTGATGAATGGGGCGCTTACAAATGCCTCCGCACGCTTGACAGCCTGTATGAACGATATCATGAAGATCGCTACCGCGCAAGCATTTTGCTAAGAAAAATGGTGGACGACGACAGCAAGTTTTTTGGCTAGCACTCCATTATTCTGCGCCAAAGATTTCCTTTTTGCAGCCTTTTAAATCAGGGTCAATCATCAGGCTGTCGGCGTGTTCCAATGCATCTGCCAGCGCGGGATATTTGTTCATTGCTTTTTGAAGCACACAATTGCAATACGCTTCTTGTTTAGTTTGGGAAATGTTCCATGTAGCCGCTTCTTCCATGCAGCTTTGCGTAAACATTTGCTGCGCTTCCCCATCCCATTTGCTTTCGCAGGAAAAGAAAAACAAACAGGCAGCAGCAACAACAAAACGTGTTTTCATAAAAAAAAGTAATTGCGTAAGGAATAGTTTTTTCAGCAGGGAAGGTATATGCTTCAAATCACAATCCTCTACGGTGCTATTCGCGAAGGAAGGCTCAGCATCCGCGCAGCAAAGGCTGTGCAACATGCGCTTCAGCAATCCGGAAAAGTAAACGCTACCCTGCTCGACCTCCGCGATTATGATTTGCCGGTAATGAAAGTACGCCTTAAAGACATGCAGGATCCGCCGGAAAATGTGCAGCACATCAGTGAAAAAATAAGTCTTGCAGACGGGCTTGTGATGGTGACTCCGGAATACAACAACAGCTATAGCGGCGCGCTTAAAAACATGGTGGATTACTTCACAATGGAATGGAAAAAGAAGCCGATTGGTGTAGTGACTGCAAGTAATGGAAAGCAAGGTGGCATCAACGCTTCAAACCTGCTGCAGTTGCTGATCCTGGCGATTGGTGGTTATGCCATGCCTACCAAACTTTTAGTGCCGGAACTGGATAAAACACTGGATGAAAACGGTATTCCTCAAACAGAAACCATGTCAAAAAACATTGCAAAGTTTACTGAGGAAATGATCTGGTTTACCGAAGCGATTGCTGCGCAGAAAAAGAAAGACGTCTAAGCCAGCGCTTCAAGCAGTTCCCCATAAATTTGCGCCCCATGAACCTGCAGCTTTTGCTGGGCTTATACCAAAACGATATCCGCTTAAAACAATTAGCGGCAGGCGTGTCATTGCCTCAACCATTGCTGCGCGTTTACCTTGACAATCTGCGCGGCTCTTCCATCAATTTTGTGGCGGCAGCCGTTTGGCAAATGGCAGATGTAAACCACGTCTTCATCCTGAACGATAAAGAAGAAGCGGCCTATTTCCACAATGATCTGGAGTCGCTCACTAAAGCGCTCGACATTTCCTACTTCCCCGATTCCTTTAAAAAAACAGGCGCCTTCAATGAACTAAACAGCAGCCATATAATGCTGCGCACAGAAGCACTCGCGCGGTTCGGGAAAGCAGAAGCGCATAAAAAAGTGCTGGTTACTTATCCTGAAGCACTGTTTGAGAAAGTGATCAATCCGCGCACGCTTTCCGGCAACATGATAAGCATTAAGGTGAGTGAAAACCTGAAGGTGGAAAAATTGCTGGAACGCTTTGTGAGCTTAGGTTTCAGGAAGGAAGACTTTGTGTATGAACCAGGCCAGTTTGCCATGCGCGGCGGCATTCTGGATATCTATTCCTTCGGAAATGAACACCCTTACCGGATTGAACTCTTCGGCAACGAGGTGGACAGCATCCGCATTTTCAACCCCGAAACACAACTTTCGGAAAGGAAGCTTTTGCAGGTAAACATCCTCCCTAACATTGAAACAAAATTTGACGCGGAGGAGAAGATTTCTTTGTTTGAATACCTGCCTCAAAACACCGTGGTGTGGGCAAAGGATTTAGACTTTACGCTTGGCAGAATAAGGAAACTGGAGGAAACATTGCCGGAAAAATTGGAGCGCGGAAACGTAGCCATTGATCATGAAGATGAAGTGCTGAAAACCTTTACCGGCGCAGACTTTGAGACTTCTGAAAACGTGCTGGAACTCCTGAAAAAACGCCACCTCATGGAGTGGTATAATCATTCTCTGCAAAAAATAACGCACGAGGAGATTACTACCACGCTCCAGTTTGCAACCGAAGAACAACCTGTTTTTAATCGTCAGTTCAATCTATTAATTGCAGACTTGCAAAAGCGATGCAGCGGCAATTGCACCCCTTTCATTTTTGCAGAAAACACGAAGCAATTAGAACGCCTGCGCAGCATTTTTGAAGACCTGAATGCCGAAATAAACTTCACGCCTATCCCCGTTTCCATCAGCAGCGGATTTGTTGATCTGGAGAAAAATATCGTCTGCTATACTGACCATCAGATTTTCCAGCGATACCATAAATACAAAGTAAAACAGGCTTACACCCGCGGCAAAGCGCTTACGCTGCGTGCGCTGAAGGAATTGCATCCGGGAGATTTTGTGACGCACATTGACCATGGCGTGGGCACTTACAGTGGCTTGCAAAAAATAGAAGTGAACGGCAACATGCAGGAAGCCGTGCGCATTATTTACAAAGACAATGATGTGCTGTATGTAAACATCAATTCGCTGCACAAAATCACGAAGTTTACGGGCAAGGAAGGCGCTACGCCACGCGTCAATAAACTGGGTAGCGATGCCTGGGAGAAACTCAAAACCAAAACACGCAAACAGGTTAAAGACATTGCCTCGGACCTCATAAAGCTCTACGCAAAAAGAAAAGCTTCTCAAGGCTATTCTTTCGCCCCCGACACTTATTTGCAAACAGAACTCGAAGCTTCTTTTTTTTATGAAGACACGCCCGACCAAAGTAAATCCGTAGCCGACGTGAAGCGCGACATGGAATCGCCTTCGCCGATGGACAGATTAGTGTGTGGTGATGTTGGGTTTGGAAAGACAGAAGTGGGCATCCGCGCGGCTTTCAAGGCAGTGGGCGACAGTAAGCAAGTGGCCGTTTTGGTGCCCACAACCATCCTCGCTTTTCAGCATTTCCAAACCTTTAGTGAGCGGCTTGCTGACTTTCCGTGCAACGTGGATTACATCAACCGGTTTAAATCTTCCAAAGAAAAAAAGGAAACCCTGCGCAAACTGGAAGAAGGTAAAATCGACATCATTATCGGCACCCACGCCATCCTCGGCAAAGACGTAAAATTTAAAGACCTCGGCTTGCTCATTATTGATGAAGAGCAGAAGTTTGGCGTGACCTCAAAAGAAAAACTGCGCACCCTGAAAGCCAATGTGGATACGCTTACGCTCACCGCTACGCCCATCCCGCGCACGCTGCAATTCTCCCTCATGAATGCCCGCGACCTGAGCATCATGAACACCCCGCCGCCCAATCGCCAGCCGGTGCAAACAGAGGTTTTGTTTTTCAATGAATTTGCCATCCGCGATGCTATTTATTTTGAAACGGAACGCGACGGACAGGTGTATTTTATCCACAACCGCGTGCAGAGTCTGCCCGACATGGTAACCATGCTGCGAAACCTTTGTCCTGATGTTTCCATCGGCATGGCGCATGGGCAAATGGAAGGACACAAACTGGAAGAAGCGCTGCTGCATTTTATCGACAAAAAGTATGACGTGCTGTGCTGCACCAACATCGTAGAAAGCGGTGTGGACATCCCGAATGCAAACACCATCATCATCAACAACGCACACCATTTCGGCCTGAGCGATTTGCACCAGTTGCGCGGACGCGTGGGGCGCAGCAACAAGAAAGCATTTTGCTACCTGATAGCGCCGCCGCTCAGCACCTTGCCTACCGACAGCCGGAAACGATTGCAAACCCTGGAGCAGTTTAATGAGCTTGGAAGTGGCTTCCAGATTGCGATGCGCGACTTAGACATTCGCGGAGCGGGCAACATGCTGGGCGGTGAGCAAAGCGGATTTATTGCCGAAATAGGTTTTGAAATGTATCAGAAAATACTGGGCGAAGCCATCCGCGAACTCAAAACTTCAGACTTTAAAGACGTGTTTAAAGAAGAGCTTGAACGCAAGAAAGATTTTGTTGCCGATTGCACCATCGATACCGATTTAGAAATCCTGATCCCCGATGCTTATGTAGAAAACATTGGCGAACGCCTTTCCCTATACACGCAGTTGGACGACATTGAAAACGAAGAAGAACTGCAGATTTTTGTGGAAGAACTGAATGATCGTTTCGGCCCCATTCCTGCGCAAGTGGAGGAACTTTTCAACACCATCCGCTGCCGGTGGATTGCCAAAGACCTGGGCTTTGAAAAACTGATTTTAAAGAACACCCAACTGCGGCTTTATTTCATTTCCAATCCGGAGTCACCCTATTTTGAATCGCCCACTTTCAACCACATCATGCATTACATCCAGACCCGCACCAACAATGCAAGGCTGAAGCAAACGGGCAAAAACTTCCTCCTCATTGCCGATAATATGCGCAACATGGAACGCGTGTTCCGCTTCCTGAAAGACATGAACGAAGTGGCAACGCCCACAAGCCCGCTCTAAGTAATTATCGTACTTTCCGTTTCCTCCCACTAACGTAACGCTTCATGGAAAAGATAAAACTGGTGATCGCCGACGATCATCACATTCTTCTTGACGGCTTAAAATCGCTGCTCGAACCGAATGAAGACATGGAAATACTTGGGCTTTTTGATAACGGGCCCGCATTGCTGGAAGCCGCCCCCACCCTGCTTCCGCACATTGCTTTGGTGGACATCAACATGCCGGGAATGAACGGCCAAGAACTCACCCAAAAAATCAAAAAAGACCACCCATACATTTCCGTGATTGTGCTTTCCATGCACGATGATGTGGAGCATATTACCGAACTAATAGAAGCCGGAGCAAGTGGTTATCTCCTTAAAAACGTGAACGATCAGGAATTGGTAGAAGCCATCAGGAACGTGGCGGCAGGCAAAATGTATTTCTGCAATGAGGTAACGGAAAAGCTTACGAATTACGCCGTAGAAGCGCAGCGAAAGAAAGATGCACCTCCCGAACCAAAACTAACCGCGCGGGAACTTGAAGTTTTAAAACTCGTAGCCGAAGAAATGACGAATGCCCAAATTGCCGACACCCTTTTTATTTCTGAACGAACCGTAGAAACGCACCGCAAAAACATGCTTCGGAAGACGGAAAATAAAACCATGGTGGGCTTGATGAAATTTGCCATGGAGAAGAAGCTGATTTAGATAGCTGTTTAGTTCTCCGCGTTCTAATGGATAATTCCTTTTTTTGATGCCAAATTTTAAATAAAATTCCAAGAGATTGTCCCCTAACATATCCAAAAAAAAGTGCAGCTTTTTGAATAATACCACTGATATGACGATTGTTTTGTAAGAAAGTATAGCTCTATGTTAGCCCAGAAGGGGCGACATACCTTAGCACAGGAAGGTGCAGTGAATTATAGTGCAGCCCAGTAAAACTAGATTTCCACCAATGAAAAACCCCTCCATCTTCATTATTTCATTATTATCAGTCACCCTGCTTGCATGCAGTTGCAACGGTCAATCCTCCAAAAACATGAAAGAAAACCACGCTTACACAAACGAACTTATCCACGAAAGCAGCCCCTACTTACTGCAACACGCGCACAACCCGGTAAACTGGTATCCATGGGGCGAAAAAGCCCTGCAAAAAGCAAAAGATGAAAACAAAATGCTGCTGATAAGCATTGGCTATGCCGCTTGCCATTGGTGCCACGTAATGGAGCATCAGAGTTTTGAAGATACCGCCGTGGCTGCCCTTATGAACCGCTATTACGTCTGCATAAAAGTGGACCGTGAAGAGCGCCCCGACGTTGACCAAGTGTATATGAACGCCGCATACCTCATTTCAGGGAGTGGGGGCTGGCCGCTCAATGCCTTTGCGTTGCCCGACGGACGACCGTTTTACGCCGGCACTTATTATCCCAAAGAAGACTGGATGAGCGTGCTTCATTATTTTGCCGACATCCATCAAAACAAACCGGAAATGATTAAGGAACAGGCTGAAAAAGTGACTGAAGGCATCCATGCATCTGAAATAGTGCCGCTGCAAAAAGATGCGGAATTGTTTACCGACAAAGATTTTGCTTCCATTTTCTCCACCTGGAAACCAAATATCGATTTTAAAAAAGGCGGAATGAACAAGGCGCCTAAGTTTCCTATGCCTTCCCAATGGGAATATCTGTTGCAATATTTTTTCCACTCAAAAGATAAAGACGCGCTCGATGCCGTAAACACCACCCTGCAAAATATGGCTTATGGAGGTATTTATGATGCAGTAGGCGGCGGTTTCTCCCGCTATTCTGTAGATGCAAAATGGCATGTGCCCCACTTTGAAAAAATGCTTTACGACAATGCGCAGTTGGTGAGCCTTTATGCCCATGCCTTCCAGCTCACAAAAAATCCCCTTTATAAAATGGTGGTGTATGAAACCCTTGCATTCATTGAACGTGAAATGACGGATGAGACCGGAGGATTTTACGCTTCGCTAGATGCCGACAGTGAGGGCGAGGAAGGGAAATTTTATGTGTGGACAAAGGCAGAAATTGATAGGATTTTGGGTGATGATGCCGATGTGTTCAATGATTATTACGACGTGTCAGCAAAAGGCAATTGGGAGCACGGCAACAACATTTTGCAACATTTAAAAACTGATGAAGCCATTGCCCGAAGCCATAACATCTCCGCTGAAAAACTCCACACAATCATCGCCGAAGGCAAGAAAAATCTTTTAAAAACCCGGAGCAACCGCGTGCGCCCGGGGCTGGATGATAAAATCCTGACCTCCTGGAATGCGCTAATGCTGCGCGGATATTGCGATGCATACGCGGCCTTTGGCGAACAAAAGTTCCTCGATGCGGCGGTTAAGAATGCAAATTTCCTGTTGCAAAATGCCATTGGCAGCGATGATGACATGACGCGGAATTTTAAAAACGGCAACACAACCATTGTTGCCCTGCTTGATGATTATGCGTTTACCATTGCTGCTTTCACCGACCTCTACCAGGTAACTTTTAATGAAAAATGGTTGCTGAAAGCCAAAGAACTGAATGATTACACGATAGCTCACTTTTTCGATGCCGCCTCCGGGATGTTTTTCTATTCACACAACGAACACTCTAACCTCATAGCCCGCAAAATGGAAATCTCCGACAACGTAATCCCCGCTTCTAACTCCGAAATGGCAAGAAACCTCTTTCGCTTAGGTGTTTATTTTGATGACAACAATTACCTTGAAAAAAGCACCCAAATGCTGAAAAACGTGCAGGCAGACCTTCGCAAAAACACTCCTTACTATAGCAACTGGGCTTCGCTGGCACTCTCCATTTTGCATCCTCCTTACGAAATTGCCATTGTGGGCAGCGATTTTAAAACCAAACTTCAGGAAATCCACCGGCACTATCTGCCAAACGTATTGCTTATGGGCGGCGCGGCTGAAGGCAGTTTGCCCCTGCTTGATAATAAAATGGTAGCGGGGCAAACCACTATCTACGTGTGTAGAAACAAAACCTGCAAGCGGCCAGTTTTGAAAATGGAGGATGCGATTGCGGAAATGAGCGAGTGAAATTTGAACTTATGAACTCCGCGCTTTTTTCTCATTTTTTTTCCCCACAAAAAAACAAAGGGCGAAAGTGTTAGGTATTAGTGGAGTAACCATTTTCAATCAGGCAGATGCAAATTTCAATTGATAAGCATTCCTATTTTTTTCCGTTCCGCATCGCAAACACCTGTTTTAAATCTTCCCGCTTCGCGAAGGCATCGTATTCCGGTGCATCCCGCGCTATGAGTGCCATTTTCGCATCTTCATCAAAATGAATGCCCCAGCCGTAGCGCTTTGTAAGCGGGGAGCAGCGCATGCACGGTTGTCCCTTCGCAAAAAACCGTTCGCGCGCCGCCTCCATGTCATCGTCCGCAATGCCATTGCGCAGCGCATAAAGCCGAAACAATAAATCATCCGAAGAAAACGTGTAAGGCGGAGCCTCATTCAGTAAATCAAACGTTTGGTTTGCCACGCTTTTGCGCTGGTTGTTTATGGGCGGCACTTCGCCAAAATGTATGGGACAGTCATCCGCCACTTTCAGAAAAGTGTTGGTGTAGTTGGTAGTGTGTGTCTTCATTTTTTAAAGAAGAAACGGTGTCTATTGAATGATAAAACGACGGGTAATTGTGGCTTCATTCATTTTCATCCGCAGGAAATAAATGCCTGCCGGCTGATTGCTTAAATCCACCTGCTGTTTTGCATTTTTCATGATGGAGTGATGCAATAACTGGCCTGCGGCGTTGTAAATCTGCAAGTCGTTTTGGTAAGAAAAAGCAAGGTCGTTCAGGGAGATTTCAAACCTGCCATTTCCCGGGTTTGGATAAATAGAAACCGATGCATTGGCGGCAAGTTTCTGCACGTTAGATGGAATGTCTTCCACCACAATGATGCCCTTCATGCCCATATCTGCATGGGGCTGGCACACGTAAAAGTGTTTCCCCAACGGCAATTGCGAAGGCAACAAAAACCCACCACCAAACGGGGCAGAAAACCCACCGGTGAGCGGCGTGGCGTCATTCATTGCCCAGGTAATTGAATCTACCTCCTGCACATTATGATTGGTTGCGAGGATAAAATTGACGGAGTCGCCGGTATTGATAACAATCGAATCAGGAATGAACTTAAAATTGGCATCGCTCACAATGTGCACGGTGGCAAAAGAAGAAAGGCTGAGCGAAACGCTGCAAACAAGGAGGAGTAATGTTTTTTTCATTCTTAGAAATAGTTTTTTGGGGGTTAGAAAATGATTAATCAGAAAGGAAGGTAATAAAAAACTTTCGGGAACAAAAAAAACGCCTAATTGCTTAAGCGTTTTTCCGAGACAATAAAGATGCAATGCATCCATTGTTTCCTCGAGGTTTGGCACCGCGGCAAAGATAGCATCATGCGCTTACAATTTCCAACCGGTTATTTCATTTATCAATGCAGGATTGTATGCAGCCTTCACGCGGATGTAATTATCGGTGTAGCCTTCCATGGTTCCGTTTTTGCCGGCATGTTCAAACAGCACGGGGCGCGTATGTCCATGGTGTATTTCCGTAAAGTGCTGCATCTTTTTATAAGAAAGATTGCGCAGGGTTTTATTTCTCCGCTGCCGCTCCTGCATGGGCACGGCGTGGGGCATCGTGATGGCAAGCGTGTTGGCACGTTCCGAATAAGTAAACACATGGAAGTAGGAAACATCAAGCTGGTGCAGCAACTGAAACGTTTCTTCAAACGCCGCTTCATCCTCTCCGGGAAAGCCTGTAATCACGTCCACGCCAATGCAGCAATGGGGCATCAATTGTTTAATCAATTTCACCCGCTCTTCATACAATTCCCTGCGGTAACGCCTGCGCATCTGCCCAAGAACCGTATTGCTTCCGCTCTGCAACGGAATGTGGAAATGGGGCATAAACTTGCTGGAGTTACTAACAAAATGAATCACTTCATTGGTCAGTAAATTTGGCTCGATAGATGAAATGCGGAACCGCTGAATGCCTTGCTGCGCCTCGAGTTCGGTAATAAGCTGCAGGAAATTTTCATCGTGCCTGCCGCCCTCATTGCCTTTCCCGAAATCACCCAGATTAATGCCCGTCAGCACCACTTCTTTCACGCCGCTATCTGCCAGTTCCTGCACATTTTTAAGCACGTTTTTAATAGAATCGCTGCGGCTTTTGCCCCGCGCCAGCGGAATGGTGCAGAAGGAACAATTGTAATCGCAGCCATCCTGCACTTTCAGGAACGTGCGCGTGCGGTCGGTGAGGGAATAAGAAGCATGGAAGCCCTGCACTTCATCAATATCGCAGGAAAACACCTTTGCCGCGCCGCCTTTTGTAATTTCCTGCAAGTGATGCGCCAGGTTAAACTTTTCTGCCGCACCGAGCACCAGGTCAACGCCATCAATCGCGGCAATTTCCTGCGGTTTCAGTTGGGCATAGCATCCGGTTATCACCACCATGGCATCGGGCGCGCGCCGCTGAATTCTGCGCACCAGTTGTTTGCATTCTTTGTCGGCATTTTCGGTAACGGAGCAAGTGTTGATTACATAAACGTCGGCGGGATCTTCAAAGTTCCGTTTCTCAAACCCATCATGCTCCAGTTGCCTGCTAAGGGCGGAGGTTTCGGAGAAGTTGAGCTTGCAACCCAACGTATGGAAGGCGACGGATTTCATTATTTTTTTAAAAGGAAGGCGCAAAAATAAACTATTGAAAAGCGCAATTATTGAAGGAAACCTATAAATTTGCCGTTCTAAAAACTTATTGACATGCAGAAACGATTGTTTTTCCTTTTGATTGTATTGTTTTCGCTCTCCGCCTGCGGCGGAAAAAATGGCGGCGGCATTGTTCCCGATGATATAATAAATGAAGACATCACCTACAGTGAAGAAATAGACCTCGCCCAGAGTATTCCGTTGCCGATTGCTATTGATACCGTGATTGAAAAGGCTTTAGCAACGAATTATCAGTCGTACCTCGACCAATACAATACCAGTTCTTCCAAGGTTACTTCGGTAAAAATGACGAAACTGTCGATGCGCGTAACGGTTCCGCAGTCTCAGAACTTTGATTTTATTGATTCTGTGAGTGTATTTGTTTATGCCAATGATTTAAACAATATTCTTGCTGCCAAAAAGATGCCTTTCCCCAAGGGTTCGCGGTTTGTGGAGTTTGATGTTATAGATCAGGATTTGAAACAGTATTTCCTGCGGGATAGCTTGTTTGTGCGCGTTCACGGACATTTAAATTCCCTCCCCGGTGCGGGCACTAAGCTGGATTTAAGTACCACTTTCAACCTGAAAGCCAATCCACTATAAAAGAAAACACCATTACCGGCGCAGAATTACCTCTACCCGCCGGTTTTTTTGCCATCCTTCTTCGTCATCGTTCGGGGCAATGGGCGCGGCTTCCCCCCACCCTTGCGTATTTATATTGACTGGCTCAAAACCAAGGTCAATCAGCGCATCGGTTATCAGTCTGGCGCGGGAAAAAGAGAGTTGCTCGTTCAGGATGGGCGTTCCGGTGTTGTCCGTATATCCATTCACGAAAAGAATCGTAGCGTTCGCTGCCTCCATCCATGGTATCATTGCCTGTTGCAACTGAATCTTATCGGTATCTGTAAGTTTCGAACTGTTTAAAGGGAAATGAATGGTGAGCAATAGCGTGTCATTTACGGGAGCAATATATCCCTGCGGCAATAAAGCAATGTTCAGGTTCAGAATGGTATTGGTATCGTTTGAATTTATAGCTATTGTATCATCTTTACTTTGAAACCTCATGCCGGTAGTATGCCATTGGTAGCGGTTTCCTTTGGGCAGCGTAATCATGAATGAGGCATCGCCGCGGTTTGCATTAAAATGGTACAAGGCTTCATGGGTTGCTGCGTCAGTTATATAAATACTCGACACGGGCAGTCGTTTCCCGGAAAGACTATCTTTTACTACCCCCTGAATCTTCACAATCGGCAGCGGTTGCAGCTTTTCCGGCAAGTGGATTTCATATAAATCGAAGTCGCCCTGCACGCCGTTCCTGTCAGATGCAAAGAATGCCTGCGTTCCATCAGCAGACAGGCAAAAACTGTTTTCATTCGCGGAGGTGTTTATAGGGATTCCGAGGTGTTCCATATGATTCCAGCCGGTATCAGAGCTTCTCATCGCCCGGAAAATATCAGCGCCGCCAAGGGTTGCATGTCCCGTGGAAGAAAAAAACAACGTCCGGTTGTCAGCGTGCAGATACGGGGCGGTTTCCGTGCCTGCCGTGTTTATTTCCGGGCCAAGGTTGCGCGGTTCCTGCCACAGCCCGTCCTCAAACCGCGACATCCAGATGTCTGTGCTACCGTATCCACCCGGGCGATCAGAAGCGAAGTACAATTCACGGTTATCAGCACTGAGGCAAGGTGTTCCTTCATAAGCAGGTGTATTAATCGTAGCTCCAAAGCTTTGCGGCGTGCTCCAAACAGCGTCCGCCCGGTATGCCATGTATAAATCGCAGCCGCCTCCTTCCCAACCGTTGTCGCTTTTGATTTCGCAGCGGGTAAAAAAGAGGTAATGCGCGTCGGCTGATATCATTTGGGCGCTTTCCTGTGCTGCACTGTTCGGCGGACTGCCCAGGTTTGTTCCGGTAAACCATCCCCCGCAAGTGTCTTTGGTTGTTTTAAAGAAATCTTCGTCTGCACCGTTCACTCTTCTGGTAAAATAAAGCTGCGATCCATCTTCTGAAAGCCAGGGATACATTTCGGCATCGTAGGTATTGATGCGTGGCAGCAGTTTCGCCGTGTCTCGCAGCGGGTTTGCCATTTCCCGTTGCATCAGCAATGCATTTGCTTTCAGCATTTGCCATTCTTTTGAATTATTCCCGAATGCACTGATGGTTTGCAATGCTTCTTCCGGCTGATAACCAAGCGTCAGGCACCGCGCTAATGGGAAGGCAAATTGCTTCGCGCCGTTTTTTGTTTTGAGAGATGCATCCCGGAACGTGGTAATGGCTTTTTGGAAATTATTATCGGAAACATACCATTGCCCCAATGTGCTGTAAGCCGCTGTATATGCGGGATACAACCGGATGGCGCTTTCCATTTTCCGGCGTGCTTCTTTGTGCTGATGGCGCGCTTCATGTTGCAAAGCCAGATTGTAAAACCGTTGTGCTCTATTGGTTTGCGCTACTACGTTTTGACAGAAAAAGCAGAGGCACAAAAGCAACCACATGCCTTTCCTGAAAAATGCATTTGCAATAGCCGTAAAATGGAATGGAAACAATGGGTGCACGGAGGTTTCAAAAGTAGGGTGCGGGGAGGAAAGTTTCCCAAGTCATCATTTTTGTTTTGTTTGATACTGTTGACATTTGCTTCCAGCTTCTTTAAGTATGTCAGCCCGATAAAAAAGAAAAGGTTAGCCATTCTTTTTTGAATCGCAGATTAAGCAGATTAAAGGATTACGCTGATTTTTTACAGGCGGATTGCAAGTTCACTTTATCTTCGTGTTCGAGATGCCCCTGCGGAACATCCCGAACAGCAGATTTTTGGGATGGAACGCAGATTTTTCTGATTGGGGAGGATTGGTGATGATTTTTGCGCCCCGTCCTTTAGATTTGCACCCTGCCTTTTTCTTTAAAAAGCCATTACTATTATTATAATTTTTTTCCTTGTTAATAACGCAGAAAATGTAGGATAACCTAACCCTCCGGCAGCGGCTCGCTATTCCACGTCAAGGCTACTTAAATGCCTATGCAATGATGAAGTCCGCTGCCGGTTTTTTCCCTTTGTGGCCATATAACAATTAGGGCTTTTAAGACCCATTATTAAGGACTAGGGCCGATGGGGCAAAAACGGTTAGATCAATCCTGCAAATCTACAAATCTCAACACACAACATGAACCAACAAAACATGGTGGAACACTACATCGGAATTGATGTATCCAAACTGCATTTTGATGCTGCGCTAATGCGCGTCATCAATCACCAAAAAGGCGCTATTGTAAAACAACGGTTTGAGAACAACGCCGACGGGCTCGTAACTTTTGGCAAATGGATGAAAAGCCACAAATCCACCCCCGAAACCACGCTGCTCGTGATGGAAAACACCGGCGTTTACCACCGCCTGCTGTGGGGGTTTTGCTCTAAGATTTCGTTGCCCGTCCACATCGGCAATGCAGCCCACATTAAATGGAGCCTCGGCATCACCCGCGGTAAAGACGACCGCACCGATTCCATGCGCCTTTGCCAATATGCCTGCAAAGAAGCCGATGCCCTCAAAGCCGCGCCCACACTGCATCCTGACATGCTGCAACTCAAAGACCTCTACACCTCCAGAGCCAGGCTGCTTGCGCAGTTTTCGGGCAACAAGGTTTATCTGAAAGAGTTGAAAAACGTAAGCCCTTCAGCCACTCAAAAAGCCCTGGAAGCCTCCTACAAATCAACGCTGGAGGGACAGAAAAAATCCATCAAATTGCTGGAAGCGCAGATAAAGCTGCTGCTTGATCAAAATCAGGAACTGAATGCCAACTATAAGCTGCTGGTTTCGGTGCCGGGCATTGGGCATATCACAGCAGTTTATTTGCTTTGCTGCACCTGCAATTTTATATCCCGCCCCACCGGCAAACAGTTGGCAAGCTATGCCGGCGTGGCACCCTTCGGCTACACGAGCGGCAGCAGCATCCGAAGGAAGGATCACGTTCATAAAATGGCCAATAAAGAACTGAAAAAGCTACTGTTCATGGGCGCTATGTCGGCCATTCAATACAACGCGGAATTACGGCTTTATTACGAACGCAAAATGGGTGAAGGCAAACATGGCTGGAGCGCTTTGAATGCGGTGAAAAACAAGATGCTATTACGGGTTGCCGCAGTTGTGAATAACCAGCGACCTTTTGTGGATAACTTTCAAAAAGCCGCCTGAAAAACAAGCAAAAAAGATTTGGTCAGGTCATAACAATCATTGCGAGGGCTTGCCCGAAGCAATCTGAAGAAAAGGTTAGTCCACGCAAAAAAGGTAACACACTCTAAAACAAATTCGGAATATGGAAGTTACAGCAGAAAGATTCGTTGCCTTTATTGACATTATGGGCTTTAAAGAGTTAGTAGCAAATAATTCCCACAATGATGTCTTACGCCAGTTACAGAAATTAACCGGATTCGGTTATAAAAAAGAAACAAACGCTTTGCTTTCAATAACTTTTGTTTACACATCATGCACTTTCGTTTATTTCTTAGCTACTTCCGTTTACTTCTTATTAACTTCTGTTTACTTCTTGTCAGCTTATGTTTACTTCTCATCAACTTCCGTTTTTATTTCGTTAACTTCCGTTTATTCCTTACCAACTTCCGTTTGTTTCTCAGCAACTGCCGTTTTCTTCTCATCAACTTCCGTTTGCTTCTGGAAGCAATTTTATCACTTCGGAATTAGTTAAGACCTGACCGGTAGTGTCCTAAATTAAATCGAAAGTTAATGAACAATAAACGATAAAACAAAAGGAATCATCGAAGGTATATAATATTATAGCTCCTGCTTGCCAGGGCACACCGGATGTGTGTAAGGGCAAACCGCAAGCGCGGATGGGATGATGGAAACTTATGTCCCTACGGAGACTCACGCACGAAAGTAATCATTGTTTCAGGGCTACGATCCCTGCGGGATGACAAAGATGATGGTGAGATGAAGATGGGGGAAAAAACACTTAAGAGACATCAAAAACTAAACGCAAACTTTTGTCATTCCGTAGGAATCGTAGCAAGTGTGGTTGGCATCATCAAATCATTGTTTCAGGGCTACGATCCCTGCGGGATGACAAAGATGATGGTGAGATGAAGATGGGGGGAAAAAACACTTATAGAGACATCAAAAACTAAACGCAAACTTTTGTCATTCCGTAGGAATCGTAGCAAGTGTGGTTGGCATCATCAAATCATTGTTTCAGGGCTACGATCCCTGCGGGATGACAAAGATGACGGTGAGATGAAGATGGGGGAAAAAACACTTATAGAGACATCAAAAACTAAACGCAAACTTTTGTCATTCCGTAGGAATCGTAGCAAGTGTGGTTGGCATCATCAAATCATTGTTTCAGGGCTACGATCCCTGCGGGATGACAAAGATGATGGTGAGATGAAGATGGGGGAAAGGCGTTTAGTCAAACATCAAAAAACTAAACGCAAACTTTTGTCATTCCGTAGGAATCGTAGCAAGTGTGGTTGGCATCATCAAATCATTGTTTCAGGGCTACGATCCCTGCGGGATGACAAAGATGACGGTGAGATGAAGATGGGGGGAAAGCATTTAGTCAAGCATCAAAAACTAAACGCAAACTTTTGTCATTCCGTAGGAATCGTAGCAAGTGTGGTTGGCATCATCAAATCATTGTTTCAGGGCTACGATCCCTGCGGGATGACAAAGATGACGGTGAGATGAAGATGGGGGGAAAGCATTTAGTCAAGCATCAAAAACTAAACGCAAACTTTTGTCATTCCGTAGGAATCGTAGCAAGTGTGGTTGGCATCATCAAATCATTGTTTCAGGGCTACGATCCCTGCGGGATGACAAAGATGACGGTGAGATGAAGATGGGGGGAAAAAACACTTATAGAGACATCAAAAACTAAACGCAAACTTTTGTCATTCCGTAGGAATCGTAGCAAGTGTGGTTGGCATCATCAAATCATTGTTTCAGGGCTACGATCCCTGCGGGATGACAAAGATGACGGTGAGTCCGTCCATATCTCCCCCACCCAATTATCTTTGCGCCCATGCAACTCCCCGGCAATCTCACCATCTCCGATATTCAATCCATCGGCAACAGCTTTTCCATCTCTGCAAATGCAAAATCACACATTGCTACCAACCGCCAATACCTCGATAAAATACTTACCGAAGATGCTACCTACTATGGCATCAACACCGGTTTTGGCTCCCTCTGCAACGTAAAAATTGAGCAGGAGGAACTGGCGCAACTTCAGGAAAACCTGGTGTGCAGTCACGCGTGCGGCATGGGTGCTGAAGTGCCGGAAGAAATAGTGCGGCTGATGATGCTATTAAAAGTTCACGGGCTTGCGCAGGGATACAGCGGCGTGCGCCCCGAACTGGTGCAGCGGCTGGTTGATTTTTATAATGAAGGCATTCATCCCGTGGTGTATGAGCAGGGTTCTCTTGGTGCCTCCGGCGATTTAGCCCCATTGGCACATCTCAGCCTGCCCCTTATTGGTAAAGGCTGGGTAAATTATAAAGGGCAAAAGCGGGAAACTGCAGCCGTGCTGTTTGAAATGGGTATGGAGCCGTTGGCATTGGCTGCAAAGGAAGGGTTGGCATTGCTTAACGGAACACAGTTTATGAGTGCCTATGCCGTCCATAACATGATAGCCGGGCAACGGTTAATGCAATGGGCAGATATTATAAGTGCGCTTTCAGCCGATGCTTTTATGGTGAAGGCAGAGCCATTCAAACATTCTATCCACCGCGTGCGCCCGCACAAAGGGCAAGTGGAAACAGCGCATCGCATTCAGGGATACTTAGGTGGCAGTCAGTTGCAGAAAGAACCACGCAATCAGGTGCAGGATCCTTATTCTTTCCGCTGCATTCCGCAAGTGCATGGCGCCACTAAAGATGTGCTTCGCTTTGCGCAGGAGGTCATTGAAACAGAAATTAATTCCGTTACCGATAATCCCATTGTTTTTGCCGATGAAAATGCCATCATGAGCGGCGGCAACTTCCATGGGCAGCCGTTGGCTTTTCAGTTAGATTTTATGGCAATTGCACTGGCAGAACTTGCCAATATCTCTGAACGGCGCACGTATTTGCTCGTAAGCGGCACGCGTGATTTACCTCCCTTTTTAGCACCGAAAGCCGGCTTAAACAGTGGTTTCATGATTGCGCAATACACCGCCGCAGCCATCGTGAGCCAAAACAAAGGCTTGTGCATGCCTGCTTCGGTGGATAGCATTGTGAGCAGCAACGGTCAGGAAGACCACGTGAGCATGGGCGCTAATGCGGCTACCAAATTGCAGCGCGTAACGGAAAATGTGCAGCGTGTGTTAGCCATTGAATTGCTGGTGGCAGCGCAGGCATTGGAGCTTCGCCGTCCTTTAAAAACATCGCGCGTGCTTGAAAATATTTTTGAGATGGTGCGGGAGAAAGTGCCTTTTATGCAAAGCGACCGCGTGCTGCATGATGATATGGTGCTCGTGAACGATTTACTCTATTCTTTCCCTGAAAGCGAAGCATAAAAAAACCACGGCATCCTTTTAAAAGAATGCCGTGGTAAATTAAAGGGGGTAGAAGCTGAATTTTATACCATTTAGACTCCCAAACTAGTCTCCACGTCCTTGCGAGGGCTTGCCCGAAGCAATCTGAAGTCAACTTAAGATTTCATCAATCCTCCCCGTTTCTTCAGATTGCTTCACTGCGTTCGCAATGACGTTCCGTATTGGTAATATAGATGTCTATTTGGCATTATTCCTTCACAAACCTGCCGTTCATTTTCTGTTCGCCGCTTTGAAGCACAACCTGATAAACGCCTGCTGCAAGTTCTGCTACCGGAAGGTCCATTTTGTTGCCAATGCCTTGCGTTCCGGTTTGCTCCTTCTTTGAAACCTCCTGACCCAGCACGTTGTAAAGAATCACTTTTACGACTCCATCAGTCACGAGGCCATAGTTAAGTGTAATTTTTTCTGTTGCCGGATTAGGGACAATGGTTAGTTCAAACGTTTGTGGAGTTTCGGTTTCAGTTAATGTTTTTGGACTACAACCCACAGATACAGCTTTTGTTAGGTAATTACTGCTTCCGCAGGCATTGTTCACCCGCACTTTCACATTACCACTGGTTGTGCCGAACGTTATGTCAACCACCTTTTGGTTAGTAGTTAAAGTATTTAATGCAGAAGTAAAGCTGTCAGCAATTGTAGAGCCGGAAGGTGCCGTCCAGGTATATGACGTTGTTCCAAAAGGCGAACCGGTTGAATACTTTTTCGTTTGTGCTGCACATACAGAGGTTGCTCCATTTATTACAGTAGGTTTTTTAGGAATTGTTCTCACAAACTTCGTTCTGTAAATGCTGCTTCCACAATTATTGGATGCATTTACTTTAATGGTAGAATAAGAGAAAGCATTATTGTAGGTTAATTGAACATTGTTGGTTCCCTGTCCGGAAGAAATAAACGCGTTAGCATCATTAATATCCCAGTTAAAAGTTGCGTTTGCAATATTGCTTACTGAATATGCCTGTGGGCTAAGGTTACACAATCCATAATCATTTCCAGAAATAACAGAGGGGCGTAACGGTACTGTATTATGAGTAGTTTTAAAATTCTGGAAATTCCCGATGCCACAACTGTTTATAGCTCTAACTTTAAGCACCGCATGCGAAGTGTACCCCGAATTGAAAGCTACATTAATGGAAGTAGTTCCTTGTCCGCTTGTAATAACGCCACCGATTGGTGCTACCCACTCATAACTGTCAGCCGTTGCTACCGGAGCAATGGTAAAAGTTCGGGTTTCGTTAGGGCATATTTTTAAGATGCCGCCGGATTGTGAAACTAAACCTGGAAGTGGCGGTTTGCTGGTGCATGTGGTGGTGTTGCTGCCAGTAATGTTCACGTTGTCAATAAAAAGATTGTTGCCATAATCATTCACGTTTTGGAAAGCAATAATTACATCTGCTTGTCCGGCAAATGCGGAAAGGTCAACTGTATCTGTACGCCATTGGGAAGCCGATGGATAAAAGTTCACTGAAGAGTAACCGCTGATTGTGGATAAGGCAGGACCGCCTTTAGCATAAACTGTAGTATAACTAGCTCCGCAGTTTGTAGAAACCAGAATGTTTAAGGAGTCATCATACCCGGCGCCATATTGGGCATATGCCAAATCTAACTTTAAAGAAACAGCGGTAAATCCTGACATGTTGATGCGTTTCACCACAAGTTCATCTTTCTGATTAGGTATGTTCCAGTTGTAATTATTAAAAAACATGCAGGAGGTTGAAGTTCCATATCCGGAAACCTGTCCCGTTTTTTGCCATTTATCACCTTGTGTTCCATTGTCCACGTTTTTCCAATTTAGCGGCGGATCTAATGTACCTTCAAAACCTTCAGCAAGCGGCAGTGAACCTGTGGGTGTAGTTACAATGTAGTTGTTTTTCACCTTAATGTTAGAACTTGAGCCGTTGCTTACAGTGAGCGTAGCATTGAAACTGCCTGCGCTGTTATACGTTACTACAGGATTTAATGCCGTGGAAGTTGCCGGAGTTCCATTTTGGAAAGTCCATAAGCGGGTTAGGCTGCTTCCTTTGGATTTATCAGTAAACGTTACTGCCTCGCCTATACAAGGGTTGGTGTTGCTTGCAGTAAAATCAGCCGCAACCCCATCAATATTTACATTATCAATGTAGAGCACATTTCCGTAAGCATTTACATTTTGAAATGCAAGAGTCACATTTAACTGTCCGGCATAGGCGGATAAATCAATGGTGTCGGTTCTCCACTGAGAAGAAGTAGGGACGAATGATGCTGAAGAATAACCGCCTATCGTGCCAAGTCCTAAGCCTCCTTTTGCATATAGTGGAGTGAAGTTAACGCCACAATCTGTAGAAATCAATACTTTTAGTGAATCTTCATATCCGGCAGCATACGGTCCATAAGCAACATCAAAAAATAGTTTAGCTGCATTTATGCTATCTAATGCAAATCGTTTTACAATCAATTCATCCTTCTCTCCGGGAACATTATTTGAGTAATTATTAAAAGACATAGATGATGTGGAAGTGCCATAACCACCAACAGATGCATTTTTAGTCCACACTGCTGACTGGCTGCCATTATTCACGTTTTGCCATCCTTGTGGAGGATCAAGTGTGCCTTCAAACCCTTCAGCAATAGGCAATGCTGCACCAATTGTCGAAATATAATTTGCTATCGTTTTAGTGTCTGAACCACTTGCATTTGTAACAGTAAGCGTCACATCAAAACTACCGGATGTATTAAACGTCACAACCGGATTTTGAGCAGTTGATGTAGCCGGCGTTCCGTTTTGGAATGTCCATAGTCTCGAAGTAATGGTTCCGGTAGATACATCGGAGAAAGTAACAGCTTCGCCCACGCAGGGATTCGTATTGCTTGCAACAAAATTAGCTGTTGTGGCGCGTAGGTTTTCAATGGGTGTTTCCCACATGCCCCGCCCGTATGTGGCTACGCGAAGGGAAGTATTTGAAGTGCTGTCGTTATAAATAGACATGTCCACAATGTCTGTGCGCGTTGGCAGAAAATCACTGTAAATACTCCAGGTGGTAGCTGCCTGCGTTTTGTAGTATACTGTATTGCCACTAGCTATCATTACGAGTTCATTATTTGAATACTCATCTGCAATTATCCGTTCGTGATTTACGGAAGGAAGGTTGTAAGTAATGTCTGTCCAGGTGCTTCCGCCATTCGCAGACCTGTAAACTTTAGTATTCGCTGTAATGTAGATAACATCGGGATTGCTTCTTACTGTAGTGATAGAGCCGCTAATGCTTGTAGCATTAGGAATCGTGTAATTAGCAAATGTTGGTGACGCAGCCTGAGCATTGGTACTCACGTAAAGTTTGGCATCGCTCGTAATAACGTACAGTTTATCTGCATCATTAATGTTCGAGTGCGCTGCACGGATTGTTTTATTGATGGTGCTGATTTGAGTCCAGCTTGGGGTGCCTGCAAGTAAATTAGTAGTGCGATAGATATCACTTTTAGCTGCAAATGCCAAATTGGTGTTTTTTCGGGTAAAAGCAATATCCTGCAAACTGGTAACAGTTGAGGGCAATCCATAAGTACCATCACTTCCATTAACCAACCTGCGTTTGTTATTTTGAAAATAATACACCATGTTACTGTTCGGACGATAGTCAAAAGCACATTGAGACCCCCAGTCGCCGCCACGATTTGTTATCCAGTTAGCCGCGTTACTGTAAAGCTCACCATTGTCTTGCGTGCCAATACTAATGGTTGGCTTCGATGTGGGGCTGCAATTACCGTGGTAGATTTCATAGCCATACAATCCATCACTTTTTGGCGTCCAGTTATTGCCTCCGTCTGTACTCAGGAAAACGCCGCCATCATTAATGTTGTAAAGCTCATTGTTATTGTAAGGGTTTGTGCCGATTTGGTGCATATCTGTGTGGCATTTTTGATACCAAATCGTTAGCATTGTCCAGGTAACGCCACCATCAGTAGATTTCCAGTTATTATGTGCTGCGAGATAAAGCGTGTTCGCATTATTCCTGTCTACCCCAATGGCAAAATTATAATCTCCCTGGCTGCTCGAAGTAGAAACATTATCATAGTAAGTAAGGTAAGGAGATGCAGTTGTTTTTTGTGCCGTAAAAGATGTTCCGCTATTGGTGGATTTATAAATTGTACCGCCATTGGCAACAAGCCCAAGGTAAACAACATTAGTATCTGCCGGAGTAACGGCTATCCGCGCACCCAATCCGTTGGAAACTCCGGTAGGAAGTACAATCCCTGACGTTATTTGGGTCCAGGTATCTCCAAAATCTGTGGAACGATAAAAATTGTGACCGGTGCTCGTGGCATACATTGTCCGACTTACGGGCGTTCTCAATTCTAAATCTGCAGCGGCGAAGGAAGTAGATTTCAGGGTCCAGATGGTGCCGCCATTTACTGTTTTATAAATCCCGTTATCGGTTGCTGCCACTATTTTTTGTGGGTCTTGCGGGTCAATAATTAATTCCAACACTAAGCGGCTGCTAATCCCGGAATTCGCAAAAGTGAAGGTTTGTCCGCCATCGGTAGATTTCATTACGCCACTTCCGCTGTAATAATAATCGCGGTCGCCGGTGCCGAGGTAAATAATCTGGTCGTTAGTGGGATGAATGGCTACGGAAGCAAACCGCATCGTTGCCATGAAATCCGTTCCGGGCGTAACCGCCCAGTTTAGGCCGCTATTAGTAGAAATAAATAATCCGCCTCGGGCACTAACTGCATATCGTTTAGTGGAATTGGTCGGGTGAAATTTCATCTGACTGCATCGGCTGATGCCATGTATTTGTCCGCTACCATTTGTTGGAAAGGAAGCAGGAAGCACAGTGCTCCAGTTTGCGGTTTGCGCAGTTGCAGAGATGCTGAATGCTGCAAGGAAAAGGAGTGTAAAGATTTTTTTCATTTTAGGAGAGATTAATGAGGTGGATAAAGGTTTGAAAGTTTAGAAGTTGCAGCAATTAGTTTTTGCTCCGGTTTTGCATTTCCTGTTGTTGTTTTTGGTAAATGGCCAGTTTCTCTTCGTTAGTAAGGATGTGTCCATTTTCCTGAACATAAGTCAACACCTCATGCTGCCAGTTTTTGAAACGCTTGTATTGATAAGCGAGGTAATCATAGCGGTTTCTTTCGGAAGTGGACATGCGGCGGAGTTTTCTTTCCTCTCTGCGATGCGCTCGTTTTTCTTTACCAGTAATTTCTTCGTTCATGATTTCCATTTCCTCCTGCGGTTCTTCCCGTCCATCCCAAAACTTTTCAAAAGCTTTTACTGCTTCAAAATAATTGGCTTGCGGGTCTTCCATCATCACCACCCAGTTGGGTTTTTCCATGTTAGTGTTTATGCTTTGTGCATGCACCTTCGGCAGAAGAAATAGCATCATGGCAAACGGCATAAGAAACAGAAGTTTTTTCATAAAAAATCGCATTGAATTGTGAAGTTGAAATAGAGGGGCGAAGATAAGTTTAAAATTCTTATTCGCTTCGCTTTCAATCCCGTAAGCTTAATAATCGTTTAATAGAAAGCGCAAAAAGGGTGTGTGTAAAATTGATTAACTCTGCTCGATAAATTTAAATTTAGTGCGCTGTTGAATCATTTTCCAAAAGGTGCAGAAATTCCGCCACTGCGACCTGATTTTGCGACTGGTAAATGGCATCATATAGGTCTTCTTTTTCTCTTTGGGTAAGATGAAAATTGAGCGTTGCCGATTTTTTTAATTCCCGGGGTATATAAGTAAGTGTCACAAAATGAAGTTGCGGGTACAATTCCGGCAATACTTCTTTTATATAACTGTGAGTGTAAGATTGAAAGGGTTCCCACTTATTTTGAATAACGGTGAGTGGTTGAATCAGCATATCGCCCAGGGAACTTTGTGGCGTTGACGCAAACACCTGATGCTCCCGCGTATCCCTGATTTGCAGAAAAATGATGTTACCCGCATTTTGGTTCAGCCATTCTCTAAAAACAAAAAGATAACGGCTTGCCACTTCAATTCCGAAATTATCCCGAAGCCCCGCATCCATCACGTTTATTTGGGGTTCAGAAGGAAGTTTCACAACTGGCAGGATGTAAGGAAAAGTGGCGTTCATGCGCAGCGCTGTGGAAAGCTTCAAATTCTGCCCGCCATGTCCTGCAAAAAAGGTCTGGAAATCCACCGCATCAATCGGAGGGCTAAAACTATCCCGCAAAGCATATCCGGGTTGGGTAAGGTAAGCCATCGGTTGTGCGCCCATAAGTAGTTTCCGCCCGTCATTAATTATCGTTCCGCTGATAATCATTTGCGGCACTTTTCCATTTACTTCGCGAGCCTTGTAGTCCGTAATTTTTCCATCCAGTGCTCCTGCCGTGTTGCGTATCATTTCCTGCTCCATAGCATAACCGCGGTCCTTGGAAAACCGATATCCGCCCAATGAAATTTTATTGAAAGGATTTACCAGGTCGACACTCGCAAAAGAAAAAATAATAGCGTTCAGCAAATCCTTCCCGATACGCTGCTGATACACATTACTGTATGGATTCTCAAGCCTGTTTTCTTCAAATGCGGAGTGTAGGGCACGCCAGTAAGAAGCACCAATCATTCCGCCCGAAGCGCCCGTCAATAGTACGGTGTGGCTAAAAAGTTGATTGCCCGAAAGACTATCTAAATACTGAAGACTTCTGAATGTCCAGTAGGCTGCTCGAGAGCCGCCGCCACTCACGGAAATAACGATGACGGGTGGTTTTTTTGAAGCATTTGCTGTATCTGTAATTCCGGTTTTCCAACGGTTCAGTCTGTTGGTTTCCTGTGCGGCATCCTGCCTGTATTTTTCTTTTGAAAAAAGTGCTTGCAGATGTTCATAATCATAAATAGGCATTTCGCTCAAAGCGGCATTATAATCCAAACCTTTGGCACTGCTGCGCAAATCAAAAATTTGCCTGCTGGTAAGGAAAGAAAGGAATAACGCAAGCAACACCCAGCCCATTAATTCCCAGGTTTTGAGGAAATATTTTACGGCGCCCACCATGCCCATCATCACCGCAAAAAGAATCAGAAATCCACTGCCCGCCGGAATTCTTAAAATGGGATTATCCATCAAAACGCCCAGAAGAATCAAAACAATCAAGGCGAAAATGGTGGCAGCAATGGCGTTGCGGTGATGGCGTCGCAGCACTGTTCTTAAAAGGCGCGGGTGATAATTTTCCAAATCACAACATCTCGAAATGCGCAGGTTTTCAGAAAGGTAAGTATCAGCGTGAATCATGTCAAACTCCGCATCCAGCGTATCATACGGTATGATTTCACGGATGACGGATGGATTCGTGATTCGGGTGAGCACCACTTTTAAAAGGTCTCTCCCAACCCTGAAAAAATAGAAAAAAGAAACCAGCAACAGCAATGCAAATCCTAAATAAAATCCGAGTTGTAAAAGCAAAATTTTTCCCACTCCCGCATGTTCCTGATACCATTGAAACCGAACCGACATAAAGGAATAGAAAATCAGAAACCCTACCGGCAGCAAAGCATTGTTGAGGCAATAATTTAAAAACGACTGACGTGTGGCGCCCAGAAAAGGAATGCGATGACTATGGATAATGAACGTCGTGATGTTCCACGCCATTACAAATGCTGCCATGGCGCCGCCTAAAAGCAACATGCTCCAGAAAGAAATAGCGCCTAAATATTCAGGTGCCAAAAAGAGGGATGATGCGCCGAAATGCGAAGCAAAATTGTCGGTAATGGAGGCAATAATAATGAACCAGAAAAGCAGCAGCAACTGATATTTCCGCAAGTGCAACAGCAAAAGCTGAACCGGCAAAAAACGATACAATTTTTTCAAAAAATGCTGCATGGAAATGGCGGGTTTAAACTACAATTTTTTTTCCCGCTCTGAAAGGGAGCGCAATTATGCAGGTCGCTTTTTGCTTAGCAAATACAGGCATACTACTAATGAAATGAGCAACAGCATAGCCACCATCTGATGCATCAACGCCACTATTTCAAAACTTCCAAAACAACTGGTTGCCATCCTCGGCGAAAGCATAATTGCAGACACGCCGAGCAATGCCTGGAGGAACCCCAACAACACCGGATAAAACCGAAATTTCGATAGCAATTCTACCCTTTTGTTCAATACTTTTTTCCCTGAAAAAGCAAACCATATTGCGATGAAAAAGCAAAGCAAATATGCCAGCATCCGGTGCCAGAACTGAACGTTTATCGGATTGTTTACCCAGCTTGCAGTTTTCAGCGTTTCCGGAAACCAACTTCCATTGATTAAAGGCCAGGAAGACGCAGCAGGCGCGGCTTTCAGCCCTGCCATGAAACTGCCAAAAACCAACTGTACGCCTAAAAGAATGATTAAAAAAATAGTAAAAAACTGAAGACTTTTGTGTTCGGTTTTTTGAGATTGAGGCACCCATAATTGCAAAGCAAACCAAAGGGTATAGCAAAGCAAAAAAAGCGCCGCCATAAAGTGCCATGCAAGCTTCACATGGTTCACGTGAATGTCGTCAGGATTCAGTCCGCTTTTCACCATTATCCAGCCAATTAATCCTTGCACGCCACCTAAAAAAAACAGGATTATAAAAGGCACCACCATCTTCCGGTCGAAATATCCTTTCACTAAAAAGAAAATGAAACCAACTGCAAAAACAACACCCAGCAGTCGTGCCCATAAACGATGAAGCCATTCCCAGAAAAAGATGAACTTAAAATCGGAAAGCGTGAAATCGGAATTGACAAACTGATATTGCCCAAGCTGTTTGTATTTGCTGAAAGCAATGCTCCATTCTTCGTGATTTAATGGCGGCAAAACACCCATAATCGGATTCCAGTCGGTGATAGAAAGCCCGGAACCGGTGAGCCGCGTAATGCCTCCTAAAAGAATCTGAACCATGATCATCGCCACGCCAATAAGTAACCACACCGCAACCTGTTTTTCATTTCTTTGCTCCACCGGACTTTCAATTTTTTCTGCGCCAAAATTACCTGTAGAATGCAAGGCATTTGGAAGTGGAAGTTTTGGCAAAAAATTGTTTACGCCATTTTCTCAAAATCGCATCCATTTCAGATACCTTTGCAATATCTTAAGAAGAATAAAATAAAGATAGAAAGATGCACAAAAGATCTTTTTGGTGGCATTAGTTTGCTATCGTATTCTTTTTTTATTAAAAAATCAATCACTCGTCATATAATTAAAAAATGAGAAAAGCTGATATTATTTCTCGCATTTCAGAAAGGTCGGGTATTCCAAAAGTGGATATTCTTGTGGTACTTGAAACTTTTTTTACAGAGGTAAAAGATTCTTTGGTGGAAGGTGAGCCTGTATTTGTACGTGGTTTTGGAAGTTTTGTGTTGAAAGACAGAGCCGAAAAAATGGGACGAAACATAAAAAAAAATACAACCGTTAAAATACCTGCCCATTATCTTCCAACTTTTAAACCATCCCAGGAATTTATGGATGCTGTGAAGGAATCAGCCTATAATCTGGCAGCACACCCTGTGGAAAAAAAAGAAACGAAATAATCATTCAAATTTCTTCACCAAAAGCATTTCCTTTAGCTTTGCATCTTCATAAGCCTTAATTATTTGCAAGCATCTCAGTATTCTGCCGTAATTGCCGCCGCCGCTTTATTGGTTGGTTTATATTTTGGCGCTAACACCATTCCTCCAAAGGCAAAGCAAGACGGAAAAAAACCTATTACTGCAGCCTCTAATGCGAAGCTTCATCAGGAGGTGCACGCAGCCTCATTTGATTCCATAATAACTGCGGCGCGGCAGCGATTGCCTGAACACGCCCGCATCGAAGTGCAATCCGTAGAAACAAAGCTTGAAAACATTGGTGATTCTATGCGGATGATACCATGGATGGATAGCCTCGCAGCACTTTGGCGAAGCCACCGACAACCGGAAATTGCTGCATTTTATTACCTGAAAACCGGAGAATTGGAAAACTCGGTAAAAAAGCTCACCTTTGCCGCCCAATCATTTTTGGAATTCGCGCGGAAAGCAACCGATGCCTCCATGCAACAATGGGAAGCAGAAAATGCCATTGCAGGTTTTAATCGCGCAATGCAGCTTGACACTCAAAATGATACCATCAAAATAAACCTCGCTGAAACCTTAATCGGAACAGGCGAAACAATGGAAGGAGTACTGATGTTGCGTGACGTGACAACCAAAAATCCTGATATCGTAGCTGCAAATTTAATATTAGGACAACAGGGCATCATTTCAGGGCAATACGAAAAAGCAACTGCCAGATTTGAGAACGTGATAAGACAAGAGCCTGAAAACGTGGAAGCCATGCTTGGAATGGCAGAGGTTTACAGAAATAAAGGCGATAAAGAGAAAGCAATTTCTTTTTTGAACCAGGCAAAAAAAATAATGAATAATCCTGAATTTAGTAAGGATATTGACAAATACATTCAAACGATTAACTAACTTAAAAAACATTTAGAATATGCCTTGTGGTAAAAAGCGTAAAAGACATAAAATTGCAACTCACAAACGCAAAAAGCGCTTAAGAAAGAACCGTCATAAGAAGAAAAAATAGGCATCTCCTTTTTTTAAGACCGGATTTTCCCTGGTCCAACTCTTCCCAAACTTTTATTGCAACGTACTCCCTGCGACAGCTCCTTTTAGCTGCATGTGGCAGGGTGTGCGTCATTTTCGTATTCACGTGCCTGAAGGCATCATTACAGCAATAAGCAAAGAGGATTGCGGCCGTCAATAAATCCATAAACGACGGTATTTAATGAACAAAGAATTAATAATTAACGCAGCAGGCGATGGTGTAGAAATTGCCTTGCTGGAAGATAAAAAACTGGTAGAGCTTCATTATGAACAAGGCCAGAATGAATTTTCTGTAGGCGACCTCTACCTCGGAAAAATAAAAAAACTGATGCCCGGGCTCAATGCCGCTTTCGTGGACGTAGGTTTTGAAAGAGATGCATTCCTTCACTACACCGACCTAAGCCCGAATTTCAAATCGCTGCTGAAGTTTACCAAACAAGCTGCTGACGGAAACCCGCAATGGGGAAGCGATTTCGGGAAATTTGCAAATGAACCGGAAATCGTAAAAACCGGAAAAGTAACCGACATTATGCAGGGGAAACCCGAGGTGCTGGTGCAAATTCTGAAAGAGCCTATTTCATCTAAAGGTCCGCGGTTAAGTTGTGAAATTTCATTGCCCGGGAGGTTTGTTGTGGTTACACCCTTCAATGATTTCGTTTCCATTTCCAGAAAAATACATGCTGCCGATGAGCGTAAGCGACTGCAGCGCATTGTGGAAGCCATCAAACCTAAAAACTTTGGCGTAATTGTGCGCACTGCGGCAGAGGGAAAAAATACTGCCGAACTCCATTCAGACCTTGTAGAACTCTCAGGCATGTGGAGCAGCATTCAGCAAAATCTGAAATCCGCAAAAGCACCTGCCATCATCCTGAGTGAGCAAACAAAAACCACTTCCATCCTCCGCGATTTACTGAGCGAAAGCTTTCAGAAAATAATTGTAAACGATAAAAAACTTCATCAGGAAACCAAAGATTACATTGCCCGAATTGCACCGGAGCAAGAAGAAATCGTTTCCTTCCATAACGGCTCCCAGCCCTTGTTTGACCAATTAGGCATCACCAAGCAAATGAAGGCTTCCTTCGGGAAAACAGTTAACCTTGACAGCGGCTCTTACCTCATTATTGAGCACACGGAAGCTATGCACGTGATAGACGTGAATAGCGGCACAAGAAGCGGTGATAATAATCAGGAGCAGAATGCTTTGCAAACAAATCTGGAAGCCGCAAAAGAAATCGCCAGGCAAATGAGACTGCGGGATTTAGGCGGCATCATCATCATTGATTTCATAGACATGCGCCTGCCTGAAAACAGGAAGAATCTGCTGGAAGCAATGGAAAACTTTATGGCGCCGGACAGAGCAAAACACACCCTGCTTTCCATCTCCAAATTCGGGCTGATGCAGATTACCCGCCAGCGCCTGCGCCCCGAACTGAACATTTCTACTTCCGAATTATGCCCCACTTGCAAAGGAACCGGAAAGATTGGCCCTTCTATGCTTTTGGTGGATGATATTGGCAAAGACCTGAAATATTTAATCGACCAGGGACACCGAAACCTTGCTTTGCATGTGCACCCGATTTTAGCTGCATTTCTTACAAAAGGAAGCATGTTTAATTCCCAGATCTGGCGGTGGAATTTCAATTATAAAATAAGGCTGAAGCTGGTGAAGGATGATAACGCACCACTCACCCAATACCAGTTTTTCGACCGGAAAACGGATGATTTAATTAAGCTCTGACCGACATTTTTTTTACAAGCCCATCCGCATCATGAACTCCTTTGTGAGGTAAAGTTTCAGGGTTTCAAAAGTGAGGTAAAGGAAGATTTGCCCATCGGCATAAGAAGCGATTTCGTAAGGGTTGTAAACGAAGGTTATTCCCTTTGTGCCAATGAAGAAATTTGTGGTGATGGGCACGTGATACACAAACAGGTATTCACTGATTGCCTGATTGTTTTTAATGCCGGTGTATTTCCGCGCCTGCGCATCAAGCAATGGAATAAGCGAAGCAGTATCATTCCGGTTAAAGATGTCTGTGAGCTGCCAGTTTTGTTGTTCCTTCCAATCCAGATTTAAATAACTGGCTGCATAATTCCCGTGCGCTCCCCCACTGTAGCCGGCATCAAAATTCTCCACCACCAACAAGCCATTGTCGTTGTACATCACGTGCTGATAAAAATCAGAAGAGTGATTGTTCATGGCCATGCTTAAATCTTCATGAGCAGAATCAATGGAAGACATTTGATTGCGCCATTCCCTGAAAAAGATATCCATTGATTGCCGGATGCACGCCTCGCCCGACATGTTTTTGTCTGTGCAGCCAATGGCTTTCACAAAGGCATTTTCAAGGAAAGAACGTGGCGCATCTGCAATATCGGAAGGAGGAAGTAACAACTGATAATTAGAAGTGGCTTGCGGGGATGTAAGGGAGTCTGAATAGCGTGCAGAATCGGCGATGTACAAAACGTTTAGTTCAAGACTCATGTCGTTGTACGCTTCGTGCAAAAGAATGGGAAATTGCTTGCCATTGCTGCCCGTCCAGGTGCCGGTGAGCGAATCATTTTTTAAAACAACGAGCCATTGCGCATCTCCGGTAGCGTTAATGCGGCTTTCAGTGGTTGGGTTTTCGGTGAGCAGCCATTCCGCATCTGTTTTTATGGTGTCGCCCCAGCCATTGAGAGAAATAATAGCGCCGCTTTTCAGGTAATAATAATTGCCGCCGATAGTGGTTCCTTCTTTTTGCAAATGCAACACTACTTCAGCACCTGCTAATGTTCCTTCAAACCTTTTATACCAATCCGGGCGCTGCTTTGCAGCGGTAGTATCTTTTGCAGACACGGTGCTTTCATCCGTTTTAGAAGCATTGCCGCAGGCACTTAAAACAAGAACAAAAAGGAGGAGATAAACCAGATTTTTCATAAAGGCAGCAAATGTAAAACATGGCATCATCCAAAAGAAAAATCCTTAAAAAAAGACTCCCCTGAAAATTAATGCCCGCTTACGCCAATGCTCAAAATAGTATTGACTAAAAAGAAAAGCAGCAACACTATGAACACCACAAAGGATGAAACCATCATCAGCAGGAACTTTAAAATTGTTTTCGCACGCCGCTGTTTATAAAACCTCCGCATGGCTTTGTAGAGATAAAACATTGGGAGTAACAAAATGATAGCCGCTTCAATATTGTTGGCGATGTGATTATCCACATAATCGAAAGGCAAATCAAGAATCAGCAACAAAAAGATGGCGCAATACAGATGGAGGGTGAAAATGCCGTGGGTCACGAAGTAATAATTCCGACGGCTGCGGATGTAAAACAACCAAAGCAAAAACGCAAAAATGGGAATAGACACAAACAGCATTTTAGGGATCGAATGCAGCATGATGTCGCCAATGTCGTTCCAGTATGTTTCAGGATGTTTATGCTGATACTCATCAAATCCAATGAACCTTTTTACAAAATACCTCCTGAAAAAACCATCCCTTTTTGATTGAGGTAGTGCTTTTTGGTTTGCCTCATATTGCGCAATGGTGGTGTCTTTGATGCCATTAAGAAACCGGTTAAGCGCAAAGTCCTGATCCGTTTTGAATGCTATGTTCGCTCCTTCTGCTCTCACCTTAAAACCTCTGGCAAGCGTATCCATCGGCTTCAGATTATTCAGGCTGTCTTTAATGCGCTCCGTTCTTTTCAATTGCATTGAGTCGGCATGACTGAGCACATGGCCTTTTGCAGTGTGCGCGCCGCCTTCAGGCTCAGGCAATGAAAACATCAAAAAGAAAAGCACAAACGAGAGAAACAAATACATCCGCACAGGGTCCACATACTTTGCCCTGCGCCCCTTCATGTATTCTTCAGAAAGGAAGCCTGGCTTCGTTATCAGCACTTTTATGGTCTCGAAAAACTTACCGTCGAAGTGGGTAACGTCCTGAAAGAAATGCGAGATCATGTGACCCAGCGATTGCTTCGGCTCCACGTTTTTTTGTCCGCAATGAGGGCAGTAATCACCAGTCACAATGGTGCCGCAGTTCAGGCAGTCTTTCTCTTTCCGTAAATGTTCGTGAGCCATAAAAAAGGAGCGGCTAAAAATAACCAACCCACTGTGGTATCAAAATGAGGACAACTTTTTTACATCGCCCAACTGCACAAAAGGTTACCATTCTTGATTAAGTTTGCGTTCACCGATTTCTTAAAACAATGGACGATAGTCACTCCCAACTGGCCTACCCGATAGGCCGTTACGAATCCCCCGAAAAACACCACCCCGAAATGCACAAGGAATGGATAGATGCCATTGGCGCACTCCCTTCCTGGCTTGACCCCTGCATTGAAAATCTGGACGCCGAACAATTGGACACACCTTACCGCCCAAACGGCTGGACGATTAACGAGGTAATTCATCACCTTGCCGACAGCCACATCAATGCATACATCCGCCTTAAAACCACCCTCACCGAAGAGAACCCGATCATCAAACCATACGATGAAAAACTATGGGCAGCATTGCCCGACGTGCAAGCCGTGCCGGTAAACGTTTCTATCACTTTGCTACACGCGCTGCACCGCCGCTGGGTAGCCACTTTGCAAAACATGGAAGAGGATGACTGGGAGCGTTGCTACTTCCATCCGGAGCATGAACGCTATGTGCCGCTTTGGGAAATGACGGATAACTATGCATGGCACGGCCGCCACCACATGGAGCAAATCCGCAGGCTGCGCCAAAGGATGAACTGGTAAACATTTCCTTCTTTTAAAAAACCTGTAAAGCCTTTATTCATACACGTTCCAACTCCAAAAAAGAATACTCAATCAACATCATTTCCTCAAAACAAAACCAACAAAACACACCATGCAAACAGGCTTGCTTCATCTCCACAATATCCTCCGCTGGATCGTTATTCTCTTCCTGCTGCTCACGCTTATCCGCTCTTTGCTGGGGCTTACTTCCGGGAGTAATTTCACCAACGGAGATCGGAAAACGGCACTCTTCCTGCTCATTTCTGTGGACACGCAGTTGCTGCTTGGCATCTCGCTTTATTTCCTGAAGGGATGGCAAAACGTACTTGCAAGCGGCACGGCAATGGCAAATCCTGCATCGCGCTTTTGGAGTGTTGAACACTGGCTGGGAATGCTCATCGGCATTGTGCTGATCCACATTGGGTATGTGCAAGTGAAAAAGAAAATCACCAACCGCGCCAAATATTCACGCCTCTTTTTGTACACGCTTATTGCCGCCATTATTATGCTGGTTTCCATCCCCTGGCCTTTCCGCGAATTTGTGGGCAGATCGTTGTTTCCGGGCATGGGTGTATAGTTGCTGATGCGCACTTTTCTGCAACCATTTTATGTCGCTTTCGTGGCGCTCACTTTCCTGCTGAGCCTGATAATCCTGTTTCCGTTTATCATCATCCTCGGCACTAAAGATTCTGCGAAGCGAAGAAAAATTATTACCGCCATTGTGCAACACTGGAGCGTGGGATGGCTATGGCTTATAGGCATGAGGTTGCGCAAAACGGGTGCCTTCCCGAAGGGACAAAAGTTTGTAGTGATTGCCAACCACATTTCTTACCTCGACACCATCAACATTTACGCGGCAGTGCCTGAATATTTCCGCACGCTGGCGCGGAAGGAAATGGCTGCCATCCCCGTTTTTGGATTTGTGTATAAACAAGTCGCCATTCTGGTGGACCGCAGCAGCCCCGAAAGCCGCTCTAAAAGCATGAGGCTGATGTGGCGGCAGCTTCGCAATGAATGCCATATCGCACTCTTTCCCGAAGGAAGTTTTAATGAAACCGGCGCCGTGATGAAAGACTTTTACGATGGTGCTTTCCGCCTTGCCATTGCTTCGCAAATGCCATTGCTTCCGCTCCTTTTCCCCGATACTGAAAGGCGTTGGCACTACAGCAAATGGTATCGCCTCTGGCCCGGGCGCAATAGGGTTATTTATTTAGAACCCGTTCCGGTGGCAGGTTTGGAAATGAAGGATTTGCCGGCGCTGAAGGAGCGGGTGAAGGAGATGATGGAGAAGCGGCTGTTAATTAGCTGATTAGCAAATTAGCGAATGGACGAGTGGAGGATGGAACGCAGATGGTTATGATTTTTAAGATTGAAAATGATTGCAGAAAGCTTTCACCAGTCAATGTCAAATAGATCACTATGATGTTAAGTGCTATAGAATATGCTAGTTTTCTCGTTAAGAATGGAATTCAAGTTGGGCAGCATTTTAATGGGCGTGACGTACAGATTGTTGAACGTTATTGTTTGGGGATAATTCAAAGGCAAGTTCAACTATGCGGGACTATTAAAAAATTGCTTGATCCGCAAACAGCCATGATATCTGATGAAATCGCAATTGGGATTATTTTACGAGCTTTATTACTGGATGCGCTAATCACTATGGATTTGTACATAAAAATGCTCAAAACTCCTAATGTTGACGTGTATTCTGTTTTGGAAACTTTCTGTAATGAAGTGATGATTGATGATGCCAACCAAAGTCTTTCCCGATCAATTAAAAACATGTCAAATAGTGGGGTTATTTCTCAAAAACAAAAAGAAGAATTCCTTAGCAATATTCCGTGTAGTAAAAAGACAGGAAAGTACACTGCTGGCGAAATTGAAAGGAGACTCGCACAAGGAGAATTTAGAAATTATGTAGATGACCTTTCAAGAATTTACGATCTTTACTCTAAATACGACCATTATAACAATATATACTTTAGATTACAAGAAGAAGAGATTACAACAAAAAGAGAGCGTTACACCCGTGCTTTATGCTATATAATTCACAGTCTTGCTACCTCGTCCCGAATTTTGTCTTTTTTAAATCCCTCGGACGACAAGCTAATTGAACTTGTTGATAAAGTCTTACTATTCAGTTTGGATTATACTACATATAAAGTCGCGAAAGATCCATTAGGCCGCTCACCTGTTATTTAATCCGCGCAATCCTGTAATCCATCTAATCTGCGATTCAAAAATTTTCACGACCCACCGCCCGATTGCCTTGCCTCCTCCAGCAACTCAAACCCAAAAGGTGCAATCTCGTAATGAACCAAAGAGATTTGTTGAATGATTTTTTTCTCGCGAAGCGCAACAATTGCACGGGAGATTTTACGGCTTTCGGCGCCTTTTAGTAAACGGCGGAAGGCATCATAATCCTTAAAAGTGGTGGTGCAAAAATGGAGCAGGATGGTGGCAGCAAACGCTATCATCTCCCGCCCTGCAAGATTAAAAGGCCCTTGCCGTAAAGCATTTTGCAGATGTTTCAACGAAACGCTGTTTCCTAAGCGCAGTTTATCAAGTTTTCGTTTGTCCTTTTCAATCATTTTTTCCAGCGCGGGCAGGTGGTTTTGATAATATAATGCATAGGCGTTCAGCATAGAAGCAAGGTTTGAAAGTGAAGATGTAGTCTGTTGAAGCAGGGCATCCGCATCCAAAAGAACTGCTTCCTCCCTGTTTCCCGCCTCACCTGACTGCATCGGTTTTTCCTTGTCGCCGCTTTGCGGGATAATGTCTGTAAACTGACTGTTCGGTGCCGCAGTATCACGCGACTGTTCTGTTATCGGTTGATTAGGTGCGGAGGTATATCGCGGCACATTTGACTGCTGATGTTTCAGTGCCGCAGTACCGCGCGAAGTTTTGAAAGTGGTGGATTAGGTGCGAAGGTATATTGCGGCACATCTGACTGCTGATGTTTAGGTGCCGTGGCACCTCGTAACTGTTCTGCTATCGGTTGATTAGGTGCGGAGGTATATTGCGGCACATCTGACTGCTGATGCTTAGGTGCCGTGGTACCGTGCGACTGTTCTGCTATCGGTTGATTAGGTGCGGAGGTATATCGCGGCACATCCGACTGCTGATGCTTAGGTGCCGTGATACCGTGCGAACGTTCTGTGGCTTTATCATTAGGTGCGGAGTATGCGCGCGGCACTTCTGAAGATGATAAATGAGGTGGCGCAACCGCTCCCGCCGAAATATTGACATTTAGTTGCGGCGCGGCAACTCCCGGCACTGTTTCGAGAAATATTGGAGCGGTGGCGCCTTCTATGCCATCTGGATGAGCGGAGTTGGATGAAGCCATTCGGTCTTCAAGCACCCGCAAATTTTCCTTCAATTCCAGTATTTCTTCCTGTTGCAGTAATAGTTCTTTTAAAAAAAAGGTACGTTCATCTTGCATGGAGGTAAAAGTAGGGAATTCATGAATTCGGAAATTTGGCAATTCGGCAATACACAATGTGAGGATAGAACGCCGATACTAATGATTTTTAAGATAAAAAATGAATTGTAATGGCAGCAAAAAATCTGCGCAATCCTTAAATCCGTTTTATCCGCGATTCAGAAAGGCAGCTATAGTCTTTCATTCAGCCCCTTAATAATCTTTCAAAATAAAAATGGCTGCCTCCTTTAAGAAACAGCCATTTTAAAATCGCCTCAACAATGAAGCCTGCATTGCCGAATTGACAAATTGCCCCATTGCCGAAGCATCACTTCATCTTATCCTGTATCGCATTTATCATGCTCTGATGCTCTTCAAGCGTAGGGAGGGTTTTGCTGGCAAACGCCTTAATATCCGGGTCGTTGCCATTGTTGGCTTCATCTCGAAAAGCGTCGATGTCTTCCTTGTGGTCGTCCACCATCATGTCAACATACGCCTTGTCGAAATCCTTGCCTTTCTTTTCCTTCATGTCGTTCATCTTTTGCATCATGTCATCGCTCATGTTTGGAGGCAGCGTGATGTTTTTGTTGGCAGCAATTGCTTTCAGTTCGTCGTTGGCTTTGCCATGGTCGTTCACCATCTTTTCGCCAAACTTTTTAATTTCCGGGTTTGATGAATTCATCATCGCCACCTTGCCCATTTCTACTTCCATCATGCCGCCGTTGGCAGCTTTCACAGCAAATTCTGCATCGTCTTCCATCTTCTCTTTGTTCATGGAGTCGAGCATTTCTTCATTGGCTTCGTTTGCCATTTCGGTGCTGCTTTCATTGTTGTTTTCGCAGGACGCGGCAAATACGAGTGCGGCTATCATGCAGCCGAAAATCATTGTCTTTTTCATTGTTTCTGTTTTTTTGAGGTTAATGATGTAATTGCTTTTAAAAAAACAATGCCTACCCGTTTACCACACGTATTCCGCTTCCACTCTTTGCTGCAAACGGTTTATCAGTTCAAACGTGGCGGGGCAGCGTTCCAGGTTATTGAGGAAGGTATCGTTGTAGGCATCAAACGGCTTTTTGTTGTGGTGCGGAAACTCTGCGCAATCCTTGGGGCGCACATCGTAGATGCTGCATTTATTGGCTTTCAGAAACTGGCAAGGTTGCAATTTGTTCACCCATTCCTTGCCTTCTTCATCTTTCTTAAGCCATTTTTTAATGAATGCCTGCGGCGTCATGGAAAGATGCACTGCAATACGGGCAATGTCTTTATTGCTGAACGTGGGCGTCATGGTTTTGCAGCAGTTAGCGCATTCCATGCAGTGCACATCCTGCCACACTTTTTGGTCGGTTTCCTTCACCAGTCGCGGCATGTCTTCAGGCACTGTTTCATCCAGCTTTTTTAAGAAGGCACGCAGTTTCGATTTCTTGCGGGCGGCGGTTTTTTTAAATTGTTCAAGGTTCATGTGTTTTCTCTAAAATAAAAAAGCCTTGCGGCAATGAGGATAAAATGAAGGCAGATGCGTGGATGAAAGTAAGGTTTGAGGCGGGAAGATATTCTTTGCTGCGCGCGGTTATTTTTTCATTGTTTTGCTTTTCAATTCTATGCGCCGCTGCCTCCTTCTTTTCTTTCTTTTTTTGATGATGGCATTGCGTTGCATCGCACAAACGGATTCCACAATCATCCCGCAGGAGGAACCGCAAATAGTGAAGCAAACTTCCACCTCCGGTTATTTTATCAAGGGCGTTATTAAAGATGGCGCCTCCGGCGAAGGCATTCCGTTTGCCACCATTTTCTTCCCTAAAAGCAACATCGGCGCCACTGCTGATTTGGATGGAAACTTTGAACTCAAAACCAACACGCTTCCAAACGATACGCTGCAATTCGGCGCCATTGGGTATCAACCTGCAAAGCGTTTGCTCAATAATAGCAAGCGCGATTATGCCTTCTACATTGAGCTTTCGCGCAGCAAAAATGAACTGCAGGAATTCGTGTTTCACGCTGGCGAAGACCCTGCCATCACGCTCGTAAAAAACATCATTGCCCACAAGCCGCAAAACGACCCCGACCGGATGCAGAACTACCGGTATGAGGTGTACAACAAGCTGGAAGTGGACATTGACCACCTCACCAAAGAAGAATTTGAAAAGCTGCCTGTGCCTATGCTGAAGCAGTTTTCATTCATTTACGAGAACTGGGATACCGTGAGTGGCACCACGCCTTTTCTGCCTTTTTATTTCACCGAAACGTTGTCTGATTATTACTTCCGGCGCAGCCCCAAAAAGCAAAAGGAATTCATCCGCGCATCGCGCTTAAGAGGTGTAAAGAATGAAAGCATCATGACGTTCCTGGGCAGCACTTACCAAAACCTGAATGCCTACGACAATTTTATTCCGGTGTTTGAAAAGAGTTTTATCAGTCCGGTTTCTGCAAATGCACTCCTTTATTACAAGTACAAAATCAAAGACACACAGCAGGCTTACGGGCGCAATATTATCCTCGTGCAGTTTACACCACGGCGCACAGGGGAGCTTTGTTTTTATGGTGATTTCTGGGTGGCAGATTCTGTGTTTGCGCTGCAACGCATTTCTATGGAAGCCTCAAAAGATGCCAACATAAACTGGGTGCGCAGCGTGAGCGTGTATCAGGAATTTGCACCGCTAAATGATGCAGACTGGTTTCGCGTGAAAGACAAATTCGTGGCTTCCTTCACCCTGCCATACAATCTTAAACTGCCGGGATTTATCGGGCGCAAAACAACTTCTTACGCAGAAATACGGGTCAATAATCCGGTTATAGATTCTGTGCTCGACGACCCGAAAAGCAAGCTGGACGTGGTGATTACCGATACTGCACGCCATAGTGAAGAAGCCTTCTGGGCATCCGTGCGCCACGATTCCCTTTCTGAAAATGAACGCGCCATCAACCAAATGATTGACACGCTGGAGCATCTGCCCGCCTTCATCCGCTTTAAGAATTTGATGAAGTTTGTAACCACAGGGAAGTTTAAAGCCGGCATTCTGGAAGTAGGTCCGCTCTGGAATATTTACAGCTCCAATCCTGTAGAGGGCAAGCGTTTCAGGCTTTCGCTGGGCACTACGCCAAAGCTTTTTAAAGACGTTTATTTTAACGGACACATTGCTTACGGCACCCGCGATGAGCGTTTTAAATTCGGCATCAATGGCTTGTGGATATTGAATCGCAGCCCGCGCACTTACCTTTTTGCATCCTATCTCCACGACCTTGACCGGAGCAATACTTACTACGATGGTGTGAGCAACGACAATGCTTTCAGCAACATTGTGCGCAAGCCTGGTGTGCCTTGGCGGCTCGTGTTTGTGAAGGAACAGGAGTTTGGTTTTTTTAAAGAATACCTCAACGGGTTTAGTCATGAACTGGCGCTTCAGCACAGAGATTTCAACCCTTATGCGCCGCTCCCTTCCACCAGCATTTTTAAGGATGGAGAAGGTGCGTCGAGTGACAGAGTGGTGAGTACAGAAGCAAACATCCGGCTGCGGTATGCATTCAAAGAGCGCTTTCTGGAAGGGAATTATCACCGCGTCAGCCTGGGAAGTTTATACCCGATAGTGGAGCTGCGGTATGCTGCGGGATTTAAAAGTTTTCTGGGTGGTAACTACGATTATCAGCGCGTCACGGCAAGTGTTTCAGACAATGTGAAAGTGGCTCCTCTCGGCATTTTGTATTGGAATGTTTATGCCGGAAAATACTTTGGAACTCTGCCGTATCCCTTGCTGGAAGTGCATCCCGGCAATCCGTTTTACTATTACAACAAGCATGCTTTCAACCTGATGCAGCGGTATGAATTCGTGAGCGACCAGTATGCGGGCATCAATGTGGAGCACGATATTGGCGGTGGCATTTTCAATTACATCCCGCTGGTGAAGAAGGCAAAATTCCGCCAGTTCTGGACGGGCAAATTGCTTTACGGCAGTCTGAACAATGCAAATGCTGCGCTCAACCTGAACAAGGGATATTCATTTCGCACACTCTCCTCACAACCATACATTGAACTGGGAACGGGGGTTTCCAACATTCTGCAAATCTTCCGGATTGATTTCATTTGGAGAGTATCTCCTGCACCATTGCCTACGGATACGAGAACCAATTTGTTCGGCATTTTCGGGAGCCTGCAATTCAAGTTTTAAAAGCAATTGATTTCTTCTGCTCCCTTCGTCATTGCGAACGCAGTGAAGCAATCTGAAGAACGGCAGGAAAACAGATTTTGACTTCAGATTGCTTCGGGCAAGCCCTCGCAATGACGCCTTTTTTGATGCGGCTTTAGAAGCAATCTCATCACGCGATTTCCCACAATTCCAGTATTTGCTGCGTGTGGTTTTTTGCTTCCACTTTGTCAATGATGTGGTCAATCAATCCCTGTTCATTTATCAGAAAAGTAACGCGGTGTGTGCCCATGTATTTCTTCCCGAACATTTGCTTTTCGCCCCACACGCCATAGTCGTTCACCATCTTCTGCTCCTCATCAGCAAGCAAAGGAAATGGCAGTGAGAATTTGTTTTCAAATTTCTTGTGGCTCTTTTCATTGTCGGTGCTAACGCCCAATACGGCAATGCCTTTCTGTTTCATTTGCCCAATATTATCGCGGAGGTTGCAAGCCTGTTCGGTGCAGGTAGGCGTGTCATCTTTAGGGTAGAAATAGAGCACCAGTTTTTTGCCTTTAAAATCGCTTAGAGAAACGATGTTGCCATCTTGGTCTTTGGTTGAAAATGCGGGCGCTTTGGTGCCTTGTTGTAGTGTAGTCATGTCGTGTCTGGATTATCTGGTGAAATGGTAAACAAATTTTGCGGTGTTATTGTTTTCGTCGGCAGCGGTGATGATGAGTTCATGCTTTCCTTTCGGGCAATGCTCATCAAAAGTGTAAGTAAATAAATTGCCGTGCGGTTCAAACATCAGCCACTTGCCGTCGAGCATGGCTTTAAAGTTTTGCACAGAAGTAGTAGTTTCATTTACGGAGAAAGAAAGTGTTTTAGCAACAGCCAATTGTGCGTTTTCTTTCTGCCGGGATTTGATAATCGGTGGTATTGTGTCCGCAGCAAGCCAGTAAGCTCCAAACTTCCGCACGGAGGCTTTGTACCAGCCATCTTCATTCATCGCTGCCTGCGCTGATTGGCTTTTTCGATCGCTGTACACCATCACTATTTTATCGCGCAACGCAAATGGAACAGGCACTTCTCTTTTCAAAAAAAGGTCGAAATAATTGTGCACAGGAATAGCAGTACTTGCTAATTCATATTTCCCTGAATAACCTGAAACTACTGGCGAATGCCGCAAAGAAAAACACAGTGATTCATATAAAGCAGTGGGGGGCAATTCAAATTTCACATTCGGCTCTTGGAAAGAATTGGCGCGGCCTGCTGTGAAATAATGGGCACAATCCAATGGCGGTGCCGGTGTGAGATTACTCTTCGCGTAGAAAGAAATTTCAGTGTTGTTTCCGGCAGCGTCAGTAAGGTTGATTTCAATTTTGTGCGGGTTTTTATCCGTGAAATGGAACGTGCCGTTTTCCTTTAAATCAGGGTAAATGCGCAGCCGGTTGTTAGGAAGTTTAAAGAGGCATTGGTACCAGGCATTCTTTTCTTCGTGCAGCCTGTAATCCGTATAGGCATGGAGATAGCGGGTTTCTTCGTAGCCAATATCATCCAGCTTGATGCTGCCCATTTGCGTGTCATCCATGCTCCACGTGGCAGTGAAAAAATTGAGCGTGTTATCGCTGCCATTCATAAAATCATTAACGGCAATGCTGATGCCTGCCATGCGTGCATCCATCACAATCGTGTCTTGCGCAGTTGTGTAAGTGCTGCCTTGTTTTTTAAGGTCAAAGAATTGGAGCTTCTGCGCGTAAATGTTTCCTTCCAGATTGTACACCGCCATTTTAGAAGGCACCGGCGCGCGGGAATCCGTAATGCTCAATCCAAACAATTGCGGGTTCAGCGGATGCTCTGTTTGCGAATCGCGGATTTCAAAATGAAGATGCGGTGCTGTGGAGGCACCGGTGTTGCCGCTCCATGCAATCTGTGTTCCTTTCTTCACCGGAAACTGATCGGGCTGCAGGGTTAAATCCACTGCCCATTTCTCCTCGCGGTATTGCATCTTCTTTAAAAAAGCCTGCAACTGCGGATTGAAATTATTGAGGTGCGCATACAGCGTGGTAAAACCGTTCGGGTGGGTCACATAAAGCGCATGTCCGAAGCCGCCTTTATCCATTTTTATTCTTGAAACGAAACCATCGGCAGCTGCATACACCGGTTGATTTTCTTTGCCGTTGGTCTTAATATCTATGCCGGAATGAAAATGGTTGGGTCGCGGTTCACCGAAATTGCCCGCCAGCAAAATGGGTATGTTCAGCGGATTGCGAAAGAAATCCTGTGGATAAGCGGGTTTGCTTTCCTGCGCAGCAGCATTCATTTGCAGTAAGAAAAAAACAGTAGCAAAAGGCGTGAAAAGCTTTGAAAAAATGCGGGTTTTTGTGTGTGATTTTAAAGAAGCTGGTTTGAGCATAATAACCTTAGTTTTGCGCGCTGTTTTTAAAAAAAGAACGCTGTAATCTCCCCCTTCCGAAAGGATGTTTCAAAAGCTAAAAAATAAGTGGAAAGTCAATGGCTTTCAAATGTTCCTAATTATTTGCACATTCGCCCTTGGCGGCAGCTTATGCGGATGGCTTGGCAGAAAATTTCTGAGTCTGTTCACCATCGAAAATCGTGCGCTTTTTTTCGTTCTCTACATTTTTCTTATCACGCTGCTGTGGCCTCTTTGTGTTTTAATCATCAGCCTGCCGCTGGGTCAGTACGTTTTTTTTAGAAATTACATTGCCCGCATCTGGGCGCGCATGAGCGGAAGGCATAAAAAGTAAGACTACCTCAATGCAACACGGCTCTCAAAACTGCAAGCGATTTTATCTGCCCCAAATGTTGCGCATGTTGCTGCAAAAAAGCAATGTACCAATCCAGCAACCTGTTTCGTGCTGCGGCGTTCATGGAAATGGTTTTCAAATCTGCGGCTTCATTTATTTTCATTAATCCGGAAAGCAAAGCAGCATCTTCATCACTCATAAACGGTTGCAGCGTGGGCATCTCTTCTGAAAATCCACCTGCCTGCAAATGCAAGTGAGGCGTGTGTTCAGAATAGTCGCCAATTAATTGATAGCCCAGTAAACTGCTTGCTTCTTTAATAAAAAACAAAGGGAAATTGGCAACCTCCGCCACTCGAAATTGATCCAGCGAAATGAAATACTGCACCGCAAACCGGAACAACTCCTGCACGGCAGCACTTTCAGGCAAAAGCCTCAATAATAATTCTACCGAAAAAAGCAAGATGCTGTGTTTAATTACTTCTTCCGGAATGGAGCTAAAAAGAAAGAACCGGTTAAACTCCCGCAGGTATTGCAGGTTGCCTTGCGGCTGCTGATAAATCACCAGTTGCAACAATGTGGCAGGTTGAAAAAGCGCTGCCTTATGACGTTTAGAACTGGCAGTGCGCACACCCTTCACCATAAAAGACTGCACACCAAAATGCTCCGTAAAAATGTTGGTGATAATACTTGTTTCGCCGTAAGGAATCACCCTTAAAACAATGCCTCTCGTTTCCTGAAGCATGCAGTGTTATTCCTGAAAAACCAACTTGCCTACGTGCGTTTGGGAACCATCGGCATTGGTGATAAAAATGAGGTACACCCCACTCTGCGGACGCCGCTCGTTATAGTCTTTCCCATTCCAAACTGCCTGCCCGCCCAGTGCTTTGGTGCGAAAAACCAATTGACCTGAAACATCCGTGATGCGCACATCCGCATTGCCTACCAATCCTTTAATGGCAATCGGCCCATCATAATCATGCAGCACAGGATTTGGAAACACGGTTACATTTTCATTTACCTCGCCACCATCTGTAGCCGTGTAGCGAAAGCTCACCAACCCTAAATCCGTCCCAAAATAAACATCGCCGGTAATGGGATCGACAGCAATATCCTGAATACCGTTAGACGGCAGCGGACTATTTTCAGCAGTGAAGCGCTCCAGAATTTTATCCCCTTCGGCATTCAGCAACCAGGCGCCATTTGTAGTGCCGATCCATTTTCTGTTAGCACCATCTACGGCAATTGTTTTAATTTTTTCTCCCTGAAAAAGATATCCTGCAAACTGATCAAACTGAACAATCGGGCGATCTACATTGCAACCACCACCAATCACCGCACTTGCACAATTCACGATGCCGATGCCATCATCTGTGCCTATCCACATAGCGCCTTCTTTATCCTTCACTATGGAAAAAACATTAGAAGTAGGCAAGCCTTCTGCAGGGGAAAGCACGCGATACTGGTCGTCAGCAGGATTTTCAGGGGTACTGCCATCATTCATCACCACCACGCCGCGTCCTGAAACGGAATACCATTTCTGATCGGCATCGTCAATAGCTATGTACACTGCAATCTGCAAAATGCCTGGTCCGCTGAATTTGAAATACTGGTCGGCGGGATTTTTCATCACCAAATCGTGGCCGCCTAAAGATTGTGCTATCCAAAGATTTCCTTTGCTGTCGAATGCAGAAGTGCCCACACGGTATGCACCTGCATCGGTAGGGGTTTCATCAAAATAAGGCGCTTTCAATAATGAGGTGCTGCCGTCAGGTCGAATGATAAACATGCCGCTGCGGAAAGAAGTGGCGTAAATAGTGCCGTCTTGCGGATCTTTTGAAAGCCCGATGAAATCTGTAGCCTGTCCTGTGTCTAGCGTTTTGTTATTACGTTGGTTATAGTGCGTCCAGTTGTTGTTTTGAAAGTGGGAAATACCGCGGCGATTTTGTTTGTAATTAAACTTATCGTCGATTGCCCCATGGGCTACCCACACATCGCCATTGTAAGGCAGTATATCGAAAGAAGTGAAGGTGGAAGGTCCTGGCGGGGTGATGAAATAGTGTTGCTTATTGGCTTCTGCGCTGTACAATCCATTAAATTCGTCAGCTATCCACACGGTGTTATTTCCCTCTAATTGCACCACATTTTGCGGTTTGCCTATGTCTTGTTTAAAGGAATCAATAAGCTGATACTGGTCGTTCATCAGGTACACCGTTCCCAAAAATTTTGCTGGATAATACACGCTCACCCAAAGGTTGTTATTGCCTGCATCGCTGATGCTCAAGATGTCGGCAGTGGTTTCATCCACATGAAAGATTTCGGTAAGCGCCGTTCCATTCCAAACAAAAATGCTATCGCCTTCCGAAGCAAAAACTTTACTACCTACCGAAGCGAGGCGGTTGAAGAAAACCCTTGCATCAATTTGTTGCCATGAGGAAAAAGCCTGAAGGTTTGGTGCATTTTTAATGACGCGGTAAAGCCCGCCGCGCGTAGCTGCATAAAAATAATTTCCGGCGGCAGTAAAATTCCTGACGGCAATGGTTTGATTATTTGTGGTGAAAGAATAAGTCTCTTTAATTTCTTTTTTTACCGGGTCTATCACCACAATGCCGAAGCCTGTGCTGAGGTAAGCCAGCCCGCCATCGGTGTAAATGCTGTAAATGGTTTTATCACCGTTAATGGCTTTCAGCTTAATGTCGGGGAGGTTATAAAAAGTGCCGTCTTTAAAAAGATCCACGTTGCTATTTTGGTAAGCCAAAATCGTGAAACCGGAAACGGGATCGTAAGCAACTGCGCTCATTATTGCATCACTCATGCCTTCCACTTTGCTGTAAGTGGTTACCTCTTGCGTGGCGGCATTAAAGGTGTAAAAACTTTCGGTGGAAGCAACATAAAGCGTAACGCCATCGGTGGCAATGGAGATGGCATTATTGTAAGGCATGTGCCCCCGCCAATGCCCTATGGGACGATCCTGCGCGTGAAGTTGAAAGGAAATGAGGAAGAGAAAAATAAAAGAGATGCACTTCATAAAAGGAAAAGAAAACCCAGAAACGGGCATCGTTCAAAATTAAAGGAATAGAACGGCGGCAGGGCAATGATATTGCTAACTGCAACAGTCACTTGTAACCTGATAACTCTAACTTACGAACTTGTGACACTAAGAACTTATGAACTAGCCATCTTACCAACCTATCCACCTACTCTTTCCACCCCTTCCTGCTTTCCTTTTTCAATGCTGCTTTGCGTTTGCTTTCCAGGCGGCGTTCAACAGCGCCTTTTGAAGGTTTGGAGGGTTTGCGTTTTTTAGGAATGATGAGGCTTTTGGTAACCAACTCCTGCATTCTTTGCAGCGCAATGTTTTTGTTTTCGAGTTGAGAGCGCGTATCACTGCTTTTGATGATCAGGCAGCCGTCTTTATTAATTCTGTTTTGGAGTTTATGCAGCAACAATTCTTTTTCTTCGGGCGTGAAATAAATGGATGCAGGCACACACCACCAGGCTTCCGCAGCCGTTTCCACTTTGTTCACATTTTGTCCACCCTTGCCACCGCTGCGTGATGTTTTGAAAAACACTTCTTTTGAAAAATCTTTCATGGGGTAATTAATGAAAACAGGGTTATGCTTTTCGATTCAGGAAAAAACAAAAACGCGTTCCATCCTCATCAAATTGCAGTGTCGATATACTCCACCGCCTTTTCCACCATTTTTTTAGAACCAATATAAATAGGCACACGCTGATGCAATTCCGATGGACGGATGTCGAGGATACGTTGTGTGCCATCCGTTGCTGTTCCCGCTGCTGCTTCCATTAAAAAAGCCATCGGGTTGCATTCATACTGAAGGCGCAGTTTTCCGCAGGCATTTTTATTATCGGCGGGGTAAAGAAAGATTCCGCCTTTAATGAGTGTGCGATGCATATCCGCCACCATGCTGCCAATGTAGCGATGGCTAAAGGGGCGTTTGGTAGCCGTGTCGTCTTCCATGCAATAATCCAAAAACTTAGTGGTATGACCGTTATACTTCACGGTGTTGCCCTGGTTGATGGAATAAATATTGCCTTGCTCCGGGCATTTCATGTCGGGGTGGGAAAGGCAAAACTCACCAATGCTTGGCTCCAGCGTAAAGCCATTTACGCCCAACCGCGTGGCGTATACCATCATCGTGCTGCTGCCATAAATCACGTATCCCGCAGCCATTTGGCGGTTGCCGGGTTGCAAAAAATCCCCTTCATTGCAGGAAGTTCCTAAAGGAGAAACGCGGCGGTAAATGGAGAAAATAGTGCCGATGGGTGCATTCACATCAATGTTGGAAGAGCCATCCAAAGGGTCAAAAAGCACCACGTATTTTGACTGTGCTGAAAACTCATCATCAAAGGAAACGAAGCTGTCATTTTCTTCAGAAGCAATACCTGCGCAGTCGGCGCTGTTGTGCAACACGGAAATCAAAACATCATTGGCATATACGTCCAGTTTTTGTTGTTCTTCACCCTGCACATTGGTTGCTCCGTGCGCGCCCAAAACGTCTGCCAGTCCGGCTTTCAGCACCTGCTTGTTGATGATTTTGCAAGCCAGCCCAATGTCGCGCAGCAGGGCAGAAAGTTCACCGGTAGCTTGCGGGAATTTGCGGGTTTCCTGAATGGTAAATTCATCCATGGTTATCAACTTTCTGCGGGGATTCATGTTGTTACTTTTTGGGGGTGATGATGGCGGCAAAAATAATGCACGCCTGCTGCACAAAGGCTTTCATGTTTTTCAAAACGCGTTTTCATTTTTTTAATGAACGCTGCGCTTAACAAGCAGTTATCAAAAGACCTTTAATGGATTGGCTACTTTTGAAAATTCAACACCACACATCATGCCTCGCGTACTTCGTATCCTCAACAGATTGATCATTGGCGGACCCTCTTTAAACGCCACTTACCTCACCAAATACATGGCTCCTGATTTTGAAACCATGCTCGTTATTGGTGGCAAAGATGATCATGAACAGGATGCCGATCACATTACAGATGGGCTGGGAATTGACCCTGTGGTGGTGCAGGAAATGAAGCGCAGCATCCACCCCGCAAATGATGGAAAGGCTTACCAGAAAGTGAAAAGCATAATTGAACAATTCAGACCCGACGTGGTGCACACCCATGCCGCGAAAAGCGGTGTGATAGGGCGTTTGGCAGCAGAAGCATGTAAGGTTCCGGTGATTGTTCACACGTTTCACGGGCATGTTTTCCATAGCTATTTCAACAAGTGGAAGACCAACACTTTTGTGCAGATAGAACGCTACCTCGCAAAGCGCAGCACCGGCATTATTGCCATCAGCGACACACAGAAAAAGGAACTTGCCGACACCTATAAAATCTGCCCCGAAGAAAAAATTGAAATCATTCCTTTAGGCTTCGATCTGGATAAATTCAAAACCAATCAGGAAGAAAAAAGAAAACAATTCAGGTCGCGGTATTTAATTGAGGAGGATGAAATAGCCATCGGGATTATTGGCAGAGTGGTGCCCGTAAAAAACCATAGTCTGTTTGTAGCTGCCGCAAAAGAAGTGCTCGGCAGAACGAAGCGCAAACTGAAATTCGTGATTATCGGCGATGGTGAATCGCGCCAGCAAATGGAGGCGGAGTTTAAAGCGGCAGAGATCGACTACGCTTATTTTCCGGAAGAACAAAGAGCGGCAACTGCCTTCTGCACCTCCTGGCAAACCAATATGGATGTGGTGCTTGCAGGACTTGATGTTGTGGCGCTCACTTCTCATAACGAAGGCACGCCGGTGTCTTTAATTGAAGCGCAGGCAGCATCCAAACCGGTGGTGAGTACCAATGTTGGCGGCGTTCAGGATGTGGTGGAAGATCAGGTTTCAGGGTTCGTAACCGACCCGGGAAATATGCGCCAGTTTGCTAACGCGCTGCTGCAATTGATTTGCGATGCAGGCTTACGCGAGGAAATGGGAATAGAAGGAAACAAAAGCGTACATCGTTTTTCTTATCAGCGCCTGGTGAAAGACACGAGTGAATATTATTACCGACTGATGGAAGCTTCTAAGAACCCGGCAGGGAAGACAAAAGTGATGTAAGGCTAATTTTATTGACGAGTTTTTATATTCCGCTACATTAATTTTACGGAGTTCAGTCTCTACAACTAAATCAACTTGCAAACATCTCTTCCGCATACCGCACCCGCACTTCCTCTAAAATATTTTCCAGCTCTAGCAAACTATCCGTAGTCACCAGCCGAAGCCTGTATTCTTTAATGTTAGGAAGTCCTTTCAGGTAATTGGCATAATGGCGGCGCATTTCAAGGATGCCTAGTTTTTCCCCCTTCCATTGCACGCTGCCATGGAGGTGTTTCAGGCAAGCAATCAGTCGTTCTTCTATGGAAGGCGGTGGCAATAATATTCCTGTAGCGAAATAATGTTTTATCTCCCTGAAAATCCAGGGGTAACCAATGGCAGCGCGCCCTATCATAATACCATCTATGCCGTAACGATTTTTATATTCCAATGCTTTTTCGGGGGAATGAATATCACCATTGCCAAAAATGGGAATGCGGATGCGGGGGTTGTTTTTCACTTTGGCAATCAGGCTCCAATCGGCTTCACCTTTATACATCTGCGTGCGCGTGCGCCCGTGTATTGCTAATGCCTGAATGCCCACATCCTGCAATCGCTCCGCTACTTCTTCAATATTCCTGCTGCCATCGTCCCAGCCAAGGCGCGTTTTTACCGTTACGGGCAGCGAAGTGGAGCGCACGACGGCAGCCGTGAGGCGCGTCATCAGTTGTACATCTTTAAGCACTGCGGCACCAGCACCCTTGCACACCACTTTCTTAACCGGGCAGCCAAAGTTGATATCCACAATGTCAGGACCGGTAGCGGCAATAATTTTTGCAGAAAGCGAAAGCGCCTCTTCATCACCGCCAAACATTTGGATGCCGACCGGGCGTTCCTCCTCAAAAATATCCAGCTTTTGCCTGCTTTTAATCGCATCGCGTATCAAACCTTCTGAAGAAATAAACTCCGTGTACATCAGGTCTGCTCCAAATTGTTTGCACACTGCGCGGAATGGCGGGTCGCTCACGTCTTCCATCGGCGCCAGCAGCAGCGGGAAATCAGGCAGGGAAAGATGTTCACCAATTTGAACCATAGGCGGGCAAAAATAAGTTGATATGGGTGGAGAAGGGTTGATAAAGTTTGATGAGGTGAGGTTTCTGTTCTCCTTTGATCAGAGCTTTCATCGACAACCCACAAAAAGAACAGGCAACCAAAATCTGATTGCCTGTATCAACAAAATCTGTGCATGTGCTATGCCGGCACTTTCCTCGGCTTTTCCCTTTCCCAAAACCGGTGCTGCGCAATGGCTTCAATGAATGATTTTGAAACGGCTGCTGCATCTTTCCCGATAACAACACCGCTTTCATTTTTTCCATCCGCGGAAAGTTTTTTACCGAAATAAGTAGCCTCCAATAACTGCTTCGCTCCATCATCCGCAGCTATGGCTTTGCAATGTTTATAAGCCTGGTTCAGGAAATGAATGGCATCTGCTTCTTCCAAAAGCGCATTAATGCTCTCCCCACCGGAAGGAACATAAACCGCATCATAAAAAACGGAAGAACTGGTGAGGAAGGTTTTATCAACCAATATTTCCGACTTATCATCTCCTAAAACGAAACCATTTCTTGGTGCAATTACTTCCGCCGCAGCGCCTTCTTTTTTAAGTGCTTGCTTCATCGCATTGATGGCTTTTGCACTCACCCCATCCGCAGCAAGAATGGCTATCTGTCTGGTTTTAATACTGTCTTTCGGTGTGTTTGCCATGCTCAAAGCTGGACTCGTCTTCAATTCACTTTCCACTTCTATGGGCTGAAAATCTGCCGGATTGCCATCAGCAGGAATGCTATGGTTCAAAGGCTCTTTGCTTTTTGCAGGAATTTCTAAACGAAGTGCATAGGCAACTGCTTTGGCAAGGCTTTCATCAATCTCTGCAAGGATGCGCAACATGCGTAACCTGATTTCTATGGTCTGCACTTTGCCGAGTTCAAAACTCAACGCATTAATAATGTGGTTCTTTTCAGGTTCGCTCTGGCTGTTGAAAAACAAACGCGCCTGCCCGAAATGATCGAAAAAGCTTTTGCTCCGCTCTCTTACTTTATGTGCTTCAATTCGTTCAGGAAAGGAAGTAAATCCGCCGTCTTTCATCATTGCCTGAAACGGACAACCGCCACCTAAGCTGTTTGGATGATATGCCGTTTTGCCTTTGCTAATCGTTTGGCGCATGTGCCCGTCGCGCTGATTATTATGCACCGGCACGATGGGGCGGTTGATGGGAATTTCATGAAAATTGGGACCGCCCAGGCGCAGCAACTGTGTGTCTGTGTAAGAAAATAACCTGCCCTGCATGAGCGGGTCGTTTGTGAAATCAATCCCCGGCACCACATGCCCTACATGGAAAGCAACCTGCTCCGTTTCTGCAAAATAATTATCCGGGTTTCTGTTCAAAGTCATTTTACCAATTAGCTGCACCGGAACAAGCTCTTCAGGAATCAGTTTGGTGGGGTCTAAAAGGTCGAAGCTATACTTGTGTTCATCCGCTTCAGGAATGATTTGCACGCCGAGTTCCCACTCCGGAAAATCTCCGTTTTCGATTGCATTCCAAAGGTCGCGGCGGTGAAAATCTGGGTCGGCACCGGAGATTTGCAGCGCTTCATCCCAAGCTACGGAATGCATACCCAGCAAGGGTTTCCAGTGAAACTTCACAAAATGCGATTCCCCTTTTTCATTTACAAACCGGAAGCTGTGCACGCCAAAACCTTCCATCATGCGGAGGCTGCGGGGAATGGCGCGGTCGCTCATCACCCACATCACCATGTGCGCACTTTCAGGCATCAGGGAGATGAAATCCCAAAAGGTGTCGTGGGCAGAAGCGGCTTGCGGAATTTCATTATCCGGCTCCGGCTTCACGGCATGGATGAGGTCGGGAAACTTATGCGCATCCTGAATAAAAAACACGGGCATGTTGTTGCCCACCAGATCGAAGTTGCCTTCCTGCGTATAAAATTTCACCGCAAAACCGCGCACGTCCCGCGCTAAATCACTCGAACCTCTAAAACCAGCAACCGTGGAAAACCGCACGAACACAGGCGTTTCAACAGCGGTATCGTTTAAGAAAGATGCTTTTGTGTATTGCCCAATCGGTTCGTAAAGCTTGAACACGCCATGTGCTCCGGCGCCGCGGGCGTGCACAATCCGCTCGGGGATGCGCTCATGGTCGAAGTGGGTCATCTTTTCCCGGAAAATAAAATCTTCCAGCAGCGATGGACCGCGGCTTCCGGCTTTCAGCGTGTTCTGATCATCATTGATTGGAACGCCATGATCGGTGGTCATTTTTTGTCCCGTTCCGTCTGTGGTGTGCTGCGCCAGACTTTCTGTTTTGGCATTTTCTGGATTGACTGTTTTCATGTCGCCCGCTTCGGGGTTCAGCATGTCTTTAGCCGGTTTTTTCTTAGGCATTTTGTTTGATTTTTTTGTGTTTGTGAAGAGAATAATTGCACCAGCCGTTTCGCGAAGCGCGGAATGCCTGACGTGCTGATGCAAGCAAAACTATGCCCCTTGAAATCAGATTCCCAGCCGTGCATTATTTTAAAAAGCAAAAGCATTTTAAATGGTTTTTGAAAAGAAGGGAATCATCTCGCAGCATTATTAAAAAAAGAAAGAAGGCACAACTTTGCTAACAACTATAACTCTCACATGCCATAGAGTACGCTCTCCCACCCCAACCGAAACGGTTATTACGCTCAGTCAGAAGGTTACTGTTAAACACTTCTTCACTTTATTTAAGAAGCAAATTCTCCATTTTCAAAAACTAAATCATGAAAAAAATACAGGAAAATTCCGCTTTACCCCCGGACAAAGCCTCTAAAAAAGAGTGCAAAACAGCATTGAAGGATATAAAGAAGCAACTTTTTTCCTTGCAAAATAAATTCTATGCTGATGGCAGGTTTGGGCTACTTATTATTCTGCAGGGCGTAGATACTTCCGGGAAAGATGGCGCCATACGTCATGCATTTTCAGGAATAAACCCTGCTGGTATGCGCGTCACATCCTTTAAAGCACCGGCAGGCAATGAGCTTGAACACGATTTTTTATGGAGAATATACCCACACATTCCGGGAAAGAGGATGATTGGCGTGTTTAACCGTTCTTATTATGAAGATATACTCGTTCCATCTTTAATGAACACAATCAGCAAAGAAGACATCCGCCACCGCTGCCACCTGATAAATGAACTGGAAGACCATCTAGTAAGAAACAATATCCACGTCTTAAAATTCTTCCTTCATATTTCAGAAGAAAAACAGCAGGAAAAACTGGAAGAACGGAAAACCGACCCTGAAAAGAAATGGAAATATACGGAGGGTGATACCAAAGCCGCTTCAGAATGGGAAGAAAATATGAAGACGTACAACTTGCTGATAAACGATTGCCGGCGCGTACCCTGGCATATCATCCCGTCAGATAAACGCTGGTACCGCAATTTTAAAGTGGCGGAAACATTGTTTAATCACCTTAGTGCGCTGCCGCTGAGCTATCCTCAATCTGATGATTTCTCCCAATAAACCCGGAATAAACCCATTAAAAACAACAAATGAAAGTAGCCGTATTCAGCACCCACAATTTTGAAAAAACATTTTTAGAACAGGCAAATGCCCAAAAGCACGAACTCCTTTTAATGGAAGAATCCCTCTCCGAAACCACCGCTGCCCTTGCCAAAGGTTGCGAGGCAATAAGCATTTTTACGGGGGATAAAGCCACTGCGCCCGTTTTGGAGGCATTGCAGAAAACAGGCGTAAAATATCTGGCGCTCCGTTCTGCCGGTTTTAACCATGTAGATATTGACAAGGCAAAAGCGCTAAACATGAAAACTGCCCGCGTGCCTGCTTATTCTCCTTATGCCATTGCCGAACATGCGGTTGCCTTAATGCTTGCCCTGAACCGAAAATTGATTCAGGCGAATTATCGCATCAAAGAAATGAATTTTTGCCTGGATGGACTGGTGGGTTTTGACATGAATGGAAAGACGGCAGGGATTGTGGGAACCGGTAAAATCGGGAGTGTGCTGGCGCGCATCCTGCACGGCTTTGGCTGTCGCATACTGGCTTATGACAAGGAAGAAAACAAGGAGTTGGCAAGCAAATATCAAGTGGAATATACTTCCTTTGAAAACCTTTGTTCGCAATCCGATATCATCTCCCTGCACGTGCCATTAACGGAAAGCACGCACCACCTTATCGACAAGCATTGCATCGAAAAAATGAAACCCGGCGTGATGCTGATCAACACAAGCAGGGGCGGACTGGTGCATGCGAAGGCGGTGATAAATGCCCTCAAAGCAAAACACATTGGCACCTTCGGGATGGATGTGTATGAGGAAGAAGAAGGATTGTTTTTTAAAGACCACTCAGCCGATATTTTGCAGGATGATGTGATTGCCCGATTAATGACTTTTAAGAATGTACTCATCACCGGTCATCAGGCATTCCTTACCGATACTGCATTGAAAAACATTGCTGAAACCACTTGCTATAACCTGGATTGTTTTGAGAAGGATATAGCAAGCGAGAATGAAGTGGAGTAAGTTTTCCATTTAAAAAAAAACCCGCCTCGCGGCGGGTCGTGAAAAAACAATTCGGTTCCTTCTTTTAATAACTCTCTTTCAACTATAAATAAACCCGCCTCGCGGCGGGTTTATTTAAACATTATCTGCTGATGATTAGCTTGCTCTGGTATCTGCGATCTCCAAACCTTACTTTGAGATAATACAACCCCGGAATTTCATTTTGCAATGAAAGGACTTTTGTAAAATAATTTTTAGTTGGTATTTCCTTGCTTTCAAAAATTTTCTGTCCCAAAATATTAAACACTTCAATTGTTCCTTCTGACTTGAATTTTTCATCAATGCGTATGGTGAAGTTTCCGTTTGTTGGATTGGGGAAAATAGTCAAACTGGATGCTTGCGCAAGGCCTGCCGGGTCATGGATTCCAGTTGTAATTATGGTATCGATATGAATGGTTGTATCCTGCGGGATTACGGACAAAGGGACATTAATTGACTGCCCTAAATAATTGACTTTCAAGGTAGTTAATCCTTCCTGCTTTCCCCAAATCTGATCTTGCCGAAACAATTTTGAAAAGTTGGTATCGGCTATTTCATAAGTTACGCCGTTAGAGTTCTCAACTGTGTAATCATATCCATTATCAAAATAAGCAACTACGGGGATTGAAGCAATATTTTTCACCTGCACGCGCATAGTATCTAATAGACAAATAATGCTGTCTAATCCTGCCGTCTGATTAATGTTTAAGGTTACGGTATCAAAATCCACAAAGGTATTTCCATCATAACCCATAGCCAACAAGCTTACTTTTCCAAATGCATCCGCAGGAATGATGAAAGGAATATTACCGCTTGTCATTAGGGTATCTACTGTGTATTGATTTTCAGCGCTGCTTATACCTGCAAACACAATTCTATTGATGCCATTATTTAAGGTAAGATTTACGTTTAGCATGGCACCTGAATTAAAACTTTGTCCTTGCTGTGGCGAATTAAAAATTAAACTACCAGCAATCATGACTGATAAGTCTCCTTCCTTACCTTCCCGGTAATGCGTTTGCTGTTGGATTGGCGTAAAACCGTTTTGAGCAAAATAAGCGGCATCTTTAGGGTTCGTATTTAGCGCATTCAAAACCTCAGTTCTCACCATAACATTATTGTATGAGCCAATGTGCTTTTGATTATTGATAGTATTGGTGGCGTTAGAGAACAAACCGCCTGACTGAGAGGAAGTAGAAACAACCATGTCATTCGTTTCATTGAAGAAAATATGATTAAATACTCCCGCCAGAGTTGTACCTAATGAAGGCCTTACGGCACGAGCTGTTAAAAATGGATAAGTGCCGAATTGAGGTGGAGATTTTGTAATGATACAATGGGTAGGAGCTACGCTATTATTGAGTCGGACGTTATTGAGGTAATCCATCCCGCTACTATTTACAGCCAAATCATGAATTGCTCCAAAGTAAATCGAAGACCCAATTGATCGAGCATATATTTGTCCAGCAATTTGAGCAACAGAGGCAACAAAGCTGTCTTGATTACTTAGCAAATTCCCAATTTGAGAGCCGAAATGAGGCGTATTGAGGGTAATAAGTTTATGGATGTTTTTCTTTTGGAAATAGGCATCCGACTGCAAGTAATATCTTGCAAGCAGCCCCCCCATACTGTGAGCTACAACATCTGCCTTTCCCGCTGAATAATTGAAATTACGGGCGGTGCTTAACAGAGAATTAATTGCAGTAGTTACCACTTCCTTATTATCGTAAAAATAAGAGGCGTTCGTAGCTTTATAATTATCGGCCCATAAAAGCTCCGATGAATAATAACCATTGTCAACAAAATTATTTTTCATACCTAAGAATGTAGAATAGTCACCCCATAGACCGTGTTCAAAAACCACCGGCGCACGGTAAATCTGAATGGGAATAGTGAAAATAGGATAAGCGAGATTTGTTGTATCTACTATAGTAATGGCATCGGCACGAAATGGTTTGTAAGCGGCTTCTAGATATTGTGGATGAGAAAAACGTGCGGTTATGGTATCTCCATTAATTGTATAATCGGAAGCATAACAGTAGCCCGAAATGTCTTTGTCATTTCCGGAGGGATCACTTGCAACTCTAAAACGGATGGCGGTTGTGGATACGGAGGTATTATTTACGAATCGGATTTCGGTAGCTTTTGAACCGTCTGCACAAATTTTTATGGGCGTTGGCGTTTGCGTGGTATTACCGTCCCAAAGCGTTTTGGGTTGGAGGAACGTGGTGTTGCCGTCTATTTTGTTGGAGACGGTGAGTGGAGAGGATGGAGAGGAGGATTGTTGGGAGATTTTTTGAATAAATATATCATCTTGACCATTTGAAGTAAGGATATAATTTGATGACGTAGGATCAATATCAATTATACTTTGAAATGAACCCAATATATATAATTTATCATTCTCAATACATAATGACATGCCCACATCAAAACCAGTCCCTCCTAATTTTTCAATCCACTCTATTGAACCTGCTGACGACAATTTTAAAGCAAATACATCTCTTGCTCCTAATGATGACAATGTCGCGTTAGTACCAAAAGTTGCCGTTCCTTCAAAAAAACCCGTTAAATAGAAATCCCCAAAAATATCGACTGTCAAAGAAGTACTTATATCATTTAAACTCCCTCCAAAAGATTTAGCCCATAAAAAATTACCTAAAGTATCTAATTTTACAACAAAAACATCTTCATATCCATTCGGCACTAAAACGTATGCATTTGCACTCGGGTCAAAATCAATCGGCGTATTGTACTGCCCAGTAATAACCAAAGAACCTAAATTATCAGCTTTTACTGATGCCGGAATTCCGCCGAATCCTAACGCGGAACCTCCCATTTGTATTGCCCATACAAAATTACCGCTTGCATTAAGTTTCATTACGTAGATATCCCCTCCTGTAGAAGTTAAATTATATACATTTGAACTTGGGTTAAAATCCACTGTACCATTAAAGTCGCCAGAAAGGTAGAGGTTGTTTACATTATCTATAGAAATAGACAAACCTCTTGACACACCACCCCCGATCACCGTTAGTGCTTTTACCCAAATAAAATTACCTGAGGAGCTAAGCTTTTCAATAAACCCGGTCAAATTTGATGCAGTCAAATTTTCTGTCGCAATCCCCGGGTCAAAATCGACCGTACCTTGAAAAGTTCCAGCAAGGTAAACGTTCGAATAAGAATCTAAGTCAAGGGAAAATGCAGGGTATTGGGTTTTGAAATCCACCACCCAAATGAAATTTCCAGCTGAATCAAATTTCTCAACAAATGTATTGTTGGGTCCAAAAGATGTCAAATTAAATACAGACAATCCAGGATCAAAATCAACAGTGCCATCGAAATAGCCAGCAAATAAAACACTTCCGCTGACATCAACTTTTAAGCTGGAGGTCATGATGTTGGAAATATTTTCAATTCCTCTCACCCACAAAAAATTTCCGGCAGAATCAAGTTTGAGAATATAAACGCCTTTGTTTAATAGAGTAGCAACGCCCGGCCCTGGGTCAAAATCCACAGGTCCTTCATAAGACCCTGTTGAATAAATATTTCCAAAATAATCTGTTGAAATTGAGTACCCTATGTCTGACTGATTCCCTCCCATTTGTTTTGCCCACTCAAAAGTTTGCCCATAAACCTGTCCACATATCAATACTACAAGGAGCGTCAATATCTTTTTCATAAAATCAAATTAAAAGGGGAGATTGAAAATTTCGTTTCAAATGTACAGATTAAAATAAATGGAGAAGGCGCCAAACTTAGTTTTTCTAAAGTTCTCCTCTCACCCTCGCATACCTCATTTTCCCTTCCACATCCAACAATCCTTCCAACGATAAATCTTCATCCAAAGCATCCCAATGTATACCATCTTTAAAACGGCCTATCCTGAAATCCTGGCGTTGCGCAGGCGTTCCTTTAATCAGGCGTGCGAAGCGAGATAAAGGGTGACCAATGATAACACCATTTGCAATGCGATAAAAAGGTGCGTTTCATCCACCCATGCTTTTTGTATTTCCATAACCGTGTTTTAAGCAAAAGCAGTTTAATTGAAAGCATTCTAACCCTCCCGAAAAATGCTGCCTAAAACCCTTCCTAATGATCCTTTACATTGCTGTATGCCCGTCATTTTATCACAGAATTTACTTCGATTGTCGGTGCCTGAAATAAGTTGACTGGTTTTAAAGAGATTTTTCACTTTTAAAACCATTGATATTATGGCAAACAGGATGCAGTTTAAACAGAGTACGGAGGAGCGGCGGCGGCGGTTCTTCAGTGAAGAGTTTAAGCGCAAGAAAGTTCGGGAAATTGAACAGAAAATTACGACTATTGCGCAGGTAAGTCGTCAGTATGAGGTGCGCGAGAACAGCGTGTCTAAGTGGCTAAATAAATTCGGGGTCAATTATATGAAAGGAGTGCGCACCATTGTTGAATCGGAAAGTGATACACTGAAGCTGCGGGAGCTGGAGCGGAAGGTGGCTGAACTGGAACGCGCCGTTGGGCAGAAGCAATTGCAGCTTGACTTTCGGGACAAGATGATTGAATTAGCGGAAGAGACTTACGGTGTGGACATCAAAAAAAAATTTTCAGAAACGCCCTCATTTGGTTCTGGAGAAACAGGGAAGCCATGAGCGTTAGTCTAAACAATCTTTACCGTGCAACGGGTGTTACCCGTCAGGGTGTGCATCAGATGCTGAACCGTATTCTAAAGGCAGAAAAACGCCAGGCAGACTTGTGGACTTTAATAATGCAGATCCGTGCCGACCATCCCACGTTAAGTTGTCGTGCTATGTATCACAAGCTACAGCCTGAAGGCATTGGCAGGGACGCATTTGAGCATTTTTGCAAAGCGCAGGGACTAAGCTCAAAGCCGCGCCAGTTGCGGCCTCGCACCACCGATAGCAGCGGTGTGATTCGTTTTCCTGATTTGCTTAGCGGTAAGATTTTACAACGTCTGAACGAGGCGTGGAGCAGTGACATTACCTACTTCGAAGTGGGGGAGCGGTACTACTACATCACCTTCGTAATGGATTGTTTTTCACGTCGCATATTGGGCTATCAGGTTTCCGACCGACTGAGCACGGAGCAGACCACTTTGCCGGCTCTGCGGATGGCAGTAGCAAACCGCGGCGGGCAACTTTCAGCAGGGATAATTTTCCATTCAGACGGAGGCGGCCAGTATTATGATCAGGAATTTTTAGCCTTCACCCGCAAGCATAAAATGCACAATAGTATGTGCGAATGGGCGTGGGAGAATGGAAAAGCAGAGCGTTTAAACGGGATTATAAAGAATAACTATTTGGCGCACCGGAGTATAAATAATTTGGCAGCATTGAAGCGGGAAGTGGTAAAGTCGGTGAAGTTATATAATACAGACCGGCCGCATAAATCGTTACAATACCAAAGCCCGATTGAGTATGAAAACGATGGGGTACTTTTGGTCGGGCAAACAAAGCCGAAGATGACGAGGTCATTGGAAGCAGACTTCATTTGTGAGGGGGTGTAAGCCCCCCCATAAGTGGGTCAAACAAAGCCTCAGACTCTAAGTATCTTGATCGCAGACTCTTCTTTTATGAGGCAAATACCAGTCAACGGTTTTTAGGCATTGACAGATACGCTCCCGCTCTCCCACACCCATTTCCTCCCCCGCCAATTCCATCTGCTTCCGTGTAGGCAATAAAATCAACCGCAGCGTAGTGTCGTTGGTAAAATAAGAAACCGCCCAGTTGATGAAAATGATGAGTTTATTTTTCACACTCAATATCAGCATCAGGTGCAGGAACATCCAAACCAGCCAGGCAAAAAATCCCTGAAAAGAAAACTTCGGTAAATCAACCACAGCCTTGCGTTTACCCACGGTTGCCATGGTGCCCGGATTCTTATAAACAAAGGGTTTCAGCGGTTTTTGTTCGAGGATGTTGCGCAGATTCTTCGCCAGGTTTTTTGCCTGATTAATGGCTACGTTAGCAAGCTGCGGATGACCACGCTCCCACCCCGCCGTCTCCATGTAAGCAATGTCGCCAATGGCAAACACGTTTTCCGCGCCTTCCATCAGGTTGTATTCATCCACTTTTATCCGGTTGCCGCGCACCAGGTTTTCTTTAGGAATGCCTTCGGGCACATTTGCCATTACGCCTGCCGCCCAAATAAGCGTGTTGCTGCGGATGGTGCGACCGTCTTTAATGAAAACCGTTTTGCCGTCGTAATCCTGAATCAGGGAATTGAGCCACACTTCCACGCCCATTTTCTCCAGATAGCGTTGGGAGGTTTCCTGCGCTTCTTTTGACATGGGGCCAAGCGTCGCCGGTCCGCCTTCAATCAGGAACACGCGCAGTTTGGAAAAGTCCATATCGGGGTAATCTTTCGGCAGGATATTGCGTTTCATTTCGATGATGGAGCCAGCAAGTTCAACGCCTGTAGGTCCGCCACCGGCAATCACGATGTTCATCACGCCTTCCATTTCATCATCATTCTCACAATCAAGCGCATCTTCAAAATTGAGGAGAATGCGGTTGCGCAAAGCAATGGCTTCGGTGGTGCTTTTCATGGGGAAAGCGAAGCGTTCAATGTTTTTATTCCCGAAAAAATTGGTGGTGCAGCCGGTGGCAATCGCCAGGAAATCATACTCAAAATGACAGCCGTTGGTGATGACGCGTTTTGTGTTTAAATCAACACGTTCCACTTCTGCCACGCGGATGTGTACGTTTTCTTTTTTCTGAAAAATCTTGCGAAGCGGAAAAGAAATGGAGCTCGGCTCAAGCCTTCCTGTAGCTACCTGATAAAAAAGCGGCTGAAACTGGTGGAAATTATAATGGTCGATGAGGGTGATTTCGAACGCACTGTTTTTGATGTGGCGGGCTAATTGCAAACCTGCAAAACCGGCACCAAGTATCACCACTTTCTTTCTGGATTCCATGACCCTAACTTTTGTAAAAGCTATGCCATCTCCCTAAAAACCAACCGGATTATTTCGCGATGTTCACGCTGCGCAATTCGCGGATAACCGTCACTTTTACCTGCCCGGGATACTGCATTTCCTTCTGGATTTTATCTGCAATTTCAAAGCTTAGCAAATCGCTTTCGGCATCGGTTACTTTATCTGCTTCCACCATCACGCGCAGTTCACGACCCGCCTGGATGGCATATGCTTTCTCTACGCCTTTATACATCATTGCCAGGTTTTCGAGGTCTTTAATGCGCTGCAAATAACTCTGCATCATTTCCCTTCTGGCGCCCGGGCGCGCGCCGCTTATGGCATCACATGCCTGCACCAGCGGGGAGATAATGTATGCCATCGCAATTTCATCGTGGTGGGCGCCAATGGCATTTACCACAGCAGGATGTTCACCAAACTTTTCAGCAAGTTCAGCCCCTAAAATGGCGTGTGTAATTTCTGTTTTTTCGTCGGGCACTTTACCAATATCGTGCAGTAAGCCGGCACGTTTTGCAAGCTTCACCACTTTTTGTCCAAGCCCCAGTTCAGCCGCCATGATGCCACAAAGGTTTGCAGTTTCTTTAGAGTGCATGAGCAGGTTTTGACCGTAAGAAGAGCGGAAACGCATTTTGCCAATGATGCGCACAAGGTCTTTATGCAACCCGTGGATACCAAGTTCAATGATGGTACGCTCGCCGGTTTCCATAATCTGCTCTTCCACCAGTTTTTTGGTTTTCTCCACCACTTCTTCAATGCGTGCGGGGTGTATTCTTCCGTCCTGAACAAGGCGTTGCAAGGAAAGGCGGGCAACCTCGCGGCGCATCGGGTCGAAGCAACTTAAAATGATGGCTTCCGGGGTGTCATCAATGATAAGGTCCACGCCTGTAGCGGCTTCCAGTGCGCGGATGTTGCGACCTTCCCGCCCGATAATCTGTCCTTTTATTTCATCGCTTTCAAGGTTAAAAACGGTAACTGCATTTTCAATTGTGTGTTCGGCAGCGGTGCGCTGGATGGTTTGGATAACTATTTTCTTCGCCTCTTTGGTAGCGTTTATTTTGGCCTCCTCCATAATCTCTTTTACGTGAGACATGGCTTTGGTGCGGGCTTCTTCTTTCACCAAATCAATCAATTCCGCTTTGGCGGCATCCGCCGAAAGACTCGCTACTTTTTCCAGCCGCTTAATGTGTTCTTCCTGATGTTTTTCAAGTTCGGTGCGTTTCAGGTTTACGATTTCAAGCTGTTTATTCAGTTCTTCTTTGCGTTGGTCGGTTTCGTTTACCTGCTTTTGAAGTTGTGCGTTTTTATCGTTCCAGCTTTGTTGTTGTTGTTTGAGGCGGGCTTCATTTTCGGTCACTTTTTGCGTGCGTTGCTGCACTTCCTTTTCGTGTTCTGATTTTAATTGAAGGAAATGTTCGCGGGCTTCAAGTTTCTTTTTTTCTTTGATGGTTTCTGCGAGTTCTTTGGCATCTTCAAGCGCTTTTTTGGATTGTTCTTTGGCATCTTCAATGGCTTTACGTGCTTGTTTTTCTGCTTCGTCTATTTGCTGTTGGGTGTTTTTGGCAAAAATGAATTTACCCAATAAAATGCCTGTTACGATGGCCGCTATCGCTACGATAGCCACGATAATTATGGTGGTTGTTTCCATTAATTTTTTAAAGTTTTTGTGTGTGAAAAGATTTAAAACAATGTGCTCCCGGCAAGAATTCGGGGATAAAGGAAGGGGCACAAAGGAATTGCGGGCGAAAATAATGAAAGAATAGCGGACTACTGAACATAGCTTTCTCTTATTCCTTTCAAGAAATACAACCGCTTATTTTGCGCCAAAATAAAACTTCCGGCTCATGACAGGATATGCCAGTTGCAACGTTTCTCTTCTCCCGATTCGCAAAGAACCATCGCATCGCGCAGAGCAAATCAGTCAGTTATTGTTTGGCGAAAAAGCCATTATTCAGGATGAAAAAGCAAACGACTGGATGTTGATTCAATGCTTGTGGGATGGGTATGAAGGCTGGTGTAAAGGCTCACAGCTTTCCAGAATTTCGAGGCAATTATTTTCAAAAGAAACGCCGTTGATTGCTGCAAATAGTGAAGGCAAACTTTGGTGTGAGGACGGAGGTTTATGGATTCCTGCGGGCGCTTCGTTAAGACGCGGCACCTTCAATTTTAAAGATGACAGGGCTTGTTTTAAAGGGAAGAGGATAGCAGTCGATAAAATGGTTTTAAGTGGAGAAAATGTGTGCGATGCCGCACTCGAATATTTAATGGCGCCTTACCAGTGGGGAGGCAGAACGATTGCCGGAATTGATTGTTCGGGGCTTAGCCAGATGGCTTATTTATTTTGCAACAAACGCATGAAACGGGATGCTTCGCAACAAGCTGAAGAAGGAGAAATTGTGGATTTTCTGCAACATGCAAATGCGGGCGACCTTGCATTTTTTGATAATGCCGAAGGAAAAATTAATCACGTCGGTATTTTGCTTAGCAGCACTTCCATTATCCATGCTACGGATTCAGCAGGTTGTGTAGTTATTGATACCATCGACCAGGGCGGCATCATCAGCAAAACCCTCCGGAAAAGAACGCACCAGCTCCGGTTTGTGAAGCGATATTTTTAACGGCTTAGTATTCCTCTCCTTTATAAAAAATCTTGTAGAAATTTTTGCCTACACGGTAGCGCAGCACATCGTAAGTAAGCTGCCAGTTGTCATCCGCACCCGGGTCCTGATTGTTGAAAAGTGTGGTTACGTCATACAATTCTCCGCCGGTAAAAAGGCGCAACACGTTTATCCTGTTTATGTAAGCAATGGAATTGTATTGCACCTGAAAACTGCCCGGATAATAAGTCTCAAGCGTTGTGATTTCGCCTTTATAAAATGCTCTGAAATATCCACCCCCGTCGCGGTAAGCCACTATCCAGTCCCCCACCCGATATTCAGGCTTAAAAAAACCAACATTCCGAACGCTGTCGTCGTAAAATATTTTGAAGTAGCCATCCTGCGAAACATACGCCACTACATCATCCCCCACAGCATAAGATTGCGGTGGAAAGTCTTCCACAATAAAGGTTTCGCCTTTATGAAAAATCTTGAATTCGCGGTTTAAATCAACGTAAGCAACGGTGTTTCTTCCTGCTGCAAAATTGTAAACGCGGTAATCTTCCTGCCTTAAAATTTGCCCGTGGTAAAAAAGGCGAAACTGGTTTGCATAGTTGTCATAAGCGATGATGTTATCAGACACTGCAACCTGCTTAATGGCGCTGTCAGCCAAAAAACTTTCTACCGGATACACCACGCCATTGTAATAGCATTTGTATTCTCTCCTCACGCCTTCAAAGAAAAGCAGCACGCTGTCGCCGAGGTAATATTCAGGGCACAAACCGGAGAGATTGGTGATTTTACCATTGTCAAAAACATTGAGAGAGCGGGAGTTTAAAAACGCAATCAGGTTGTCACTTACCTGAAATTGATTGGTGAAGCCGATGTTTACTTTCTGCACACCGCCGCCGTGGTAAATTTTGAAGGAGCGTGAGTTATCGATGTATGGAATGGCTGCTCTGCCAATTTTCATTTCAAGCGGCGGCAGGTAATCTACTTTGCGAATTACGCCTTTATCCCACACCATTACCTGATTTTGGAGGTTAACGTATGCTGTGAGTGGCTGCGCAATAAGCAACGTGGAGGAACATAAAAAAAACAGTAAAAAAGCAGCCTTTCTGAACAACATAACGTGTGTGTGATTTTCTTTTTGAAGGGGATTAAGGTAAATAAGAAAAGCCAGCCTGAGAACAGACCGGCAATTATAAACCTATCACCATGAAAACTTTTAAAACTCTTTCAAACCTGCTACAAAATTAAAAGGCGCTTCTTTTTGCTGCAAGGAAAAGTTTGTTATTGACTGGTTATTGGCTGAAATTAAAAAGCGCAGACCTTTTTAAAAAGACCTTCGCATTCATTACCTGAGTAACTAAAACGGTGTTTATTTTTTCTTTTTCGGCGTGAAGATGGCTATCATCCTGCGACCTTCCATTTTAGGCATGCTTTCCAAAGAACCCACTTCTGCAAGGCGCTCCGCAAATTTTAAAAGCAACAATTCCCCACGCTCCTGAAACATGATGGCGCGACCTCTGAATTGCACATAACACTTCACTTTATCGCCTTCCTGCAAAAACTTTTCAGCGTGCTTTGATTTAAAATCAAAATCATGGTCGTCGGTATTTGGCGTAAACCGAATTTCTTTTACTTCCGATTGTTTTGATTTTGCCTTTTGCTCTTTGTCTTTTTTCTTCTTTTCGTAAAGAAACTTTTTGTAGTCAATGATTCTGCAAACCGGCGGCACGCCATTCGGCGAAATTTCTACGAGGTCGGCTTCCTTTTCCTGCGCAATTTTTATGGCTTCCGCAATAGGATAAACGCCCGGCTCAATTTCTTCGCCCACCACACGCACTTCTGCGGCAGTAATTTCTTCGTTCAGTCTGTGTTCGCGTTGTAATTGGCGCGGCTTAAAAAATGGTTTGCTTTTACTTCTTCTCTGCATTAAAGGCTTTTAAAAATTTGGTGCAAAAATAGCTGATTCATTTATCTAAAAAAGAAAAACCGAAAAGTTTATTCTACGCCTGCTTTTTGTTTTCCGGCGGTTTGTTTTTTCACGGTGGCATTCACTTCTTCAATAAATGTTTCAGTCGGCACAGCACCTTTATCGCCTTCGCCATGTTTCCGCACCGCCACCAGTTTTTCATTCATTTCCTTTTCGCCCACAATCAGCATGTAGGGCACTTTCATAAGCTCTGTATCGCGGATTTTTCTGCCTATTTTTTCGCTGCGGTCATCCACTTCAGAACGAATATCAGAGGCAGCAAGCAACGCCGAAATTTCGTGCGCATACGCGCTGAACTTATCACTGATGGGGAGAATTTTGACCTGCAAAGGCGCAAGCCACAAAGGCAAATCGCCGCCACAATGTTCCAGCAAAACGGCAATAAACCGCTCCATACTTCCGAAAGGCGCACGATGAATCATTACAGGACGTTTGCGCGTGTTGTCACTATCCACATACTCCAATTCAAAACGCTCCGGCAAATTATAATCCACCTGAATGGTTCCCAACTGCCAGCTTCTGCCCAGTGCATCCTTCACCATAAAATCAAGCTTCGGTCCGTAAAAAGCTGCTTCTCCATATTCTATGGTTGTCTTCAATCCCTTTTCATCAGCCGCTGTAATGATGGACTGTTCTGCAATTTCCCAGTTTTCATCGCTGCCAATGTATTTGCTTCTGTTCACCTTATCGCGCAAAGAAACCTGCGCCGTGAAGTCATGAAAATCTAAAGAAGTGAACACGTACATCACCAGGTCTATCACTTTTTTAAACTCATCAAGCACCTGCTCCGGGCGACAAAAAAGATGGGCATCATCCTGCGTAAACCCGCGCACACGAGTCAGCCCGTGCAGTTCTCCGCTTTGCTCATACCGGTAAACAGTTCCAAATTCCGCAAGCCGCAAAGGAAGATCTTTATAAGAGCGGGGCGATGATTTGTAAATCTCACAATGGTGCGGACAGTTCATCGGTTTCAGCAAAAAAAGTTCGCCTTCCTGCGGAGTGGAAATGGGTTGAAAAGAATCTTCACCATACTTATCCCAATGCCCTGAAGTGACATACAATTGCTTACTGCCAATGTGCGGCGTAATTACCGGTAAATAGCCACCTGCCAATTGTGCTTTTTGTAAAAACTGCTGCAAACGCTCCCGCAACATGGCACCTTTCGGCAACCACAAAGGCAAGCCGCTTCCCACTTTTTCAGAGAACGTAAATAAATCCAGTTCCCGGCCAAGCTTGCGGTGGTCACGCTTTTTAGCCTCTTCCAGCAGAGCCAGATATTCGTCCAATTCTTTTTGCGCAGGGAAGGTGATGCCGTAAATGCGGGTGAGCATTTTGTTTTTTTCATTACCCCTCCAATAAGCGCCAGCAATGTTAGTGAGCTTAATTGCTTTTATAAATCCGGTGTGTGGAAGGTGCGGACCACGGCACAAGTCAGTGAAGTTGCCTTGCTGATAAAAGGTGATGTTGCCATCTTCCAAATCCTGAAGCAATTCAATTTTATAAGGGTCTTGTTTTGAAGTGAAATATCCAATGGCTTCTTCTTTTGGAACCGAACGGCGCTGATAGGCATTGCTTTGCTTCGCGAGTTCCTTCATTTTTGATTCTATTTTTTGAAGGTCTTCTTCCCCAATTGTTTTTCCGCCCAAATCAATATCGTAGTAAAAACCATTTTCGATTGCTGGTCCGATTCCAAATTTGGTGTCAGGATAAATTGCCTCAAGCGCTTCTGCAAGCAGGTGAGCAGATGAATGCCAAAAAGTAGTTTTCGCGCTTCGTTCATCCCAGGTAAGCAATCTTAACTGCGCATCATTTTCAATTGGTCGTGTGGCATCCCACACTTCGCCATTCACTTCGGCAGCAAGCACTTTTCGGGCAAGACCTTCTGAAATTGATTTAGCAATATCAAGCGCTGAAACACCATTATCATATTGGCGAACGGCACCGTCGGGGAAAGAAATTTGGAGCATAAAAAGTATTTTAAAAAGGGCAGCAAAAATAAGGTGCCTCCTTGTTGATGATTGATTTTTTAAACAAAAAAAACCGCCGGTTTGCAGCCGGCGGTCGATGAACAAAATGTTTTGTATTGCGGCTAAAATTTGCTGAACGTTTGCGTAAACGTAACGGTATCAAACCTTGTAGTGTCTGCAAAGCTTTTAAAATAACGGGCGTGGCGAATGGTAAAACGACCGACGTTGTAATTGATGAAATCAGCTTTCACGGTTTCTTCGGCAAAAAAAGTTTCGTTGGCGTTCAAAAAATAAATGCCTTTGTCGTCATCATAAAGCTGCCAGCGAAAAGGAACCACATCAGGGTCGGCAGCGCTGCATTTATTGGCTGCGCTATTTTGCTCGCCATCATAATTATCCAAAAAAACGAGGTAATCATCTGCCTTGCAACCTTGCCCTGTGGTGTCAAGATATTTTTGGTAAGTAATGGTTGTATCAATACCTACAAACGGGTCGTAGCGCACGTTTCCGGAAACAACTTTCCATTTGCCGCCGCGCATTTCTTCCTGACGAGAAACGGTGGTAGTGGCTTTTTTACAAGCCGGTGCGGAAATAATAAATGCCAGTGCGGCAATACTTAAAAACCTGAACATAAGGGAAGGGAAAAAATTTCGACCGAAGTTATAAAATTATCGTGCAAAAGCCGCAAAAACTATTTCTTCTCTTCTTTAAAAACAGCATCACTTAATCCGGTGTTTATCTTGTAGCTGAGATATTGAATTGTTACAGAACCCTTAGCAGGCTTGCCCTTTGCCTTCTTTTGCACCAATGTTTCTTCACCGGTATCATAATCCATCATCACGCCTTTAGGCATCTTAAACTCTTTCACGTCAACGTAAAAAATCATCTTGTCAGGGAGAGCAAAAGCTGCGTATTTGTCGTAGAAGAGTTCCATTTTTACCGTTCCATTATCTCTTGTAGTGGTCTCCACGCGAAGCGCAAGCAACCGCTTTTCATCCACCCACATTTTAGTGAGCACAATATCGGTGGCATCGTTGCCGGGCACCACTTTCAGCACGCGCAGTTTATTTCCATCCAATGTTTCATAGCCCGCATCAATAATGGTTGGTTCACCTGACGGCACAAGATTTCCAAGCGTAAGCGAGAGGTTCTTTTTGGGTAAAATGGAAATGCCGCCGTGCCGCTCCAGCTTCATTTTGTCAGGGCTTTTGAAATAAAGCGTGCCGCGCAAAGTGGGGATGCGCATAAACGAAACATCAATCCTGATTTTCACGTCGGCTGTATAATCTTTCACCGTTTCTAGTTTGGTGCGCAGCTGATAAAAAAGCGCTGAAACATCTTGCTCACCACCAAAAGCATTGAAACAAAAACAACAAAGGAGCAAACACAAAATGCGCTTCATGACTTAATATCTTTTCGGTTAAAAATGAAAATGGTGAGGACAAGAAAAAGCGCTGTGTACATCACCATCACAAGGCTTGAATGCAGGATGGCATCGTAAGGAACGGGATTGGAGAAAAACCCTTTCCAGGCAATCATGTGGGTGGTCATGAGCCAGGGTTTCAGCACATCGAAAGTGGGTAAACCAAGGTTGGTAATGATGGTGAAAAACAGAATGATGCCCATGGTGCTGATGATGGGGCCTATTCCATTTTCAGCAAAAACGGAAAGGAAAACTGCCAGCGATGCAACCGCCGACATGGCCAACGCTGCATATCCGAAAGCGGCTCCGAAACGCCATAAAATATCGCCCTGCAAAAGCATGGTAAACTGCCCGTTCTGCATGTTTATCATGTCGCCTTTTCCAAAAATTAAAAGCGATAAAAACAGGGAAACAAATGCCAGCCAAAGCAGCAGCAACATGGTGTAGCAAAGTGAGGCAATGAACTTTGAAACCACAATACCGGCGCGGCTTACGGGCTTCGTCAGCAACAATCTTAATGTTCCGTTTCCGGCTTCTCCTGCAATTGAATCTCCCGCAATCAAAGCAACCAGCAAAGGGATATTTACAATCAGCGATTGCAGAATGATGTAGGTAATTAAATAGCCGTTCAGAATGTTTCCTTCGACGTCGAAAGTGTCGGCAATGCTTTGCAAAACGAAATCAACAAACGACTGCCCGTCCGCAAACATGGCTGCCTGAATAATAAACGCCACGCCAGTAACAATTCCAAAGGCGATATAGGTGCGCGGGCGATGAAATATTTTATAGAGTTCCTGCCGGATGAGTAACATCATTAGTGAGGGTTAAAAAGTAAGCTTCAAGAGAATGCGTTGATTTGATTTCGTAAATGTCCACACGGTTTTCAACCAGCCATCTAACAAATGCAGCCATTGCGGACGACGACATTTTCATGCGAAGCACACCGGAATCGAAACCCTCAAAATGTTGCTGCCAGATGCTTTCATTGATTGCGGCAAGCAACTCCGGTTGTGGTTCCATCCTGATTTCAAACAACGTTTCATTCGGGTCAAGCAACTCTTTTACAACGCCTTCTTTTATTTTTTTGCCCTTGTGCAGAATCAGCATTTTATCCGCCACCTGTTCAATTTCATTCAGCAAGTGAGAAGAAATAAGAATCGTTTTCCCGAACTCTTTACTAAGCTTGATAATGAGGCTGCGCATTTCTGCAATTCCTTGTGGGTCTAATCCATTTGTCGGTTCATCAAGCACCAGCAAATCAGGGTCTCCGGCAAGCGCAATGGCAATTCCCAACCGCTGTTTCATCCCTTGCGAATAGGCTTTTACCTTGTCTTTTTCCCTTCCTTTTAATCCCACCAGTTCCAGTAAATCCAGGCATTTGGAGCGATTAAATTTTTTGCTGGAAAGCAAGCCAAACATCATCAGGTTATCCGCCGCAGAAAGATATCCATAAGCATCAGGGCGCTCAATCATGGCACCGGTGTGGCGCAATAAATGCCTGCTGCTGTTCGTAAGTTTTTTGCCGTGAATAAATATTTCTCCAGCGGTCGGAAAAATCAAACCCAGCAACATGCGCATGGTGGTGCTTTTGCCGGCTCCGTTTTGCCCAAGGAAACCATACACTTCTCCATTCCCGATTTGAAAAGACAAATCATCAACGGCGCAAAAGTTTTTAAAGGTTTTGGAGAGATTTTGAACTTTAACTACAGGCGGCATAAGCGGCGCAAAAGTAAATGCCTAAGCTGCCTTAAATCCTTTGCAGACAAGCTATTTAGGAAAACGTTTTTCACCGGTTTCAAAGAAGTATTTTTAGACCTTTAGCGCTCCATGAAAAAAGTATTTCCCGTCATTATTGTTTTGATTTCCCTTTCCGTTTTGGGCATCATCTTCATCCAGATGGCGTGGATAAAAAGTGCTATCTCCCTGCGCAAACAACAGCATGAGCAAGACATTGCTTATGCCATGACGCTCGCTAAGGAATACATGTACGACCGCTTTCGCACTAAATCAGGCACGGCATTTCCCGACGAAGCCTCAAGGCAATATTTCATGAAAGACTTTTCAGTGCAGTATCTCAGCCCTGATGAAGTGAAGCAAATTGTGGAGCTATCCGTGCGCCGCGCCAACATTAAAGAGCCTTACGAGTATGCCGTCATCGACATGCTTTTTCGCAATGAACTTTTCACATCACCAGGCTGGCGCAACCAATATTTCGCCGACGCGCCCAACACAATTGTTACCACGCCCAACTCCATGCTGAGCGAAACAATGTTCATTCATTTCGATGATTCCAACTCTTACATTTTTCGGCGGATAGGCTTGATAATAGCGGCTTCCATCATTTTCACCATCATCATTATTTCCGCTTTTGCACTCACCATCCGCACCCTTTTTACACAGAAGAAACTCTCTGAAATAAAAAGCGATTTCATCAACAACATGACGCATGAACTAAAGACGCCGCTTGCTACAATCTCTCTCGCTATTGATGCGCTGATGAATGAAAAGGTAATCCGCGACCCAGAAAAAATGCGGTATTACAGCGGGATGATTAAGGATGAAAACAAGCGGATGAACAAGCAAGTGGAAAAGATTTTGCAGGCTGCGCGGATTGAACGGCAGGAGATTGAACTAAACCTTCAGGAGCTTGACGCACACCAGGTGATAAGCAAAGTGGCTAACGGAATCGACTTGCAGATTCAGGAAAAAGAAGGCAGCCTGACGCTGAAACTAAATGCGCAACGCCACATTGTTCATGCCGATGAAGTCCATTTCTCCAACATCATTTTTAACCTGCTTGATAATGCCATGAAATACTCCGCCGACAAGCCTATTATTGAAGTGAGCACTGCATACCAAAGCAGCGTTCTTGCCATAAAAGTGAAAGACAATGGCATTGGCATGAGCAAGGAAACACAGGCGCGCGTGTTTGAAAAATTTTATCGCGCGCACACCGGAAATCTGCACAACGTAAAAGGTTTCGGCTTAGGGCTTAGCTACGTGAAAGCCATGGTGGAAGCGCATCACGGAAGGATAAAAGTGGAAAGTAAGGAAGGGAAAGGCAGCACATTCACGGTGTTTATTCCAGTGCAAAAAGCAGGATTGCTACCCAAAAACAGCGAGGAAAAATCGTCTGTGGATGATACCTACATTCCGCAAACCTGACGGCAGAAATTTTATCCCAAAGTCCTTGCGGAATGCTTACCGCTTCAGCACTATTTCTTTGTAAATCGCCAGTTCTTTTTCCAATTCTTTGATGCGTAATTCAAGTTCTGTGTCTGAAGGGCGAACAGGAAACGCAAGGGAAAGGTCTTCAAAGAAATTATGCTGTAGTTCAATTCCTATGTTCCAAAGCACTTCCAACTGAACAGATTGATTGTTTTCAATTTTTGGAATACTTGAAGGAGATTTATACCCCAATTTTCGGGAAAGTTTCAAAGAGTTTACACCCTTTTTCTGTCTTTCTCTTGCTATTAATGCACCAATGTGAACCGGTAAAGCTTCTTCTTTCATTTTTTATGACAAAAATTTAAAATTAAAAGAACAAATTTAGCAATTAAATCAATTTTTTAAAAAACCGACTAAAGAAAGTAAAGATAGAGGCAGTTTATTACAATTAATTAATAATTTTCGTACTTTTTATAGTCTTATTACTTTTTATATACTCCTTTGCGCTATACTATCATTTCTTTGCGCTACACTATCATTTCTTTTCGTTACACTACCATTTCTTTTCGTTACATTATCATTTAATTTCGCTACATTATCATTCCTTCTCGCTGCATTGCCACTTCTTTTCATTACACTGATAAGTACGTGCATTTCATCTACACTATTTTTCGGTTCACTTACTCACCCTCTACAGAAATCTAAATTCTTTAGAAATCACAAGGTTTCTTTCAGCCACTTATAAAATTCCCGCTGCCATAAAATTGCATTCTGCGGATGCAACACCCAATGGTTTTCATTCGGAAAATAAAGGAGTTTGCTTTTGATGCCCCGCAGTTGTGCTGCCTGAAATGCTTCTAATCCCTGCTCAATCGGCACGCGATAATCAATGCCTCCCTGAATAATTAAAATCGGCGTGTTCCACTTGTCAACAAAATTGGAGGGATTGAATTTTTCATAGCCTTTGGGTTGTGGTTTTTTCCAGTAGCTGCCGCCGAGGTCGTGATTCACAAACCATAATTCCTCCGTCGTCCCGAACATGCTTTTCAAATCAAACACACCATCGTGCGCAATAAAAGTTTTGAAACGCCCATTATGGATGCCCTCTAAAAAGAAAACACTGTATCCGCCGTAGCTCGCACCAATACAGCCAAGCCGGTTTTTATCCACATAAGGTTCCTTCGCTTCGGCATCAATTGCGCTGAGATAATCTTTCATCACCTGCCCGCCCCAGTCGCCGCTTATTTCATCATTCCACTTCACGCCCCAGCCCGGCATCCCGCGCCTGTTGGGCGCTACAACGATGTAGCCGTTCGCAGCCATCAACTGAAAATTCCAGCGGAAAGAATAAAACTGCGTGAGCGGACTTTGTGGTCCACCCTGGCAATAAAGCAGTGTGGGATACTTTTTGGTGGCGTCAAAATCGGGCGGATAAATCACCCACACACCCATGTTTTTATTGTCGGTGGTGCGCACCATTTTTAATTCGGTGCGGCTCATTTTTAGGTTTGAATATGCATCATCGTTTTCGTGCGTCAATTGTTTCATGGAGCCATCTTCCACATTCACGGAATAGAGTTCGGCAGCATGATTCATGTCGGTTCTTGAAACAATCAATCCCTCGTTCGAAAACCCTGTAATGCCCGCCACATCATACTTTCCTTCTGTTACCTGATGCACCACCGGAAACATTTTTGACAGCAGCGGCGGCACCTGAACTTCAAAAAGCTGCACCGTTCCGCGCACGGGCGCGTTGAAATAAATGCGGTTGCCATCCTTGCTCCAAACAAAACTTTCCACCGTGCCATCCCATTGTTTTGTGAGGTTCATTTTAAAGATGCCGCCGCGCTTTGCATCCATCACTACGATGTCGTTTTTATCTGCCTCGTTTCCTTCCGTCGCCATGCTGGTCCAGGCAATAAAATTTCCGTCGGGGCTGAAAGATGGATTCATGTCGTAGCCTTCCATTCCGGCTGTCCAGTTGATAGTGTTGCCGCTCAGGATGTCATAATAATAGAGGTCGGTGTTGGTGCTTTGTGCGTATTCTTTTCCAAACTTCTTTTTTGAAACATACACAATGCCTTTGCTGTCGGGGCGCCACACAAAATCTTCTGCACCGCCAAATGGTTTCTGCGGTGCGTCGTAAGGTTCGTTTTCCATTAAATCAATGGCTTTGCCGCCGTTAATTGGCTGGATAAAAATGTGCGAAAACTTTCCGTCTTCCCATGCATCCCAATGGCGGTAACTCAGGTCTGTGTAAATCTGTCCGGTTGATTTTGGGAGGTCGCTGTAGATGTCTGTTGCCATCATTGGCTTTATTAAAACGTCTCTTGAAAAAGCGATGTAACGCCCGTCAGGAGACACTCTTACGTTATCGGCATCATCCAGATTTTTGTAAGCCACGTTCCAGTTTTTACCATTGTCGGGGCTGCGGTAAATAATCTTGTCTTCGATGGAATACCAATTTTCAGGGTCGCGCTGAATGATGCTTTTGGTTTCTCCGCGTTCTGAAATTTTTCCGGAAGCAAGGTTTAGAGCGTAATGTTTTGTTGTGCTTTTTTCAGTGTTGATATCATAGGTTTTGGAAGCGAAATACACCGTTTTTCCTGTGGCAGAAATGCCTTCAGCAGACACACGTTTCAGTTTCCAAAGCATTTCGGGAGTCATCTTTTGCTGTGCGTTCGCGGTAGCAAATAATAAGAGCAATGGCAGTAAAATCAATGGTTTCATGGGGAGTTGTTTTTATAAAATGGAATGCGCAAAATACGCCATCACCTTGCGCCCTGCCGGTCGTTAAACGTTTTGTTTTTCTTCTTTTCTCCTTCTTCAGGGTCAAAGTCTATGATGTTTTCCCAGCCCGGTTTCAGTGTGATGATTTGCGGATATGGAATTACTTCTTCAGGTTGGCGGCGGGTAAATAAATCGCCTGTTGTCCACACGGAATCGCGGTTGCGGTCGTGGATAATGCGGAGTGTGTATTTACCGGGTTCAATGCGCATAAACTTCAGCATTGTGTCGCGCACAGGCTGGTGATAAAACGTATCTGCATCGTGCAACACCAGCAGCAAATGTTCGCCCTTTCCGTAGGCAGTTGGTAGGTGAATATCGAGCCGCGCATAATCCTCATCCCGCTTTGTTCTGAAAATATTTTTTGAAGGAAAAGCATCGCCGCCGGTGCTGTCAATGGCAAATCCTTTCAGCAACCGCAGCGTGTAAACGGCATCCGGTTTCCAGGCGCTTTGCAGCTTCAGAATTTTATTGCTGGCGCTATCATGAAAAACGCTGAAAGGCACTTCCACATTGATGTTGCTACTATCGTAACTGAGGTAAATACGGTTGGCATTAAAGGAAGTAACAGCTCTTGAAAAAGTAATGGAAACGGGTGTGTTGATGTTTTTTGTTCGGCTGCTGATGTTGGATGTATCAAGGTCCGTGAGGTAATAAAATGTGGCAGCATCTAAGGAAGCACCCGCAATGCTTTCATTGGTACCTGCGCGGCTTAGTTTGTCGCGTTTAGAGAAGGCTTGTTCTTTTGAAACTTTAGACGTGTCGTTTAAATTTTCTTCTTTAAAAAGCCTTAGGGAAATGGGCTTAAAAGTGGTGTCTTCTGGTGAAACGATGCTATCTGCAAACGCCACTTTTTCATTGCCACCATCAAAAATGTAGTTGCCATTTTCATCGCGCAACGCATAAATGCGAAATGCACGCGCAGGCAATCCTTCAAACTTAAAATTGCCAAAGGCATCAGTTCGGGTAACGTAAGAAGGTTTTGTGCGCACAATGCTGCTGTCGCTTATACGCGCATCATACAACACCACCACTGCTGCGCTGTCGTCCTGATTTGTGAAGGCATCTATCACTTTCCCTGAAAGCGTGAGCGAATCGAAATAAGCGCCGGTTGAAAAAATATAGTTCAAGCCTGTAATGGCGTTGCCTTCATGCAAATCGCGGATGGCATTGTTGAAAGAGATGCGGTAAGTCGTGTTTTCCTGTAAAAGCGTGTCGGGAATTTTTACGGTTACGCGTTTCAGTTTGGAGGTTATATCAAGCGGCACAGAAAGCAACGGTGCGATGGTGATTTCGCTGTTCGGATTATTCAGCGTCACGTATTCATCAAAGCGCAGCTCTATTTTTTTAACGCGGGTATTGAGCAAAGAATCTTGCGGAGAAACGGATAAAAGTTCTGGCGGCGTAACATCTTTATTGCCGCCGGTGGGCGCCATAATGTTGGCGCAGGAAGCAAAAAGAAGCACTAAAAAAAGGAAAGCACGCGGCATGAAAAACAGCAGCAAATTTAAGTGTGTACCATCGCTGACATACCGCAGGAAACTTCTAAGCAGTGCACACAATTTTAAAAAACAGTGCTTCTATTATTGACCTAAAAAGTATTACCACAAATGCACTCTCAGGCTATCGGGTAAATACATTTTGTCACCTGGCTTCACGTCGAATGCTTCATAAAATTCAGGCACATTCGGGAACGGCCCATTCACGCGCCATTTTGCAGGAGCGTGCACATCTGTAAGAATGCGGCTTGCCTGTTCGGCTTCGCGGTTTTGATACATCCATCCTAAAGCATAACCCATAAAAAAGCGTTGCAAAGGCGTGAGTCCGCTGATTGTTTTGTTGCTTTTGTAAGCCTCTGTCTTTTTGAAAGCATCAAGCCCTATGAGGATTCCGCCGAGGTCAGCGAGGTTTTCACCCAACGTTTGTTTCCCGCGAATGCGAAGTGTATCCACCGCCACGATATTGTTGAATTGATTTACCAGAAAAACGGAGCGGGTTTCAAATTGCTTTTCATCTTTTTTGCTCCACCAGTTGCTAAGATTTCCCTGCGCGTCATACTGCCTGCCTTCATCGTCAAAACCGTGGGTTATTTCGTGGCCTACTGTAGATGCCGCAGCGTATCCATACACCAGTGCATCATCCAATTGCGCATCGCGATAGCCCGGCACGGTAAAAATTCCGGCAGGCAAAACGATTTCGTTGTTTGAAGGATTGTAGTAAGCATTGTAGGTCTGCGGCGTCATGTCCCACTCATCGCGATTCACAGGTTTGCCGAGCTTGTCGAGTTCATAATTGTTCCACCATTCATTGCCCCGCATAATATTTCCGGCGTAAGAAGCACGGGTTATTTTGAGTGAAGAAAAATCTTTCCACTTATCCGGATAGCCCACTTTCTTTTTGATGGAAGCAAGTTTTGCAAGCGCTTTTTGTTTGGTTTCATCCGTCATCCAGTCCAGCTTTTCTATGCGGGCTTTGTATGCATTGCGCACGTTTTCTACAATGTCTTCGTAGCGTTTTTTTGCAGTACTATCAAAATATTCTTTGGCAAAAAGCTGCCCCAAAGCTTCGCCCATCACGTCTTCCTCTGCGTCTATAACCTGCTTCCAGCGCGGCTTTTGCTGCTCTGCTCCGCGAATTAATTTGCTGTAGAAATTCCAGTTGGCATCTTTAATTTCTTTGTTTAAATAAGGCGCATAAGCCCTAACTAAATGAAACGACATGTAGTCGCGCAGTGTCTGGATGCTTTCTGTTTTCAAGACTTTATCTAATGCTTTAAAAAACTCCGGTTGACCTACAATCACACTGTCGATGCTGTGCACACCCAATTTTGAAAGCTGCGCAGTCCAGTCGATGCCGGGCGACATTTTTTTGGAGAGGCTGGAGATAGCCATTTTGTTGTAGTTGGCATATGGGTCGCGTAGGTCCACCAACTTTCTGGAAGCCTTTGCCAGTTTGGTTTCGAGGGCAATTACGGAATCAGCTTTCAGCTTTGCCATTGCCTCCGGCGCGCCCATTAGTTTGAAGATTTCGGTGACGTAGGCAGGATACGCTTCACGCACTTTCGAAGTTCTTTCGTCGGTATCAAAATAATAATCGCGGTTAGGCAACCCGATGCCGCCCTGGTATAAGCTGAATGCCATTGCGTCACTATTTTTTGCGTCCTGCGTAACGAAATCACTGTAAAATACGCCCACTCCTTTTCGGTGCAATTGTGCGGTTACGTTCATTACGTCTACCGGTGTTTGCACATTATGAATGGCATTTAGTTCATCATGTAGCGGCTGCAATTTTGTTTGTTCGATGCTGATGGTATCCATTCCACTGGCATAGAAATCCTCAATTTGCTGCTCCACGCCAGTTGCAGCATTTTTCTTCATTGCTTCCTCATTAATTGTTTTGAGGCGCTTGTATAATTCTTCCTGCACCAGTTGCCCAATGCCCCATCCCGTTTGGTCAGCCGGAATGGGATTGTTTTTTATCCAGCCACCAACGGCATACTGAAAGAAATCATCAGCGGGATTAATGGTGGTGTCGCGGCTATTGGCAAGAATGTCTTCCTTCTCTTTTACGAACACGGATTTGGAGCCATTATCGTTGCTGCCGCACGCGGCGAAAAAGAGCGTTGTAGCGAGGAGGAATGCGGCGGATTTGAGCATTTTTATTGGAGTGATTGAAAATTTGGAAGGGCGCAAAAGTACATAAGGCGGGGTTTGGTTTTGCGCATTGTGGAAAATGGTTGTTAGCTTTGGATTGCGCCACAAATGATTTCGTTTGGAAGTTTGAAGTTTTTAATTATTTTTGGGGTTGCATGTGATTGGATGCGCTTCAAAATAATCATCTTAAAAAACCAACACCATGAAAACACAATTGATTTTGGGAAAGATCCTTCTTAATATTCACCACCACCACCAAGGAGAGACACCGATGTCCAACCTAGCTAGAAATTTTAAAAATGCCGGTTTAATTGCCGGTGTTAGTGCCATTACTTTTTTTAATAATGGCTGCACCAAAGATAAAAATCCTGCGCCTGATAACACCACCTCAACCGTCGATACGATCAGAGCGAATGTAACAGATTTGACCATGTTGTTTGATGCAGCTGATGGCATGCTTGATACTTATATCGATGCGACGGATAAAAAAAGCGGTAAAAAATATCATTTTGATGTGAGGGCGGTCGGACCCGATCAAGGCAATGGCGTGATGAGCTTTACCTCTTCTGATCTTTTGAACAGCAATACTAAATCTAAAGCTTCCAACTCACTTATTTATATACCAGTTACTAACATGACAGGTGGCATAGATATTATTGTCCAGATGTCCGCTAATAGCAGCAATCAATACGAAACCATGTTGGCCCCAAATGGTGTAGCTATACTAAGTATTAATGAAAATACACCTGGATATCTTGGAATTGATAGTGAGCTACAAATGGAAAAATATCGTAGCAATCAAAATATGACGGAATTTAATGAAAGAATAAACGGATGTATTTACAAGAATAACCCACAAGATATAGCTTTTAGTATACAATAATTTTACTGATGACTAATTTTAAAAAGCCCGCATCAATTGCGGGCTTTTTTGCATGATTAGCAGGGTGATTTCAACGTATATGGCTTGAACAGGCCATCGATCCAACCGGAGCCATCGCGTCTTGCCGATGGCACACAAACGGCGCGCTGACCGGTGTGCTTGGATTGGAACCTGTCGGATTATACAGCACAGCGCCATCGCATTGCCCGGTCATTTGTGATTCAAATTATTTCAATGCTAGTCTTCATTATTTCTCTGCTTTTAAAAAAACAAAAGTAATTACGGCTTTTCGTGCTAAACAATTTTCAGGAAGGCTGCCGGCGTTAATACTTCCAGAATGGGCAATGCTGCGTTTTTTAGTTTTCTGTCCTTACTGATAAACACATCCAGATGACGCTCCAAAGCTGCAAAATACTGAAGGGCATCCTCCACATCGCTCATGTCTGATTTAATAGCCCGCGTCACAGATTGTTGCGTAGCATCAATAACAAGGAGAGTTTGAGCCATAGAAAGCAGAATTTGTTTTGCTTTTGCTGCGCCGTAAGCTTTGCGAAGCCAATAGCTGCAAATGTGAATCACGGAAGTAGTCCAGTAAACATTGAGGTGTTGCTCTTCCGCCATTTGCAAAATCGTTTCTGCATTTTCAAATCCTTCCCGTTCAAGCCATGCATCTAAAATCACATTGGCATCAATGAATACGTTGCGCATTTATTTTCCGCCTTTTGCTTCGTAAAATTCTTTTGCCAAATCCCTTCCGTTGTATTGCCCGGCCGGGCGTTTCAGGGTTTTGAAAAGATGCGTCATCGCGGGCTGCTGATGCTTTCGGGAAGTAATGTCAATCAGATACTCCTGCACCATTTCTGAAACACTCGTGTTGTGCTCTTCAGCATAATACTTTGCCAGCTTTGCTATTTTTTCTTCTATGGTAAGATTGATGCGCGTTTTCATTTTTTTAGTTTTGGCGAAGATACGCATAAACAGCAAAACGTGCGCATATCGCACCATCAATTTTGCAAAGAAGTTTTGAACTCACTGGTAAAATGGAATTCAATATCGGGGTTGTTTTGTCGCTCCGTATTTAGGAACCATTCGCTCTGTGCGAGATACACAAGATTGCCGTCTTTGTCCTCCATAATGTTGGATTGTTTGAACCGTGCAAACTCTTCCACCTTCTTTTTATCGCCCGTAATCCAGCAGGCTTTGTAAAACTGCAAAGGCACGAAAGCACAGCTTGCGCCATATTCCTGTAACAGCCGATATTGAATCACCTCAAACTGAAGCTCACCCACGCAACCAATAATTTTTCTGTTGCCGCCGTGTTGCGTAAAAAGCTGCGCAACGCCTTCGTCCGTAAGCTGGCGAATACCTTTTTCCAATTGCTTCGTTTTCATTGGATCCTTGTTCACCAGTTCCTTAAAAATTTCAGGGGAAAAAGTGGGAATGCCGGTAAACTGAAGTGCCTCGCCTTGCGTGAGCGTGTCGCCGATTTTAAAATTTCCGGTGTCAAACAAACCCACCACGTCACCCGGAAATGCTTCTTCAATTAAATCCTTTTCGCGGGCTAAAAACGAATAAGGTGCAGAGAAGCGAACATCTTTTTCCATGCGGGTGTGACGGTAATAAGCGTTTCTTTCAAACTTGCCGGAGCACACGCGCATAAAAGCAATTCTATCGCGGTGGCGGGGATCAAGATTGGCGTGAATTTTAAAAATAAAACCGGAAAACTTATCCTCATCAGGCGCCACGAAACGCTTGTCTGTAGTGCGTCCTAAAGGTTTTGGAGCAATGCGGATAAACGTGTCAAGCAGTTCCTTCACCCCGAAATTATTTACGGCACTGCCAAAGAAAACCGGCGCTATTTCTGCCCTTAAATAAGCCTCCACATCCAGTTTTCCATACACGCCTTCCAGCAATTCTACATCTTCCCGAAGCTGCGAAGCATCGCGCACACCAATTTTATTATCGAGCAAAGAATCGTTTAAATCAGGGATGGGAATGGTGTTTTCTTCAGTGGCTTTTTGGCTGGCAGCAAAGAGGTTGAGGCTTTTGTTGTAAAGATTATAGACGCCCTTAAACTCCTTCCCCATGTTGATGGGCCAGGAAAGCGGATGGAGGCTAATGTTGAGTTCCTTTTCTATTTCATCAAGCAGATCAAAAGGGTATTTTCCATCGCGATCCATTTTGTTTACAAACACGATTACCGGCGTGGCGCGCATTCTGCAGACTTCCATAAGGCGGCGGGTTTGCTCCTCCACTCCATTCACTGCATCAATAACGAGGATTACGGAATCAACGGCGGTGAGTGTGCGATAGGTATCCTCCGCAAAGTCTTTATGGCCTGGCGTATCGAGGAGATTGATTAAGGTGTCATCATACTCAAAACTCATTACCGAAGTAGCTACCGAAATGCCGCGCTGGCGTTCTATCTCCATGAAATCACTGGTAGCGTGTTTCTTTATTTTATTACTCTTCACCGCACCTGCCACCTGTATTGCCCCTCCAAAAAGCAACAGTTTTTCAGTGAGCGTGGTTTTGCCCGCGTCAGGGTGAGAGATGATGGCGAACGTGCGTCTCCGGGCTATTTCTTTTGCGTTTTTCATGAATTTTATTCCTTCAAAAAAAGAGAAAACAATTTTTTGGAAGGGCTGCAAAGGTGTGTAAAAAAGTCCTTCGCTTTGCAGTGTTTGCATTCATTTAGATTTGCCGCCGTTTCACGCTCCATCATTTCCCATCATTATGACACCCAACCGACTGCAGGAAGATTTGCTGCTTGATTTCCGCGCACAGAAGCAGATTTTGAATGAGCAAATTGCGCTTTTTGACCCGCTTGCAACATCTTTAAGAAAACCCGCAGCGCAGCGCCTGGCAAGCAATACAGGACTGGTGTTGGCGGAAATAATTTGCTACCTGCTTGCCGTTGGTTTTCTTGCGCTCACGTTTGGGATGAACCTCGTGTATCCGTTCAGTATACTGGCGCATTACCCCTTAGAAGGCGATGTGCAGAATGGAACTCCGCTCACACGCGTGGAGTGGTTCAATATTTCAATGCACGCGCTTGCCGCCATTATTTCCATCTTGTTTTACATCGTTGCGCGGCTGACGCGGAGGATAAGATTGAAAAATGCCATTCTGCATGTTGCGGGGACGAACATTAAGACATTAGTGGGGCAACATTTGAAGCGCAAAGCGACGATGGAGGGATTGGAGCAAAGGCATTTTCAGGAGCTGCCTACCGTTTCCGATTTGGATGATGAGAATGTTTACACCATGCCGAACCCAGGATATTAAGTTGTTGAAAAAAGGTAGAATACTGAATCAATTCTTCGCAGCAATATCATCCCTTAAAAAATAACCGCTTACTGCAAATGAACCTGACTAGCTACTACTTCTTTCCCAAAAAATAATGAAGCGTGCTGATTGAAGTCCGGTGCATTATCAGTAGTAAAAAACGCTATGCTGCCACCTTGCGTAAGGCGTGATTCCATTTCAGGATGGCGATGCAAATAATCTTGCAGACTTCGTGCAACAATAGCTCCCTGGGTAACTACATTAATGTGCCGTGGAAGATATTTTTCAATAATTGGGAGCAGCAAAGGATAGTGCGTGCAGGCAAGCAAAATGGTATCGATTTCAGGTGCGCGCGACCGCAATTCATCCAGGTATTTCTTCACAAAAAAATCAGCATTTCCGGAGGCGTATTCCCCTGTTTCAATCAACGGAACCCACATAGGACAGGCTAAACCGTGAACGAATATTTCCGGCGAAAACTTCCTGATTTCAAGGGGATAAGATGCAGATGCAATGGTGCCTTCGGTGCCCAGAATGCCAATGTGTTTTGAGTTGGATAAGGTTCCAATTATTTCAGCAGTGGGGCGGATGACGCCGAGTACTTTTTTATCAGGCGCATGGGTAGGTAAATAATTTTCCTGGATGGCACGGAGTGCTTTTGCAGATGCCGTGTTACATGCAAGGATCACGAGCGGACAACCTTTTTCAAAAAGCCATTGCACGCACCCCAACGTGTATTCATGCACGGTTTCAAAACTTCGGTTGCCGTAAGGTGCACGGGCATTATCACCTAAATATATGAAATCGTATTGAGGAAGCAATTCGGCAATGGCATGGAAAACGGTAAGCCCGCCATAACCGGAATCGAAAATGCCAATCGGTGTTTTCATGACTTTGCGAATAGAAAAAGTCATGCATTGTTTTGCAATGCCTGCTGCATGTTCACCTTTATTTCATCCAGCCGTGTACCCCCTTTAATGCCAAAATCGAGCGTGCGGATGGGAAATGGAATCATGATATCATTTTCGTCGTATGCCTTCTTGATACGCATAATTGCCTGGCTGCCTACCTCTAAATAATTGGGTTGTTCAGGTGTATCCACCCAAAGGCGAATGAGATAATTGATAGAGCTATCGCCAAATTCCTTAAAGAAAAGTGTGGTTTCCTCATCCTTTGATAATCCCGGAATATCCTTGCAGGCATTTAGCGTTAAAGACTTTACTTTCTCCAAATCATCCCCGTAAGAAACACCGATAACGAGATCCATACGACGCTTGCCGAGTAAAGAAAAATTTTCAATCGGGTTTTGAAAAACATCTTTATTAGGGATGATGACCATTTGCCCCTGAAAGGTGCGGATAACGGTGTCGCGGAGATTAATGATTTCTACTTTGCCCATGTAATCTTTGATTTTTACGATGTCACCAATGTTGATAGGGCGGCGGAAGGAAATAAAAATGCCGGAGATAAAATTGGCGGCAATGTCCTGAAAAGCAAAAGCGAGCGCCAAACCAATGATACCGGCACCGGCAAGAATGGAAGTAACCGCACGATCTAGTTGAAGAATGCTGAGGACGGTGAAAAATGTAATCCCAATGAAGAAGATGTAAATAATGGACTCAAAAAGATTATTGAGGGTAGCATTGGGAGATATCCTGGCAATAAGGTTAGAAGCAAGTTTGCGAATCCACTTAGCAATAAAAAAACCGAGTACGAGAACTACAGAAGCCAGTAAAATATTGGGCAGCAGACGGATAAATTCCCGCATCCAAAGGCTTATTTTCTGGGCAATGAGGTCGTAGGCTTTAGTAAAATCCATGTTTTTAATACTGAGTGTATCCAAAGAAGTATTGATTAGGTTTTGAAAGAGGAAAATGGGGTAATGAATGAATCGGAGAGGCTTCAAAAGTAGGGATGAGAATATAAAGAGGATATTAAAGCTTTGATTTCATGCAATGTGCAATGGCATGTTTTGATTTTAGAAAAGAGTTCCATTAACCTACTGCATTATTAAAAGAAACAGCACAAGGCATTATTTTATTAAACCACACCCTGCACTAAAAATAGAAAACATGCGCGCCATCTGGAGCGGAGCCATAGGCTTCGGACTTGTAAACATCCCCGTAAAAATGTTCAGCGCCACCGAGCAATCGAAACTGGATCTGGACATGCTTGACAAACACGACAATGGTAAAATCCGCTACCAGCGCGTTAATGAAAAACACGGGCAAAGAAGTGGCTTGGGAAGACATTGTGAAAGGCTACCTGATGGATGACCGCTACATTATTCTGGAAGATGAGGATTTTTGAAAGCGCAGCGCCTAAGAAAAGCCAGATAATAGATATTGAAGCCTTTGTGAAAGAGGAGGAAATAAACACCAGCTTTTATGAAGCACCCTATTTTTTAGCGCCTTCTAAAGGAGGGGAAAAAGCCTATCAACTGCTGCGAAAAGCATTGGAAGATTCAGGGAAACTTGCCATTGGCAGCTACGTGATGCGCAGTAAAGAACATGTCTGTGCATTGAAACCAAATGAAACAGGAATTGTGTTGATGCGGTTGCGGTTTGCAGAAGAACTCCGCGACATGAAAGACCTTGACATCCCAACCGATGCGACTATAAAACCTGCCGAATTAAAAATGGCAAAGGCACTTATTGACCAACTGACGCCGGATGATTTTTCTATTGAGCAATATAAAGACACCTACAATGCTGAATTGCTGAAAGTGATTGAGAAAAAAGCGAAAGGCAAAGCATCTAAAGAGCCGAAATTTAAACTCGTATACAGCAAATCTAAAGACCTGATGGCGCAACTGAAAGCGAGTCTGGAAGCAGATGCAGAGAAGAAACCCGCAAGCAAAAAAGCCAGCTAAGCAATGAGCCTGTCGCAATACAACAAGAAGCGCAAATTCAACGACACACCTGAACCCGAAGGCAAGGAAGGAAAAGCAGGAAAGGAATTGATGTACGTGATTCAAAGGCATCAGGCTTCGCATTTACACTATGATTTCAGGCTTGAATGGGATGGCGTTTTAAAAAGCTGGGCAGTGCCGAAAGGGCCTTCGCTAAACCCGGATGATAAACGGCTTGCGGTGATGGTGGAAGATCATCCCGTTGCTTACGGTTCTTTTGCGGGTGACATTCCCAAAGGCAATTATGGCGCGGGACACGTGGACATCTGGGACACCGGAACTTATGAACCCGTAGATGCAAAAGGCAAACGACAAACCGACGCCGCATTCAGCAAAGCACTTGAGAAAGGCAGCATTCGTTTCCGCCTGAAAGGAGAAAATATCAACGGCATTTTTTACCTGCGCCGCATGGGGCACGACGAAAAAAAACTGGCTGCTCATAAAATCTCACGATGCATTTGCAACCGAAGAAAACTATGATGCGGAAGACCATCCGGTATTGAACACGAACACAAATGGATCTTCTAAAAAAAAAGCTGAAGAGCCTACTCCACTTGCCCAGAAAAAATTTTATGGCAGCCGCGGTAAGAAACTTAAGGACTTCGTAAAGCCAATGCTGGCAAAGCTTTCAGACAATCCGTTTGATGATGATAACTGGGTGTTTGAAATAAAATGGGATGGCTACCGCGCTATTGCAGAAACCGGAAAAGAAACCAAATTGTATTCCCGCAACGGCGTTTCTTTTGAAAAAGATTACACCGAAGTTTTTAAGGCTTTGGAAGAAATAAAAACAGATGCCGTAATTGATGGGGAAATTGTGGCAGTGGATGAAGCAGGACATCCAAGTTTTGAAATGCTGCAAACTGCAAAAGACACAGGCATTCACCTGCACTATTACGTCTTCGATTTTCTGTTTTTTAAAGGAGCGTCTTTAGAAGACCTCCCGCTACTTGACCGCAAAAAAATGCTGGAAGAAATGCTTCCAAAAGAACACCCCATCATTCATTATTGCGACCATGTAGAAACCCGAGGTAAAGACTTTTTCAACCTCATAAAAAAGCAGGGACTGGAAGGGATGATTGCCAAAAAGAAAACGAGCAATTATTATGAAGGAAGCAGAAGCGAAGACTGGCTGAAAATAAAACACCTGCTCACGGATGAAGCCGTGATAGCGGGTTACACCGAAGGGCGTGGTTCCCGGAAATATTTTGGTGCGCTGATGTTGGGTGTGTATGAAGACGCGGAATTAAAGTATATCGGACACACCGGAACAGGCTTTGATCAGGCAACTTTGAAAATGCTTTTCGAAAAAATGCACCCACTTAAAACAGATAGTTCACCCTTCAATGAAAAAGTAAAAGCCAATGCGCCGGTGCAATGGATAAAACCGGAACTGGTTTGCAATGTGCAATTCACCGAAAAAACAAAAAACGGTTCTCTTCGCCATCCTGTTTTTATGGGTTTGCGAAAAGATAAAACGGCTAATGAAGTGAACATGGCAGATGCAGGGGAAACCATCCAGCCCCCAAAAAAATCAACCGCAAAAAAGAAAGGCGACACCCTAAAAAAAGTGGGCGGAAATGAAGTGAAACTCACCAATCTGGACAAAGTTTTTTTTCCGGAAGAGGGTTTCACAAAGGGCGACATCATCGACTATTACGATGGCATCAGTAAATACATTTTGCCTTACCTGAAAGGCAGACCATTATCGCTTTTGCGCAATCCAAACGGCATAAAAGGCAAGAGCTTTTTTCATAAAGATGCCGGAGAAAACGCCCCTGATTTTGTAGATACAGAAACCGTGCATTCCGACAGTGGCGATAAGAACATTGAATACATTGTGTGCAATAACAAGGCAACGCTTTTATACCTCGCTAACCTGGGTTGTATTGAACTGAATCCATGGCACTCGCATGTAGGCAATCTTGAAAATCCCGATTATTTACTCATCGATTTAGATCCTTCTGATGCTAACAGTTTTGAACAAGTGATTGAAACGGCATTGATTACCCAAGCGGTGTTTGATGAAGCCGGTGCTCCTTGTTTTTGCAAAACTTCCGGCTCTACCGGTATGCATATCATGGTGCCTTTAGGCGGAAAGTATTCTTACGATCAGGTCAATACTTTTTCCCACATTATTGCTGCAAAGGTTGTGGAGCAACTTCCGGAATTCACAAGCATTGAACGTTCTTTAAAAAAACGCGGCAAAAAAATTTACGTGGATTTTATGCAGAACCGCCGGGGGCAAACCATTGCCTGCCCTTACAGTGCACGACCAAAACCCGGTGCCACAGTGTCGGCTCCATTGGAGTGGAAAGAAGTAAAACCGGGACTTTCGATTGCTGATTTTGATATAACCAACATGCTTCAACGTGCAGCAAAAACGGGCGATCTATTTAAAGGTATTTTAGGAAAAGGGATAGACATGGTTAAATGCCTTAAAAGACTTGAAGAATAAGAATCTCAGCGTTTTAAAATAACATTCTTCATCCTTTACCAAACTTTCAGGGACGCTAATTTTGAACGGTTCCTGATTCACATGTTTAAACGCATTTTCAAAATATTCGGCATTGTACTGCTTTCCCTTTTTGGGCTGGTGGTGCTGGTGCTGATATTGGTGAATCTGACCGCCGTTCAAAACCTTATTGCACAAAAGGCAGCTCAAATTTTAAGTGATAAACTGAAAACAAAAGTGGCCATCAAACACGTGCGTATCGACTTCCTGAACCATGCGCGGCTGGAGGGTTTATACATTGAAGACAGGCAGGGAGACACGCTGCTTTATGCCGGGGAAACAAGCTTGCGGATTACCGATTGGTTCTTCATAAAAAAAGAAATTCCGGTTATTCGGTACATCGGTTTGCACAAAGCCTACGCACATCTTTACCGGACCCGCGCTTCTGACGAATGGAACTTTCAATTTGTGGTGGATGCTTTCGATACCGGAAAACGAGACTCTACCAAAAAGCAAAATGAATTTGAGTTAGACCTGGAGAAAGTGGACATCCGGCAAGTGCGGTTCAAAATGGAAGATGCCTGGGCGGGCTCGGATATGAATATTGGCATTGGCAATCTGCAACTGGATGCAAAAGAAATTGACCTTAAAAAGAAAGTGATTGACATCAACAGTCTGGACATTAATTATGTGGTTTTCGGGATGAGGCAATACGTTGGAGGTAAACCCAAAAAAGCAAAAACCGACTCAGCGCTAAAGGTCATTGATACTACGGCTTTCAACCCTGATAAATGGATGGTTCGCGCCAATAAATTAGACCTGCAAAATGGTAAATTTTTCGGAGAAACTTCTGACACGGAACCGACGCCAAATGCTTTCGATCCGGAGCACATTCGGGTAACGGACATCACGCTGAAACTAAGAGATGTAAACATTGCCGGAGACACCCTGCGCACCAGTCTGAAAATGCTAAGCGCAAAGGAAAGAAGCGGATTGGTAGTGAAAAAAATGACCGCTAAAGTGTTCGTTTCTCCAAATGCTTCGATTGCTGATAATTTACTCCTCGAAACAAACCGCAGCACGCTGAAACGCTATTATGCCATGCATTACAAGCGCTTCCCTGACTTTACGGATTACATCCACAAAGTGAAAATGAGCGGCGATTTTAAAGATGCGCACGTTGATTCACGGGACGTAGCTTTTTTTGCGCCGCCGCTGCTTGAGTATCCTACTATTTTGGAAATGAATGGGTTGGTTTATGGCACTGTGGACAGTCTTTACGGCAAGAATCTAAACATTACTGACGGACAAAGCCGCGTGAAAGGAAACCTGTTAGTGCGCGGATTGCCCGAGATTGACAACACGCTTTTTAATCTTAAAAACGGCGCCGTGTTTACCTCCGGCGAAGCCATACTTAAATACGCACCTCGGCTTCGTAACAATCCGAATGTTGACTTAGCACAACTCCGCTACATCCTTTACCAGGGCGACTTTACAGGCTACATCACCAACTTTGCGGCAAGTGGAATGGTGGCTACAAATCTGGGAAACATCACCTCCGACATCACCCTGAAAGTGATTGGCAAAGGCACTGCCTATTCGGGAGATATTGCAACAAGCGGATTTGCTTTAGGTACACTCATCAGGCAGCCTTTGCTGGGTTCGCTGGCTTTTAATACAACGGTAAAGGGCACCACCACCGATCCGAAAAATCCTTTCATCAGCATGGATGGAACCATTCCTTTTATAGACTTCAATAAATACCGCTACACCAATATTTCTGTGAATGGATTACTGGAAGGGAAAAACTTTGTAGGCCGTGCTATTGTGGATGATCCCAACCTTGCTTTTGCATTTTACGGAGGCATTAATTTTCTTGAAAACCAGCTTGCAATAAATGCCACTGCAAATCTTTTAAGCAGCAATCTACAGGCACTCAACATCACAAAAGATTCCGTAAATCTGGCGGCGGATTTCAATCTGGATTTTACAGGAAATACTATCGACGACTTTCTCGGTTACGCCCGCCTTTACAACATTAATTTGCTGCGCAACGGGCATCATCTTGATATTGATTCCGTTTATCTGACCTCTGCATTAGAAGGCACTGAAAAGCTAATCACCATTGAAAGCAACAACATAACGGCAGATGTGCGCGGCAAATTTGAACTAAGTACCCTGCCCTATTCGTTTCAGTATTACATAGCCGGATATCTTCCCAACTACATAGCCACACCTGAAAAATATGCGCCTGACCAGGTGCTCAATTTCAACCTGCGTACCAGAGAAATGGATAGCCTGTTTGCCGTACTGGCACCAGCTTTCAGAGGATTTAATAACACTACGGTTTCGGGTTCTTTAAACACCAATACGCAGCAACTTACTTTGGACGCTTATGTACCAAACGGTTACTTCAACAACATTTATTTCAACAAAGTTTCAGTAAAAGGTACAGGCGATTTCCGAAGCCTGAAACTGAATGCAAACGCCAATAAAATAGACGTTGGTAATGGGGTGCTTTCAGCATCGGTGGATGTAAATACAACCCTCGGAAATGATTCGCTGATTTTTTCGATAGACAGTAAATCTCCTGAAGCTTACGGCACTGCAAGCCTTAATGGGAGCGCGTTTGCAAGGGGTGATACGCTTTACATGAACGTCCGTCCTTCGGAACTTTTCTTAAATGGCGTGCGTTGGGAAATTCCGGAAGGCAACAGTTTTGTTTTCTCTGATAATTATTTGCAGGTTCGCAACTTCAACATCAAAAGCGGAGAGCAGCAACTGGCATTTTCTTCTTTAGATGAAAGCACCACTTCCTCTTTATTATTAAATGCCACTGCGTTAAACATTGCGCAAATCGGAAACGTTGCCGGCATTTCAAAACTGCAACCTTCCGGCATCTTAAATGGAACGGTGCGCCTGGATAGTTTGTTTGGCGACGTCAAAATAAACACAGACCTTACGGCTACCAATGTGATGTTTGGTGCAGACACAATAGGCACCGTGATTGCCGACGCAGGATACAATGTGCGCAAACAATTACTGACGCTTCATCCGCGCAGTGGTATTTTCTTCGGAAACGCTTCGCTGCGCCCGGCTGGTTTTGTTTCTTTCGACACCGGAAGTCGCCAACAACTGAATGGCTATGTGCAGTTTAATGATGCTTCTGCCACTTGGCTGGCACCGCTAACTCAGGGGTTAATAAGTGAACTTTCAGGAACCATAAATGGCACCATGAATTTTGGAGGTTCCCCTACCCGACCTGATGTGAACGGCAACGTTTCCCTCACTAATTCCGGATTTACGATTGACATTTTAGGAACGCACTACACCATTCCCGCAGCCGTCATAAAAATGGACAACAACTCCATTGACTTTAATAATCTTCGCCTCTTTGACCGCTTTAATAATGAAGCAATCCTGAACGGAAGTATTGCCCACAACCGACTTCAAAACTTTCACTTCAACCGCGTGCAACTCCATGCTCCGGAATTTGAAGTTATTCATTTAAGAGAAAGCGAAAGCAGTATTTTTTACGGGGATTTAATTGCAAACGTGGAAGCGCTTTCCATTACAGGCACCTTCGATGATATTCACCTGAACGTTACCGCATCACCCGCAGCGCGCAGCCACATTTACATTCCCATCCAAAGCAGCACCGATATTGGCACCTACAGCTACGTTACGTTTACCAACTACGACACCATTCCGCAGGTAGGGAAGCAAAAAGCCAGAAGCAATAAATTCTCCTTAAACATTGTTGCCAAAATAAATCCGCTTGCAGAAATAACCATGGTGCTCGACCCCACCACCGGCGATGCTATTAACGCCACCGGATCAGGAAACATCACTTTAAGCCTTCCTGCAAATGAGCCCATGAAAATGTTTGGCAACTACGATATTGAACAGGGCGATTACACCTTCACGTTTAAAGAACTTTTTTTCCGCCGCAATTTCATCATCACATCCGGTAGCCGCATTTCTTTTTACGGTCCCATTGAAAGCACTTCGATGGATGTGGATGCCATTTACACCACCCGCGCAAGGCTTTACGATGCCCTTTCCGAATACCAGAAACAGGCCATTGAAAACACGCCCGAAGCCGCAGAAGCAAAGCAACCTCAGGATGTGAGCGTGGGCCTAAACATGACCGGATCGCTGAGCGCTCCTAAGTTTTCTTACAACATTTTCCTCCCCCAAAACCGCACCGAAGGCAGCATCACTTCCCAAACGCTGAAACAAATAAACCAGAACGAAAGCGAGATTTTCAATCAGGTGGCTGCGCTTTTACTGATCAATAATTTTATCCCGCAATCAGGCTTTGGCGGCACTGCTACCGGCGCTTTGGTAAACAACGTGAGCGATATTCTTTCCTCCACGGCATCTTCCCAACTCACTAATCTGGCTTCGCGTTTACTGGGCGATCCAAATCTTTCCATTGACCTGAAATACAAAAACTACAACCTCAGCGATCCCAACGCGGGAGGCATCAACCGGAATCAGGTTTCCTTCGGCATCCGCAAAAATTTATTGAACGATCGCCTCGTGGTGGAGCTTGGAAGCGCTTACGACTGGGGACGGCCTTCTTCCACCAACCGCAGCACCAGCAACCTTAATCTTGGTGGCGATTTCAGGGTGCAATATTTACTTACCGATGATGGACGCATTCGGCTGAATGCCTTTAGAACTAGTAATTACGACGTGTTGGTGGACCGCAGTATTTACCGCGGTGGTGTCGGCATTTCTTTCCGCAAATCATTCAATACAATAGGCGAATTACTCGGCATTCAGAAAGCAAAACCCACAACGGTGCAAACAGCGGATTCTGCTGCAAAAACTCAAGGAACACAGTGAGAAGCGATTCGTCTGAATGTCGCTGTTTTAGAGATTTCATGCAAAGACGCCACGGAGATCGAAAGGAATATTTTCACGTTAGCCGATAGCTTTATACTTTAATCTTTAGACTTTCTACTCAATTAAAAAACAATGAGCATTCCAAACTACAAACACACCGTTGCCGACCGCTTTATGAAGTATGTGCAGATTGACACACAAAGCAATCCCGCATCGCCGTCGCAACCATCCACAGAAAAACAAAAAGACCTGAGCCGCATTTTAGTGGAGGAACTAAAAGCCATCGGCATAACTGATGCGGAGCTGGATGAACATGGTTACGTGTATGCAACCATTCCTTCAACGATAGATCACGAAGTGCCCGTGATTTGCCTTTGTGCCCACGTAGATACCGCGCCCGATTGCAGCGGCACCAATGTGAAACCCTTGCTGCACAAAGCATGGAACGGAATGGACATTGTGCTTCCTGATGATCCTTTGGTGGTGATTCGAAAGTCTGAACATCCTTATTTAGAAGAAAGAATTGGCGATGACATCATTACGGCTTCCGGGCTTACGCTGCTTGGTGCTGATGACAAAGCCGGCGTTGCAGTGATCATGGATGCAGCAAAATATCTCACCGAAAACCCTGAAGTACGGCACGGCAAAATCCGTATTCTGTTTACGCCTGATGAAGAAATTGGCAGAGGCGTGGAAAAAGTGGACATGCAAAAACTGGGTGCACAATATGGCTACACTTTGGATGGCGGCGAGCGTGCACATCTGGAAGGCGAAACATTTTCAGCCGATGCCGTGAAAGTTATTTTTCATGGTGTGCCTGCGCATCCTGGTTATGCAAAAGGGAAAATGGTGAGCGCGATAAAAGCCGCTGCTGCATTTGTAGATGCGCTTCCAAAATTTGAATGGAGCCCCGAAACCACGGAGGAAATGGAGGGATTTGTGCACCCAACAGGCATAGAAGGCAACATAGACACGGCGAGCGTTAGCTTCATCATCCGCGATTTTGAAACCGCTAAACTGGCTGTGCATGAAGAACGGCTGCGCGAAATCCTCCACGAAGTGATGCTTGATTTTAAGGGCGCTACTACCGAATTTATGATTCAGGAGCAGTATCGCAACATGCGTGAAATACTGGACAAAAACCCGCAGGTGATGGCAAATGCTGCAGCTGCTTATCGCCGCGCAGGCATGGAACCAATAACCATGAGCGTTCGGGGTGGAACGGATGGTTCGCGGCTCTCTTTTATGGGCTTGCCCTGCCCCAATTTATTTACCGGCGAAATGGGCATCCACAGTAGGCAGGAATATGTGAGCGTTCAGGATATGGAAAAAAGCGTGGAGATGGTGGTGGAACTTATGAAGGTGTGGGGAGCGGGGAAGGGAGGTGAACGTTGGTAAGTTGATATGTTTATAAGTTGATAAGGATGTTGAGATTTTTTATTTGGAATTGGAAATCCGCTTTATCCCTGAGTTTGAGATGCTATGTGGAATATTTTGAACAGCTTGGGTAGTAACTGTTGGAAGGGTCTATGGTGGTTGGAAACATCTGGGATGTTGGAAACGTCTGAAATGAATTTGGAAACGTACCGGAAGGCTTGGATGGATCTGAAATGAGCTTGGAAACACCCGAAAACAATTTGGAAAGACCCAAAATAATAATGTAAAGAACCGAAAACAATTTGGAAAGAGCCGAAATGATGGTGTAAAGACCTGAATTGAATTTGGAAGGGGCTGAGTTGAATTTGGAAGGGGCTGTTATGGGTTTGTTGGTTCTTTTTATGGCTGTGAATGAATTTGTATTGTTATTGCAGCAATCTTTTATGACGTAGGCGCGGCCTACGCCGAACGGAGGCAGTTAAAAACTGCCAATGGGATTAGACACGAGAGCGCTGCGCTAACTCTCGCGCCAGTGGATGGCTTTAGTAGTTTGGTATATCTCGCGTTACTAAAACAGTCGTTTATTTTTCCAGTTCCTTGTTGAACCCTAAATTGATATAAAACTTTTCTCTTTCATTTGCTTGTCTCCCTTTCAATTCCGCCCAAAATAAAAGTGCATCGTCAATAGTATTGGTTCCTAAATCGAAATTCGCACGACCCCACTGGTATAGTGCCATACCAATTTTGGTATCAAATACACCAGGCTTAATTTGAATGCCGTCCATTTCGTGTCCTTTAATTTCTGTAAAAAAATCTAACTTTCCCCCTACTTCGCTTTCTGCCAGGACGATTTTTCTTATTTCTTCTTGTGAAAGTAATTTCACGTTCGAGGTATCCTCAGAATTTAGTTTTTGTTCTTCAATGAGTTGTAGGACATTCGTTTCAATTACTTTGTTGGATATTATTTTGAGCTTCTTATTATTAAAATATAATTTACTGCCACTAATTTTTGCAGACGGATCGTAATTCTCTTTTATTATTTCATTTGCCCGGTTTTCTGAGATATCGCCTTCTACTGAACACACAAAGAGATGTTCATCTCCATTTGAAGGGTTAATGACCAGAAATTGTCGGGATGGTCGATTTAGAATCATGACCATGTTTGAGATGGTTTCCCCTTGTATAATAATAAAGAATTCTGAGGGCAAGGATGTGGCAGCTTTTAAAATATCATCTAGGGTGGGATTATCTGAGATGTATACTGATGAAAGTTTATTTTCAACATTATTTTTCAAAGTGTAATAATTTGAAACCAATGTATAGTTCTTTACCTGTTCCTCCTTTGTCGTAATTGAATTGAATACCGGATTTCCATGACGGTCTGTTTGTGCAATGCAATGTACGCTTAATAACAAAAGAAGTGTTGAGAGTAATGTCTTCATTGTTTTCTAACTTTTGAAAATGCTTTGAAAATAAAATTTAAAAGCAGTTAAAAACTGCCACTTGAGTTAGACCCGAGAGCGCTGCGCTAACTCTCGCGCCAGTGGGGAATATATTCGTCGACCCGCCATATTGCCAAACCGCCTGTTGTGCGTTCGCCCTTCGTTAATTGAGCTTTCCAGCAATGATATTATATAGGTTTACGAATTCATCTTCTGTTCCATCAAACCATGTTAATCGGAGCTCGTCAAATGTTAAATTGCTATAATGTTTGTCTGCAACACTCTTACCTCCCAAGTGTCCACGGATTGCATCGTCAGGATAGTCTTTGCAGAAATTCTTAGCATGGTCAAAGTCAGTATAAGTAACTACAGCTCCAGGAACCAATCTTTGTAAAGCTGTCGGATGAATATAATTTTCAAGAAGTCTCTTTTTTGTAATCACAAAATCAGCACCCAATGCTAAACCATACGCAATTAGATTAGTTTGGTTCACAGAAACTGCTCCAGCATTTTCTTTATCACTATCTAGAAAAATAAAGAAAGGCTTTTCAAGCTTTGTAAATAAATCAAGATTTACCCAATGCTTTACTCCGCCACAGCCACCAATTGGAATAATATTTACATTTAATTCCTCAAAAGTATTTGGAATTAATCCGGCTTGTTTATATAAGGTTGCTTTATGATGCATTGCATTTACATCATCGATGCCTTCAACCAAAAAAAGTAATCTTGAGGTAGAAAACAATGGAGTGAATGTATTATCAGGTTTAATACCTAAATCTATTGCCAGTTCTTTATAATTAATGGCAGTCTGATTAAGGGTATAAGTATTATTTGGCTTAGATATGTGTATTATATTATGACGCTTTGTATTCCCAACGATTGTAGGTGAATGTGTTGAAGTGATTACTTGGAAACCGTTGTCCGCCAAGGAATTTAATTTGTCGAATAGATTTTCCTGCGCTGAGGGATGAAGAAAGGTTTCTGGCTCCTCAAATCCAAATATAATTTGTTGCGTACTATCAGTTCTCTCAGTTTCTGCCAAATATTCAAAATACGACATCATGGTAATTCTTCTAAAGCCATCACCTCTGGAACTTAATGGCAAGTCATTACCTGTAGCATCACTTACAAATGATGTCGATATTAACTTACTCCAGTCGAAATCAACTTTTGGTTTGACTTTTTCAGTTGATTTTACTACATCATTAATCTTATCTGTCACTTTTTGCAAAACACTTTCTAACTGTGTTTTTACAGTCGTTTCCATATCGTCAGTATCAACCTCGTCCTTAATTAGCTTAAAAGCCATATCCTTGAAGTACTTCTGAATTGTTGCATCAGTGTCTGATAAAGAGGTGTCTGCCTTGAAATACTGAAAGGCTGGCAATACCTTTTTTATTGCATCGCCTATTGCTTTAGCTTTCGAAGTTCCCGTAGCCGGAATTTCTTCTACCTCATGAACGAATGCTATATTATTTTGATGATTATATTCTCTTAACTTTTGTCTTTTTTCAACGTTATTGTAGGCTTCCCCATTACCTTTAGAAGTAGCAATTTGATTGGCGTTGCATTGGGCTATCAATTGAGCCTCTGTTTTAAATATAAAGTCATTGTTGCCGTCATATTTTTTTCTCACGAGTGAAGTTTTAGGCTTCGAAACATTTGTGTCTGTCACATTCCAAACTTTTTTCCATACTAACAAACCATCAGCATTAACTAATTCTTCATCTTCAATTGTTGTAAGTATTTCCTCGCCTAACAAGTATTCTTTGTTCCTTGCATCGAAAAATAGTTCAACGGAGATTTGATTGTTTTGAGCGGCTACGTTGTAGTCGGTTCTCGTCAATGTAGTATCATTAAGAGATGCGTCGAGAGCTTTTAAAATTGTCGACTTCCCGGCATCATTTTGTCCAATTATGCAATTGAACATGTCAAAGTTTACAGTAATTGACCCGTTAATACCTCTAAAATTCGTGATGATAGCTTTCTTTAAGATCATAAGTTGTCAGTATGTAGTTTGGTGGTGCCAGGGTGACGCACAACGAACGGGGCTTGGCGCAGGCGGGGGAATAGATATTCGTCAGCTCCATGCCCGCACCGCAGCCAAATTGAAAAACTTGTGTTCAGCCTTTATTCGTCAGCCGCGCTTGCGCCAAGCCCATGTTGGGCGTTCGTTTCTTTTCGTTAGTCAAGGCCAAAATGCTTATCAACGTCAAAACCTTCTTCACTCTCTTCGTCAGGGAACATCATTTTTTTTGTCGCTTCTATTTCGTCTTCATCTACCTTATCCTCTTCTATTTCAGCATCTTGACCGGCTGCGTTTTCCTCTTTTTGCATTAAACCAATCTGCTCTAAAAGTCGTTTTTCCCTATCACGCATTGCTGCTGCGCTCTCGTAATCTTTTGCTTCTGCGTAATCGCGCTTTTGCCTCTGCACTGCTTCTAATTGCTCATTTAGTATTTGCAAGTTCATAGTTATGTGTTTTAAGAAAAGTAGTATTGTCGCGTGCGCGTTTATCCTATTCTACCTGCACGAATTAAAGGTTTGAACTGAATTTCAAAAAAAGCTTCCAATGCTAATAGCCAATGACGGTCTTCCTTGCGTTTAACATTAAAAAGAAGTATGGATTTATCTTTGTGCTTGTCTATGTCCCAAATGCAGTGACCGTCCTTTGCTGTCCATGCTTCCAAATGTTGCATGACACGCCATCTACTGTTGTTCATA
>CBDCKE010000003.1:0-111290 GCA_965218185.1 Flavipsychrobacter sp.
TCTCCCAAACAACCACCCCCGCAGCCACAGAAATATTAAGGCTGTGCTTCGCGCCGAATTGCGGAATCTCCACACAGCCTGCCACCATTTGCATCACGGCTTCGCTCACGCCGGTCACTTCATTTCCAAACACGATTGCCAGTTTTTCGCCGCTCCATTTATACACCTGCAAAGGCACGCTGCCAAATGCCTGCTCTGCTGCAATTATTACGTATCCCGCTGCCTGCGCGGCTTTCACGGCGGTGGTGGCATCTTCAAAATGCTGCCAGTTTACGGTTTCGGTGGCGCCGAGTGCCGTCTTGTGAATATCGCGGTGAGGGGGGCGGGGCGTGAAACCGCAAAGCCAGATCCCGGCAATGCCAAACGAATCTGCCGTGCGGAAAACGCTGCCCACATTGTGCATGCTGCGCACATCATCTAAAATTAAAAGCAACTGATGCGCGGTGGCTTCAGTTGCTTTTTCGGGGTCGGGGCGGTGCAGATCGGCGGTGGATTTTTTGAGCATTATGAAATCAAATCAAAACCGAAGATGCTGATTTTATGTTTCTTAGCACCGACGTCCGGTACTTCAAACATCTTATAAATACATTCTTATTACTTCTTAAGACAGTATAAACGGCGCTTATTGCATGGAACTCAAAAATGAACTTGGAATGCTTTGCTGCGCAGATGGAATAGGGTACGGACGCATAGGCTTCTTTAAAAAATAAATTGGTGTTGATTACCTTCAGCAAAGCGTGAATAAATAGCAACTTTGTTTGGTGTGAGGTGGGCAAAGTGTTGCTTTCCCATATAAAAGTGTGGTTTGAGCAAGGCTTATTATGGTTTGCGCTATACTGCGCATCCAAAACCAAGTGCCGCGCAACCAACTCCAAGTGCCGCGCAACCAAAACCAATTGAAGCGCAGGCAACACCGAGCAGTGCGCATCCAAAACCAACTTCCGGGCATCGAAAACCGAGTGGAGCGCAGCCAAAACCATGTGGAGCGCAGCCAAAACCAACTGAAGGGCAGGCAAAACCAAGGGTTGGGGGAGGAAAAGTGAGGAAGTTATCTGCGAACTAAAGCGGAGGTTACGACAACTATAGGATTTAAATATTCTAACCATTGCTGCGGGAGAGTCTATTAAATGAAAATAAACCCGTAAGCTTGCAATTAATTCATTCAAAAGCAACCCTTCTTCTAAAATCAAATTTCCCGATGAGCAACCTTCTTTTAAAAATTATTTTCCTTACAGGTTGCATCGCTTCCATATTTGGTTGTCTTCCTGCGAAAGCCCAAACACTTTCCACTGGTGCGTTTACGAATTTGTTCCTCTGCACACCGGATTCTTTGTGGCAATGGGGGTTTAATAATTCCGGGAATTTTGGAAATGGAAGTACGGTTACTTTAAGCGTACCTTCTTTAAATACTCAAGTGACGCTGGGAAATCTTAAAGCAGTATCGGCAGGGAATGACCATAGTCTGTTTTTAAAGGCAGATGGAACAGTGCTTAGCAGCGGAATGAATTTCAACGGACAATTAGGAGATGGCACCAACTTGAGTAAAAGTTATCCCGTGCAGGTTATGGGCGTTTCTGGAATTATAGCTGTGAACGCGGGGCGCGCAAATTCTTTGTTTGTGAAAAATGACGGAACCGTGTGGGGAACGGGTGAAAATGATTTTGGTGAATTAGGCAATGGAAACCCGGGGTATTCGAATATCCCTTCACAAAGTCAGTTTTTAACCGATATTAAGGATGTATCAAGTTCGAATCAACATGCTTTGTTTTTAAAAAACGACGGAACTGTGTGGGCGGCAGGACTCAATAATTTTGGTCAGTTGGGCACGGGTGACGATAGCAATAGAACCTTCCCAATTAAGATTGATTCGCTTTCCGGAATTGTAGCCATGGCTGCCGGATATTTTTACTCCTTGTTTCTTAAAAATGACGGTACTGTGTGGGGCTGCGGAATGAATTACTTAGGGCAATTAGGTGACGGTACAACTACAGGCAGGTTTCGACCCGTGCAAACCATTTTTCCCACTTCCAATGTGCACATCACCCGCATTGCTGCCGGAGCGGATCATTCATTGTTTTTAGGAAATGATGGCGTTGCTTATTCAACCGGAGATAATTTTGGCGGGCAACTTGGAGATGGCACCACAAACCCTTCCACTACGCCGATAAACCTAAACATTGCAGCAGGTTTGACTGATGTAGTTGATATTTCAGCAGGTCGGATACACTCCGTTTTTTTAAAGCAAGATGGAACCCTTTGGGCTTGCGGACTGAATGGTGCTTTGCAAATTGGAGATGGCACCGACAGCATAAGAACAAAACCTGTGATGGTGGCTAACATAAAATGCACCGGCTCACTTTCCATCAACGACCATAAAATCAACAACCCTTTTTCCTTCTCTCCAAACCCCGCTTCCGATAACATTACCATCGCCGCAGGCAACAACCAAAAGCCAACCACTTACCGGATTACAGACCAAACAGGCAGGCGAATGTTGCATGGCTACATCCAAAAAAGCACAACAACGGTGGATGTTTCGGCGCTTGCAGCAGGTTTGTATTTTCTGCAAATAGGGGACGGGAATGAGCAATTTTTTAAGCTGCTGAAAAACTAATACCGCTTTGCCTTTCAATGCCCGCAGCAAAGGAAAAACGCGTCCTTGCGAGGGCTTGCCACAATCTAAAAGTTTCGCCGTCATTGCGAGGGCTTGCTCGAAGCAATCTGAAGAAAAGCCGTGCAATCAAACCGCTCTTCAGATTGCTTCACTGCGTTCGCAATGACGAACCGTAAACACGGACAATCTCCAATTGGTATAAGACGTCCAAAATGGTAGCGTTGTGTGTTTTTTAGATGATGATGAAACGGTCATCACTTTTTTATAAACGCCTCAAATGCTTCCAAAGAAAAACTGCTCAGGTTTCGCGCAGCCGTTAAGCCCCCTTTTTGTGCAGCGAGGATGCCATAGCGCACATCCGCAAAGCCGGTAATAAAATGCGCATCAGGGTTTATGGAAAGCATTGCGTTTTGCTGCACCGCATATTCAATCCAGCGCCAGTCAAGGTCAAGCCGACGGGGGTGCGCATTTATTTCAATCACCACATTGTTTTCTACGCAGGCATCAATGATTATTTTATGATCCAGCGGGTAGCCTTCGCGGCTTAAAAGCAGCCTTCCCGTTGGGTGCCCCAAAATGGTGGTGAATGGGTTTTTGATGGCAGTCAACACGCGCTCCATTGCCTTTTCCAGATTCATTTTCAGGTTGCTGTGTACGGAAGCAATTACGAGGTCGAAAGTTGATAGTATGTCAGGCGAATAATCCAGGTTTCCATCGCTTAAAATGTCTGCTTCAATGCTTTTAAATATGCGGAATGGAGCCAATTTTTTATTCAGCGCATCAACCTCTGCATGTTGCTGCACAATGCGTTCGGGCGATAGTCCTTTGGCATAAAAAGCAGCCTGCGAATGGTCAGAAATTACGAGGTATTCAAAGCCTTGTTCCTGCGCGGCGCGTGCCATTTGTTCAATGGTGTGGGTGCCGTCGCTCCAGGTGGAATGGCTGTGGATGATGCCGCGGATATCGCCCGGCTGTATCAGTTCAGGAAGCTTTCCTGTGGCGGCTAAATCGAGGTTGTTTTCGCTTTCGCGCAGGGCAGGGTGGAGGTACGCAAGTTGGTTTTGGGTGAAGATTATTGTTTCCGTTTCAGGGGTTTCAGGCAAGGAGTATTTCGCTAAAAAAGCGTCGATAAAATTGGCAGAGCCGGTAGTCAGGAAAAGGGTTTTTGCAAAGGCTTCTTTGGTGGTGCAATGAAAAAGCAGGCGTGGCAAATCAGGTGCTGAAATCAGTAACCGATTGTCGGGTTGTTGCTCAGTTTGCAAATCAGGATGACCGGAAAATTGTGCAAGAATTTGTGCATCATCCGCATCGGTTACAAACTCAATAGCATCCACGGTGTCTGCCTGCCGGCGAATGCCACCGGTTATCTTAAAACCATTGCCGGGCAAGGCTTTGCGGAGCTGTTCGAGCAAATGAAGTGCTGTGTTTTCGGCATCTCTGAAAAGATGAAAGCCGAGTGCGTTTTTATAAAAAGCAAGATTGTCGAGGATGGTTTGCTGCGTCTTTTTGCCGAAGCCTTTCACCTCCATCAACCTGTTTTCCATGCAGGCATATTCCAGTTCGCCGAGCGTTTCAATTTCCAGTTCTTTCCAGATGATGTGAATCTTTTTTGGGCCTATTCCTTTTATGTCCATCATCTCTACAATGCCTTCGGGCGTGGCAGCCAGTAGGTCTTGCAATGTTTTTAAGTGTCCGGTTTGGATGATTTCTTTTATTTTTTTTCCGGTGCTGTCGCCAATGCCTTTTGAGTTGAAAAGTTCTGCGTCCGTCATCTGAGAAATCTGCTTCGGCAATTGTTCAATATGGTATGCGGCAATGCTGTAGCTTTTTGCACGGAAGGAATTATCTCCGTGTATGTCCATCAGTTTGGAAAGCGTAGAGAAGTGGTCGGCTATGTGGGCGTTGGTCATGGATTTAAAACAAGAAAGATGGAACGCAGATTCTTATGGTTTTTAGGATTGAAGATGATTTTTTGTGCGATTTAATTACTAACGGAACAGACTTGATACTTGCATGTCGGTGCCTGAAATAAGTTGACTGGTTTTAAAGAGATTTTTCACTTTTAAAACCATTGATATTATGGCAAACAGGATGCAGTTTAAACAGAGTACGGAGGAGCGGCGGCGGCGGTTCTTCAGTGAAGAGTTTAAGCGCAAGAAAGTTCGGGAAATTGAACAGAAAATTACGACTATTGCGCAGGTAAGTCGTCAGTATGAGGTGCGCGAGAACAGCGTGTCTAAGTGGCTAAATAAATTCGGGGTCAATTATATGAAAGGAGTGCGCACCATTGTTGAATCGGAAAGTGATACACTGAAGCTGCGGGAGCTGGAGCGGAAGGTGGCTGAACTGGAACGCGCCGTTGGGCAGAAGCAATTGCAGCTTGACTTTCGGGACAAGATGATTGAATTAGCGGAAGAGACTTACGGTGTGGACATCAAAAAAAAATTTTCAGAAACGCCCTCATTTGGTTCTGGAGAAACAGGGAAGCCATGAGCGTTAGTCTAAACAATCTTTACCGTGCAACGGGTGTTACCCGTCAGGGTGTGCATCAGATGCTGAACCGTATTCTAAAGGCAGAAAAACGCCAGGCAGACTTGTGGACTTTAATAATGCAGATCCGTGCCGACCATCCCACGTTAAGTTGTCGTGCTATGTATCACAAGCTACAGCCTGAAGGCATTGGCAGGGACGCATTTGAGCATTTTTGCAAAGCGCAGGGACTAAGCTCAAAGCCGCGCCAGTTGCGGCCTCGCACCACCGATAGCAGCGGTGTGATTCGTTTTCCTGATTTGCTTAGCGGTAAGATTTTACAACGTCTGAACGAGGCGTGGAGCAGTGACATTACCTACTTCGAAGTGGGGGAGCGGTACTACTACATCACCTTCGTAATGGATTGTTTTTCACGTCGCATATTGGGCTATCAGGTTTCCGACCGACTGAGCACGGAGCAGACCACTTTGCCGGCTCTGCGGATGGCAGTAGCAAACCGCGGCGGGCAACTTTCAGCAGGGATAATTTTCCATTCAGACGGAGGCGGCCAGTATTATGATCAGGAATTTTTAGCCTTCACCCGCAAGCATAAAATGCACAATAGTATGTGCGAATGGGCGTGGGAGAATGGAAAAGCAGAGCGTTTAAACGGGATTATAAAGAATAACTATTTGGCGCACCGGAGTATAAATAATTTGGCAGCATTGAAGCGGGAAGTGGTAAAGTCGGTGAAGTTATATAATACAGACCGGCCGCATAAATCGTTACAATACCAAAGCCCGATTGAGTATGAAAACGATGGGGTACTTTTGGTCGGGCAAACAAAGCCGAAGATGACGAGGTCATTGGAAGCAGACTTCATTTGTGAGGGGGTGTAAGCCCCCCCATAAGTGGGTCAAACAAAGCCTCAGACTCTAAGTATCTTGATCGCAGACTCTTCTTTTATGAGGCAAATACCAGTCAACGGTTTTTAGGCATTGACAGGGTTACCTCACCCCCTGACCCCCTCTCCAAAAATGGAGAGGGGGGACCATACGGGTTAGATTTTGATTCAGCAAAGCAGATTAAACAAGAAAGATGGAACGCAAATTCTTATGGTTTTTAGGATTGAGGACGATTTTTTTGTGCGATTTAATTACTAACGGAACAGACTTATACTTACTACTTGCTACTTGCTACTACCGCACATACTTGCTACTTAACAGCATCAGCGAAGCCGTTTGCAAAATGTAATGATTAATCAGGAGCAGATGCCTGAAAGGCTTATCAGCAGCGCCTTTCCGGCGGAGCATAGTTTCTGGGATTTCTTGTTCTTGCAGGATTTTATTTCCAAACCACAAGCCTGCGCCGGATGCTGTCGGATATTCTCCCGTCAGGTGTTTGAAAGCCAGTAACGAGGTGGAATCATTCCAGAGTGCGTTTGCATTTTGATAAAAAGACTGAAAACGGGCATCTCCATTTTCACCACTCACCACCACATCTATATCATCTGAGGAAAGACCATGCGCATCCAAAAACTGAGTGATGTCTGTGGCAATAGTTTCCGCATTGGCTTCCTGAATCAGTTTTAAACCCTGCAGTTGCACGGCATCTATTTCTTCATTTGTAAGCGTAAAAAAAGCAACGCCTTCTCCTGCAATCGTTCCGTTTGTATTGCTGTGCCGGTAAAGGTTTTGGCTTTCAATTATTTCATTTTTCCAGTAGCCGATTTTGTTTTTTATGAAGTAGTATTCGTCGGTTAGTTCATCATAGCCCCCTGCTAAAACCACTTTGTTTTCGGTTGCTTCGCTCAAAAAAAGCTGCGCGTCCATCAAAGCCATTTCCATAGAAAGTCCGCGGTGCACATACGTCTGATTATAGTGCGGGCATTTGCTCAGCATAGCCAGCCATCCGTTCACGGAATTGTAAGTGGATTGAATAAAAAAAGTAGGGTTCAACGTTGCTTCTTCAAGACGTATCATGTCTTTCAGAAAGTGCTCCATATCCAGTTTGCTGCCCATTCCTGTTCCGGTAATAATGGCATCAGGCGTTTCGGTTTGTGCATTTTGCAAAGCCTTCATGCCGCAGGTAATGCCCATTTTCAATTGCCGGCTCATGCGCCTTATGGCAACGGGACTTATAAACTCACGGTAGTCGGTATCAATAACCTTCAAGCTGTTGTTTTCACTGTGATGAATGGTTTGTAAAAACGCTTCCCCTTCAAAGGTTTCCTGCGGAGTAATTGCCGTTGCAGCAAGGATGTAAACAGGCTTCATCATGGCGCGCTAAAAAGTAAGGAAACGTTGGTGCCTCCAAAGCCGAAAGAGTTGCTGAGCACGTGTTTCAGGTCAGGGATGGACGTGAGTTTCTGAACAGGAGCGATGCTTATTTCCTCCATCTGGTTTTCAAAATTCAGGTTCGCAAATGCTGCTTTTTGCTGCAAAGCCCAAATGCTGAAAATGGCTTCAATGGAACCAGCGGCGGCAAGTGTGTGTCCGGTAAAAGATTTGGTGCTGCTAAACGTTCCCTTCTTCCCAAAAAACTTTTCAATGGCAATGCCTTCAGCGACGTCATTATTTAAAGTAGCGGTGCCATGTGCATTAATGTAGCCTACTTCTTCGGCAGTAATACCGGCTTTTGAAATGGCTTCGTTCATGGTGCGCAATGCGCCGGTGCCATCAGGTGAAGGAGCCGTTGGGTGGTAAGCATCGTTCGTATTGCTCCATCCGCTCAAAACCGCGAGGATAGGGGCATTGCGCTTGCGCGCGTCTGATTCTTTTTCGAGCATTACGTAGCCTGCACCTTCGCCTAAGTTTAATCCGTTTCTTTCCTGGTCGAAAGGGCGGCAGGGCGTTTTAGAAACATTTTTCAGCGACAGGAAACCATTCAGCGTGAAGCGGCTCATGGCATCGCAACCTCCGCAAATAGCGCGTTCCACAAGCCCCTGCTTAATCATTCTTTCACCCACAATAATGGCATTGGCAGATGATGAACACGCGGTGCTGATGGTGGTCATGAAAGGTTTTATTCCAAAATGCCGCGCAACGTTTTCTGTGCTTTCTGCGCAATCAAGTGTGTCAATGTATTTTATGAAATCACCGGATTCTTTTTCTGAAATGAAATCCATGTACTTGTTTTCCACGGCTGACATTCCGCCTACTGTGTTGGCATTTATAAACGCTAAGGAATTATCGCGAAGCAAAGATTTATTCACTTGTTGCAAAAGGTCCTGAAAGGCAGTAAGCGCCAGTAAAGTGGTGCGCGTATAACCATTATCGCCGGTTGGTAGGGAAAGATTTTCAGCGAGGGAATCATTGCTTTGCGTCACTTCCCCAATCACGTAATCCCGCGCGTGGGCTGTTGGTAAAAACTGAGGATGCGCCAGTCCATCCTGCCCTGAAAGCAAGGCTTGCAAATGCTGGTCTTGTCCTTTGCCTATTGCGGAGATGATGCCCGTTGCAGTGATTACAATGCGTTCCGCCACGTCAGAATTGGGTTTATGCTTTTTGGTGTGTCTGGATGTATTCCGCCATGGATTGTACGGATGAAAGCACTTTTCTGCCCTCGCGCGCGTCTTCTATTTTGATGCCATAATTGCGCTCCAGCAACACCATCATTTCAAGAGAGTCAATACTGTCTAAACCTAAACCTTCGCCAAAAAGGGGCGCGTTATCCTCAATGTCTTCAGGCTTCATTCCTTCCAGATTCAGGGCTTCAATTATTTGCAGTTTCAGGGTGTTTTTGAGTGCTTCCATGTGTCCTGTTTTAAAAAAAACGGTGAGCTGCGAAATTAGTTGATTGAACGAGAATAGGGCTATTGCTGAATTGGCATGTTGAACATTAAACGCCGTAAATGTTTAGGTATCCGGAGCTGCTTATGGAGTTCTACCTTTGCAATTATTTCTAAGTGAAACGCTATTATGCTTAATACTATTGAAGCTGCTTTGGAGGATTTAAGGCAGGGAAAACTGCTGATTGTGGTGGATGATGAAGACCGGGAGAATGAAGGGGACTTTGTAACCGCTGCCCGAAACGTTACGCCCGAAATCATCAATTTTATGTCGAAACATGGGCGGGGCTTGATTTGCGCACCCATTACCGAAGAGCGCTGCGACCAGCTTGAGCTGAACCTGATGGTGCAGAATAATACAGTTTTGCATCAAACGCCATTCACCGTTTCGGTTGATTTAATTGGGAATGGATGCACTACCGGAATTTCAGCCCACGACCGTGCAAAAACGGTTCAGGCGCTTATTAATCCCGCAACGAAACCACAGGATTTAGGGAGACCGGGTCATATTTTTCCTTTACGTGCAAAAACTGCAGGCGTGCTGCGCAGAGCGGGACACACTGAAGCAACCGTTGACCTGGCAAGGCTTTCAGGATTTGAGCCTGCGGGCGTGCTGGTAGAAATAATGAATGATGACGGCACCATGGCGCGGCTTCCGCAATTACTGGAAATCGCCAAAAAGTTTGACCTCAAAATCATTTCCATTAAAGATTTGATTGCCTATCGTTTGCAAACAGAAAGCCTGATCGAAGAAGAAGTGCGCGTGCACATGCCTACCAAACACGGCGATTTTGAACTCGTGGCTTTCAGGCAAACCAATACCAATGAAAACCATTTAGCACTCATTAAAGGCAGTTGGGAAATAGACGAGCCGGTGTTAGTGCGGGTGCATAGTTCCTGCTTTACGGGTGATATTCTGCATTCCCTTCGTTGCGATTGCGGGGAGCAATTAACTGCCGCAATGGAAATGGTGGACGCCGCCGGAAAAGGCGTGGTGCTTTACATGAACCAGGAAGGACGCGGCATTGGGCTGTTCAATAAGCTGAAAGCTTACAAACTTCAGGAAGAAGGGAAAGATACTGTGGAAGCAAACCTTGCATTGGGTTTTAAAAACGACCAGCGCGATTATGGAGTGGGGGCGCAGATACTGAGGCATCTCGGCGTTTCTAAAATCAGGCTTATGACTAACAATCCGCGCAAGCGTGCAGGACTTTCAGGGTATGGATTGGAAATCGTAGAAAATGTAGCCATTGAAATGCCTTCTAATCCGCACAACGAATTTTATCTGCAAACCAAACGCGACAAGCTGGGCCACGAAATACTGAAGTAAGTTTTCTTAGCAATCCTGCGTTTCCATTTTTAGTTTTAAAATCAAAATTGAAACTTCTTTTCCTTGCCAACCGCACGCCTTATCCTCCTTACCGCGGCGATAAACTGAAGATTTATAACCTCGCAAAAAGGCTCTGCAAAAACCATGAGCTGATATTGATTTGCTTTTCAGAAACAGCTCAGGAACAGCAATACAAAACCGAACTTGAAAAGGTTTTTAAAGAGGTACATTTTGTGGCGCTTCCCGTTTGGAAATCCTACTTAAACAGCTTCACCGGGTTGTGGAAAAAAAAACCTTTGCAAGCACTCTATTTCCATTCTGAAAAAATGCGGGAAACGATTCAGCAAACAATGCGCGAACATTATTTTGATGCAGCGCATGTGCAGCATATCCGCATGGCGCCTTACCTCGCATTGCATCCTGAAGTGCCGCGCATTTTAGACCTTCCTGATGCTTTTTCGCTTTACTGGAAGCGGCGGGAAGCAGTGCATCAAAACCCCGTTAAAAAATGGTTTCAAAAGCTGGAGCAGCGCAGGTTATATGCGTTTGAGAAAGCAATGCTGAAGCAATATGATTTGTCGCTCGTTTGTTCTTCAGAAGATTTAAATTATCTGCAAAAGGAACACGGTGCATCCAACGTAAAACTGCTTCCTAACGGTGTGGACTTGCAAACTTTTAGCGGGGCGGGACACGATTATTCCAAAGCGGATATTTTATTGTTCACGGGCAATATGGATTATGCGCCAAACGTGGATGCGGTGGTATATTTCAAACAAGAAATTTTGCCTAAAATCTTACCTCATTTTCCGGAAATAAAATTTGTAATTGCCGGGCAGCGACCGGTGCAAAAAGTGCGGGAACTGACAGATGCAACTACAGTTGTAACCGGTTTTGTGGAAGACATGGCAGCGATGTACGAGTCTGCGTCCATTGTGGTTGCTCCACTTCGCTTTGGGGCAGGCACGCAAAATAAAGTGCTTGAGGCGCTGGCAATGGGCGTTCCGGTGGTTTGTTCCAACATTGGTTTTGCAGGCTTAGGCATTGAAAACGGGGAAGGCGCTTTTATGGAAACCGATGCTTTGGGTTTTGCGGAAGCCATTATCAAACTGCTTAAGTCAGAACCTTTAAGAAAATCAATCGGTGAAAAAGGAAAAGCAATCATCCGGCAGCAGTTTGACTGGGACGTAATTACGGAAACGTTGGAAGGCTATTTTGAGGAGGTTAGAAAATCCTGATGGTTATTTCTTTTTCGCTTCCTGTGGATTTGATGATAGTTTGAGCTTAAACATTTTCTTTCCGCAAAAAAATCAACACCCCCTCAAAACATCATAAAACCGAAACGCATCTTCAAAAGAATTGTAAAGAGGCACCGGCGCAATGCGAATTACGTCAGGCTCCCGCCAATCGGAAATTATTCCTTCCTGCGTTAACCTGTCAAAAATGCTTCTGCCATTTTCAAGAAAAAGTAAAGACAACTGACAACCTCTTTTAGTTGCATCTTTTGGGGTGATGATTACAAAAGGCAGGTGTGTGATTTGCCCAAGCAGCCATTCCAGATAATTGGTCAGCCGCTCACTTTTTTGTCTGAGCGCATGCATTCCTGCTTTATCAAAAATATCCAGCGAAGCATGATGTGCCACCATGTTGAAGATTGGAGCATTGCTCATTTGCCAGCTTTCTGCTGTAGGCTTCGGGATAAACCCTTTTTCCATTTTAAAGCGCGTTGTTTCATCATTGCCCCACCAGCCTCCAAGCCTGAAAATATTTGTATCACCTGCATGACGCTCATGCACATATGCACCGCCTACGCCGCCCGGACCGGAGTTTAGGTATTTATAAGAACACCAACATGCAAAATCAACATCCCAGTCGTGCAGTTTAAGCGAAACATTCCCTACTGCATGGGCTAAATCAAAACCCGCAATTGCGCCAACATTATGTGCTGCTTCCGTTATTTTTTGAAGATTGAATAGTTGACCGGTATAATAGTTAACGCCCCCAAACATCACGACAGCAAGGCTTTCACCGGCTGCGGCAATGGCATCTAAAATATCCTGCTCATCAATTAAATATTTCCCTTCGCGCGGCGCAATTTCAATAATTGCTTCTTTGGGATCAAATCCATGCAATTGCACCTGCGTTTCCATAGCATACTGATCACTGGGGAATGCGCCCGCTTCCATTATAATTTTGAAACGCTTTTTGGTAGGCTTGTAAAACGATAACATCAGCAAATGAAGATTCACGGTGAGCGTGTTCATGGCTACCACTTCTTCTATTTGTGCACCCACAATTTTTGCCAACCGCTCAATAAAAAGTTGATGGTAGGAAAACCAGGGTCGCCGTGCATTGAAATGACCTTCCACACCATATTTTGCCCAGTCTTTTAGTTCCTGCTCCATCAGATAACTCACACTTTTTGGCTGCAAACCAAGCGAGTTTCCGCAGAGATAAATTGTATCGCGCCCTTCATGTTGCGGAATGTAAAAGCGTTCGCGAAAGGGGAATAATTCATCTGCACGGTCCTGTTGTTGGGCATAATCAAGTGTGGCTTCAAAGGCAGTTGCTGACATGGGATTTTCTTTTTAAAAAAGTTGCTGCGCAAAAGTAATATTCTGCAAAACACCCGTTCCTGAAAATGAAGAGTAGAAATGGAACAATTACTTTTGCGCCCAAACAAACACCAACATGAAAAAAGGAACACTCATTATTCTTGTATTGCTCGGGCTTGTTGCCATTGGCGGCTTCATGACCTGCAACGTCCAAAAAAGTCTGGTAACGCTCGATGAAAATGCGAAAGCAAAATGGGGCGAAGTGCAAAACCAATATCAGCGACGTGCCGATTTAATTCCCAACCTTGTGAACACCGTGAAAGGTGCTGCAAATTTTGAACAGAAAACACTGACCGACGTCATTAACGCACGTGCAAAAGCAACTTCCATTCAGGTAGATCCCGACAAGCTGACTCCTGAAAAAGTAAAAGAATTTCAGGCAGCGCAGGGTGAGTTAAGTCAGGCAATAGGCCGACTGTTAGTGGTAACAGAAAACTACCCCGAACTGCGCGCTACTGAGGGTTTCAGGCAACTGCAGGATCAGTTGGAAGGCACAGAAAACCGCATCACAGTAGCCCGCAAAAACTTCAACGAAGCCGTGCAGGAATACAACACCAAACTGCGCATTTTCCCAAACAATGTGTTTGCAGGCATGATGGGCTTTGAACGCAAAGGAACTTTTGAAGCAGATAAAGACGCACAGAAAGTACCAACGGTAGAATTCAATTAATTACTGCCATAGGATGGGATTATTTCCAAAGAAAAACCTGATAGATAAAGACGATCAGGAACGCATTGTTGCTGCCATACGAACGGCTGAAAACGGCACCACGGGCGAGGTTCGCGTGTTTGTAGAATCGCGTTGCAGCTTCATGGATGCCATGGACAGGGCGCAGGAAATTTTCACTTCCCTCGGGATGGAACAAACGGAAAGGCGCAACGCCGTTCTGGTTTACCTCGCCGTGAAAGATCATCAGTTTGCCATTTTGGGAGATGATGCTATTTACAAGCAAGCAGGCGGGGCGCAGTTTTGGGAAACGGCGGCGGCAGAACTTAAAAACTATTTGCGCAATGGCAACTTTGCCGAAGGGTTGGAAGTTTGCGTTGAGGTGTTAGGCAAGGCACTGGCGCAGCATTTTCCATTTGATCCTGCCATTACCAAAAATGAATTGCCGGATGAAATAGTGTTCGGGAAATGACCCTCTTAAATTTTATGCACCTCCGGAAAATTGCCCTCATCCTTTCCTTTTTGCTTTGCATTTGCCTTTTTGCATTTGCAGGTGATAAAGATTTTCCGCCGCGCCCAAACCCGCCACGTTTAGTAAATGATTTGGCGCACACTATGGATGCCGGACAAGTGGAACAACTGGAGCAAAAACTAGTTGGTTTTGATAAAACAACATCCACGCAAATAACCATTGTTACCATTAAAAATTTAGGTGGTTATGAGGTGGAGCAATACGCCGTTGAGCTTGCCAATCGCTGGGGCATCGGGCAAAAAAGCAAAGACAATGGCGTGTTGCTCCTGGCTGCAATCGACGATCGCCGCATGAATATTTCTACAGGTTACGGGCTGGAAGGTGCGCTAACAGATGCTTTGAGCGGGCGCATTATCCGCAATGAAATAACGCCGGCATTTAAACAGGGAGATTATTACACCGGATTTAATAAGGGCGCAGATGCCATAATTGCCGCAACAAAAGGAGAATATACTGCGGATGAAAAGGCACAAAATGGGGAAGGCGTTTCTCTGGGAAGGGTGATTATGATTGTGTTCATCATCTTTTTCATCCTTTGGATTATCAGTAAAAATAGTGGCGGCGGTGGCGGTGGAGATTATATGAGCGGTCGTGGTTCAAGAGGCGGGTTGAGCAATATTCTGTTAGGAAGTCTGCTGGGCAGCGCATTAGGCGGACGCCGTGGTGGATTTGGGCGCGGAGGTTTTGGAGGCGGTGGCGGTGGATTTGGCGGCGGCTCATCAGGTGGTGGATTTGGGGGCTTTGGCGGGGGTAGTTTTGGCGGAGGCGGTGCGAGCGGAAGCTGGTGAACGGAACCATTTGGTGCATTAAATAATTTGGTAGATGCTTTCTTCCAAAGAAGCGTTTCCCTGAGCGCAGACGCGTGAGGGATGGCAGCGGAAAGCCCACAGCGAGGCACGAGCGAGGACTTGGAGCGAACAGCCCGACCTGAGGAACGATGGACACGCCCAAATAATACTGTTTACCCCAAAAAATAATGGAGCAAAAAAATATTTTACTTTCAGGTTTTGCAGGAAAGCCGATGCTTACCGACATTTTTTATGAAAATGACGGCACGAAGAAGCCTGTAATTATATATGCCCACGGCTTTAATGGTTTTAAGGATTGGGGGAATTTTGACTTGATTGCCAGGCAATTTGCAAAATCAGGGTTTGTTTTTGTGAAATTTAATTTCTCTCACAATGGCACCACAGCAGCGCATCCTGAAGATTTTGAGAATTTGGAAGCTTATGGAAACGACAATTATACACAGGAACTGGACGACCTGAAAACGGTGATTGACTGGGCCGTCAGTTCATCAAACCCACATGCTGCGCAAATAAATACTAATAAAATTTTCTTGCTGGGGCATAGCAAAGGAGGTGGCATTGTGTTACTGAAAGCGGCGGAAGATAAACGCGTGAAAGCCGTCGCGACGTGGGCTTCTGTAGCAGAATGCAAAACGCCTTGGGGCAACTGGTCGCAAGAAAAAATGGAAACATGGAAAGCAACAGGAGTGCAATACATTACCAATTCACGCACCAAACAAGAACTGCCGCTTTACTATCAGTTGTTTGAAAATTATGTAGCAAATAAGGAACGGCTGGATATCGAAAAAGCAATCGGCGAGTTAAAGATTCCGGTGCTGCTTTGCCATGGTTCTGAAGATACATCGGTGCTTATGGAGTGCTCAAAAATGTTAGAGAAGTGGCAGCCTGAAGCCACATTATTTGTTGTGGAAAGTGACCATGTTTTTGGAAGAAAGCATCCTTGGGCAGAAAAAATATTACCGGAACCAATGCAGCAGGTTTTGGACAGGACGATAACTTTCTTTAAAAAATTGGAGAAGAAATAACCAATACCTTTAAATCCACTATAATCCTACTGCAAATAAGCCGCAATAATCTCATCTCCTTCGGTCGTAACCTCAATGTGCTCCTGCAAAGTGGTAGCAACGGTGTGCCCGATAATATCCGCAGCTACGGGGAAAGATTTATGCTTCCGGTCAACCAGCACAGCAGTAATAATTCTTTTCGGCTCAAAGCGTAGCAAAGGCTTCAACGCATAAAGCAGCGTTTTGCCTGAATTCACTACATCATCCACCAGCACCACAGATTTTCCATTGAGGTCATGCTCCAGATTTATTTCCGCACCGGCAAGTAATTTTTTAGAAAGCGGCAGTTGCAATACCTCCACTTTCAGCGGACTTATGTTACGCAGGTTTTCGGCAAGCTTCTGCGCCACCGTCATGCCGCTGCCCTGAATGCCGATGATGGTCAGGTGGGCTTCATGGCTATTGTATTCCCAAATCTGAAAAGACATGCGCATCAGTTTTCTGGCTATCCGCTCACTGTTTAGAATTAATATCCGGTTCTGCATTTTATAATAGAAGATGAATGGTTATTGGGAACGAATGGCAACTACGGGATCAAGTCGGGAAGCGCTTCTTGCAGGAATATACCCCGCCAGCACACCCACAAGTGCCGAAATGCTGACGCCAATAAAAAAGTTTTTAGGAGAAAGTGCAATCGGGAAATCAGCCAGATTGGTTACCAGCACTGCCAGCACTACCACAGTTACAATTCCAATTAATCCACCTATCAAACACAAGGTAATGGCTTCAATCAAAAACTCCGTGAGTATGCTGGATGGTCGCGCGCCTATTGCCTTCTTCAGCCCGATGATTTTAGTGCGCTCTTTCACCGTCACAAACATGATGTTGGCAATGCCAAAACCACCTACCAGCAAAGAGAAACCGGCTATCACCCAGCCTACAATATTGATGGTTCCAAACAGTATATCCAGCCGTTCCGTCACCTGGCTTAGTTGGTTGATGGCAAAGTTGTTTCCCGCGCCGGGCCTCACTTTCCGCTCCTGCCGCAGCACGCCTTCCACTTCATATTTCAGGTCTTCGAGGCTCTTTCCGTCTTTTGCTTTAATGATGATGGAAGGGTCGTAATTCAGGCTTTGCACATCCACCATTGCTGCCGCAGCATAGTAAGGATAAATCAGCGCATTATCGAAGTCGAAACCCGCCATGTTTTGCCCTGCTTTTTGCATTACGCCCACCACGTTAAATCGCTTTCCGCCAAAGGCAATGTTGCTGCCAATGGCTTCCGTGCCCCCGGGGAAGAGGTTTTCATAAACCACATTTCCCATCACCACATTAAAGTTTCCGCCGTCAATTTCGGAGGCAGTCAGGTATCTGCCTGCGGCAATGTCAATGTTCTGAATCTTATCGAAATCATTAGTCACGGCATAACCCCGTATGTTGCTCAGTTCCTGGTCTAGATGCTTCACGGTGAATCCGCCAATGCCAAGGCATAGCGTCACAATTTCGGCCTCCGGCACCTGCTCTTTTATGCGTTGCACTTCGCGGGGCGTCATGCTGGGTCGTCGCCAGTATTCCCACCATTTGTATTCTCCGCCTTCATCCATCCAGGGCCAGCGGCCTACGTACAGAACATCGCTGCCGAGGGATGCCATTTCCTGCTGAATGTTGTGTTTCATGCTATCAATAACGGTGAGCACTGCAATAATGCAAAAGATGCCGATGGTGATGCCGAGCAACGAAAGGAAAGTGCGCAGTTTATTAACGCGGAGTTCCGCGAAAGCCTGGATAATGCTGGTGGTGATGAGCTGGCGCTGCTGCGGCATAAGGGCAAATGTAGGTACAGGATGTTTCCCTTTCTACACCGCTTTCAACGCCTATTTTTGATGGCATCTTTCCGACAAACCATTTCTTTGAAACGCACTTCTGCCTTACGCTTTCTACTTAATAACAAGGCGCTAAATTATCCGCAATTCAGGAGTTATCTGGGGCAGCGTTTCTTCATTATTCTTGGATTAAACATGCAGCTAACGGTGGTTAGCTACATGCTTTATCAGCTCACCAACGACCCTCTGAGCCTTGGAATGTTAGGGCTTGCGGAAGTAATTCCAGCCATCGGATTTTCGGTTTTTTCGGGGCATTTTGTGGACCGACGGGAAAAGCGTGGATTGCTGCTTAAATGCATGACGGGCTACATTTTTCTTGCCCTGTTTTTTCTTGTGCTCAGCATCAGTTCCATCCAAAAATCGGTGGGCATTTCCGGCATCACCTGGCTTATTTATCTCGGCACTTTTCTTGGCGGCGCATTGCGCTCCTTTGCAAGCCCCGCCACGTTTGCATTGCTGGGAGGCATCATTCCCCGCCGGCTTTATGTAGGCGCTGCCACGTGGAGTTCGTCCTCCTGGCAAATGGGCGCTGTGTTTGGTCCGCTGATTGGCGGAGCTGCCATTGCAATTTTTGGCTTCACGGCATCTTTTGGTGGGGTGGCAGGTTTCTGTGTGCTTGCTTTCTTCATTATGCGCAGCATTCGGGCGCAGCCGCCCAGCGCATCGGAGCGGGAGTCTTTTTGGAAAAGTTTGAAAGAAGGCTTGCAGGTGGTGTTTAAAACCGAAGTGATTTTAGCTGCGCTGGCGCTTGATCTGTTTGCTGTTTTTTTTGGCGGTGCGGTTGCCTTGCTGCCAGTGTATGCTGATGATATTCTGAAGGTGGGCGAAGTAGGCTATGGATGGCTGCGTGCCGCGCCTGGCATAGGTTCCATCTTTACGCTGATGCTTTTATCGGTATTGCCATTAAAAACAAATCCGGGCATAAAACTGCTTTTCTCCATTGTGGCATTTGGCATTACAACCATTGTTTTCGGCATCTCCACTTCATTTTTTCTTTCGTTTTCAATGTTATTGCTGGGCGGTGCTTTTGATGCGGTGAGCGTGGTTATCCGCGGAACGGTGCTGCAACTTTATACTCCTGATGGCATGAGAGGACGCGTGGCGGCGGTAAACACCATGTTTATTTCTTCGAGCAATGAAATTGGTGCGCTTGAAAGTGGCGTAACGGCGAAATGGATGGGAACCGTGCCGGCTGTGGTTTTTGGCGGTTGCATGACGATACTGGTGGTGGGCATCACCTTTTTTAAAGCCCCGGCTTTGCGAAAACTAAACCTGAGCGGAAAGAAAGCTGATGGATAAATTAACTGTTGAATTTTAGATAGAACCACCCCAATGCAACCTAACTTACGCGCTTCATGGCTGCAACAAAACACTCCGTAGAAACCTGGCTGCCGCTTGCTTTTCAGCATCCGGTGATAGATGTTAGAAGCCCGGGTGAATTTGCACATGCCCACATTCCAAACGCTTTTTCATTGCCGCTTTTTGATGATGAAGAACGGAAAGTTGTGGGGACAATTTATAAACAACGCAGTCGCGAAGAAGCCATAAAAAAAGGACTGGAATTTTTTGGTCCGAAGATGCGCGACATGGTGGAGCAATGCGAAACAATCATCCAAAACCATCCCGCAGGGAACAAGAAAAAAGTGTTGCTGCATTGCTGGCGCGGCGGCATGAGGAGCGGCGCAATTGCCTGGCTTCTTGACCTGTATGGCTTTAAGGTGGTGTTGCTGGAAGGCGGTTACAAAGCATTCCGAAACTGGGCATTGCAGCAGTTTGAGAAAGACCATCCTTTTGCATTGGTTGGAGGCTATACCGGTTCTGCTAAAACGAAAGTGCTGCATCAATTAAAGCGCTCTGGAAAGCAGGTTTTAGACCTTGAAGGAATGGCGCATCACAAAGGCTCCGCATTCGGAAACCTGGAAGGACATGCACAACCATCTACAGAACGATTTGAGAACGAAATAGCCATTGCGCTCTATCATTTCTCCAATCAAAACCCCAACGAAACCATTTGGACAGAGGATGAAAGCCAGCGGATTGGACTGGTGAACGTGCCCATCTCCCTTTGGAAAAACTTCCGTGAAAAGCCGCTTTATTTTTTGGATGTTCCTTTTGAAGAACGACTGAATTATCTGGTAGCCGAATATGGATGTCACGATAAAAATGCCATCCACCATGCCATCTTAAGAATTCAAAAACGATTGGGCGGACTGGAAACAAAGACGTCCATACAGGCACTTGAAGACGATGATTTGAAAACATGCTTTGCGCAATTGCTTCGCTACTACGACAAGCATTATGAGAAGGCATTGCAAAACAGGCCACAACTAAAGGAAGTGATGCAGAAAATGGACTGCACCTCCGTAAACGAAATTGAAAACACAGAAAAAATTGTAGCCCTCCACAATGGAATCAAACCAAACACCCACAACGTTTCTGCTCACTGAATTTGCGCATGGCGGCGGCTGCGGCTGCAAGATTGCACCTGCTGTGTTGAAGGAAATTTTAGCCGGACAAACAACCGGAACCACCCAAAATTTAATTGTGGGCAATGCGCATGGAGATGATGCTGCCGTGTATAAAACCGATGATGAAAATGCGCTGATAGCCACCACCGATTTCTTTACGCCCATTGTGGATGATGCCTTCCTTTTTGGGAAGATTGCTGCGGCAAATGCCATAAGCGATGTATATGCCATGGGTGGGAAACCTTTGCTTGCACTGGCTATCCTCGGGTGGCCTACGGAATTACTACCCGCTTCTTTAGCGCAGCAAGTGATTGCAGGAGCGCGGGAAATTTGCCGCGAAGCCAACATCCCATTGGCAGGCGGACACAGCATTGATTCTAAGGAACCCATTTTTGGATTGAGTGTGAATGGGATGGTGGCGCTAACGAACCTCAAACAAAACAACACGGCGCAGGAAGGCGATTTCATTTTCATTACTAAACCCATTGGCACCGGCATTTTATCTGCAGCGCAAAAAAGAAAAGTGCTGGCGGAGGAACACCTGGAAACCTGGTTGCAGCAATTGACCAAACTGAATGCCATCGGAGAAAAACTGGGGCAACAAAGCGGCGTTACTGCCATGACGGATGTGACGGGTTTTGGATTGCTGGGGCATTTGCATGAAATGGCTTTGGGCAGTGGATTATCGGCGCGACTGGAGTACAGTAAGATACCGATGCTGGAGGCTGCGAAAGCGTATGCTTCTCAAAAAATAATTCCTGATGCTACTTACCGGAACTGGAATGCTTACAGCAAAGAAGTGCGGTTTGAAAAGGGCGTGAACGTGATGGAGGCATTCAATCTTTTGCCTGACCCGCAAACAAATGGGGGGCTGCTGATATCCGTGAAACCCGATGCCGTTTCAGCCGTGCAGGCATTGTTGAAAGCAAATGGTTATGGGGATTTTACAGCGCCCATTGGAATGTTTGAAGCTGAAGAGGAAAAGCGGATTGTGGTGGGTTAAATAAGGAATTTTTTTTCCTGAAAATCTCCAGCGGACGCGTCGGAATTGACTGCGGACGCGTCGGAAATGCTTGCGGACACGTCGGAAACTTCTGCGGACACGTCGGAAACTTCTGCGGACCCATCGGAATGATTATATGATGCGTCGGAATTGGCTGCGGATGCATCGGAAGGGTTTGCGGATGCATCGGAAGGGTTTGCGGATGCGTCGGAATTGTATTCTAATGCGTCGGAAGGTTTTGCGGACGCAATTTTTAGCTACTTTTCTGCAGCCATCTCATAATAAATCTTAATGAGCAGTTTAATCCGGCTAATGATGTTGGAGTAGGGGAGTTGTTCAAAGTATTTTTCCATTTCCTTCAGCATTTCAATCCTTTGTTCCATATTTTCCCCATCATCCAATCCGCGTTTTAAAAGAATGGCGGAGGAGGATTGAATAGCTGCTTTAACGGCGTCCTTATCGGCATGAAGCATGCCGGATAAAAGGCTGATGATATCTTTTTGATTGATACCCTGCAAAGCGTCGGAAATGGGAAACAATCCATCTGCCTGCAACAACTGGATGATGAGCAACTGACGCGTGAGATTGCGGGGTTGAGGTGCAAGAGCAGTAGAGGTGGGGGGGGCTACAATGATGGGTTCTTCATCGGGTTCTTTTCGGGCAAGAGATTGCAGGAATGAAATTACGCGGCTCCAGGAAAGAATGTAATAGTCAATTACAACGTGGTCGCTTTTAGGGTTTCGGCGATCGTGATGGAGCTTTGTGATGGCATTGCGGCAAAAGCGCGTAAGATTTTCGGCAGCTTCTTTTTTATCGTCGCTATACTTAAAAATTTGCTCAAACTCCCGAATCAGATTGTCAAAATACTTTCCTGAACTGATGAAAGACTGAGCACTTTTTGAAACGTTTTCCGGGGCAGTAGGTTGTTCTCTGGTTTCGAGTTTCTGAAGATAATCCCGAAGTTTATCGCCACGCTCAACGCGCTTTTTTGCTTGCTGTTCAGTGAGTTCGAGTTCACCGTTGGCAAGTTGCAGATAGTAGCGGTTATCTCTTTGAATAATGTCCATGGAGTGGGGAACAGGGGTAGGATAGTGTGTGGCGCAAATATCCTTTGTTGTTCCCCAAAACAGGGATTAAAACGCGGCTGTTAACCTGCGCTTTGCAAGGCTTTAACCGGTGATTAATGCCTTTTTTCAAAAAAATATATAAGAGGTGAAATCAGGAGCGATGATCAGCCATTTTCTCCTTCACCTTACGGAGTTGAGACTGGAGGGCATCTACTGCATCTGCAATGGCTTGTTCAAAAGTAGCAGCGTGTTTTTTCACAAAAGGGTCGTTTCCGGGAATTTCCATTCTTATTTCACAAATGTTATTTTCAGGGTTGCCTTCTGAACCAATATAAAGCGTAACATCGGCACGAATGGCATTGTGGGTAATTGCTTCCAGCTTGTTTACTTTTTCGCGAACAAGATTTTCGAGGGTTTCTCCGGCAGTGAAGCCAAGGGATTGAATGATGATTTCCATATTTTTTAGTTGTCTATGCTTTTATTACTCACAATATCATACCAGCCTTGTTTGAGGTTTGGCGTGTGTATCGTTTCTTTGCAGTGTACCAACTTTTTCATGTCTTTATTCATCGCTTCCATTGCCTCCGGCAGCAACGGCAATTGCTATTACATTGGCAATGATGCTGAAGCTGTTTTTATTGATGCCGGCATTTCTTGCCGCGAAACGGAGGTGCGCATGGCAAGGCTGGGATTAAAAATGGAATTGCTGAAAGCCATTTTTATTTCCCATGAGCACCGCGACCATATAACCGGCGTTTCGTTATTGGCAAGGAGGTATAATATTCCGGTTTATGCCACGCCCGGCACTTCTCATGGCGGCAGACTAAACCTTGATGGTGATTTAATCTTTCCTTTCTTAAAAAATGAACCTGTTTTAATTGGCGGGCTTTCTGTTTTTCCTTTTTCAAAACTGCATGATGCCTGGGACCCGCACAGTTTTACGGTATCTCACAAAGGCGTGACGGTAGGTATTTTTACGGATTGCGGAGGTATTTGCGAGGAGCTGAAACGGCATTTTGCCACCTGCCATGCTGCGTTTCTGGAAGCCAATTATGATGATGAAATGTTAGAAAACGGTAATTATCCGTATCATCTTAAAAGAAGAATCAGCGGGGGAAAAGGACATTTATCGAATGCGAAAGCGCTGGAACTTTTTAGGAAATACAAGTCTGAATTGCTGACGCATGTTTTGCTATCTCATCTTTCAAAAGACAATAATTGCCCTGACAAAGCATTACAATTATTTAAGCCTCATGCTGGGAAAGTGAAGGTTTCTGTGGCTTCAAGAGATTGCGAGAGTGAAGTGTTTTTTATTGAAAATGCGGCAACTTCGGTTATTGCATCGAGAAAAAACATTAAATCGGAACAGTTGTTTCTTTTTTAGGCTATGCGTCGGAAACATATTGCGGGATTCGCATTAACGATGGGCGTTGCCAACCGCTCTTGGATGTCGCCCTTTCAGGGCTTTGATGGTGAAGAAATTGTAAATAAGTCGGCTTTGTTTTCCTACTTTAAAATTTGTATTTCCACTTTCCTTTCCAGAATATCATCATTTAATTCTGCCTGCGTATCGCCAAAATATTCTTTGATGATTCTGTCATTTTGGATACCTCGTTTTTGAAGAAAATGGGCAATCGTTTCCACGCGCTTATGACTAAGTTGCATATTTAGTTTTGGATTGCCTGAACGGTCGCAAAAGCCGGAAAGAGAAACCCTCACATTTGGTATTTCTTTTAATCTGGAAAGCACAAACGATAAATCCTTCCATGCTTCATAAGGAATTATGGTGGAGTTATTTTTAAAATAAATGGTGGTAAGCGTGGAGGGCGCCGTTACAACTGATGCGGGAGGTAACCCTGCATTTTGTTCCATTAGCGCTTGTAAATTATTTATTTGTTGCTGTAAACCCTCAATTTTCGCTTCCTGACTTTGCTCCAATTGGGCAATCGTTTGCGGCATGGCAGCTAACTGAGCGCGTAAAATATCATATTGAACATTATAAACATCGTCTGATACCCTGTTATTTATTAAGTTAGAATCCGATATGCCGACGGGATTAATCGTGCGATTGTTTCCGGAAAAAGCGTTCAGCGATGAGAGGATAGCAGCATTTTGCAGCAGTAACTGGTTTAATTTTGAGTTTATTCCAGAAAAATTATTAGAACCTCCTACGCCTGCATTATAGTTTACATCTACATTTCCTGAACGTAAATTTGGGTCAAAAGCTTGCTGCTCATTGGTATAATCAGGCATAACCCTATATGTCGGAAAGCTATCATTCGCTAAAATTCTGTATTCCGAATTTGGTTCTATAAATAATTGGGAGGATGAATTTAATGAGTCAGTTTGAAAGATAGCTGCATAGTCAATTGAATCAATCGTAGAATTATCAGACGATGAATAATTGCTTCTTTGAAGTGACATCGGCGACATTTTTTGCATGGGCAATACGCTTTTTTCCATCATTGCATTGCTTGCATAAAAACGCGAAGCATTAAATCTATGGTTTATAAAACCAAAATTATAAGCTAAAGCAATGCCGCCCTGCAACCAATTAATTCCGGCAGGCTGAAGGTCAGCAAAGGAGCTTGAGTTTTTTACTTGTTCGGTTGGAAAAATAGCTTCCGCTTCAATATTGAAATTAATGCGTTCAGAAACCCTGAATTTTAGACCACCACCAATCGGTACCGTTGTCTGATTTCTACGAGGAGCAACGAAGTTTCCTGACCTGTAATCCCGAAAACTATTGGCAGTAACTCCCGCATAAATAAATGGAGCTATAAATGCATTAGAAGGAAGTAGCCATCCGTTATCAGAATAAAAATAAAGTTGCAGTCCGCTTGCTGAAACTTCAGAATAACTGTTTAAAAGTCCAGTTTTATCATTGATATTTCCAAAGGTAGCGTTTACGCCAATAGCAAAAGTTTTATTCAATCTACGATTTACGGCGATGCGATAGAGGACACTTTCATTACCAATAATAGTATTTTTCAACTGGAATGGCTTACTATAATATTGAGCGGTGCCGGCAAATGCTTTAACCCGCCATTTATATAAATCCTGCTGCGCAAAAGAAGCCGAAGAATTAAGGATAAAAATAATTAAAAAGAGCGTGCGAAATTTCATGATAATTTATTTGTTTAGACCGAGCCATAGATTAAATTCAACACTCAATCCAACGAAGGGTCGAACAAACAATTTATCTTTACTGAAGTTACTAATTTCATTTTTCACTCCTTCACTTTGTAAAACGGTTGCCCCTGCATTCAATCGAACAAAAGGCAAAATACGATAGCCGTAAGCAAGATAAAGTGGCAGATTAATGATTGGTCCGGTAGCTACCGTTTCATCACTGAACTTTACATTTTGAAGTAACACGCCGGTTGAAATACTGGAATGCGACCAGAAAGGAGAAGAAAATGCCTTTCGCCCTAAAGGAAAAGATATGCCTGCAAACGGAACTCCGCCAACATTAAATTCACCAAAGCCTCTGTTTTTGTAGATTCCGGCATAACCTACATTAATTGCGATGAGTGTTTTTACTTTTTCGGTAGGGTAGTCGGTTATTTTTTTAGTATCAGCAAGTCGATATAAATCGGTATTGATAAAATTGTTGAGCTCTTTTTTAATCAATTGCTTTAGTGCAGTTAATTGCTCCTGCGCATATTGATTGCCGGCGGGCTGACTTTCCTTTTTCTTAAAAATATTGTATTTTGCATTTTTAAGTCGCAGGTCTTTTATCTGGTAAATTTTATCCCGCACAATATCGGAAAAGCCGGGGAATTCATAGTCTATTCTGTTTTTATAGAAAGCCATTCCTTGCTCCACAATGTCGTTCATGTTGTTCATCATTTGGCGGGGGTGAGTGCGGAGTGATATATCACTTCGTCCCACTTCAACTGATTGGTTTACATAGGCATCCAATGCTCCACTTAATTGATTGCTTAAGGCTATTTGTTGCGCAGCATCGCTTTTCTGATAATAATTTACCACAAATGTATAGCTTTGATTACCCCGCAATGGATAATTGAAAGGAACAATAAATTGGGAGGTTTGCAGCAATGGATTTCGCTTCCAAAGGGCACTGTAACTTCTTGTTTTGGTGGTATTGGAGTTAGGGAAAACCTCTATTTCCACCAAGTCTATATTTGGCGGAACATTTCCGTTTATAAGAAATTTATCTTCTGCCGGCAGGGGGTTTCCTTCATTAAAGTAAGTACGTTCATAATTAAAAGGTACCGTTTTGTATTGTGCATTAGTAGATACGCACATAAAAAAGACAGCAATCGCAAGACTACAACTACGTTTCATAAAGACTGAAATAATTTGGTGTGAAATTTTATTTTGACTAAAGAGTCTAAAGATACCAAAAAAAAAGGACAATTCAAAAAAAAGATTTATTTTCCTCTTTAACGCGAAAAAGCGCCCAACTTTGTCAGACGCTTATTCAAAATATTAGGGTAGCGAATTTAGGGCGTTCCTTCTACCATATTATCATTGTCACTACTGCCCAAACTGTAATAATTGTTTTCTTCATCCTCCTCGCCTATGTCTTCCATTGCATTATCGGCATTGCTTCCGGGCACCACCAAATCTTCCCCGGTTTTATCGTTTTGAGAACTGTCTTCGTTCAATGGAGCACCCTCATTATCGGTAGCATCCAATCCCGTGTTGCGCATCGCTTCATCGGCGCCACCGTCCATATCCTGATTTTTATCTCCAAGCATAGCAAGGTCTTCTTTTGTAACGTCGGCACTTGTACCCATTACGATGTCGCTTGCTGTACCATCATTTTCACCAAACACGCTATCGCCCTCTTCACCGGCAGAGGATGCAGTTGCGCCGCTCATGGCAGCGGGAACACCAGCATTGGTAATATGCTCCTGACCGGGAATATCATTTACGTCCGGCAATTGCATTTCAGTAGTTTCGGGTTGTAAATGCCTGCGGTCGTTTGCAGAATCTGTAAGGTCAGTTTGATTTTTTGGTTGATTGTTTTGCTGAGACATGATTGTAAAATTTACAGAAACTCATAAAAAGCTGTGCCGCCAACGTTTTTAGCAGCGTGCCTGTTTCTTTTTCTTCACGCTTTTGTCCTGCATTTTTTTAATGTAATCAGGCGCAAAAGGTACTTTGCAAGCCGTGCCGCCCATGTCCACTTTCACTTTGCCTAACTGTTTTCCAATGCTTATTGCTTCTTCTGAAAGTTCAGGAACATAACCGCCCACGGAAATTAAAAATCCATTCATTGCATAACGCACACGGTTTTGGGCATCTGGTAATTCTTTCAAAACACGATGTAATAATTTTTTCAAATCTGCCTGCTGCAATGTTTTTCCTTCCAGACCTACCATGCTTGCCAGCGTGCTCCAACCGGAAGATTGTACTGTTTCACGCGGGTCGTCTATCCATTTCAGGGCAAGTTTCCAGCCGTGCGCACTTTCGGCGGCAATCCAGGGAACGGTGTATTCGCTTAATAAATACCAATCGGCTTCATCTGCCCAATGCTGCAAATCTGCCGCTGTCATTTTGGTTTCATCGGCAATTAGTCCGGCAAAATACCGTGCGTCAGAAATGCCTGACTCGAACAACTCAAGCGAAAGTTTGTAGTCTTTTTTTATTTTTTTGACGAGCGGCTTCATATCGCCCACCTTTACGCCCCAAATGTTTTCAGGTGCTCCATGCTTTCGATAAATAGCTTTCACGCCTTCATTACTAAGCGATTGCAGTTTTTCAAGAATGGCTTCTGCCGTCATAATTCTTTAGTTTTGAACCACGAATTTAAGACGTTCTCCTTCACTTTTATCGGCAGGATTTTTTTCGAAGGCATAGCTATTGTATCTTCACCACTGCAAAAAATTCTTTTTTTATGAAACAACTCATCATTACAACTGCTATCGCAATTGGTTTCTGCGCTTGTTCATCCGCTCAAAAAACCACAAAGGCTTCCAATCAAATGCCCGACACAGCCACGGTGGAAAGCGTAACTGCTGCCGCCGCTTCGCCTCAAACTTCTGAAACAACCATCCTTAAAGGAAGCGTTACCGACCTTAAAGAATTTAAACCGCTGCCGAAAGTAGAAGTTTCCCTACGCACGTTTGACGATAAATGGGAAAAGAAAAGCGTCACTGACAGCAGAGGTAATTTTGTGATTAAAGACGTGCCGCCCGGGACTTATAAAATCTGCTATGAAAAAAAGGGTTTTGAAAATGGCGTTTGTCAAAGCATCACCATCCTTGCCGGACAAGTGAAAAACATAGGATTAACGATGTATGGCAGATAAGCCGTTTATTTCAATTTTTATTAAAAGTTATTGCTTAATTTATGTCACGATTAGTTTTGCATCGAGAAAACAACTACGTAAACAGGATGCGGAGTTATAAGATCTATCTGGATGGTACTTTGCTCGATACTATATCGAATGGAAAATCAAAAGAAATTGAAATCCCTGACGGAACCCATAGCCTTCAGGCAAAAATGGATTGGTGCAGCAGCCCGCCTGTTCCTTTTGAAGTAGGTCAAAATGCTACAGCCACATTTAAGATAAGCGGTTATAAACATAGCAACTGGCTTGTGTGGGTGGTGCTGGCCATCATTTTTATTCATCTTGCATTGCAATACTTTTTCCATATTAGTTGGTTACTTTGGTTTGTTGTTCCCTTTGCATTTCTTAATATTTACTATGTTACATTAGGCAGGAAGCAATATCTTACCTTAAAACAAGTAGAAAATTAGAAGTTGGGATCTTAAAATAATCATTGCGATCTTCACATAATTATATCCTCATTCCCTCCTCCTTCCATTTTTAAATAATGAAGAACTCTTTTATTACTATCAGTTTTTTGTTTATGACAATGCTGGCGTTAAACGCCTGTGCACCTTCTGCTTCTGAAAAAGATATTATTCTACATGCAGATTCTGCATCGGATGTTGAGACCCAGGCTCCTGTGCCCATTCCGGCTATGCCAGATGTCTTATTGCCTTTTGATGCTATTGGAACTTATACCGCCCAGGGAAATGATGCAGATGTTGAAAATGAATGCGAGATGACATTGATGGTTTTTAAAAAAGACAACACCTATTCGTATCAATTAAAAACATCAAAGCGCATGGTTTCCGGAAAAGCAAGTTTTACAAAAGGTGAAGGGCAAAATGAATATTACATAAACCTTGAAGGATTACCGTGGGAAGAATACAAAGGTGATATCAGCAATCAGGCAGATAATAAAATTGCTGAAAATATTGAAATTCCTATAAGCGTGGATGGGGAAATAACTGAAGGTGAAATATTAATTCAAAACTTGGGCAACGCCATGAATTATTATGTAAAGATTGGGGAGTGCGGCAGTAAATTTATTCATTTGGTGAGGCAATAATAGCCTATGATCTTTTAAAATAAAAAACGGGCAATTTTTAAGTTGCCCGTTTCTTATACATGCATTTTCTTCTTTAAAAATGCATCACTGTAAGTTCAATTAATTCACCGTAACACTCAGGCTTACCCTCCCAATCAACCCATCTTTATTAATAACAGTGAACGTGTATTTCTCCACACCCGGCGTTGTGCCTGTTTGAAGCAATTGCTCGTAACTAAAATTATCCCCTTCGCTACCAGTCAGGTCTTTAGTAATAATCACCGAATCTGCACCGCCATTAAACTGCCGCGTGATGGTGAACTTTTGCAACGGGTCTTTATCCTCCGCTTTAGAAGCATTAATGCCGGTTAAAAAGTATTGCGCAGCATTGATGGTAGTATCCGTAGAAACATATTGCGCACCGGTTTTAAAACTGATATTGGGTGTCTTGCCTTCATCTTCTTCTTTTTTACAAGAGGTAAATGCAATGGCAATAAAGGCGGTAAGCAACGTCGCCGTAATAAGCTTTGAAAATTGTTTTTTCATTTTTTGAAAGTTTGTTTTTGAAGTAAATGTTTGGATGGTTCCAATGTGCCCCTATAAGAGTGCATCAGAATTATGTTTTTAGAGGAAGAAAACCTTAGGCTGCTCCTGATGAAAAGTTCTACATCTCAGCAACGCGAAAGCTTTCCAAAAGCAATCTGAGGTTTTCCCGTCATTGCAAGGGCTTGCCCGAAGCAATCTGAAGTCTAACTGTGGTTTTCCACGTTCTTCAAACGACTTCACTGCGTTCCCAATCAAACATTTTCACCCGGAGGCCGCAGGCAGGAAGCCACAAACCCGGATAATAAAGGCGTTGCTTTCGCTAAGCAAAACACCCGTGCACCCAAAGGCAATATCTTCTGAAAAGATGCAGCAAAGTCTGGTTTTTGATGTATCAGCCACCAGTAAGAAAATCCCACCGCCAACTTTTTACCCGCTTCGTGTTGATTGGATGAATCACTCCATTTCGCTAACCGCGTTTCGCGCTTGTCTTTTACGGCGTTGCAAGTAACAGAACCATCGGCATGGTGCGTAACCGAAACGATGTCATACCAGGTTTTATCCAGAAATAACTCTTTGCCTTTATCCCGCAGTGCCGTTTCAAATTCTGTTTTAGAAAGATGAAAAACAAACGTAGCAACAGTGGGTTGGGAGGATAAAAGTTTGCTTTGCTGTATCGTTTTAATGCTTTGCTCCGCAATGGAATAATACACCGGAACGCCATTGTGAAACGCCCACGCACCTGCCAGCAGTAACATCAAAACAAAAGAGAAAACAGAAAAGCGGCGTGGCAAAAAAAGCAGGTTTATTAAAAGCGAGTGGATAAAGATAAATTAACATTGCGCCCTGTGTTATTGATGCCAAAATACTTGAGCCGGGAAAGGTGCGATGCGTAGGTTTTATTAAATAGATTATTGGCTGAAATGCCTGCGTTAAACCAGTGTTTTCGGATCCTAAAGCTACCTCTCGCGTGAAGGTTCACCAGGGCATAATCGGCAGTGTTGGTTTCAAATTGCGCAGGGTGGCGTTGGGGGAAATAATATTCCAGTTCCGGCTTAAAAAAGAAATCGTGCTGCTTGCCAATTCGCCTTTTAAACCGCAGCGAACTCACACTTTTCCATGCGGGGATGAACGGCAGATATCGGCTTCCTCCCGCTTCGTATGCTTCGTCCAGCATGCCTTCGGTAATGCTGAAACTTTGGGTACCCTGTAGAAAATCAAACAGCCAATACTTTGCCGTCATTTCCCCGCCAAACAAACTTGCATTTTGCTGCCTGAACCTGTATTCGTAATACAATCCCTGAAAGAGTTTATTGGTGGGCGCGAGGTAGATGTAATTGAAAAAGCGGTTGAAGAATCCGGAAGCGCTGAAGTACCATTTTTGATGGATAATGGATAGGGTAGCGTCCGCATTCAGGTTTTGCTCCATTTTAAAATCAGGGTTGCCCACTTCATACCGGTATACGCCTTCGTGCAGCCCGTTGGACGAAAGCTCCGCAAGGTTTGCCATTCTGTTTCCGGTAGCAATATTTGCTTTTAGATTTACAAACGGCGATGGATTGTAACTCACGCCCAGCATGGCATTGGCAGCAGCAGCAGTTTTATAAAATGGCATCAGTGAGGGGTCAGGAACATACACATTCCCATCATTAATGCCCGAAGTTTTGAAGGTTTTTATTTGCTTGTAGTTAATGCCCACGCCGCCTTCCACAATCCATTTCCCAAGGTCAACATGCAGAAAAGCGGAGAGGTTTCCTTCCAATAAATTAGCGTCGGGGATTATTTTCCGCTTGCCATAATTGGTGTTGTTTTCAAAGCTTAGTTGCTGATGGATGATGAGCTGCTTTTTCTTGCTCAATTTCTTTTCCCATTGTGCATTTTCAAGAAAAGAAAGCAGGTGCATGTTCAGGCTGATGGCGCCGCCGCCTTCATCTTCCGCACGCTGATTGCTCTGGAAGCCCGCATTTATTTTAAGGGTAGAAGCACGCAACTGAAAATCATTTTGAGAGCTGAAAGTGTGGAAGGTTACGTTGTGGTGCGGCCCGCCAAATGCTCTTGAATACCGCGCATCTTCATCAAAATACTGCTTCAAATCAGGCAGTATAAAACCGTACTGATTGAACGAGAAATTGTACGCATTGTTTTGGCTCCATCGCTTCTTTGTAAACCCTGCGCCTGCCTTAAAATAATACCCCGTGTTTCTGGAATTGAGCACGCGCGTGCCGTTGCCGTCTGTATAGTCCGCATGGCTTTCAACGCCTGCGCGCATGCGCCACCATTTGTCATCGTTGCGGTGCTGCAAACCAATATCTGTAAGTGTGCCACCGGTGTTGGAGAAAATGCGGGTGTTTACGTCGGCAGAAAAGCGGCTGCCATGCGGCACTTCTTCTTCAATAATGTTGATAACGCCGCCCATAGCATCCGTTCCATACAGTAGCGATGCGGGACCTTTAATTATTTCCACTCTGTCTATGCCAATCTGCGAAAGCCCCAGCCCGTGCTCATCCTGCCATTGCTGATTATCGAACCGCAAGCCGGAAAGCAACGTGAGGATGCGCTGCCCAAAAAGACCGCGGATTACGGGTTTGGAGATGGAGTTACCCGTCGTCATTTGGCTGATGCCGGGGATGGCAGACATGGCGTCGGAGAGATTGAGCGGCGCATTTTCCTCCAGGCTGTGAAGTGTGTGGCGCTCGATGTGCAGGGCGGTGGAGTCCACACTTTCCGCACGGATGCCAGTAACCACAACATCCTGAAGTTGAATCGGTTTCGGTTCAATAAAAGCAGGATTGAATTGTGCTTTCGCAAAGAAAGAAGCAACACAACAGAAACCGACAACCAGACCAATGCGCATTTGGCAGGAACTATTCGGCGTTTGTTTTTGTGAAGGAAAGTTTAGGCGCCAGCCAACTGTTTTGCAGCGGCACCAGCCAGTTTTGCAGCAGGTCTTTTTTGGTGATAGGAATGTTGTTAAACACCAGCGTTTCGGGGGTGATAAAACCTTTGTCAATCGCATATTGCACCTGATTAAACGGCAGCATTTCAGCTTTGTCTTTCACCAAAAATGTTATCATCATCCGGTCAAAGAAATTGACATCATACTGCCGCTCCATGCTTTTAATAGCCCGCACCATGCCATCCGTACTGCAACCGCTCACGTGCGTTCCCGTTTCATCTGCCATCACTATTATAAACTGATTGAAAAGCAATTTTGCCCAGCCTTTCACCGGTGCGCCATGTGCCGTCCATTGCGTGTAAAACTGAAGGAGCTGCTCGTTTATCTGTGTTGCTTCGGTAGCTACAAAAGCGCGGCTGCTCTGGAAAATCCAGACTTTTGAATCATCATTAAAAGCAGCGGGGAGGAGAGACTGGAGTTGTTGGTGGTGCATAGTGGCAAAAGTAACGGAATGGGGATTGAAGGATAGGCTATGATTTCCATTTTTGAATCGCAGATTTTTTAAAGAATTGCACAGATTACGCCGATTACTGACGGGCGGTAAAAAATCAGCGAAATCCTTTAATCTACTTAATCCGCGATTCAAAAAGAGTAGAAAGTCTAAAGCTAACAATCGGCGTAAAATATCCACCTAATCCGCGATTCAAAAACAACGTCAATCATAGTTCATCCTAAAAACCATAACCATCTGCGTTCCATCCCTTCAAAAAGAGGTAATCATAGTTCATCCTAAAAACCGTAACCATCTGCGTTCCATCCCTCCCACACCCATTGCTGAATTGTCAAATTGTCAAATTGTCAAATTAATTTAAGGCACCACCACCAACGTCCCACCGGCTGAATAAATAGTGCCATTATTCAGCAGCAAGCCGCCAACAGTAAGCACAGGCGCCGCGCCTGAAAAACTAACCGCCGCACCTGCGCCCACCGTAATGTTATTGCTCATGGCATTGGTAATAGAAATAACAACCGATGCACCCGCCGGAATAATGACGTTGGAGCTGCTCCCCGGCACCGAGCCACAACTCCAGTTCAGCGGATTACTCCATGAAATGGATGCCGCGCCCGTCCATGTGTTGGTGGAATCTATAAGGTTTGTAAGCAGGTTGGAGGTAATGGTTTTAATGCCTTCTGTAATGGAGACGCTGATGGTGTCTGCATTGGTAATGGTAGCAGAAGTAAACGTGCTGTTGGTAGCTCCGCCAATGGGACTGCCGTTTTGCAACCATTGGTAAGTAGTGCCGCCGCTGCTGTTTTGCAACGTGGAAGAAAAACTAATGGACGCGCCTATGCAGGCAGGCGAGGGCGTGGCGGCTATAGAAACTAGGAATGATAAAGTGGAATCAATAAGCGGCATAAAGTACCTGCGGGTAAGATCTCCGTTTACGCTCGTAAAAATTCCTCCAATGTAGAGCGTGTCTCCGCTTGGAACCACAACGTTCGCCGGTCCGGAATCCAGGTTCGGATCAAAAGAACTTACTGCACCTGTTGTTGCATCAACTGAAGCCAACTGATAACGTGGCTGACCGCCGAGCATCGTATAATTGCCGCCGAGATAAACCTTGCTGCCCTGACGAGCAAGGAAAAAGGCATTGTTATTAAAGCTTGGATACCACGGCAACAGTGCACCACTATTTGCATCCACCGCTGCTAACCCATTGCGGGCTACTCCATTTATAGTCGTGAAGCCACTACTTAGATAACAAACATCATTGCTGTAATTCACATAATGGTAAGTAGAATTGCTGGGAACCGGACTCCAGCCTAAAAGAGAATGCGTAACGATATTGTAGGCAGCAAACCCCATCCTGCTTTGTCCGCTGATGGTTGTAAAATCACCCGCTACGTAAAGAGTATCACCTTTATGGTCTATGCTTGCTATAGCTGCCTGCGTAGTGCCGTGTGTAGGGTTCGGATTCCACGAAATGTTGGCATTTCCCGTAGTTCCGTCCAGTTCTGCTAAACTATTAATGGAATGGCTTCCAATTGTTGAAAAATAACCGCCTGCATACACATTGTTGTTGATTGCTTTAATATCCGCTGGCGCAAAATCGGTATTTACAGGATCCCACAGTTTCAATGCTCCGGTAACTGGATGCACGGCAGCTAAGCCATTTCTAAAAATTCCGCCCACACTGTCATACAACCCTTCTATATAAATCATGCTGTCGTTAGCAGTAAGGCGCGTCGCAAGTCCGTTTACATTCGGATTCCAGGATGCAAGTTGCCCTGTGTTGACATTTATAGCAGCCACGTGATTACGCTTTTGAGCAGCGGCAACGTCAAACTCTCCTCCAGCATAAATAGATGTATCGTGCAAGGCAAGACAATAAGCATAGCCATTAATATTAGGATGCCAACTCGTAGGCAAACCTGTAGTAATATTAACTGATGCCAAATAGTTTCTTGAAGCCGTGCCAATTGATGTAAATGCGCCCCCAATATATAAAATACCGCCGGATTCTACCATTGTTTGAACCTTACTATTTACGTTTGGATTAAAGGAAGTAACACTACTAGTATTTAAATTAAAAGCTGCCAGATTATTTCTGAATTGAGACATGACAGAAGAAAATAACCCGCCTATGTATAGGAGACTGTCTTTTTGGACAATCGTGTTCACAATTGCACCTCCAACACCATTAAATGGATTCCAGAAAGTAGGATTGCCGCTAAGGCGATCTATGGCTGCTAATGTCCTGTGATTTTGTCCTCCTACTAATGTAAAATTCCCTCCAATATAAACGGTGTCTCCGTTTATTAATAAGGTTAAGACTGTGCTGTTCGGAAAAGGATTCCAACTGTTAGCTAAACCTGTACTCGTGTCAATAGCTGCCAAACGCGGACGTGTTTGCCCCCCGATTGTATTAAAAGTACCCCCTACGTACAAAAAATTTCCTTTTATAGACATGGAGAACACATAACATGGATTGGGATTGGGATTCCAAGATGTCGCGAGACCAGTAGCAGTATCCACTGCTGCTATTGACGTTCTGTTTTGTCCCCCTATAATATAATAATCGCCACCAACGTAAAGTTTACTGCCATAAAGTAACAAGGATTCAATTGTATTTCCAGTAACTCCCGGATTCCATGCTGCAACATTCCCGTTGGAGAAGATATGTGCGAGTTTTGCGCGAGGCACTCCGTCTACTTGAGTAAAATTGCCACCTATAAACCAACCCCCATTCCCATCAGAAACACACGCTTTCACAAATCCATTTGCAAAACCCGATTTTATTAAGGGCAATGCAGAGTTTATTCCGAATGGAAGACCAAATGGTGCCGGAATCCCCCATGCCGTAAAATTTCCTGCTACGTACAAAAGAGAATCCTTCTTCAAAATGCTTTTTACAGAGCTATTCGGTTTGGGCCAACTATCAATATAGCCAGTGCTTTGCTGTGCGGTACAATTTGTTGAAAATGCTATAAGTATAATAGCAATAGCAGATAGCGAAAAGAGTATAAGCGTTTCATTATAGAAATTTAATTAAGGTTCTAATAGGCCGGCATTGCGAAGAATTGTTTTATAATTCCACAATTCCTGGCGGATGGCGTTGATTACTGTAGCACTGTAGGTACTGCTGGGGTTCGGTGCGCTGTTATTGGGAGCGGCACTTTTTTTGCGCCAACTATCCCCATGGGAGCCCAAATGCCCGGTGTACCAGAAGTAATACATATCCATCCAAGAATTCCGCCTACTGCTACAGTTTCATTAAGCAAAATGTCTCCACTTGTGTAGAATCCGGCGGTGGGAATGCTCGGTGCAGTCCCAATTTTAGAATAAGACTGCAACTGATTGTGTTTAACAAGAACTCTTTTTCCTGTATGCAAAGCATTCCCGACAGAATAATTGGGAAACCTCTCATCTAATGAGGCTGGATCAGAAAAGGTAATAGGAAAATGAGAATCATGATTAATAGGATTTTGTACTGCGGGACCTCCAGGCTTTGTAAATCGTATATTATCGATGTATCCCATGGCAGAACCCTTTGTAATATTCTCTTTTATAACGGAGCCTTTGTATGCGACCATCAAAAAATATTTAGTCCCACTCAAATCTGTTTCAAAAACATTGTTTTGTACAAGCCATCCTTTTTGAAAATTGGCTATGTATTTAAAGTCGTAGGGATATGGTCCTGGCGGTGGATCTGGATTAAAAAGAGGAAATCTTTGGTATCCGATAAAAAAATAATTATCTTTAAACAGACCAATATTTACCTGCACTAAATTAATCATCCTCTCAACTCCATATAAAATCGAGTTCCCACCTAAGTCAATAAAACAATTATTTTTTATCACCATTGAGTTTACGCCATTCCCGGTTTCAAGCCAAGTATAATAATCGCAGTATAAGGTATTATTCTCAAAAGAAACATTTCCATAGGGATTCTCATCCAACTGATAATGTACTAACCACAGGGGACCTCCCTTCATAACAAATGTATTGTTGCGAATATTTACAGATTGTCCGCCACCAAAATGTGCCACATACGTGATTCCATCTTTGCCCTTATAATTATTATAGTCATCAGAAAATAAACATCCCTCAATGTTAATTCGATTATATTTTAAAGGGCTGCCCCCACATGTAAACTGATGACCAACATTTCCGGCAAAAACAGAATTAAGAATGGTAATGTCTGCCGTCAACTCATCCACGTTCTCCACTTTATTGGGCTCAATATCACATCCGGCTATGGGATTGTATGTAGGGGGGGTGGTAAGCCAAGGGCAAATATTATCTCTGCATTGCCCTGCATACAAACTTTTAAAATTCTCAATGTGAAGACCCACTGCTTGGGTGATCTGTAACCCCTGCCTTCCTGCAAACTCGCTGCTACAATTCACCATTTTTATACTTCTACATGGAAGCGTGCCGCTTTTATTGAAATTAAACCCATCAACGCGCGCTTCAATGATGTGAACATCCTGCAAATCCACCCGATGACAACCAGATAGGTGGAGACCATGGGCGGCGGCACCCTTTAAACCTCCGCTAAGGTCGTTCATATCAAGACGGTGACAGTTAAGGGTTAGGTGTTCGATAATAACATCATTGCATAAATCAAAGCCAAATTTGACATTGCGGTAAGGATTTGTAGTCGAGCTGTTTATTGTATAATTTCCTGAAATATCAATGGTGGAATTATTGCCTCTAATAATTACATTGGGTCGAGACAATAAATATAAATCTGGAGAATTAAAATTGCCAGTCATTATTTGAAATACATGAGAATTGTTTATTAAGTAAGTTTTGTTATACTCAAAAATAATTTCCTTAACATTATTTGTTGCAATATTAGCATAGTTTAGGCAATTTTTTAATGTCCAGTAATCATCTGCTTGGTTGGCTTGGGCAAACCAACTTGCCTGAATTGTCCCATTATGCTGCATGACCCAAACATCAGTTAATCCTGCACCTTGATAAACGGTGCCATTATTTACGGCTAAACCAGTCATGTAAACAAATGGATTACCACTTGTGCGACTCATGTCATTCACATATATAATGTCTGTGGACGAGCCATAGTTAACAAATTGACTAACGTTATTAATATATTCTAAAACTGCCATTATATAAGTTTATGAAGTTAAATTTGCGGATTGAAGTTTGTTTTTTAAGTCTCTTAATTCATCTAAGAGGGTTTGAACTTGGGATTGGCTATAGCTAGTTGGAGCATTAGGCGTAACATTTGCACTTGCTAAAGCTTGGATGGCACCACTAATCCCGAAAGGAATCCATCCATTAACACCTCCAAGGTAAATCCACCCAACGTTACCATAAATCACAGGGGTATTATTAAAAAGTATATCTCCTACATTAAAGTCAGAAATCCCTTGGGGAGGAGGATTATTACCATACATGATTTTTCTGGCTTTTGTTAAAGCCGCATCACCTCCAATCAAAAGTATCTCCCCCGCATTCATCGCCCTCCCAAACGGCTCATACACATTATCACTCGTCCCGGATGCCAAAAAAGTCAGCGGAAAATTAGTGTCGTGATTTAATTGCGTTGTGCCGTCAAAAGCACGTATGGCATCATCAAATCCCGGGTTGCCACCCAAGAGCGTAATATTTTCTAAAGCAGCAGCATTGTAAACTTCTACGGTAAAAAAGTAAGAAGTATCATCCAAATTATTGAAGTTCGTCTGAATTACAGATTGGCTAATCAACCAACCGCCTTTTGCAATCATCACCAAATTCTTAGTAAGCGCAGTATTAAATCTACTGGAAGGAATGAAGGTGTAATTGTCCTTAAAAAACCCTTTCTGCACATCCTGCAATTCCATAAACGCATCGACGGTTAAAGCTCCGGAGCCGTCTTGCACAAAGTGATTATCAGTCACCGAAATGGAAGCCAGATTTTCTCCGGTTACAATAGATTTTTGATTGCCTCCATTTTGCGTTCCGCAAATAATCCGGTTGTTGTCAAAAATAATTTGGGTGTTTAAATTCTGTTCAGGAGTTAGGTTTCCCGCAAGGCTTAATTGTGTGCGCTTCAAATCAAACTGGTAATTCACAACAGAAATTACAGAAGCAAAATGAACCCCGAACGTGGTAGATAAATCTGCAGAAACTTCGCCTTCAGTATCCGTAAAATAACAACCGTCCACCACAATATTTTTGTACTTCTCCACTTGGTCGCCACATTCAAACTGTGCATCCTTGTTGGCAACGCATTTGCAGTTCTGAAACAACATATTTTCTGAAACCCCATCCGCTTCTGATGCGGGATTTATAGTAACGCCATTAGCTCCGGGATAAACGGCTCCGGTCTGTAAATTATAATCCTGCCCGGAATAGGCACACACACTATTAGTGGCGGTAAACTGGTTTACGGCTCCTAAACGGATGCCATCCCTCGCACTGAAATCTGCTCGGCTGTTCACCATCGAAATTATAGAGCAAGGTCGTCCTTCAGCAGATGTAAAATGAAAACCGTCCGTGCCCGAAAGCAGGGAAAGGCAGTTTAGAATTTTGATGTTATTGCAACCTAAAAAAGTGAAACCATTTGCACCGGTATCATTAATGGTTGGGTCGGGTGTAATAGTTTGCCGGTTTGTATTGACCCTAAAATTGTCAATAATAATGTCAGCGCAAAGCTCAAAAGATAAACGAACCCTTCGCATGTAAGTTGCAGAAACACCGTATCTTCCTTCAATTAAAAGGGTAGCGCCATTTCCGCGGATAACCACATTTTGCAGGCTGGAAAAATTCAAATCGCGGGGATCAATTCCTTGTCCCACGGGTATGTTTGGAGGCCCCTGAATAAAATAATCTTTGCCTGCCCCAAACATAATTTCCTTCACTAGCTCGGGGTTAGCATTAGCATAATTTACAACAGCCTTTATCGGGCCGTAATCATCTGTCATTCCATTTCCTGCGGCTCCAAACCAAGCTACGCAAATGCTGCCATCATGTTGCATTTCCCATGTACCACCGCCTGCGGCGGTTATTTGGTAAGAGGTACCATTATTCCAGGTGGTTCCAGTAGGATTAAAGTAGAAAGGGTTTCCGCTTGTTCTGTTTTGATCTTTTATAAAAACAATATCCGCGCTTGCTCCGCTGAGTCCTGCTAATCCGCCTACGGTTGATAAGAGTTCAATAACTGCTGCCATAAGAATAATTTTCGTAAAAGTAAGGTTATTTTCAAATCGGCAAAATTATTTTCGTGCCTGACTCTCCACAGGGATTCGCGCACAATCAATGCAATAGATATTCGGGATGTTACGCATGCCATCCCGACTTAGAGATAAAGCGGATTTGTAATCCGCCTTGCTATGCTTTTTGAATCGCGGATTTTAATCGATTGCACAGATTACACGGATTATTCCCTGTCGGGTAAAAAATCATCGAAATCCTTTAATCCGCCTCATCCGCGATTCAAAAAAAGAGTGAAATAAACTATTCTTCAGATTACTTCGGGCAAGCCCTCGCAATGACGGGGCGCAAGTATCATAACCAATCATCCCAATCAAAAAATCAGCGTCCATCCTAAAACCTCCTCCAACTTATGAACTTATTAACCTATCAACTTACCCACTTACCTTCCTAATTCACCAACAACAAATTCACGCTGCGCTGCAAAATGTTGAAGGCAATTTCTGCCATCAGGTTTTCCTTGTCAAGGGTGGGGTTTACTTCAGTTATCTCGAAGCAGCAAATCTTGTGGTTCTGCATCAGCGAAGCTAAAATGTCTTCCGCCTCGCGCTCGCGCAAGCCATTGCTAACGGGCGTTCCGGTGCCGCGGCTGATGGAGCTGTCGAGACTATCAACGTCGAAGGAAACATAAATATCATCGCAGTTAGAAAGATGCAGCAATGCCTGCCGAACCACTTGCTCCACGCCTTTGCGGCGCACTTCCTGCACGGTAATCATTTTGATGTTGTGCTTCTTCAGTAAAAATTCTTCCTCTTTTTCATAATCGCGCAAGCCAATAAACACCAGGTCTTCAGGCAATATTTTAGGGGAGATGTTGCCGATGTTTTTCAGTTTGTTCCAGAGGTCAATTGTTTTTTCATCGGGGTTGTGCACCTTGTTTTCGAGGTTGTCTTCAGCTAGTGCGGTTGAAAGCGGCATCCCGTGCATATTGCCGGATGGGGTGGTGTAAGGCGTGTGCATATCCGCATGTGCATCTATCCAGATGACGCCTAGTTTGTTTTTGGGTCTTGCCATTTTTAGTCCGGCAATGGTGCCACCCGCGCAACTGTGGTCGCCTGCCAGCACGAGGGGAAACAAGCCGGATTTAATGGTTTCGCATACCGCCGTGCTGATCCTTTCATACATCGTGTTTACGCCGTTTATCCGCTTTGCATAAGGGCTTTGCACGGGTTCGTAAAGCAATCTGTTTTCGGTTTCTACGGCTTCAGTAGGGAAGTTTACGAAGAAGGAGCTCATGAAATCCAACGCTGCAATCTGAAGCGCATCAATACCCAGACTTGCGCCGCGCGTGCCCGCTCCAATCTCTGATTTCACTTCAATAATCTTGATGTTTCGCATAAGGTTTCAAAGGTAGCTTAAGAGTATTCGGGATGCAACGGTGCATCAAAAAGGATAGCCGATGGCGAAGTTCAGGATGAGGTTGGTGGCGCGCCATTGGGCACTTCCAAAATCTATCTGATTAAACACAAAGCCGCCGTTGGTAGAAACATAGGGCTTCTTAATCGGGAAGGCAGCATCGAGGCGCAAAATGAAAAAGCCTGCAAGGTCGAAACGTGCACCCGCGCCGGTGCTTATGGCAATGTCTTTCCCCAGTTTATTAAACCGGAATTCGCCGCCCGGATAATTATCATCAGGCTGCGAAAGCCAGATGTTGCCCGCATCGGTAAACACAGCGCCTTTAATTTTTACGGAGCCACCGAAAAGCGAAACCACATCGAAACGGTATTCTGCATTCAGTTCTATTTTGATGTCGCCGGTACGGTCGATGGTCGGCACATTGCTGGCTACGGTAGAATCCTGATAACTACCCGGGCCTAAGGAACGGATGCGCCAGCCGCGGATGCTATAAGGCCCGCCCACAAAATATTGCTTGATGTAGGGCAGGTTAGGCGAGAAGCCGTAAGGCAGGCCCACACCGCCATTCACCCTAAAAGCAGTTTGCGAATGCAGGCGGTTGAAATAATGCCGCATGTCGTAATCAAACTTCGCATACTGCGCAAAGGGAAACTGCCGTTCCGAATTTTTACGTCCCGCAATGGATGACACGCCGCTTAGCAATCCACCTGCTTCCTCAATGGCAAATTTGGCGTAAGAATAGCTCCTGCCCTGCTTTTCAATCTGGTTACTGAAAGTGAAGGTTATGTTTTCGCCTTCAATAAAAAGTTCGCGGTAGCTGTTGCGGAGAAAGCTGTTTTGGTCAAGCCGTTTCTGAAAAGAATCGGAAATGTTGGGCAGCTTAATCACGTTGATGAACACGGGTGTGGCAGCCCAGTTTTTCTGTGAAGTTTCTTTCCAGTTGTAGGTAATGTTTGCCGTGGAGTTGCTGAGGGTAAAAAAGTTTACGCGGTCGAGAAGACTGGTACCAATGCCTATAACGGTGCGGGGTAGATTCTTTTTGCTGAATTTTTGTTGGGATACGGGTATCAGAAACTTCGGGAAATCAATGCTGGCATTCACACCAAAGTTTTTGGTAAGCAGCCGGAAGTTGGAAAAGAAATTATCGCCGTAGCGTTGGTTGTAATCGCTTTCAAGCCCCACACTTGCGGAGGTGGAAAGCAGGTTGGCGCCTTTAAAAAGATTCTTATCGCGGTAGCTGAGCGTGAGGGCAGAACCGAGCACATAAGTGGTTCCGTTTGACACTTCGAAGCTTGTGCCGAAGTCTTTTTTCTTTGCCGCGGAAAGCAGCACATACATATTGAGATAGTGCGCCGGTCGCTTGCTCGTGTCATCAATCAAAACCACCCGCACCGTTTGGAACACACCGAGAGAATTTAAGCGCGTAATGGTGGCTTCATAATCATTCTGCGTGTAGAGTTTATTGGCTTCGAGCGCAATGTGCTGATAGATGACGTTCTCTTTGAGGTAATAATTGTGGTAACGAAATTTTACGCCCTGAAAACTGGTTTCGAGGAACTTGTTTTTCTCCGCATCCTCGCGGTCAATAAAATCAGGAAACACGGTTACGTTCTGAATGGCATAGCGGCTTGCAGCATCGGGGGCATCTTCTGTGTTTATGATGGTGATGATGTTTATAGTCGGCTCTTTGTTTTCAGCTTGCAGCGATATAATAGATAGGGCATTGGCGAGTGGCGTAGCATTTGGTTTCAGGAAAAACTTATTGCCGGTGTCAATTTCAAACGAAATAAACTCCTGACTAAAAAGAAAGAAGCCATCGTTTTTAAGGAGGTCGATAATGCGGCTGCGCTCCACATCCAACAGGCTCATGGAAAATGGTTTTCCTTTTGTGAGGACGGTTTCATCAGCATGTTTTTTCAGCAGGTTTTTGATGTCGTCATCATCCACCCGAAGCCTCGTTTCATTAATCTGATAATTAAAGCCCGCCTGAACATCATAAACCGGATAGGCTTTTTTGCCTTTAAACTTCACGGTGTCGTCCACTTGTGCATAAAAATATCCCTGGTTAAACATGTAGCTGCGCATGTTTTCTTTGGAACGCGGAATGGTGGAACTGTCAAAGATTACAGGCGGTTCCACCGTTTTTGATTTCAGTTGATAATTGGTGGAATCGTTGCTAAACTTTTTATAGCGGGCATTGTAGAAAATCAGTTTAAAGGGAATGCCGAAAAAGCGGGTGTTAGGTTTTTGAACTACTAACTGCGAAAGGTTGTCTGTGTATTCACTTTTGTTTGGAATGGTGTATTCGGAGTGGAGTTTTATGGTGTTGTTTTGAAGCAGGTATTGCCCTTCGGGAATGTTTTTAGTGATGTTGCAACCCGCAGATAGGAAAAGGGCAAACGCCATTAAAAGCCAATGCTGCTGCGGCTTACAGGTTTTGAAGAAAAAAGGGATAATGCATTTAAGGTAGCTTTGCACGCTATGTTTTCGAAGGCGCAAATTAAATACATTCAGTCGTTAGGGCACCGCAAAAGCCGCATGCAGGAGCAGGCATTTGTAGCCGAGGGGGAAAAGCTTGCTGCGGAATGGCTGCGCAATGCTGCCCCTGTTTTAATGATTGTAGCGCTTGAAGATTGGGTGGCGGAAAACACGGTGCTGCTATCTAATCATCCGGAAGCGGCATTGCACATTGTGCCGGAGCATGTGCTGCAAGCTGTTTCTTTTTTGAAAACGCCCAACAAGGTTTTGATAGTTAGTCCTATTCCTGCGGCATCTCCATCGCTTCCTGATTCAGGTTGGGTTTTAGCGTTGGATGAAATTCAGGATCCGGGGAACATGGGAACTATCATCCGCATTGCTGATTGGTTTGGGATTCAACATGTTGTTTGCTCGACTGACAGTGCCGATGTGTATAACCCAAAAGTGGTGCAAGCTGCCATGGGCGGGCATTTGCGGGTGAAGACGCACGTAGCAGATTTGGAAGATTTTTTGAAGAATGCACGTATTCCTGTGGTAGCAGCTACGCTTGAAGGCGGGTCTGTTTTTGAAGAAAAGCGACTAGAAGCAGCCATTCTTTTGATTGGAAATGAATCGAAAGGCATCAAACAATCGTTGCTGCAGTTTGCTTCAAAACACGTAACTATTCCGAAAAATGGCGGAGCAGAATCTTTAAATGCAGCAGTGTCGGCAGGTATTTTATGTGCCCTGCTTAAGCCGTTTCAGGAAGCAGCGCAAGGCGGAATTTATAGTGATAAATAACGGCAGTAAACCGCCCAATCATAGCGCCAATAAGCCCTCCTAAAATCACATCAAGTGGGAAATGGACGCCTACGTAAACCTGTGCGTAGCTCACTATTGCAGCCCAAAGCATGGCAATCCACCAGATGCCTTTTACAAACCGCTTCATGGTGACGGCACTGAAAACTGCCAGTGCAAAATGGTTGGAAGCATGGGAAGATGGGAAACTGTAACCGCTTCCGCAAGGCACTAAAAGGTGCACATACGCATCCAGTTTTGGATTGTTACAGGGGCGCACGCGCTGGAAAATTTCTTTTAGGAAATGGGCACTCACCTGGTCTGAAATGGCGAAAGTGAGCAGAAAAAAAAGACACCAGATTAATCCGTTTTTAGCGCCGAAATTCTGAAGCATCAGCACCAGCAAAAAAAGGTAAAGCGGCACCCACGTCCATTGATTTCTGAAGAAAGGAATGATGGCATCAAGCGTGTCGTTGCGCCACACGGAATTGATGAAATACCACAGGTTGTAATCGAACCAAAGAAACCACTCGTGCAAGGTTTGCAGCATCTTTTAGTTTTTAAAAACCATAATCATTCGCGGGGAATTTTCCGGGTTGTAAGCATTTAGCTGGTAATCTCCGAACGTATGTTCCAGCTTTAAACCTGTTGCCTCAAACATGCGTATAAAATCCGGAAGCTCAAAAGCAGCAACGCTTTCCGTGAAATGGCGCTCGCGTCCCGCGGTGTCAACAAACTGAATGTGCTTCAAAAAATGCCCGTCTTTTAATTCCCTGCGGATGTGGAATTTCAATGTGCCTTTGTCAATCATTTCTTCCGCAACCAGGGCATTTACTGCCGGTATTTTATTGAGGTAATCCATTACGAGTGTGCCCTCTTTTTTTAGCGCTTTCGCGAATGATTTTGCAGCCGTTTCATTATCTCTTTGCGTAGCAAAATATCCGAAGGAAGTAAAAAAATTGAAGGCAAAATCAAAATAGCGGATGTAAAAAGGATAGCGCATATCGTGCACCAAAAAGTGGAGATTTTCTGCCTCGTGGTGTAAGGCTTTTTCAATGCTGGCGTAGGAAAGGTCTATTCCGGTAACATCAAAACCATGGGCGGCAAGCTGAATGGCAAATCGTCCTTCGCCACAGGCAATATCCAGCATTTTACTTCCGGCAGCAGGGTGTAGAAAAGCGATTAAATTTTCGACAAAAACCTGTGCTTCTGCCTGGTCGCGGTTTTGATAAAGAATAGGGTAGTAAGGGGATCCGAACCAGCTTTCAAACCAATCGACCTGTGTCTGCTGCATGGGGGCAAATTTAGTTGTTGGCTTCAGTTGTGGCGGATGGTGCGTGATTTTGGAAAACCAAAAATTATTTCCAGCGGATAACTTCTTTTTCAGCCACTACGTAAATATGTTTCCAGCTTTTTATTTCCAGATTAAACGTTCCGGTGAAAGATCCGAAAGCTGGCAAAATCATTCTTGTTTCTTCCTCCGCAAAGCAGCAAAGTTTCAGGCTTTGATGACCCTTTCCCGTAAGCCGCACGCTTGGGTGTACATGCCCGTGGATCACGAAATGCGCATTTTCGATGGCATCATGCGCAAAGCAAAATGGTTCCATTTCCAGGCAGGTGGGGTGATGTTGCAAATCGAAACCATCGTATTGAGCACGGGGTAAAATGTCGTGGTTGCCCATCACCAAATCAATGTGCAAACCTGCATGGCTGGTTCTGAAGTGCTTAAAAGTTTCTACCTGCTTGTTGCTTCGCGAATGGAATAAATCGCCTGCTATCACTAACCGCTCTGCTTTTAAAATTCGGATTAAGGCAGCAAGTTTCATTTCATCACCGGTTTGTGACGCATTCGGGATGGCAATGCCGTTTTTTCTGAAATGGGCTGTTTTGCCCCAATGCAAATCTGCAACTACAAGTGTTTTCTGAGCTTCCCACCACAACGCTTTTTCGGGCAAAAGGCAAAGTTTTTCTCCGCGAATTTCAATCTCCATGAGCCGCGAAATTATTGTCCAAAGCGCCTTAACATACTGCTACCATTTTTTGGAGCGCTTTTTTAAGATAGCTTGTTTCACTAAAAACGGAAGTCATGAAAATGAAAATCATTGCCGCTGCCTTGCTGGTGTTTTTTACGCTCGGATCTGTACAGGCAGATGCTCAAGGGCATCACAGAAAGAAAAAACACAAACGCCATCACAAACGTGGATACTATCATCGTCATCGTGCTCCGCATCCACCGCGTGCACACGCTTTGCCACCACGGCCACCGTTGCCGCCAAAGCCGCCTTTGCCTCCGCATCCATAAGCTCGTAATAATGGAACTGCCTTTTGATTTTTCGAAGGCAGTTTTTTTATGTTGTTGAAAATGCCAAAAGTGAAAACCTACCGATTCATTTCTTCCTTTCCTTTAAAAAATCTACTTTTGCGCGCGGTCTAAAAAACCTATTTTGAATGTCAGGACAGCTTAAAGAAGTACGCACGCGGATTAAATCCGTAATCTCTACCCAACAAATTACCAAAGCCATGAAAATGGTGAGTGCAGCCAAACTCCGCCGTGCTCAGGATGCCATTGTGCAGATGCGCCCCTATACGCAAAAACTACAGGAAATGCTTTCCAACATCGTGAGCGCAGCAGCCTCCGACATGCATTTGCCACTCGCTGAAGAACGCCCCGCAGAGCGCGTTTTAATGATTCCGATAACTTCTGACCGGGGTCTTGCTGGCGCTTACAACACCAATATCATTAAGCTGACGCGTGACACGATTGAGAAAAAATACAGCACAGCAAAAGACAAAGGAAACGTAACCATTCTGCCCCTTGGTAAAAAAGCCTACGAGTATTTTCTGCGCAATAATTACAAGGTGATAGATGATTACTGGACTGTTTTTGCAGACCTTTCTTTTGAACACGTAAAGCACGCAGCGCAATATGCACAACAAGCTTTTTTAAACAAGGAATATGACCGGGTGGAATTGGTGTACAGTCAGTTTTTAAATGCTGCCACACAGGTTTTCGTAGCGGAGCCTTATTTACCTATTCCGCAAATTATTCCAGCAGGCGATTCTAAAAAACAACTTGATTTCATTTTTGAGCCTACCAAAGAAGTGTTGCTGACGGAGCTGATGCCTAAAATTTTAAACACGCAGGTTTTTAAAGCCGTGCTTGATGCCAATGCTTCAGAACATGGAGCGCGCATGACGGCGATGGATAAAGCCAGCGAAAATGCCAACGAATTATTACGCGATTTGCGGATTTCTTACAACCGCGCAAGACAGGCTGCCATCACTACGGAACTTACAGAAATTGTTAGCGGCGCTGCAGCTTTGCAGGCAGGTTAATTGTTTGGATAGAATGCTTATTTTAAAAGCCGTTGTTCCGCAAGTGCAACGGCTTTCGTAATTTTAGAACTTCCCCCTCCCAAAATAATTTTTAATGAAGAAGTACCCGGTTTTATTTCTCGTTTTTAGTCTTTTCATCCTCCAGGCAAATGCGCAATCTTCCAAACCTAAACGAGGCGCTGTTCCTTTGTCAGCCACAGCAGTGCTTTCAGCAGAAGATAAAAAGTATGACGCGCAGGTTTTTAATGTAGAAGCGCCTGAACCGGATGCAGCCGCAGAGCAGCTTAAATTGATGGAGATTAAGAAAGAGTCTGCAAAACGTTTTCCGCACCGCGCCTCCAACAGTCAAAAAAAAACGACACAAGCAGGGATGCCGGTATTGATTAGAGGTTATGCTTCTGATACTGCAACCGGCGTTCCTCCTGATAACCATTATGCTGTGGGCAATAACAATGTGGCACTTTCCGTAGTTAATTCAAGCATTACTTCCATTGATGTGGGGAGCGGAAACATAAATTATACTGCATCTCTTTTTTCTTTTACAAAAAGTGTAGGGCTTAATAACACGCCCGGAAACCAGGGTAATTACCGTTTTGATCCAAAGATTATTTATGATCAGGAAGCCAATCGTTTTATACTGATTGTGCTGAACGGCGTGAACGGAAACAACTATATCGTGGTAGGTTTTTCTCAGACAAATAACCCTGACAGTGCCTGGGCTTTCTACAAGTTTTATGGTAATTATGATAATGACGCGACCTGGTTTGATTATCCAACTGTTGCCATCACCAAAGATGAATTGTTTGTGACCGGAAATAAAATACAGTTCAATGGCTCCTGGCAATTAGGTTTCAGCAAGTCTGTGATTTATCAGATCCGCAAACAGGATGGTTACACCGCCGCGCCGCTTTTAAATTTTCAGCTTTGGGACAGCACTTATTTTAATGGAGCGCCACTACGCAATTTGTTTCCCGTGAAAGGTGGTGCAGATTTAAAAGGTCCTTCTCAATATTTTTTATCGAACCGGAATTTTGCTGTTCAGAACGACACCATTTTTTTGGTGAAGCTGCCCGATACAATTGGAAGTGCAAACACAAATCTTACCGTCACACCCCTTATTGCATCGCTTCCTTATGGTGTGCCGCCAGAGGGCAGGCAAAAACCTTTAGCCGGAATTAATCCGCTGGCAACAAATGACGGACGGATATTGGGAGCGTACATAGAAGGTAACGAAATTCAGTTTGTAAGCGCTTCTGTGAATCCTGCCAATGGCGCGTCCGGCTTGTATCACGGGGTGATAAGTACGGTAAATACAAACCCTACGGTGCAGGCAAATTTATTTTCTGTTGACACGCTTGATGTTGGTTATCCCAATCTTTCCCACACCGGAAAAGACGCCGGTAAAAACACGTCCATAATTTCTTTCGACTACAGCGGACCGAATGATTATCCCGGCTTTGGTGCACTTTATTATGATGGCTCACAGCTTTCAGATATGCTGCGGGTAAAAGAGGGCGACAGCGTTTTATTTGTGCAAACGGACCCAACACAACGTTGGGGAGATTATTCTGGGTCGCAACCTGCATGGAGCACATCAGGAACTGTTTGGGCATCCGGAATTTTTGGAAGAAAGAACCAGCAATATGGTATTTATGCAGCAAAAATCGGCAAACCTGGTAGCGTTAATATCTCTACACCGGAAAGTTCAAATGCAACTTCAGTAAAAGTTTATCCTAATCCAGCAAGTGAATTAATACGCATTGCTTTTGAGTGTAAGAAAGCAGCCACTGTGAGCTTCGTTGTGTATGATTTGCAAGGGAAATTAGTTGCTCAAATTTTGGAAGAAAATTGCAGGGAAGGTGATAATATTTTGCAGTTGAACATTGCCTCTTTTGCCCCCGGAGCTTACATTTTGAAAGGATTTACCGACAAGGAAAATATTGTAGCTCACCGGTTTGTAAAGCAATAAAGAAAGCCGCTGGAAATTTCTTTTCGCCCTAATTTTTCATGCAGTTCTTATTCAATCTTACGCTTGCTTTCAGGGCACTGAAAAATAACAGGCTGCGTTCCATCCTCACCATATCTATTATAGCACTGGGGTTGTGGGCTTTAATTGGCATTCTTACCTGCATTGAAGTATTGAAAGCGAGCGTGAATTCCAACTTCAGCAGTTTGGGTTCTAACTCTTTTCAGATCACAAGCGAAGTCGTAAAAAAGAAAAGAAGAGGAGGAAACGTGAGCATTTCAAGCTCAGAAGGAAAGTCCATTTCTTTTGATGAAGCCACCCAATTTAAAGAGCGTTTTTCTTTTCCCGCCACCGTTGGATTATCTACCACAGGTTCCGGCATTGCAACCGTAAAAGCAGGCTCTGAAAAAACAAATCCCAATGTGCGCACGGTGGGCGTAGATGCGCAGTATCTTTTACTTACCGACACCAAACTGGATGCAGGAAGAAATTTTTCCAGACAGGAACTTCTGGACGGAAGCTATGTGTGCATTATCGGACATGGCGTAGCCCGTAAAATCTTCAAATCGAAATACAGAAGCGCTGTTGATAAAATGGTGTCCGTAGGCGACGTAAAATATCGGGTGATTGGCGTGAGCGAAAGCAAAGGAGGAAGCATGATTATGAACGCCGACAATACGGTTTTAATTCCCCTGGAAAATGCAAGAGCCGTTTATGGAGGAGGAAATAGCGTGGTTATTTCAGTGATGGTGAAGGACGTTAATCAGAAAGCAATTGCTGCAGAAGAAGCGGAAGGGATTTTCAGAATTATCAGAAAACAAAGGTTGGGAACGGAAAATAATTTCTCCATAAATCAAAATGATACGCTTGCTGCTTCGCTGCTTGATATTGTGCAGTATATCGGCTGGGCGGCTTTGCTTATTGGCATAATTACCCTGCTTGGTTCCGTGATTGGATTGATGAACATCATGCTGGTTTCTGTGGCTGAAAGAACCCGTGAAATAGGCATCAGCAAAGCCCTTGGCGCCCGTTCGGCAACCATCCAAAAGCAGTTTTTAACGGAGTCTGTTTTGATAAGTCTTGTGGGTGGATGTACCGGTATTTTAATCGGAATTCTTACCGGTAATTTATTAGGTCTTGCTTTCGATTCCGGCTTCATTATTCCCTGGATGTGGATAGGCATCGGCATTAGTTTATGTGCGGCGGTGGGCATTATTTCCGGCATTTATCCCGCACTAAAGGCTTCCCGACTTGATCCGATTGTTGCGCTTCGCTATGAATAATAAAGGTGCCCGATGGATTAACTTGCGGGCGTGCAGGGTATCGTTTATAAATCCACCGGAAGCTGGTATCAGGTGAAAGATGAGCAGGGAAACATGCGCAGTGCGCGCATTAAAGGCAAGCTGAAAATTGATGATGAAATCAGCTCCACAAATCCGATTGCCGTAGGCGATAAAGTTATTTTTGATGAGGAAGCAGGGGCGGAAGAACAAGGCATTATTAAAGACATTGCGCCCCGCGAAAACTACATCATCCGCATATCGCCGCACAATAAAAATCAACGCCACATTGTAGCTGCCAATATCAGTCTCGCTTTGGTTATGGCTTCCATCCAGTCGCCGCGCACTTCTCCTTCTTTTGTAGATCGGTTTTTAGTTACTGCCGAAGCGTATCACATCCCTGCTATTGTGGTGATTAATAAAGTGGATCTGCTGAAAGAAAAGCAACAAAAAGTATTGGACAGGTGGCGCAAAATGTGGAATGACGCGGGTTACGAAGTGTTTGAAGTATCTGCAAATAATTCGGAAACTTTAGCGCTGCTGCATGAGAAAATCAAAAACAAAATCACCCTTTTTACCGGTCATTCAGGTGTAGGAAAAAGCACGATGATTAATCACTTTATTCCCGATGCCGATCTCAAAACAAAACAGGTTTCAAACTGGAGCGGAAAAGGACAGCACACCACCACATTTGCGGAGATGTTTGACTTGCCCGGAGGCGGTAGCATCATTGATACACCAGGCGTAAAAGAGTTTGGACTGATGGATATTGAACGGGAAGAATTAGCGCAGTATTTTCCTGAAATGAAAGCACTTTTGCCCGATTGTAAATTCAATAACTGCGCACACATTAATGAACCGGGTTGCGCCGTGAAAGCCGCGCTGGAAGCGGGAAACCTGTCTGCTGCACGTTATGAAAGCTATTGCGCCATTCTGGAAACCATTGAAAAGGAATGGTGATTTTTGGAACCGAAAATTTTTTTAAAAAAGCATCGATGATCGTTTACAACGTCACCATAAAACTGGAAGCAGGAATTGAAAAACAATGGCTGAAATGGATGAAAGAGGAGCATATTCCGGAATTGCTGAACACCGGTTTATTTGAAGATGCAAAACTTTGCCGGTTGCTGGAGCTGGAAGAAGAGGGGGAAACTTTTGTAGCGCAGTATTTCTGCAAAAACATGGAAGCTTATAAAACGTATCTGGAGCTGCACGCAACCTCCATGCGAGAAAAAGGGTTTGAGCGCTTCGGAAATAAATTCATTGCCTTCCGGACGCTTATGGAAGTGGTTTAGTTTTCTCTTTTTTCAGGACTGCTCTATATCTGAGCCATACTTTGGTTTTTAGGCGTTTAGCTAAACATGGATACAGGCAAGGGTTTCAGGCTGAAAAAAAATTTTAGAGCAAACTTGCAAGAGAAAAAAAGGGGAGTATATTTGTTACAGTTCAAACTTTTTCTTTTACAAAAAAACACGCACCGTCATGAACAAAGCTGACCTGATCGATAAGATCTCCAAAGATTCAGGCATTACCAAAACACAAGCCAATGAAGCACTGGATTCATTTACCAACACCGTTACCACTGCCCTCAAAAAAGGCGATCGCGTAACGCTGGTAGGGTTTGGTACCTTCTCCGTTTCTGAACGCGCCGCCCGCAACGGTCGCAATCCGCAAACCGGAGCCGTCATTAAAATCAAAGCCCGCAAGGTGCCAAAATTTAAAGCGGGAAAAGATTTTTCAACGCGTATTTCCGGTAAGAAATAAGCCCATTTTTTTTACGAAAAAAGCAGGTTATCAATGTGACCTGCTTTTTCTATTTTTGCAAACTAAAAAATTTACAGCATTATGGGTAGAGGTGATAAGCGCACCAAGCGCGGAAAAATTGCAATGGGCACTTTCGGACGTAGCCGTTTAGCAAGACCAACGAAAACCACCGCTTCTGTGGAAGAAACCGAAGCAAAAAAATCGGCCGCGAAAGAAACAAAAGCCGCAAAAGCAAAAGCGCCGAAAGAAAATGCTGAAGTAGCAGAAACAAAAAAAGCTACAAAAGCTCCGGCATCAGAATCAAAAGTAAAAACGGAGTCTAAAATGCCTACTGATTCTGCGGATACAAAAGAAGCCAAACCAAAAACGGAAGCAAAAGCTAAAGGCAAAGACAAAGAAGAAAAGGCATCTGCTGATGAACCAAAAACTTCAAAGCCTAAAGCAGAAGCTAAAGAAACCAAGGCATCTGCCGAAGAAAAGACTTCTAAAAAAGAAGAGAGTAAAGACAAATAGTGCATCGCATTTTAAGCCGCCAACTGGCGGTTTTTTATTGAGGCAAAAGATGCTGTTACAAGCTTATTATGTCAATCGTAGCCTTTCTTCTAATGGATGCTTTCTTTTAAGTTTGCAGCCTTAAAATCACACCAAAAATTTTTACCCAAAACCATGTACCAACAACTGTTGAATAAGGAGCAACAGCTTGCCGTAATCGGATTAGGTTATGTAGGACTTCCCATTGCACTCGCGTTCGCCAAAAAAATAAAAGTCATTGGCTTTGATATAAATCCGCAACGCGTAGCCATGATGCGCGAAGGCAAAGATCCAAGCAACGAATTGGAAGCCGAAGCTTTTGCAGATTGCGATATTGAATTTACAAACGACCTGGAGGTGCTGAAAAAAGCACGCTTCTTTATTGTTGCAGTTCCCACGCCTGTTGATGAACACAACGTGCCGGATCTCACACCGGTTTTACGTGCTTCTGAAACATTGGGAAAGGTGGTGAAAAAAGGAGATTATGTGGTTTATGAATCCACCGTTTATCCCGGTTGTACAGAAGAAGATTGCCTTCCCGTAATTGAAGAAATTTCAGGACTAAAAGCAGGAGAAGATTTTAAGTACGGTTATTCTCCTGAAAGAATTAATCCGGGTGATAAGGTGCACACGCTTCAGAATGTCGTGAAGGTGACTTCCGGAAGTGATGAAGAAGCTTCCCAAAACATTGGTGACGTTTATGAATTGGTAGTTACTGCCGGCGTGCATCGCGCATCCTCCGTGAAAGTGGCTGAAGCTGCAAAAATTATTGAAAACACACAGCGCGATTTGAACATCGCTTTGATGAATGAGCTCTCCATAATTTTTGATAAAATGGGGATCAATACACATGAAGTGCTTGCCGCTGCCGGAACTAAATGGAACTTCCTGCGATTTTATCCGGGTTTGGTTGGCGGGCATTGCATTGGCGTTGATCCTTATTATCTCACTTACAAAGCACACCAGTTAGGTTATCAAAGCCGCGTAATCCTTTCAGGGCGTGATATAAACGATGGCATGGCTGCGCATGTTGCCAAAAAACTGGTGATGGGGATGATAAAAAACAAAGTGAACATCATCCAGGCAAAGGTTTTAGTGATGGGCGTAACGTTTAAGGAAAACGTGAGTGACATCCGCAATTCTAAAGTGGCTGACCTGATTAAAGAGCTTTGTGACTACAATGTGAAAGTGCACATTATGGATCCTTATGCCGATAACGACGAACTAAAACACGAATACAATCTCGAATTGAAAAGCTATGCCGACAGTGATTATGATGCGGTAATAATGGCCGTGAATCACGACGCTTACAATGATTTTGACGAGGCGTATTTTGAAAATATCATGAAGCCGGAAGCCATTTTGGTGGACATAAAAGGCAGTTACAGAAACAAGATTAGCAACCTAAAATACTGGAGTCTATAATGCAGCAATTTCATGAAGGAAGCCTCAGCGGGAAACGCTTCTTAATCACTGGTGGTGCGGGTTTCATCGGTTCGCACATTGTAAGTTATCTGCTGAAAGCCGGAGCCGGAAAAGTGCGTGTTCTGGATAATTTTAGTACCGGCTTTAGAAAGAATATTGAGCCATTTCTCTCCAATCCTGCTTTTGAATTGCTGGAAGGTGATATCCGCGATGTAGATGCCTGCAAGGCAGCTTGCGCAGGAATCAATTTTGTAAGTCATCAGGCAGCGTTAGGCTCCGTTCCTCGATCCGTAAAAGACCCGCAAACAAGCAACGACGTGAACGTGACCGGTTTTCTGAACATGCTGACAGCCGCCCGCGATGCGCAGGTAAAAACATTTGTGTACGCTTCCTCCTCCGCTGTTTATGGCGATGAACCTAACCTTCCAAAAGTGGAGCAGCGTGTAGGTAATCCGCTTTCACCCTACGCTGTCACCAAAAAAACAAACGAACTGTATGCCGATGTTTTTGCTTCGCTTTACGGAATGAAAATTTGCGGTTTCCGGTATTTTAATGTGTTTGGTCCGCGCCAGGATCCTGATGGACCTTATGCGGCTGTTATTCCATTGTTTGTGAGCGGCATTTTAAACGACACACCGGTTTTCATAAATGGCGATGGAGGCCAAACGCGTGATTTTACGTTTGTGGATAATGCAGTGCAGGCAAACGTCCGCGGAATGCTTACAGAAAATGAAGCTGCTTTTGGGCAGGTTTATAACATTGCCGTGGGTGAAAATTTTTCGGTTAATTTTTTGTACGAAGCCATTCGGGAAGATTTAGGAATGGAGCATCAACCAACTTACAGGGAACCCCGCGAAGGAGACATCCGCAATTCTCTGGCAGATATTTCAAGAGGACAAAATCTCTTAGGGTATGCGCCCACACATCGTTTCAGCGAAGGCTTGAAAGAAACGGTTGCCTTCTTTAAAGAAAAATACAGCACAAAGGTTTAAGCAAGTTTATTGCACCTGCACTATCAGAAACTTCAGGTATTCTGTGTTCGGCACATTCCATAAAATAGGATGATCCGAAGCCTGCGTTCGCCAGGTTACCTGCCTCAGTTTCCTCTTTGCATCCTTCGCAGCAAGCGCAATAGTTTTAAGAAATAATTCGGGCGCTACAAGGTTTGTGCAGGAAGCCGTCACCAGAAAACCGCCCGGCTTCACAAGGTGCATTCCACGAAGATTTATCTCTTTATACCCCGTTAGTGCCTTCTGAATATTTTCTCTGCTTTTAGTGAATGCAGGAGGGTCAAGAATTACAACGTCATACCTCCTACCTTCTTTTACCCACTTTTTTAAAACGTCGAAAGCATTTACAGTCTCAAAACTGCAAACCGCTGAAAAGCCATTCAATGCTGCGTTTCGGCGAGATGTTTCCACTGCGGCTTCTGAAATATCCAGTCCGAGGGTTGATTTTGCGCCATACTTTGCGGCGTTCAATGAAAAAGTTCCGGTGTAGCAAAATGCTTCCAGCACGTCGGCATTTTTAGAGATGTGCTGAATGGCGCGGCGGTTATCCTGCTGGTCTAAAAAGTAGCCTGTCTTTTGTCCGTTTTCGATGTCCACATGAAACTGCAAACCATTTTCATTGATTAGAATGTTGGTGTCAAAAGGCGCGGATAGAAAACCTTTTTGCTGCACCATTCCCTCCAGTTCCCGCACCGGCACATCGTTTCGTTCATAAATGCCTTTAGGAGAAAATGTTTTTTGCAGCGCCTCCACAATTGCACCTTTCCATTTTTCAATGCCGAGCGCCAGCGTCTGGATCACAAAATAATCGTTGAACTTATCGATGATGAGCGCAGATAGTCCATCCGCTTCTCCAAAAATCAGCCTGCAATTTTCAACGTAGCCAATTTGCTGCCGGTATGCCCAGGCTTCTTTTATTTTTTTGAGAAAGAATTCAGGATTAATCTCTTCTGCTTTTTCCCGTGTTAGCAGCCTGATGCGGATTTGAGAAGCCTCATTGAAATATCCTTTGCCTATAAAAGAACCGTTTGAAGAATAAACTTCCACGATTTCTCCGGCTGCCGGGTTCCCATCCTGATCACCAATTTCGTTGGCAAAAATCCAGGGATGTCCAATCAGAATACGGTCTCCGATTTTTTTGCGCAGAAAAAATTTAGCCATTCCGCAAAAGTAGCTTCACGCGAATGGAATCGGTAAGCCATTCCCTTCTTTGCCTAAATTCGCGACTCCCACTATTCCTATGCTTCAAAAGCTGCTAATCACAAACTATGCAATTATTGACCATCTTGCCCTTGAACCGGACGCAATGCTCAATACCATTACCGGTGAAACAGGTGCAGGTAAGAGCATCATTGTTGGCGCTTTGTCGCTGATTTTGGGCGCCCGTGCTGATACTTCGGTGCTTATCGACAAAACAAAAAAGAGCATTGTGGAAGCCCATTTTGGCATTGTTCAAAACGATGCGTTTAAAATTGCTTTGCGCGAAGAAGAACTGGATGAAGAGGAAGGTGAAACCTGCATCATCAGACGTGAAATTGCAGTGAGCGGTAAGAGCCGTGCTTTTATAAATGATACGCCCGTTACGCTTCCCGTTTTAAACAAACTCACTTCTCTGTTAGTGGATTTGCAGGAGCAGTTCGGCCATTTATCTTTTGAAGATGATCAGTTTCAGATGGATGTGCTGGACGCAATTGCGGGCACATCTGAAAAGCGAACAGCGTATGAAACAACGTACAAACAATGGCGTGAAACTACGCAGCAAGTGAAGCGACTAATAGACGAACAAATGCAGTTGCAAAAGGAGGCAGATTACAAAGCATTTCTGCTGGAAGAATTGCAAACCCTTTCGCTTCAGGAAAATGAAATTGAAAACACAACCCTGCAATTAAAACAAGCCGGTAATGCCGAAAAGATTTTGCAGGCGCTCACTGCTTCATCTGCCTTTTTGGAAACCGGAGAGCAACCCATGATTATTGAATTGCGCCGGATAATGCAACAACTTTCTTCCATTGCCGAAACGCTTCCTGAAGTGACTTTTTTAAACGAACGGCTTCAATCAGTGTATGCAGAATTGCAGGACATTTCATCCGAACTGCAAACGCTGGAAGGCAATGTGAGCCTCGATCCTGAGCGAATGCAAATCTTACAGGAACGGTTTGATGCCGGTTATAAACTCCTAAAAAAACACAACGTAAACACAACTGCCGAGTTGCTTGAACTGCAGGCTTCTTTAGAAAGCGAATTACAAACCTCTGACCAGTTATCAAAACAAATTGAAGCAGTAAGCGAACAACTTGCCGCGCAGGAAAAGGAGCTTATTAATACAGCGTTGCTGCTTTCTGAAAAAAGAAAAATTGCTGCGCCGGGTTTTGCTGCACGCATTAATGAGCTCCTGAAACTAGTAGGTATGCCAAATGCCATCATCCGCATTGAAATGGAACGTTTACCGAAGCCCGCACCTGTGGGAATGGATGCCGTTTTCTTTTTGCTGGACGCCAATAAAAGCGGGCATTTTCAGCCGGTGAGTAAAGCCGCATCGGGTGGCGAAATGTCGCGGATAATGCTTTGCATTAAAAGCCTGACCGCGAAAGCGATGCATTTACCAACGCTCATTTTTGATGAAGTGGATACCGGAATTTCAGGGGAAGCAGCGAAGCAGGTGGGGATTTTATTAAGACAGCTTGCAGAAGCCCATCAGCTCATTTGCATCACCCACCAACCGCAGGTAGCAGCGCGGGGCACGCGTCATTTTTTGGTTTATAAAGACGCCACGGCAACGGATAGAATCACTACAAAAATTCGCCCATTGCAACCGGAGGAACGCGTGATGAGCATTGCCAGAATGATTGGCGGCACGGAGCCCGGTGCGGCCGCCATACAACATGCGCAGGAATTGGTGCAATAATTTTCAAATTTTTTTCAGAAAAATCGTTTCACTACGAGCATTTAAGGAAGCGAACTGATTCTTAATTTCCAGAATGTTCGAGATGTCAATTATTCCCGTTCAAAAACAAAACTCCCACCGCCTTGCTTCAGCGTAAATGACCCTGCTTTTTGTTGGTTAAATTTCATTTCAATCCCCGCTGCATCAAACCGGAAAGTGCTGTCGTCAGTAGCGTCTAGCGGGAAAGCGCCTTGTCCCGTTGCCTGCGCCATCAGCGTTCCGTTCTCTTCCCACACTTTTATTTTTAGCGGCAATGTTTTAGAAGCATAATTGCCTGCATAACTTTTCAAAATCGCAACATCCACGTCCACCGTTTCAAACGTCGGAAGCATATAAGGCTGGTCGAAAGCAATGCTTAGCACGCCGATAATGATGTCGTTCAGTTCATAGTTCAAACCATTGCCCGTGTATGCCATAGCAAGGCTGTCATCAGGAAAATACAGCAGCATAGAATTGAAGCCGTCAATCCCGCCCGTATGTCCATAGCCCCATTTCTTTCCAAACGGCAAGCGAAACATACCCGCCCCATAGCCGTCTTCAATGTTCATCATCTCGTCAAGGTGGTTTTTAGAAATCAGCTTTCCTGCAAACAGCGCTTCAATAAACTTTGTAAGGTCCTGCGTGGTTGAAACCACAGCGCCCGCACCGCCCGGCACACTCATGTCCGTTTCCGGTTGCTTCACCCATTGCTTCCCTGCAAATTCAAACGATGCCGCTTCATTTTTCGATGCGCTTATGGGCGTGCCATAATAAGTTTCGGTGAGGCCTGTTTTCTGCGCAATCATTTTCTGCAAAGCCTGCGCATAAGTTTGTTTGGTAAGGTCTTCAATGATGTAACCTAACAACACAAAATTGGAGTTGCTGTATTCCCCTTTTTCTCCGGGCTGAAACTCCGGTTTTGAAGAATTTATTTTTTCGAGCAATGCCGCTCTGGTGTGGGGTTTCGTGTTGTAGTCAAGGTAATCCGCATCGTCTGTAAAACTGTGTAATCCGCTGTGGTGATGCAGCATTTGCGCGATGGTTATTTTTTCGGCATTCGGCACCTTCGGAAAAAACGTTGCAAGCGGCGTCGTAAGGCTTAGTTTGTTGGATTCAATAAGCTGAAAAATCATCACCGCCGTAAACATTTTGGAGATGGAGCCAATGCGATATTTGGTATGCACATCAGCCGGCAATTTCTTTTCCCCTTCAATGCTTTTGTAGCCCCATGCTTTTTGGTAAACCGGCTTGCCCTTTTTGCTGAGCGTCAGTTGCCCCATCGCTTTTTTGTTAGCATCCACAGCGGCAATCAGACTGTCCATTTTCTTCGTGTTGAAATTGTTTTGCGCCAAAGAGGAAATGGAAAAAAGCAGGCAAAGCAGCACAGTAAAAAGTTGTTTCATTGTTTGATTTTTTAGTAAAAGCGAAAGTAGTTTTTTGGTAAAAGGTTTTGTTTGAAAGAATGCCGTTGCAAAAGAAGAACGCAACAATCTTCTGAATTTTCCGTCCGCGTTTCGTTAGCTACAAAGCCCTGAAAGGGCGACATCTCAAAGCGATGGGTGCAGCCCTTCGGTTCTTCAATTGGTGTCAGTTCTCTTCGGTTCTTCAATTCGTTTCAATTCCCTTGCTTCTTCTCTTCGTTTCAATTCGGATTTTAATTAAGCCCGCAAAGAAATTCCATCGTATCCACCCCATCAGCATAATCAGTTAATGCAGGCTGCTGCGCCTCGCCAAAAGGCACAAATCCTTCCCCGATTATCGCCTGTATATCTTCACTTTTCTGAAGCGCATCTTCCAACGATTTCCGGTGTTCATAATACCGGTAATGCAACACACCCACGGCTGAAAACGGCAACTTATTTTCTACCAGCAGCAAACTTTCATTGGTCAGGTAGGGCACTCTGTTCAGCAAAAAAATGGCGAGGTGGTAGTCATAATTGTTCTTGTATTTATGGTGATGGATGAAGCTTTCATAAGCCTTGCAGGCATCCAGCAGCGGCGTAAAATCATACCCTTCCGGCACGCACACCTGCGTCACATTCCGGCAGCCCAATCCGTAATAAGTAAAAATGTCGCGCGCCAGGTTTTGTAAATCCGCTTCTGTTTCAGAACCGTCAAGAATGGCTACAGACGTGCGGTTGCGCCGGATGATGTGCGGATACTTGCCAAAGTATTGCTCAAAATACCGCGAAGTATTGTTGCTGCCTGTTGCTATGTAAGCGTCACATCCTTTCAGGTTTTCGGCAAACACAATTTTCTCTGTAAGTGCAGGTTCCCATTCCATCAGTTTCTCCGAAAAATGTTTAATCAGCACCGCATCTTTTGTGGATAGTTTGATGTGCATTTTGTGTCCGCTTGCCACCCCGCAAAGCCAGTCGTGAAAGCCTACCATGGGTATGTTTCCCGCCATCACAATGCCCACGGTTTTTTTCTTTTCGGGGAGATGATAAGGTTGCAACCAGGCTTCCAGTTTTTCTTTTTTCAGCAATACAGCATTATAGGTTAGCGCGGTTTCAATCTGCTCCATCGTAAACCATGGGTTTGAAAGCATCGCGCGTTCTTTTGCCTCTTCAAGCGCATCATCTTTGCTTTCTAAATAATCACCCAACCTTGTCAGTAATTCAATTCGTTCTTGCATCATTCCAAACCGTTTAAAATTCTGTCTGCGAAATTGTAACTTTGGCGGCGTTTAACCACAACAAAATTCTGTATGGCAATTAAGATAACCGATGAATGCATAAACTGCGGCGCCTGCGAACCCGAATGCCCTAACAATGCCATTTATGAAGGCGGCGTTGAGTGGGCAATTACTGATGGAACTTCCGTGAAAGGCAGCTTCACTTTAATGAACGGTTCCCAAACCGACGCTAATGAAAAGCATGAACCCCGCGCGGTGGATGTGTATTACATCACCCCTGAAAAATGCACCGAATGCCAGGGTTTTCACGAAGAGCCGCAATGCGCTGCTGTTTGTCCGGTGGATTGCTGCGTGCCGGATGAAATGTATCGCGAAACGGTGGATGAACTTTTAGAGAAAAAGGAAAAACTCCACCTTTAATTCTTTCTTTTTAAGCAATAAAAAAGCGACGCTGCAAAATCATTGCAGCGTCGCTTTTATTTTAACCGGCTCCTCAATCTATTCTTCTTTCGTACCGTCACTAATTTTTGTCCACGAAGCATCCGGTTTTATCTCGCGGTCTATAATGCCGGCAATCTCTTTTAAATAGTATGGTCCGAAATGCGCATTGCGGATGGTTTGCGTGGTGTTTGTTCGGTCAATTGTAAAATCTAAACCCGGCAAATCAGAAATCAGCATCGGGTATTCACGCTTGCAGGTATCCACATTGTAATCTCCAAAAAGTTTAAACAATTCTGCCACTTTTTTTTCACCCACATTCTTTTCATAAACGCCCGTCATCTCCGTAAATCGTTTTCCTGTGTAGCGCACCAGTCCATCTTTATGGAGCACCAAAGTATAATCAGGGCATCTTCCAAAACAAGTGCTGCGGTGCATCGTAACGGCGTTTATTTCCGTTTTCGTTTCCGTATTTTTTGAGTTCTTTTTTTGATGAGCGCAAGCCGTAAACACAATTAATGCAAAGGCAAAAAGAAAGGACAATCTGGTTTTCATATTTTTCGGATTTTACGGCTCAAAGATAACCGCACGTTATTTTCACCCCTTTTGCAAGAATGTTGCCAAACCGTTCCCCCGACCATTATTATCTCATAGCCCTCAGCATGATTGATGGCATCGGCTCCAAAACCGCCCGCAGTCTTTTACAGCATTTCAAAACCGCAGAAGCCATTTTCCATGCCTCTCCAAAACAACTCCGCAACATTGCCGGAGTGGGGGATACGCGCGCAAAACTTTTTCAGCTCGAAACCGTGAAAGCCGCGGTGGAAAAGGAAATGGAGTTTGTAGAGAAACACAAAATAGAAGTGTTGTCGCTGCAGGATGCGAATTATCCCAAAAGGTTATTGCAGTGTGATGATGCGCCGCTGCTGCTTTATTACAAAGGCAACGCAAACCTGAACAGCGCAAAAATGTGCGCCATTATAGGCACCAGAAAAAATACCGATTATGGGCAGCGGTGTACAGAAATGCTGATTGAACAGCTTGCCGGTCAGCAGGATTTAATAATCGTGAGCGGACTGGCACTTGGCATTGATACCATTGCGCATAAAAATGCACTCCTTCAAAACCTGCCAACTGTGGGCGTAATGGGGCATGGGTTAGACCGCATTTATCCTTTCACCAATAAAAACCTGGCGAATGAAATGGTGGAACGGGGCGGATTGCTTACAGAATTTCCATCCGGCACAAAGCCCGACCGCCAAAATTTCCCCGTCCGAAACCGCATTGTTGCCGGCATGTGCGATGTGTCCGTAATCGTAGAAAGCGACATTAAAGGAGGCGCCATGATAACTGCCTATGTTGCCCTCAGTTACAACCGCGAACTGGCTGCATTTCCCGGACGTATTTATGATTCAAAATCAGAAGGGCCTAACCACCTAATCCGGCAAAACATGGCAGCCATGATAACCAATGCCACCGACCTGCTGCAATTCATGAACTGGGAACAAAGCGCCGCCACCAAAGCCGTGCAACAACAACTATTTGCCGCGCTTTCCCCCGATGAGCAAAAACTGATTGAATTGCTGCAATCAAAAGATGCTGTGCACGTGGATGAACTGATGAAACAAATCGGCTTAAACTATCCGCAACTCGCCGCCACGTTGCTGCAACTGGAAATGCAAAACCTGATTAAGACATTGCCGGGGAAAATGTATCGGCTGAATTAAAACCCGCTTTTTTTCCTGCAAAAAACCAGACGCTTAAAAACAGAAACAGTGCCATCCATAAAAAAACTTCCGAAACCATGTTTGAACAGACTTTCAAAAACATTGACGACATACTTTACAAAGATGCCGGCGCCGATAGCGAACTCGATTACATTGAACAAACCTCCTGGTTGCTTTTCCTGCGATACCTTGATGAACTGGAAAAAGAAAAAGCCGACATCGCCCAACTGGAAGGCAAAACCTACAGCTTTATTTTGGAAGAACGCTACCGCTGGAGCAAATGGGCAATGCCGAAAACAAATGATGGCGCGCCGGATATTCATCAGGCCGTTACAGGCCCCGATTTGGTGCAGTTTGTAGACCAGAAACTCTTTCCTTACCTCGCCGGTTTTAAAGCCAAAAGCATCGACAATCCAAAGTCTATTGAATACAAGATTGGAGAAATTTTTAGTGAGCTGAACAACAAAATAAAAAGCGGCTACAACCTTCGGGAAATTATTGAAATGGCGGATGAACTGGAATTCCAGAGCGCACAGGAAAAACACGAGCTAAGCCACCTCTACGAAACCAAAATCAAAAACATGGGCAACGCCGGGCGCAACGGCGGACAATACTACACACCGCGCCCGCTCATCCGCGCCATGATAGCCGTTACAGACCCGAAAATTGGTGAAAAAATTTATGACGCTGCGTGCGGCAGTGCCGGATTTCTTTGCGAAGCATACGCTTACCTCTATGAACGGATGGAGAAAACAACCACCAACCTGAAAACACTGCAGGAAGCAACCCTTTACGGCAAAGAGAAAAAGAACCTGGCATACATCATTGGCACCATGAACATGATTTTGCACGGCATTGAAGCGCCCAACATTACGCACACCAACACGCTTTCTGAAAACATCCGCGACATACAGGAGCAAAACCGCTACCACATCATCCTTGCCAACCCGCCGTTTGGCGGCAAAGAACGCCCTGAAGTGCAGCAAAACTTTGACATCAAAACCAGCGAAACCGCTTCGCTTTTCCTGCAGCATTTTATTAAAAGCCTGAAAGCCGGCGGACGGGCAGCCATTGTTATTAAAAACACGTTTCTCAGCAATTCTGACAATGCCTCTGTGAGCCTGCGCCGCCATTTACTGGAAAGCTGCAAGCTGCACACCGTGCTCGACATGCCGGGCGGAACATTTTTGGGAGCGGGCGTAAAAACGGTGGTGTTGTTTTTTTACCAAAGGCGAACCCACCGAAAAAATATGGTATTACCGGCTTGCGCCGGGCAGAACGATGGGCAAAACCAGCCCGCTGAGCGATGCCGACATGAAAGAATTTGTGGCGTTACAGAAAACTTTTGCCGACAGCCCAAACTCCTGGACGGTAAACCTTTTGGAACATGAAGGCATGAAAAATGGCAGTTACGACCTGAGCGTTAAAAACCCGAATGCACCGGAAGCTGCGCCCTTGCGGGAGCCGGAAGAAATACTGGAAGAAATGAAAGCGCTGGATGCGGAGAGTGCGGATATTTTGAACGCAATAATGGAGATGATATGAGGAAGGAATGGAAGTACTTTCAATTAGATGATGCCGTCACAAAAGGTTCATCCAATGTTTCATTGAACAAGGTTAATGATGAGGACGGAGATTTTCCTCTTTTTGGTGCTCAAGGATTTGTTCAAAACGTTTCTTTTTTTCAACAAGAAAAAGAATATTTGGCGGTTATAAAAGACGGTGCAGGAATTGGTCGCATTTCCAAACATCCCCCTAAATCATCAGTTTTGGCGACAATGCAATATATAATTCCTAAAGATGGATTTAATATAGATTTTATTAAGTATTTTTTAGAAGGAATTGATTTTGAAAAGTTTAGGAATGGCAGTACTATTCCTCACATTTATTTTAAAGATTATAAAAATGTTGCATTCCCAAATCTTCCACTTCCTGAACAACTGCGTATTGTAGCCATTTTAGATAAAGCCTTTGCTGCGATTGCCAAAGCAAAAGCGAATGCAGAGCAGAATCTGCAAAATGCCAAAGCACTTTTTGAAAGTTATTTGCAGAGCGTGTTTGAGAAAAAAGGAGAAGGTTGGGAGGAGAAGAAGTTATGCGAAATTGGATTAGCACAAACAGGGACTACACCAAAAACTTCTGAAAAGGAAAATTTTGGTGACTTTATTCCTTTTATAAAACCTGCTGACGTTGATTTTAAAGGAAGTGGGAATATTCGTTATGAAAAGGACGGATTAAGTGAAATTGGTTTAAAAAAAGGCAGAAAAATGGAAAGTGGTTCTGTACTAATGGTATGTATTGGAGCAACTATTGGCAAAGTGGGATTTTCAGAAAAAGTAGTTTCATGTAATCAACAAATTAACTCACTAACCGTGAAGGAAGTGTTTGAGGCGAAGTTTTTTTATTATGGCATGACTACAAATTCATTTCAGGAAAAAGTTTTGTCAGCCGGTAAAAGTGCTCAAGCAACCCTTCCTATTATAAATAAATCAAAATGGGAACATCTTACGCTGAATTTTCCGAAATCGAAAACCGACCAACAATCCATCGTCCGCCGACTGGATGCATTGCGTGCTGAAACTCGAAAGCTGGAGCGTATTTACCGCCAAAAAATCGATAATCTAGATGAATTGAAAAAGCGTATTTTGGAGAAAGCGTTTAGAGGGGAATTGAAAACGGAAATAAATCAATAAAATATATGCCTTATTTATCAGACCCTGCTTATCAACTGCCGCAAATTGTGGCGCTAAGCAGCTTCAATCCATTTTCGAGCGGTTCCACAAAGCCGATGGGCGTACACGGGGTGAATGTAAAAACAGGAGAAAGAGGTCAGTATGTAGTAAAATTTCGTAACTCTGGAAGAATGAGCGTAGAAAGTTCTTGTAGGGAAATGTTGGGCGCATGGATGGCATTGGAACTGGATATTTCTTGTGTGGAACCGGTTATGATGAACATCACCGATGCATTTGTAAAAACGCTCATTGGCAGGGAAGGTTATAAAGCTGCATTGCAAAGTATTGGTAATAATTTTGCGTCTGTATATGAAGCATGCTATCAGATTGTGCCTTTGGTGAAGTTTCATCTAAATGAGGATTTTATACAGCAAGCACGTAAAATTTTCATGTTCGACATGCTGATTCATAATGCCGACAGGGGTGCGCGGATGCCAAATGTGTTGTCTAACTCTGAAAAATTACTGGTATATGACCATGAAATGGCTTTCTCTTTTGTGAATTATCTTTCGTTTGGAAAAAATAGTGCTCCATGGGAAATAGGTCCATCAGAAATGGAAATGGTCAAACTGCATTATTTTTACGGTATTTTGAAAGAAGAAACAAACGATTTTACACAACTTATCACCCTACTGGATCGTTTTACAGATAATTTTTGGCAGAAAACACGCAAATGGATTCCACCTGATTGGCAAACCGATGACCTGAAAATCATTAAGGAACACGTTACACAAGTCGTATCACATAAGCACTTGTTTGCTGAGCAACTCACTTTAATTTTAGCGCCATGACCAGTTATCAATATCAACTTATTCGTTACGTTCATGATCAATTTACGGGCGAATTTATCAATATGGGTGTCATCCTTTACGCGCCTGAAAAAAATTTTTTAGACTGCAAAGTAAACAGCCGTTATCAGCGTTTGAATGCTTTTTTTCCGGCGGCTAACGGGAGGTTCACAAAACAAATTCTGCAAAACATAGAACACCAGATAAAAAAGGAGGCTAAAAGTTTACAGGAGCTGTTTCTTCCTTCTGAAAATCTTTCTGTAGTAACTCAAAAAATTTATCCTGACGATGACAGCGCCATTCGATTGTCTGAAGTAAAAATGGGGTTGGATATTGATATGGAGGCAGCGCTGAATTATTTGTATTATGAAATGGTCGAAAAAAATTCAGAAGAAATTCCAGAACGGATTTCATTGAGTGATGATGACGTGTGGAAGAATAAATACAAAGAGTATTTTGACAAGTATCATATTTCGGATGCGCTTACAAGCCACACCGTAAACACTCCAAACGATCATTTTACTTTTGAACGTGCCTGGAAAAATGAATCCTGGCATTGTTATGAGCCGGTATCATTTTATCTATTAAATAAAGAATCAATAAAAGATAAAGCATACAAATGGGCGGGGAGAGTAAAAGGATTGCAGGATACTGTTGAACAGGTGCATTTAACCTTATTAGCTTCCATAAACCCTGAATTTAATGAGTTAAGAAATTTTATGGACCATTTAATTGAAGTTCATAATGATGAAAAGGTAATGGTAGATATCGTTTTTGAAGATAAAGCAGAAGCAATTGCTCAGCACATTCGGAAACAAATGGATGCGCATAACAACGTTTAATCCTTTTATTTAGAAAAAAAATTTAGACTGCCATATATTGAACATGAACGAAACCGAAACCAAAGCCGAACTTATTGACCCTGCCTTGAAAGCTGCAGGTTGGGGCGTGGTAGAAAGCAGTCGCATCCGCATGGAGTTTCCCATAAATAAAGGCAGGATTTTGGGACATGGGCAACGCAGCAAACCCGATAAGGCCGATTATATCCTTCAATACAAAAACAGAAACCTCGCCGTAATAGAAGCCAAAGCAAAAGACAAATATTACACAGAAGGCGTAGGGCAGGCAAAAGATTACGCAGGGCGATTGCAAGTGCGGTTTACCTACAGCACTAACGGCGTAAAAATATACCGGATAGACATGCAGCAAGGCATGGAGGGTGACATTCCTAACTTTCCCACGCCTGATGAACTTTGGGAGGCAACCTTTGGAAATCAAACTGCGCTGCAACCAATTGCACAGTTCTGGAGCGAAAAATTATTGTCCGTTCCTTTTGAAGACCGCGGCGGAACCTGGCAACCCCGGTATTATCAGGAAAACGCGGTTACAAATGTGCTCGAAGCCATAGCCAACGACCAGCAGCGCATTTTACTGACGCTTGCCACCGGTACCGGAAAAACAGCCATCGCCTTCCAGATAGCGTGGAAACTTTTTCAGGCAAAATGGAATATCCACAAAGACGGAAACCGCACACCACGCATTCTTTTTCTTGCAGACAGGAACATCTTAGCCAATCAGGCTTTCAACGCATTTTCGGCTTTTGAAGAAGATGCATTGGTGCGCATCAGTCCATCCGATATAAAGAAGAAAGGCAGGGTTCCTAAAAACGGAAGCATATTCTTCACCATCTTCCAAACCTTTCTTTCCGGACCGGATGAAACGCCGCATTTTGGTGCCTATCCCAAAGATTTTTTTGACCTCGTAATAATTGATGAATGCCATCGCGGCGGCGCCAATGATGAAAGCACCTGGCGGGCTATCATGGAATATTTTAGTCCTGCCGTGCAGTTGGGATTAACGGCTACGCCCAAACGAACCATCAATGCAGATACCTACAATTATTTTGGTGAACCTGTGTATGTCTATTCATTGAAAGAAGGCATTAATGATGGCTTCCTGACGCCGTTTAAAGTGAAGCAAATTGACACCACAATCGATGAATACATCTTCACGTCTGACGACACCGTTTTAGAAGGTGAAGTGGAATACGGACGGAATTATCTGGAAGAAGACCTTAACCGCATTATCGAAATAAAAGAGCGGGAAGAATACCGGGTGAAGGTGTTCATGAGCCTGATTAATCAAAACGAAAAAACGCTGGTTTTCTGCGCTACGCAATTGCATGCGCTGGCTATCCGCGATTTAATCAATCAAACTGCAGCCATTAAAAATCCGAATTATTGCCACCGCGTAACAGCGAATGATGGGAAAGTAGGGGAGCAGCATTTAAGCGATTTTCAGGACAATGAAAAAAGCATCCCTACCATTCTCACCACGTCGCAAAAACTAAGCACCGGTGTGGATGCGCCGGAAGTGAAAAACATTGTGCTGCTGCGACCTGTAAATTCTATGATAGAGTTTAAGCAAATTATCGGGCGCGGCACCAGGCTTTTTGAAGGCAAGGATTACTTTACGATCTACGATTTTGTGAAAGCCTACCACCATTTCAGCGATCCGGAATGGGATGGCGAACCGCAGGAACCTGAAACCGGAAGCGCCAAAGTGCAGCCTCAAATTTGCGCCATTTGCGGGCAGAAACCCTGCATTTGCAGCAAGCCTGAAAACGAGCCCTGCACCACTTGCGGCTACCGGGATTGCCGCTGCGATAAACCACCGCGCCGCATGATAAAAGTGAAACTGGCGGATGGAAAAGTGCGTCAGTTGCAACACATGGTGAGCACGTCTTTCTGGAGTCCTGATGGGAAACCCATTTCTGCGGAAGATTTTTTACAATCGCTTTTTGGAACCATCCCTGCGTTCTTTAAAAATGAAGAAGAACTGAGAACAATCTGGAGCAATCCGGAGACACGGAAAAAGCTGCTGGCAGAACTTTCGGAAAAAGGATTTGCGAAACAACAACTGCAGGAGTTTCAGAAAGTACTGAATGCCGAAAACAGTGACCTCTACGATGTGCTGGCATACGCTGCTTACTGTTCTAAAATTTTTACCCGCATGCAACGGGCAGCTAAAGCAAAAGTGCAGTTAAGCAATTACGAACAAAAGCAACACGCGTTTTTAAACTTCGTTTTGGGGCAGTATGAAGTGCAAGGCGTGGATGAACTGGATGATAGCAAAATCAGTGAACTTCTGGTGCTTAAATACCACACCATTTCCGACGCAAAAAAGGCATTGGGAGATGTGGACTCCATCCGAGAGGCTTTTGTAGGCTTTCAGAAGCATTTATACGGGCAAATGCAGCCGTCCAGGTTTGCTTTCTAAAATTTTTTTTTCAGGTTTCAGGGCTAATGCCGATAAAGTTGTTTCCGTTTTTTTTCAAAAAATGCCATTCTGAATAAATCTTTGCAGGCTTCGAATTTTTTCTTTAAAAGAAAAATAAGCTACGAAAGCTAAGCGGGGAAAGGGTTTCAAGTGTTTTCCAGAAACACTTTTTGCAGTAAAACCGGTTGAATTAAGGAGCGAAAACCCTGCTCCCGAAAAAAATTCAAAAATAAATTTGGCAGGTAAAAATGAACCCCTACCTTTGCAGTCCCAAATTTTAGGGTAGAAGCTATTTATAAGTATGTCACAGCGTATCAGAATCAAGCTGAAATCTTACGACCATAACCTGGTTGATAAGTCTGCAGAAAAAATCGTGAAAACGGTGCGCAACACGGGAGCAGTCGTTACAGGTCCTATTCCGTTGCCTACAGACAAGAAGATCTTTACAGTATTACGTTCTCCGCACGTAAACAAAAAAAGCAGGGAGCAATTTCAACTTTGCACGCACAAGCGTCTGTTGGATATTTATACCTCTTCTTCCCGCACGGTAGATGCGCTTTCAAAGCTCGATTTGCCAAGTGGTGTTGAAGTAGAAATCAAAGCATAACAGTTATAGAGTGGGGAGCGGTTTCGAAAAATCGTTTTCAAAGTTCTTCTAACAATAAAGAAATCAGTTAATCCCGAATTTGCCAAAAAAGCATTTCCGGGCGCTTAACTAAAATGATACAAAATGAAAGGTATTATTGGAAAAAAATTAGGCATGACAAGTGTCTTTGAGCCGAATGGCAAACACACGGCTTGCACAATTATTGAAGCCGGTCCATGCACCGTTACCCAAAAGAAAACCGTAGATACCGACGGTTACAACTCATTGCAGATTGCATTTGGAGAAGCTAAGGAAAAGAATACGACTAAAGCACTCCTCAATCACTTCGCAAAGGCAAATACAACGCCTAAATCTGTAGTTAAAGAAATTCGCAATTGTTCTATTGATAAGCAAGTAGGTGAAGAAGTTACTTGTGAGATATTTACCGAGGGAGAGAAAGTGTCCGTCGTTGGCACCTCAAAAGGTAAAGGCTTTCAGGGCGTAGTTAAGCGTCATGGTTTCTCTGGTGTGGGTGAAGCATCTCATGGTCAGCACGATCGGCAGCGCGCCCCGGGTTCCATTGGTGGCTCCTCTTATCCAAGCCGCGTATTTAAAGGTATGCGCATGGCAGGCCGCATGGGTGGCGACCGCGTAAAAGTGAAGCAATTGCGTGTGGTAAAAGTTTTCACAGACAAAAATTATATTTTGATTGCAGGCTCTGTTCCTGGTCATATTGGTTCTATCGTTTTAATTCAGAATTAGTCAGCAATGCAGATTGATGTTATAAATATTAAAGGTGAAGGTGTTGGTCGTTCTATTGAATTGCCGGAAGAGATTTTTGGGATTGAACCCAACGATCATTGCATCTACCTTGCCGTGAAACAATACCTTGCAGCGCAGCGGCAGGGAACGCACAGCACTAAAACACGTGCAGAAGTGCATGGCTCCTCCAAAAAATTGCATCGTCAAAAAGGTACCGGTGGTTCCAGAAAAGGTAACATCCGCAACCCGCTTTATAAAGGTGGTGGTACGGTGAACGGTCCAAAACCGCACGATTACAATTTTAAACTGAATCGCAAGGTGAAGGATTTGGCTAAAATGTCGGCGTTGGCTTACAAAGCGCAGGAAGGCAAAATAATTATCGTAGAAGATTTAGCGATGGATGCTCCTAAAACAAAAGATTTTTCGGGTATCGTGAAGACGCTGAAAGGAGATAATCGCAAATCTCTGGTTATTTTGAAAGACCATAATGAACAGATTTATTTAAGCGGCCGCAATTTGAAGGATCATAAAACTTGCATTTTGAGTGATATGAACACCTACGATTTGATGAATGCAAGTGTGTTGATTTTTACAGAAAGCGCAGCAAAATTATTTCAGGAAGAGCCTGAAATGGAAGAAGCGTAAATTGGATAAAATAGCTCAATAATAAGACTTTTCTATAAAGTTAGTAAATTATAAAAAATGAAACTTACAGACGTAATTGTTCGTCCCATACTTACTGAAAAAGTAAATTCCCAAATGGAAAAAGCGGGTCGTTATACTTTTGAAGTGGATAAGCGCTCCAATAAACTGGAAGTGAAAAAGGCAGTAGAGGATTTCTACGGCGTGAAAGTGGATGAAGTGAACACATTAATCGTCCCCGGAAAAAATAAATCCCGTTTCACGAAAGCAGGATATTTGCAAGGTGTTCGCGGCTCTTATAAAAAAGCAATTGTTACCCTTTCAGAAGGGGAGTCTATAGATTTATTCTCCCTGTAAATACAAACAAAAAGCATTAAAAGGTTTCGGACTTTTTATTTAAAGAATTAAAATGGCATTACGTAAATATAAACCAGTTACAGCCGGCACCCGCTGGAGAATTGGAAACGCATACGCAGAGGTTACTACTAATGAGCCTGAAAAAACACTACTTGAATCCATTAAAGGCACAGGTGGTCGCAATGCTCAAGGTCGGCGCTCTATGCGTTATATCGGTGGCGGCAATAAGAAAATGTACCGTATAATTGATTTTAAGCGGAATAAATTAAACGTTCCGGCTACAGTTAAATCAATAGAATACGACCCTAACCGTACTGCCTTTATTGCCTTATTACATTATGCTGATGGTGAAAAGCGTTATATCATTGCACCGCAGGGTTTGGAAGTGGGAGCAACCGTAGTAAGTGGAGAAGCCGTTGCGCCTGAAGTAGGGAATGCCTTGCTTTTGAAAAATATGCCATTGGGTACTGTGGTTCATAACATCGAACTGCAGCCCGGAAAAGGTGGTGCCATTGCCCGTTCAGCCGGCACTTATGCGCAACTGAATGCGAAAGAAGAAAAATATGCGGTGTTGAAAATGCCATCAGGTGAACTGCGTAAAGTATTAATTAATTGCAACGCAACCGTAGGTATTGTTTCTAATAGTGATCACGCGCTTGAATCTATGGGAAAAGCGGGTCGCAACAGGTGGAAAGGTATTCGTCCGCGCAACAGAGGTGTAGCCATGAACCCCGTAGATCACCCGATGGGTGGTGGTGAAGGTCGCTCTTCTGGAGGTCACCCACGTAGCCGCACCGGTAAATATGCAAAAGGAGAAAAAACCCGCAGTCGCACCAAAGGTTCTAATAAGCTGATTATTCAGCGCAGCAACGGTAAGAAACTCTAACATACTATCTTAAAAGACAATAGCAACAAGTAAAAAGTATTATGGCTCGTTCGATTAAAAAAGGTCCTTATGTAGATGCCAACCTAGATCAAAAGGTGATGGCAGTAAACGATGGGAAAGCTAAGAAAGGTGTTATCAAAACCTGGAGCAGACGCTCTACTATCACTCCGGATTTTGTAGGTCATACATTCGCTGTGCATAATGGAAATAAATTTATTCCTGTGTATGTTACGGAGTATATGGTTGGTCATAAGTTAGGTGAATTTGCCCCTACAAGAAATTTTAAAGGGCATAGCGGAGGAAAATAAACATAACGAATTTTAAAAGTAATAAAACTACAAAAGCAAAACTCAATATCGTTGCCTCGTTTTAAGGCTTTCGACTTTTATCTTTTCGCTTTTAATCAAATACAAAAATGGAAGCAGTAGCTCGTTTAAGAAATTATCCTACATCACCGCGCAAAATGCGCCTGCTGGCAGATCTTGTTAGAGGGAAAGATGTTGAAATGGCGTTGAACCTATTGAAGTTCAGTACAAAACACCCATCAATCGCTTTAGAAAAACTTTTGTTGAGCGCTGTTGCCAATTGGGGCGTGAAAAACAAGGATGTAGATGTTTCCAGTGCGGAGCTTTTTATAAAAATAATTATGGTTGACGGTGGAAGAATGTTGAAAAGAATGCGCCCCGCGCCGCAAGGTCGCGCCAACCGTGTTCGGAAACGCAGCAACCACGTTACGCTGATTGTTGACAGCCGCACGGCGCAATCACAAACAAATGAAACAACTAATACAAATAAAACTCAACGTTCATAATTTATAAAGAATGGGTCAAAAAGCAAATCCTATAGGTAATAGATTGGGGATCATCCGCGGATGGGACTCCATGTGGTATGGCGAAAAGAAGGATTTTGGTCAGAAATTGGTAGAAGACCATAAAATCCGCACATATCTTAATGCACGTATCAACAAGGGCGGCATCTCCCGCATTGTAATTGAGCGCACCTTAGGAAAATTAATTGTTACCATTCACACTTCAAAGCCTGGTATCATTATCGGTAAAGGCGGTTCCGAAGTGGATAGAATAAAAGAGGAGCTAAAAAAACTTACCGGCAAAGAGGATGTTCAGATTAACATCATGGAAATTCGCCGCCCTGAGTTAGATGCGCAGATTGTGGGTGAAACCATTGCCCGCCAAATTGAAGGTCGTGTGAGCTTTAAAAGAGCAATTAAAATGGCCATCCAAACAGCGATGAGAATGGGTGCTGAAGGAATTAAAATTAAAGCCGGAGGCCGTTTGGGCGGTGCAGAGATTGCCCGTTCAGAAGAATTTAAACAGGGACGTACACCATTGCATACCTTCCGTATGGATATCGATTATGCCAACGTTTACGCCATGACCGTTTACGGAAAAATTGGGTTAAAAGTATGGATTTGTAAGGGCGAAGTTTTAGGAAAGCGTGATTTAAACCCGAACCTGAATGCAAGCGCCGATAACCGTGGCAACAATCGTCCGGCAGGTTCCGGCTTTGACGGCGGCGGAAGAGGAGATCGTCGTGGTGGCGGAAGAGGTGAAGGCGGCGGAGACCGCAGAGGTGGCGGAACCGGCAGTGGAAACCGTGGAGGTGGACGCAGCAAATCATAAAAATATTTACCAGTACACAAAAACATTGTAACCATGTTACAGCCAAAGAAAGTAAAACATAGGAAAGCGCATAAAGGAAGGATAAAAGGAAACGCACAACGCGGCGCTACAGTCGCATTCGGTTCCTTCGGATTGAAAGCAATGGAGCCAAAATGGATAACCAACCGCCAGATTGAAGCAGCCCGCCAAAGCATGACCCGTCACATGAAGCGTGAGGGTAACGTGTGGATTCGCATTTTCCCTGATAAGCCAATTACCCGCAAACCCCAGGAAGTACGTATGGGAAAAGGTAAAGGAAATCTGGAGTTTTGGGCGGCCGTTGTGAAGCCGGGACGCATTATGTTTGAACTTGACGGCGTGCCGATGCAGGTAGCCAAAGAAGCTTTAGCACTTGCAGCTCAGAAATTACCGATTAAAACAAAATTTGTGGTGCGTCCTGATTATGCAGGAGCTTAATAATAGAAACCGGACCTCAATAATATTATCCATTAGTTATCAATAAAGAAATGGCAAACGAAAAAAAATCAAAAATGGAGGATTACACTTCATTGGATGAACAGGCGCTGAACGAAAAAATTCAGGAAGAAGAAATCAGGATTAAGAAATTGCACTACAGCCATTCCGTTAACCCGATTGAAAATCCTTCCTCCATCCGCATTCTTCGCCGCAGTATTGCCCGTATGAAAACCGAACAGCGTAAAAGAGCTTTAGGAGCTAAATAAAGTATCGTTACAGATGTCAACAATGATAGAAAGAAAACGCAGAAAAACCCGAATCGGGATCGTAAGCAGCGACAAGATGATGAAAACCATCACCGTAGCTGTAGAACGTAAAATCAAACACCCTATCTACGGTAAGTTCCTGAAAAAAACGACCAAATTCCATGTTCATGATGAGCAAAATACAGCCGGTACCGGTGACACTGTTCGCATTATGGAATCACGTCCTTTAAGCAAAACCAAGCGCTGGCGTTTGGTAGAAATAATTGAAAAAGCAAAATAGTATTAAGTCGAAAGTTTTAAGTCTGAAGCGATTTTTTTAGGCCTTATTATCTGACTTTCTACTTCCAACTAATTTACTTTCTTACTAAAAAGAAAAAAATGATACAACAAGAATCCCGTCTCAGCGTAGCTGATAATAGTGGAGCCAAAGAAGTGCTTTGCATCCGCGTGTTAGGCAATTCGGGACAAGATTATGCTGGCATCGGTGATAAAATTGTAGTTACCGTGAAAGACGCACTCCCAGGTGGTGGCGTAAAAAAAGGTACCGTTTCAAAAGCCGTTATCGTGAGGACTAAAAATAAATTGCGCCGTCGCGATGGATCTTACATCAATTTTGATGACAATGCTGTAGTGTTATTAAACGCAGCCGACGATCCGCGTGGAACCCGAATTTTCGGACCCGTAGCCCGTGAACTTCGTGATAAAGGCTACATGAAAATAGTTTCCCTCGCTCCTGAGGTTTTGTAATAAATGTTGTACATTTGCACCCCCGTTTAAAAAAGCGACCCGCGAAAGCAAACAAATTTTAAAAGAAAGTGAAGCAGAGATTTAAACCAAAATTCAATATCCGCAAAGGCGACGACGTAATAGTTATTGCCGGCGACGATAAAGACCGCAGCACCCCAAGAAAAGTGCTTGCCGTATATCCCCAAAAGAGCCGGGTGCTCATAGAAGGTGTTCAGATGGTAACCAAACATTTGAAGCCAAATGCGCAAAATCCGCAGGGTGGCATCGTGCAGGAGGAAGCCGCTATCCACATTTCAAACGTGATGCTTTGGGATGCAAAATCTAAGACGCCTGTTCGCATTAAGCGTGAGCGTAACGAAGGAACTTTTAAGCGTGTTTCTAAAAAATCAGGCGAGGAGCTGAAATTTACTAAATAATGGCAACGAATACTAATTATCCAAGGCTTCAGAAAAAATATAAAGAAGAAGTAATCCCTGCTTTGATGAAAAAGTTTGGTTACACTTCTGTAATGCAATGCCCTCGCCTCATTAAAATTTCTTTGAACCAGGGCGTAAAGGGTTCTGTGGCTGATAAGAAGCTGATTGATGATGCGATGAATGAAATGTCCAACATTACCGGACAAAAAGCCATTCCAACATTGTCTAAAAAAGATATTTCCAACTTTAAGCTTCGCAAAGGAATGCCGATTGGCGTGCGCGTAACGCTTCGTCACACTAAAATGTACGAGTTTCTGGATCGCTTTATTGCTATTTCCCTCCCTCGTGTCCGCGATTTCAAAGGCATTAGTGAAAAATCTTTTGATGGTCGTGGAAACTACACCATGGGCGTTACGGAACAAATCATTTTTCCAGAAATTGACATTGATAAGCTAAATCGCATTAGCGGTATGGACATCACTTTTGTAACTACTGCCAAAACGAACGAAGAAGCCTACGAACTGTTGAAAGAATTGGGAATGCCTTTTAAAAACATGAAGAAATCGGGAGACGAAAACGCAGCTTAGTTCCCAAACAAAAAAATTAATTCAAGAACTTATAATTATAAATGGCAAGAGAATCAGTAAAAGCCCGTCAACGAAAAAGAGAACGCATGGTAGCATTGTACGCCGAAAGACGTGCTGCGCTTAAAGCTGCAGGCGATTATGCCGCTCTTGATAAGTTGCCAAAAAATTCATCCGCTGTGCGCCTTAAAAATCGCTGTCAGCTAACAGGCCGTCCCAGGGGTTACCTACGCTATTTTGGAATGTGCAGAAATGTGTTCCGCGATATGGCTCTTGATGGAAAAATACCGGGCGTAAAGAAAGCAAGCTGGTAAATAAATACTGCTGTTTTAAATTGATATTACCTATCAATTTGAGCAGTCATGTTTCAAAGTCAGGAAAAAATTTTAACTCCTGATACTCGTAACAACTTAAAAACTTAAAACAAATAATGGTAACTGATCCAATAGCAGATTTTTTAACCCGCATTCGCAACGCCCAAATGGCGCGTCACCGCATCGTTGAAATTCCGGCGTCCAACCTTAAAAAAAGAATGACCGAAATCTTGTATGATAAGGGTTATATTCTTAAATACAAGTTTGAAGAGGATTCCAAACAAGGGCTTATCAAAATAGCATTGAAATATGATGCGGAAACTAAAGAGCCCGCCATCCGTTCGTTAGAGCGTATCAGCCGCCCGGGTCTGCGTCAGTATGCAAAACCAAAAGAAATTTCCCGCGTTAAAAACGGATTAGGAATAGCCATTGTTTCCACCTCAAAAGGCGTAATGACGGATAAAGAAGCCAGAACCGGAAACGTGGGTGGCGAAGTGCTTTGTTACATCTATTAAATGCAATTGTTGACGGAAGCGATGCTTTCATCTTTAAATAAATAATTATTATGTCACGGATAGGCAAACAAACTATAAACATTCCCAGCGGCGTTACCATTTCGGTTTCTCCTTCAAATGAAGTAACGGTAAAAGGGCCGAAAGGCACTTTGAAAGAAACTTTGGATCGCGATATTAAAGTGGACGTGAGCGGCAACGAAGCAAATGTAACCCGCCCAACCGACCAAATTCGCCATCGTGCACTCCATGGTTTATATCGTGCCTTAGTTGCAAATATGGTGGAAGGTGTTACCAATGGCTTTAAAAAAGAACTTGAATTGGTGGGTGTAGGTTATCGAGCTGCCGTTACCGGTCAGCAAATTGATATGGCTTTAGGTTTTTCCCATAACATTATTATGGAAATCCCGAAAGAGGTTAAGGCGTCCTCATTAGCCGAAAAAGGACAAAATCCACGGATTATCCTAGAGTCTATTGATAAGCAATTATTAGGTCAGGTAGCTTCCAAAATTCGCAGCCTGCGCAAGCCGGAGCCTTATAAAGGAAAGGGTGTGCGTTATTCTGATGAAATTGTACGCAGAAAAGCAGGTAAATCGGCTGGTAAGTAAAAATTTAAAACAACTCCGGTAGCTATCTTCAGTTTTAAAAAGATAAGCCCGTAAAACAAAAATAAAAAACATGGCTCTTGATCCAAAAGTTGTCCGCAGGCAAAAACTTCGCTGGCGTATAAGAGGTAAAGTAAAAGGAACCGCTGCAAAACCGCGTTTATCCGTATTTCGCAGTAATAAAGATGTCTATGCTCAATTGATTGATGATGCTACCGGCACTACGTTAGCCGCTGCAAATTCCCGTCAAAAAGATTTGACTGCAACCGCAGGAAATAAGGTGGAGAAATCTGCAGCGGTGGGTAAGGCATTAGCAGCAAAGGCAGTTGCTTTGGGTGTTGAAAATTGTATTTTTGATCGCGGTGGGTATCTGTATCACGGTCGTGTGAAGGCGGTGGCAGATGGCGCAAGGGAAGGCGGATTAAAATTCTAAACTGAACAAATAAAAAGGCGATAGTGTTAGGTTTTATGCCCGGCATTTTATCAACAACTAAATAGTAAAAATGGCAAATAATCAAGCAAACCGCATTAAAACCGGAGAACTGGAACTTCATGAAAAAGTTGTTTCTATTAACCGCGTAGTAAAAACAACAAAAGGCGGACGTGCATTTTCTTTCTCAGCACTTGTGGTGGTGGGAGATAATAACGGCGTAGTGGGACATGGGTTAGGCAAGGCAAAAGAAGTGCAGGAAGCAATCACCAAAGGCATTGATGATGCAAAGAAAAACCTCATTAAAGTGCCCATAATGAACGGTACTATTCCGCATGATCAACTGGCTAAGGAAGGCGCTGCCAAAGTGTTTATCAAACCTGCAGCTCACGGAACGGGTGTTATTGCCGGAGGAAGCATGAGAGCCGTATTGGAAGCTGCCGGAATTACCGATGTGCTTTCAAAAAACCAGGGTTCTGCTAATCCGCACAATGTGGTGAAAGCTACTTTTAAGGCATTGAGCCTGCTTCGCGAACCAACCGCGGTGGCTAAGCAAAGGAATATCACTTTGAAAAAAGTTTTCAACGGGTAGTCTCTTTTAAGAATAAAAAATGGTTTAAATTTTAACCGTTGAGCTTTTTTCAGTTCAACGGTTTTTTTCTTTTAAATACTATTCTGATGTTTTCGGACGCAGTTGCACCATTTGGATAGACGTCAGTCAACCTGTGAATTGCAAATGTGATAGTATAGTTAATAGTTTTTACATTGCGATATTCCAATGTGCAGTTTAGGGTTTAATACTTAGAAACGGGCATCGTAAATGTTTCCTTTTCTGTAATAACTTTGAGGATGTAATAGCCTGGTGCAACATCGGCGGAATTAAATTCCTGAATGCTGCCGGTTGTAGTTTTCCACTTACGGATAATCCTTCCACTGACGTCCAAAAGCAATAATTGATCACCGGGATTTAAACCTTCAATCTGAAACGTATTGGAAAAAGGATTTGGATATGCTTTGATGTTAGTTTTTCCCTGACCAAAGTGGGCAATGCTGAGGGGTGCGGTGGTAAAAGAAAGTGTATCCCATACAGAGTTATTGCTATTTCCGCAATTGCTTCTTACAAAGAAATAATAGGTTGTATTTGGAAGTAAAGCATTGCTGCTAAAACTTTGGTTGTTGGTGTTGGTGAACATGCCCGGTATATTGTTCGTGGTGGTTAATGCATAATCGTAACCATTGGTGGGAGTCGTAGATGAAGTCCAGTGAATGGAAACCGAATTCATGGTTACAAAATCCAAAAGAGGATGTGGAGTGGAGCAAGGATTAATGGGTAATATAATATTGCTAGCCGATTTTTTTACGAAAATTCCTTCTGAAAAATAACTTACATACACGTCATTTCCAGTTGCTGCCAGTTGAGGATTAGAAGAGCTATCTCTTGAAATAGTCTGACTGCCAAGCAAACCGAAACCAGCTCCATCAAATTTTGTGACTACCACGGATTTTAAAATTTTATCGGTATAAGCCAGATGTACGGTATCGTTATGGATTAATAAATTCAGTTCTTTTGCCTGGCCGAAGGAAAAATTGGGCGCTCCAAGCGTTGTCCAGTTGGTGCCGTTATATTTAGTAACCGCTGGTTTATTAAGTGATGTGAGGTAAGCTACCACCTGCTCACCGGAACCGGTAACCTTTATCTGATAATCTAAACTGGTTGTATTGGCTGCTGAATTTCCAACAGCGTTCCAGTTTGTGCCATCAAAACTTTTTACTAATAAATTAGTTCCTTCCTTGTAAAGCACGCTTATTTTATTAGCAGAATCGCACACGATCAGTGGCTTTTCACTTGCGCTTGCTGAGATAAAAGGCACAACGAGAGATACATCATCCCAGGTTGAACCATTGTATTTTTTTACCCTTACCCTATCACCTCCAAAACCACTATTATCAATCATGGCTGCGAAAGGAGTGTTGTTTTTATCAATTACAAAGTAGACATACCCAAAATTAGGATTAATACTACTAGTGAAAGGAACCCAGGTTGAGCCGGAAAGTTTGGCGAGGTAGGACCCGTATTGTCCGTTAAATAAAGTGTACACGTTGTTTGCTGTATCTAATTCAATCTGAAATTCGGATTGATTACTATTGAAGTCAAAACCTGTGACCGACATAACTGACCATGCGTTGTTGATGAAGCTACTAACTGCACTGCCCGAACGGGAAAAAATATTCAAATGCTGGTTTTTATCTACAAAAAATGAATAAAAAGGGTAGGAATGATAAACTCCATAAGTACCGAGAGTTCCTCCTCTGAATGGTGGAATACTTAATGGAAATTCATCCTTCCAGTTATTATTCACTCTTTTTTGCACTTTTATTTTGCTATTGTTGAAATCAGATCGTACTGCTGCGTAAAAAGTAGAATTACTTGTTATAGCCAGATTACCCGCAGCACCAAAATCGGTAATGCTGGTGCCAGATATTTTCCAAATGGTACCGCCGGTTAGGTAGATATTACCTGAGTTATCAAACACTACGTGGGTAGAGCCAGTAATTGGAATATACGGAACGGCAAATCCATTATTAGCTGAGATATCAGCAATCGAAACCCATGTGTTGCCATCAAATTTTATTAGGTTTGCAGTTGGTGTGTATGAAAATGTGCCTCCATAATAACCATTTGATCCATAGGAAATGTAAAAGCTGTCATTGTGGATTGTTAGCTCGCCAAAAGGAGGTGCGTTCATAACAAAAACCCATGCTGTGCCGTCATGTTTTTTAATTTGGCGAGCATTGGTGAAGGCATCATGAAATAAAACGAATGGGGCGTTGCTACTATCAAAATCAAAGGAAATTTTGTCGTAAGAGGTGTTTGCAATAGCACCGAGTGACGCCCAGTTCGTGCCGTTAAATTTTATCATTCCCGGGTACACATTTAAACCATACTCGCTGTAAAGGATGTAAGGCACTTCGTTGCCGTCCAGTTTTATTTTGATGAAGGGTTTTGATGCATAGGGAAGCGCGTAAGGAGTGCCGTAATTTGCCCACGTGCCGGAGCTAAATTTCCTGACAATGATGGATGCTGCGCCGCCGATTACCGTATCTACTGCGTAATAAATACTGCCTGCTTTATCTATTGTGAAGGTGGGGCGCACATTAGAGTTTGTGTCTTTTACCTGAGTGATTTGAACCCACCCTGATGGCATTCTCCGTTTAATTACGGTGCGCCGAAAATTGGTAGTGGTAGAATCCTGAAAGATGATGTAAGGAACGTTTGCAGAGTCCAGAAATATTTCAGGGTCAGTAGCGCCGGGTTTGGAAATTTGCTTAAAATCGTCAGGACCGACGGCTTGCCAGGGCTGGGCATGAATGGACGAAAAAGTGCAAAATAAAATGGCGAAGGATAGAAGCGTTTTCATAAGCGAAGCATTTTATAAAAACTGCAAATGCAGTGCTTACAAAGCTACATGAAAATTTTTCAGGAAAAGATGCTTATTTGCAGTGGAAATTGATGTTCCGCCCACCGGAAAGACCGCCCAGATGAGCATACTAACGCGCATTAAAATCCATTTTTCAGTCGTGCAATTTTAGCGTTTTCATGCCATTCTGCAGCTGTTGATTTTTTTCTTTCGTATAACCGAATTCTACTACTTTGCATAAAGCTCCATTGCATCTGCATCGCCGGAATCGGCAAAAAGCTTCCACGCATCATTAGGTGGCAGATATATTCCAAAGTACTGGTCTTTTTTGTGCTTTCTGTAAATACTCTGAAATTCTTTTCCATTATCTTCTACCAGTGCCTTGTAATCATTGTAATAGCTGCTCCAATGAAGAAAAGCGGGAGAAACGCCTTTTCTGCGTGCCATTTCTATCAGTTCCTGCGGGGTTTTGGTTGATAGATATCCTGTAAGGTAATCCCTTGCCTGGTCATACAATCCGTCTGCATTGCTAACTTCAAAAAACTCGCTGACGAGTGGATGGATAACGGCAGACGGCGGATCGTTTAATTTTAAAGTAGGAATTTGCTTGCGGATGGTATCGACAGGCCATTTCCATCTTTGAAGTGAATTTAGAAGCGGTGCAGAGAGGCGTTTTGCCAATCTCAACAGCGTGGCGTAATTGTACCTTTTGGTAAACGGTAAGCTTCTGTTCCAAATCATTCCCATATTTCACCGCTGTTTGAGATGTTCCGCAGGATCATCCCGAACTTAGGGATAAAGCGGATTTGCAATCCGCCTTGCTTTGCTTTTTGAATCGCAGATTTTAATCGATTGCACAGATTACACGGATTATCCCCTGTCGGGTAAAAAATCAGCGCAATCCTTTAATCCGCCTAATCAGCGATTCAAAATCAGCGTGACTATACTTCTCTTCCGATTGCTTCCGGCAAGCCCTCGCACGATGTGGCGCAAAAATCATATCCAATCATCCCCATCTTAAAAGTCTGCGTTCCATCACCCAACCCTTACCAACTTATCAACCTAACAACTTATGAACTTATCAACCTACCACCTTATCAACTTCCCCCTCTCCACCCGTCAGCTCTTCCATATATTCCTGCTTCAACTGCTCATAAAGCGAACGTTTATCAATCAAAAACGCCGCAATGTTGGACGTCAGCGCAGCAAGCATCAGGTGGAAAATAACGCTGTGGCGGTCGGTCATTTCAAGCACGAGGATGGCGGAGGTAAACGGCGTGCGGGTAACGCCGGTAAGGAAACCCACCATGCCGCTCAGTATCAGAATATTGGCATTGCCGCCCGTGACGTGGAAAAGATGACTCAGAAAAGCACCCACCGCCGCACCGGCTGAAAGTGAAGGCGCAAACACACCGCCCGAAGCCCCGATATTAAAACTCATGATGGTGCCGAAAAGCCGCACCACCAGCGTATCCCAGGTAGTATCTTTTATGTTGGAGAAGAGCACGCCGTTCATTAATTCCTTGCCGGAACCTAACACATGGTCATTGAAAAAGAAGGCTACCGAAGCAATGGCAAGCCCTGTCAACAGGATAAAAACAATGGTTTGCGCCTGACTGAAATTCCGCTTCCAGCGCATTATTTTGATAATTAGTTTGCCCGTCAGTCCGCCAATCATCCCGGCAATAATAGCCGCCACCAGCACACCGGCATACACAAACACAGGCAGGTTTTTAACGTCAGGATAGCCGAGGTAGAGGTAAGGCCCCAACATGCCCTGCGCCGTAAGTCCGGCAATAATTACCGCCGTAAAAAGCGCCGTCCGCAGAAAGCTGATATGGATTTTCGCGAGTTCCTCGATGGCAAACACAATTCCGCCCAAAGGCGTGTTGAAAGCAGCCGCAAGGCCTGCCGCCGCGCCGGTGAGGATAAAACTCATCTGGCTCAGTTTGGGCCAGCTTTTGGGCGTCCATTTATTCACCAGGCGGAACACCGAACCGGCAATCTGAATGGTTGGTCCTTCCCTTCCAATTGCCGCGCCGCCAAACACCATAAACAGGCTGGAAACAATCTTCACGCAAATGATTTTAAAGTTCAGCAGCAGGTCAATCTTTTTTTCTGTTTTTGAGGAAGCCGATACTTCAATTGCCGCCATTACCTGTGGGATGCCGCTGCCGCGTGCCATCGGTGCCAGCTTCACAATGAACCATGCGGTGAGCAGGCAAGTGGGCGTGATGATGAAAATGTACCAGCGCTGCCTGCCTAAGGCATCCTGCAAAAGCTCTTCTGAAAACGTGAACATGCGCGTGTATGCCACGGCAATAAGTCCGGTGAGGATGGATGCCACCCAAAACGGAATGGCTTGCAGAAATTGCGTCCTCACCTCTTCGCCCGCAATAACTTCGAACACAAATTTTGCCTGCTTCGCGATGCTATGCCACCATTTTCGAATCATGTTTTTGCGCTGCGCGGATGGAATTTTTGAAGGTGGATAAAAGGCAAGCCGGAAGGCATTTGTAACAGGGAAGGAAGCGCGCAAATATATTGCCTCCCGCAACACCTGCCGGTTAGGATGGTGCACAAAAGCGATTGGATTTTTTAAAAAAAACCATGAGCAACGATTGGCATAATAGTTATTCATACCATCGCATTCATGCCTTCCACTTCCAATCCTGATGTTCCTATTGCCTGGTCTTACAATCCATCTTCCTGGGCGCAGCGCATTCCATTAATTATAGTTGCCACTGTTGGTTTTCTGATAGCCATGTATCTCGGTTTGTTTCAGTTAGGTGTCATCCATTCTGTGTGGGATCCGTTGTTTAAAGGAGGTAGTGAAAAAGTGCTGACGTCTGATATTGCGAAGTCAATACCCATTCCTGATGCGGTGTTAGGTGCGCTAGGTTATTTGCTGGATATTGTTACGGCTATTATTGGCGGCACGCGCAGGTGGAAGAAGATGCCCTGGATTGTGATTGTGTTTGGGATAGCTGTGGGGCCTCTTGGTTTTGTGAGTATTCTTTTAGTGATTTTACAACCGATAATCGTGCATGCCTGGTGTTTCCTTTGTTTGATGACTGCGTTCATTTCGCTGATACTGATTAGTCCGGCAATGGATGAACTGTTGGCGAGTTTGCAATATCTGCACAGGGTGAAGCACCAAAAAAAGTCTGTGTGGAAGGCATTCTGGGGCGATAAAACAATTTCTGAAACCGTAAAATAATAAAGCAATGTGGGGAGCCATAATTAATATGCTTTTGGGCGCGTGGGTCATGCTGTCACCCAATTTCCTTTCAATGAACGCAGCGGAGACAAACAACTGCCAGATAGTTGGGCCACTGATTGTCACCATTGCGCTCACGTCTTTCAGTGGCATCAACCGGTCTATCCGTTATCTCAATATTCTTTCGGGCTTATGGCTGGCGGCATCGCCATTTGTTTTCGGCTCCACGGGTCTTGCATTCTGGAACCACTTACTGGTAGGGGCGGCAATCATTGGTTTTTCTTACGTGAAAGGCAAAAACAAAGAGCGGTATGGTGGCGGATGGAGCGCGCTGTTTTCAAAGCATCCGCCTTATTTCTACCGCCAATAATCTTTAGTCATCTCTTCAAAAAAACAAGCACAATTATGAACATCGGCAAAAAAGAATGGGCAATTGCAGAAGGTTATATCCCACCATTTGGCACGGGGCCTGAACCGGAAATGATAAGCCATGAAACTGCCTGCATCCTCAATGCAAATGATGAAGATGCACACATAGAAATCACCATTTTCTTTTCAGACCGCGAGCCGGTGGGGCCTTATAAAATCACGGTTCCGGCGCGGCGCACAAAGCATGTCCGCTTCAACGACCTCACCGATCCGGAGCCGGTTCCCAAAGGCACGGACTACAGCAGCGTCATCATTTCTGACCAGCCGATTGTGGTGCAGCACACCCGCCTCGATAGCCGTCAGGAAGCGAATGCATTGCTTTCTACCATTGCGTTTCATGGAGGTTAAGTAATTGCTGGTTCCGGGAAAATTGTTTGATTGCATCTTTGCGGATCTTTCATTTTTTCTGAAACTCTTGGTGCCTCATTCCATTTCCATTCTCATCCTTACCCACAACAGGGCGGACGATTTATTGCTGCTTTTAAAAAGCCTTGCTTCGCTGCGCCGTTATGATAAAGTAGTGGCTGAAATATTGTTGCTGAACAATGCCTCCACCGAATCGTACAATCAGGTAGAAGCCTTTATTGATGCGCATCAGGAGCTGAAGGTTCAATACATTTTATCGGCTGAAAACCTGGGCGTAGCGGGTGGAAGAAATAAGCTGATGCGCATGGCAAAAGGGGAGCTGCTCCTCACCATTGATGATGACATGATTTTTCCGCAGCGGGAAAGTTTGGAGCGGATGTCTATGCTTTTTGAGCAACCCATTTTTAAAGAAAACAACACGGCTATCATCACCCTTAAAGTGATTTATTACAGCACTAAGGAAATGCAGCGCAGTGTTTTCCCGCACAAAAAATGGGATAAATACATCGGGCACGATCAATTCCTGACGCTCTATTTTGCCGGCGGAGCTAACCTGATGAAGCGGGAAGTGTTGCAACAGTCAGGATATTTTCCGGAAGACTTTTTTTACGGAATGGAGGAGTATGATTTGTGCTATCGCGTGCTGGATGCGGGTTTCAGCATTGGTTATGATAACAGCGTAACGATTGAACACAAAGAATCACCGGAAGGCAGGCAGCCGTCTTACAAAAAATTGCAGATGCAGTGGGTGAATAAAAGCAAGGTGGCGTGGCGCTATTTGCCGTTCGTTTATTTTTTGAGCACTGCAGTGATGTGGAGCTTTCAGTTTCTGAAAATAGCCAAAGGACACTGGGGCACGTTCTTTAAAAGCTGGGGGATGATTTTCAGAATTTCTTTCACTGAAAAAAGAAAACCGGTTTCAAAAACGACGCTTGATTATCTTAAAAAAGTAGAAGCGCGGTTGTGGTTTTAAACCGCTGAAAGCTGCGTTAGGCACCGCTTCCCATAAACACATACTGAATCAGGTTGGCACCCATTTGCAAAGCCTGTTCATGTTTCACCTGCGCATCGTGATGCACTTCCGGGTCTTCCCAACCATCGCCTAAATCTGTTTCTACAGAATAGAAAACCACCAGTCTGCCTTTGTAAATCAAGCCATAACCTTTGGGTGGTTTGTTGTCGTGTTCATGAATTTTAGGGATGCCATTCGGGAAGTTGTATTTCTGATGATAAATGGGGTGGGAGAAAGGAAGTTCGGTAAGCGTGAGTTCGGGAAACACTTTTTTAAGTGCGGGTCGCACGTATTCATCCAGCCCGTAGTTATCATCAATGTGCAGAAAGCCGCCGCTCTCCAGGTATTTTCTGAGATTTTGTGCTTCCGGATCCGTCAGGCTCCAGCGCCCATGTCCGGTCATGTGGAGGAAGGGATAGTTATACAATTCCGGATTACCGATTTCCACCTGTGCTTCTTTTAAATCAAAACGCGTGTGGAGTTGGGTGTTGCAGAATTGTGCAAGGTTTTTCAGCGCTGTAGGATTAGCATACCAGTCGCCGCCGCCACCATAAACCAGCAGCGCCAGTTTCATGTTTTGCGCATTGACTGATGATTGAACTCCGGCAAAAAATATCAGGAAGAAAAGCAGTTTCAGTTTGTTCATTTCTTAAAAAATTGACGGTTAGTTGTTGATAAGATTAAAGTAAGCAACGGCTGCCATGGCTGCTGTTTCGGTGCGCAATCTGGTATTGCCTAAAGAAATGCTTTTGCAGTTTTGTTGCAACGATTGTTCCACCTCCTCTTTTGTAAAATCACCTTCAGGCCCGATCAATAAAAGCGTTTCCAGTTGCGGCTTTAGAGCATCTTTTAAGGGTGTTCGGTTTTGCTCCATGCAATGTGCCAATAGTTTTTGTGGAACGGAGTTAAAGCGTTTTAAAATTTCGGGAAGTGGAGTGGGCTGCATTAAAACGGGTAAATAATATTGCTGGGATTGTAAGATTGCGGAAGTCAGTATTCCTTCCCACCTTTCTTTTTTAAAACGTTCTTTTTCGCTTCGCTGTGCAATTAATGGAATGATGGTTCGCACGCCCATCTCGGTAGCTTTTTCAAGCAGCCATTCATTTCGCGAAGCGCTTTTAGTAAACGCTACCGCAAGGTGCAATGCCGGTTCCGGGAGTGAATGATTTTCTATTTCAGAAACCTGTACGGAGCAATGCTTTTTCCCTGCTTCAGCAATGCTTGCAAATGCTTCTGCACCTTGTCCGCTGGTAAGCCTCAAATCAGCGCCGGGCTTCATTCTTAGCACGTTCACTACGTAATGCGCTGTGTCTTGCGGCAATGCAATAATTTCTTTTTCTGAAAAATTGCCTGCATAGAAAAACAACGGTAACGACATGCCGCGAAATTAAAGTGGAAGCAAGCCTTAGCGCAATACCATTTTTTGGTCGGCTATCAGTTTGCGAATGTTGATGAGTGCGTAGCGCATTCTGCCCAAAGCCGTGTTGATGCTCACGCCCGTTATGTCTGCAATTTCTTTAAAAGAAAGCTCACCGTAAATCCGCATGATCACTACTTCGCGCTGATCTTCCTGTAATTGTTCAATCAGGCTTCTCACGCTTTCATGTGTTTGCCTGCGTTCCATCGCTTGACCTGCATGTTCTTCCTGCATGTTCAGGAGGTGCCAAATGTCTTGCCCATCATGGGTTACAACCGGAATGCTGCTGCGGATTTTCCGGAAATGATCCATGCAGAGGTTGTGCGCCACGCGAAGTAACCAGGCTAAGAATTTGCCTTGCTCATTGTAGCGTCCTTCCTGCACGGTGCGGATGGTTTTCAAAAAGGTATCCTGGAAAAGGTCTTCAGCGAGATACTGATCCTTTACAAGCATAAAAATGGCGGTGTAAACGCGGTCTTTATGGCGTCTAATTAATGTTTCAAGTGCGTTGTTGTCTCCATTGCGAAAAGCAAGGATTAATGCTGCATCGGAAGTTGGATGAGTCGTTTGCATAGTTTCTACCTTTTTTAAGGATGGGTAATGCGCAGTTTTTTTATGGAGTGGCTACGCGTAATAATTGTTTAGGTAGAAGTGTATAATGTATAGCAAACGTGTTTTAGAAGTTTTTAAAAAAAAGGCTTAAAAGCAGTTGCAAAAAAGGTTAAAAGGATGGACAATACCAAATAAAACTTTTGAGGTGCCGTTTGTGCCTGAATGGTAAAAGACGCGGCGTTGGGTTCAGGCGTTGGGCGATACCGGAAAATAGGGGAGCAAATGAAGTTTTCGTGACAAATCACATACGCGCCTGCTGCAATCACATTCATCGAAACAAAAAAAGCAGCGCTTAAAAAAGCGCCGCTGCGGATTTAATAAAAATCCACCCTCTAACGTAACGAGGTGAAAATGAAATAGTGGGAGTTAAAGGGGCTGTTCCTATTACGACTTCTGGATTGCAAAAGTAACAGGCAGGTAAAGGCTCACAATACCAAATAAAAGGTAGGGAAGCATCCGTATTGGCGCGGAGGTGTGTAGAAAAAAGTGAGGGTAAGTTAACTGATGCTATTTCGTCAAATTTTGTACGGCAGTTATAATATCATTACAATACATTTCCTGAGTGACACCTGTAGTACTAGTTCGTTGCGCAGGGTGATAGGTCTCGATGAAAATTTTATCATCTTTAAGAAAATAATTAAGTCGCCCATGTCTTATCGCATCCTTTTGGGATAAACCTAATTCATCTTTAAAATACCCTAAGGTAGATCCGCCGATTATAATGTTAGGATTTATCAATTCAATCTGCTTTAATAAAATTGGCTTTGTGCTTTCGTACGCGGCATTAACTGTCTTATAATGGCTAGCTTTTAAACCTGGTAATTTCTTGACGTTAATATAGGCAACACTTTTTAAAGCTTCAAGCATTGTAGGATCTTGATTGACATCTTTCATATCCTTCCAAAGACAAAAATCATTTAGAATTCCCCAACAAGTATAAATCATTGGCAAAAAGGTTCTCCGTCCGCCAGTAAATTCCCCGAAAGTAGTTTTAGGTAAAATAGCATCTTTTAAATGCCAACCACCTCCGAATGCCACCCCCTTCTCATCAAAATCATCATAAGGCTCTTTTAATATCCAAAGAACCTTGTATTTAGCAGAAAGAAAACGTTCGGGATCAAGAACACCGTCGCAAATGGGGTATGTATTAATAGCGTCTGACTTGACGTTTTCGTTGATAAGTCTGTCTAAATCTTCTCCGATTTTAGTCAATTCTTGAACTGTCATAAGGGGATTTCATTTTTAGAATCTGCAAATAAAAGAAACTTTTCTTAGCGTCAAAGCGTCTGTTTCTAAAAACGCATCACCGCTCACAAAAATATTCCACCCCTCCCACGTTCATCACCATTTCCTCCCCATTAAGTTTCAGCATCGCATCCACAGGTTTGCCATTTTCCAGAAGGCGCAGATGGCGGGTAGAATCCGTAGCGTTTAAAATGTTGTATTCGCAATCACCAATTGCTTCGCCATCTTTTGCAATCATGCTGATGTGGTGCGGCATTAGAGAGAGGCGGGCAGGGAAAATAGTCGTGTCATCATAGATAAGTGCGGCAAGCATGATCGCAGAAAAATCAAGGTCTTTATTTGTGGTATCCAAATTCATTTTCACCACTTGCCATGTTCCTTCAAAACGCCCATCCGGCGCGGGGTTGGCAGTGCGGAGTTTGCAGGAAACTGCGAAGAAAAATGCGGCAATCAAAAGTTTGTTTTTCATAAAAAATTGGTTTTAGGTTAATGCGCAAATGGGGAAATGGTAACCCGCGGGAGTTTGGGTAAAAAAAGAAAAGAATTGCTTGGTTCCTACATAAACTCATGCACGAAGAAATGTTTAAAGTCATTTGGTTGGAGTCCCTAATTATCATTTTTACCTCACCCCCCGACGGACTTAAGGGTTTGATACTGATGACTTTTGAAACGCTATTAGGAGGATTAAAGGATTCGCTGATTTTATATTCTCAAGACTTGATACTCACTAATTGAAAATTGAAAATTCCAGTCGCTTCTAAACAGCCCGTTAACCAGTTACAAAGAAGCCGTTAAGCGCGCCAATATTGTTTTTCAGCGGAATGCAGTGTTGCATCTTTGCAGCGCATTCAGGAGAAAATGTATAGCCATCCGGTTATCAATTATTAAAAGTTTCGGGGAGCAAATCCTTAAATAAAAGAGTCTCCATTCTCTCCTTATATAGAAGACGGCCCCTTTCCAGGGGCTGTTCGTTTTTCGGGAATAATGGCTTTCGCCTGTGCTGTTGTTTTGAAAGTTGCAAATCCAGAAAATCTCCTCCTCAAAAAAACTATTGCTTCTTTGCCGTTGAATGCTGAACTTGTCGGGTTCAAAACAACACAGCATCATCATGAGCAAGACTTTGGGACCACTTACATTATCGCCCATTAAAGAGGATGGAAAATTTGTTTTTTTTAACCGGGAAGTCAGGATGAACTACAAACTCAACAAAGGCGATTCCATCAAAATTTATGTGACTTCCTACGCGCCGAAAGACGAAAGAAACTTACTCACCGATGGCAAAAAATCTACCTCAAAAATGGTGGTGAAGGCACAAACAATCACTACTGAACATGAAGCAGATTATCCGTCGGTAGAAGCGTTGTATGAAGCCGTTTGTGAGCTTTACCGGAATCAGTTTCTTTTTGGAAAAATAGGATAAAAAAGTTTTTAGCGAATGTTCATTTTGAAAGGCATCGTCATCTGCGCTTTGCCATTCATCGTTTTTAATTCCTGCACCATTTTGTAGTAAGCATAATCCTCGCCCAACTCCTGTTTTAGCGCCATTGCATACGCCGAACCAAAGGCATTTACATTGCCTAACCGCTGCATCATCATCTCAAATTTATCTACCGGCTCGGGGTAAGTAACCACGTCATAAGTTTTGAGCTTTGCAATTCTGGAGGCTGATAGAATCGCTCTGTCAAGTCCGCCTAAGGCATCCACCAAATAGATGTCGAGTGCATCTTTTCCACTCCACACTCTGCCTTGCGCAATGCTGTCAACGTCGGCTTCCGCAAGGTGTCTGCCATTTACAACCCGCATTTTAAACGTGTGATAAATAGTGTCCACAATGGCTTGCATTTTAGCCGCTTCATCAGGCGTTAAAGGTTTTGAAAGCGAAGGAAAATCAGCATAAGGCGCATTCTTCACCACATCGGTTGTAATGCCCAATTTGTTGTTCAAAAATTGTTTGGAATTAAACAGCATCGTAAACACGCCAATGCTTCCGGTAATTGTTGTAGGCAAAGCAAAAATGCTGTCGGCGGCGCAGGCAATGTAATATCCGCCCGACGCTGCGAGGTCGCCCATAGAAACGATAAGCGGCTTTTTGTTTTTCAGCAATTGCAATTCGCGCAGGATAACATCAGAAGCAAGCGCACTGCCGCCGGGCGAATTAATACGGAGCACCACAGCTTTTATTTTATCGTTATTGCGCAGTTTCTGAATTGTTTTGTTGATGTCTTTTGAAGCAATTTGGTAGGCATCATTTGCTTCGCCATCCACAATATTTCCTTCGGCAAAAAGCACCGCTATTCTATTATCTCCGGTGCTTGATTCGGCTTTCATGGTTGCGGCATAATTAGCCATCTCCACATAATTAACCTTAGCTGTAGCGCTTTTTCCGGTTTTCTTTCTGAGTAAATCTTCCACCTGGTCCCAATAAAAAAGGTCGTCTACCAAATGGTATCTCAAAGCATCAGAAGCAAACTGAACCGCGCCTGATTTTGTGAGTTGGTCAATCGTCGCTTCATCGGTGTGCGCATGTTGGGCAAAAGCCTTCAGGTACTCCGCCCAAAAGTCTTCCTGAAATGCTTCAATTTGTTTGCGGTTAGGTTCGCTTATTTCCTTTGCCCGAAAAGGTTCTGTTGCGCTTTTAAACTTTCCGGCATAAAAAATTTCCGGTTCAATTTCAAGTTTATCGAGCGTGCCTTTGAAGAATGCAAGTGTGGTGTATAGTCCCTTTAATTCAGGGAAACCTGCCGGATTAAGAAACACCTTTTCAGCCGCTGATGCAACGTAGTAAGCGCTTTGAGAAATTACTTCGCCGTAGGCATACACAAACTTGTTGCTTTTCCTGAAGTCTATAATGGCATCGCGTATTTGCTGTGAAGTCGCCATTCCGTTGCCTGAAAACATGCCTTTGATGAGGATGCCTTTCACGTTGTTATCATTCGCTGCATGGCGGATGGCTTTTGTGGTGGTGTATAAGCCGGGCGTTAGCGCATTATCTCCTGTAAATGACGCGATGCTGTTCATTTCTCCCTGTTCATGAATTTGCTTTTCAAGGTCAATTACAAGCACGGCATTGGAACCTGTTTCGGCAGGCATATTATTATCGGAAGTGAAGGATTTTGTGACGCTGAAAATGATACCCACAAAAATGAGCAACAGCACAACGCCTGCTACAAACATTGCCAGGAAAGAAGCGAAAAACATTTTGAAGAACTGCTTCATGGAAAACGGTTTAAAATTTTGAAAAAAGACGCGCGAAGATACTGCTAAGTTTGCCGCACCATGAACGATGTTTACTTGCTCACCGGAAGCAATGAAGGCAACAGAATCTACTGGCTGCAATTTGCACAAGAGGCTATTGAAAAGCAATGCGGGCGCATCATTCAGGCATCATCGGTGTATGAAACTGCGGCATGGGGTAATGAAAATCAGCCTGCTTTTTTAAACATGGCGCTGCGCATTTTTACTGCTTTATCACCGCAGGAAATTCTTTTTGAAACCCAACAAATTGAAGTATCCGCTGGCAGAAACAGGATGGAAAAATGGGGACAACGAACGCTCGATATTGACTTGCTTTTTTATGGAAATCTGGTGATGGAGAATGAGCGTTTAGTTATTCCGCACCCTCAGTTGCATCTTAGGAAATTCACACTGCTGCCTCTGTTGGAGATAGCGCCTTCCTTTGTTCATCTGGTGTTTAATAAAACAATTGCACAACTTACCGCTGACTGCATTGATTCGCTGGAAGTGAAAAAACTACTACCGCTTTCCGCTTATAATTTGCCGCCTTTATGAATTATCGCCACATCGCCATTGAGGGGAACATCGGCTCCGGAAAAACCACGCTTGCCACCATGCTTTCCCAACATTTTAATGCAAGGCTTATTCTGGAAGAATTTGAAGACAACGGTTTTCTACCTAAATTTTATGACGAGCCGGAACGATACGCTTTTCCTTTGGAGCTTTCATTTTTGGCTGACCGCTACAAGCAATTGAAACAAACTTTATTGCAGGGCGATTTGTTTTCGCAACCCATCATCTCCGACTATCTTTTTATTAAAAGCAAACTGTTTGCGAAGATTAACCTGAATGAAGATGAGTATGAACTGTTTCAGAAGTTGTTCGATATTATTGACGCGCAGTTGCCCGACCCGGAACTTTTAATATTTCTTCAAACACCTATCTCCAAACTGCAGCAAAACATCCGCAAAAGGGGCAGAAGCTATGAGCAACAAATAGCGAACGATTATCTGGAGAAAGTGGAGGGCGTGTATCAGCAATATCTGAAGCAACAAAACTGCCCCATACTTTTTATTGAAACTGCCCATGTCGATTTTATTGCCAACAAAAAACAGTTTAAAATGGTGGTTGATTTTCTGGAAGGCGAGCGTGATTTTGAAGAATTTTATTTGAAACTTCCTACGGATTAATTAACAAGGTTTGCGCTTTTGTTTGGTATGGATGATTTGTTTTTTATACCTTGTCGCTCGTACCTTCGTGTTCGCTTTTTTTCAGTGCTTTTAATCTACCCGATTTATTTTTCCCAAAGCCCAAAATGAATTGAATTTTACCCCACTATTTTAATTATAAACAGTTATGGATGCAGGTGTAGTTACCTCAAAAACCCAATATAATCTGAGTAAATCCCTTCAGGAACATTTTGGTTTCAGCGAATTTAAGGGCAAGCAGGAAGCAATTATTAAAAGCGTGTTAGACGGTCAGGATACTTTCGTGATAATGCCCACCGGCGGCGGTAAATCGCTCTGCTATCAGCTTCCGGCTTTAATGAGTGAAGGCGTTGCCATTATCGTTTCCCCGCTTATTGCCCTCATGAAAAATCAGGTGGATTTGATGCGCGGTTACAGCAGCGTTGAAAACATTGCCCACTTTCTGAACTCCACCTTAAGCCGTGTACAACAAAGGAAAGTGAAGGAAGACCTGCTAAGCGGCAACACCAAAATGCTGTATGTAGCACCAGAAACGCTCACCAAACAAGAAAATCTTGACTTCTTCGCCGACATCCATATTTCGTTTGTGGCTGTGGATGAAGCACACTGTATTTCAGAATGGGGACACGATTTCCGCCCGGAATACCGCAAACTGCGCGGCATGGTAAACATGATTCGCCCTGACCTTCCAATCATTGCCCTTACCGCCACCGCTACGCCAAAAGTGCAGGATGACATCATCAAAAACCTGGAACTGGAAGACGCCAACATCTTCATTGATTCCTTTAATCGCCCTAATCTTTATTACGAAATTGTTCCCAAAGGCAGCAAGGACACCGTGATGAAGCACATGGTGAAGTTTTGCACCGCCATGAAGGGAAAAAGCGGCATCATCTACACCCTGAACCGCAAAACCACCGAAGAACTTGCCAGCACTTTAAAAGCGAACGGACTTTCGGCAGTGGCTTACCATGCAGGGTTGGATTCCACAGTGCGAGCCAACAGGCAGGACATGTTTTTGATGGAAAAAGTGGACATTATTGTTGCCACTATTGCCTTCGGGATGGGAATAGACAAGCCGGATGTGCGCTTCGTGATGCACTGGAACATTCCAAAATCCCTCGAAAATTATTACCAGGAAACGGGCAGGGCAGGGCGCGATGGCATGGAAGGAAAATGCGTGCTTTACTACTCCCATAAAGACGTGCAGAAACTGGAGCACCTGATGCGCGACAAGCCCATGAGCGAGCGCGAAATGGGTTCGCAATTGATAACCGAAACCGTGGCTTACGTAGAAAGTGCAGCCTGCCGCCGCAAAATGCTGTTGTATTATTTCGGAGAGTTTTTAAAGCCTGACAACTGCGGCAACTGCGATAACTGCGTGCATCCAAAAGAAAAACTGGAAGTAAAAGACAGTTCTAAAATTGTGCTGGATGCTATTAATGCACTGGATGAGCGCTTCGATATTAAGTACGTGGCGAACATCATTATGGGCATCTCCACACAGCAAATACAAACCTACCGGCACGATAAACTGAAGGTTTTTGGTAGTGGTAAAAAGATGGAAATGGAAGCCAACTTTTGGTATTCCCTCATCCGCCAAATGATGCTGGAAGGATTGGTGCGCAAGGATATTGAAGAATACGGTTTGCTCAAAATAACCGAAAAAGGACAGGAGTTTTTGCAGAAACCATTCTCTATAATGGTGGTGCTGAACCATCATTATAAAGATGCTGATGGCGATGATGATGAACTGATTGCCTCGCAGGGAGAACCTGCCATTGCCGACCCGCAGCTTTATCAGATGCTGAAGGACGTGAGGCTTCAGGTGGCAAAGGAAAAAAATCTGCCGCCGTTCGTTATTTTCTTAGAAAATTCCTTGCAGGAAATGGCCATTTCTTACCCCACCACCATGGAAGAGTTGGAGCACATAGCCGGCGTAAGCAAAGGCAAGGCACTAAAGTTTGGTAGAAAATTCATCGACCTGATTGCTAACTACGTGGAGGAAAATGACGTAACGAAGCCGGAAGATTTTGTGATGAAAAGCGTGGTTAATAAAAGCGGCATGAAGGTGTTCATCATTCAAAACATCGACAAGAAAATTCCGCTGGAGATGATTGCAAAAAACAAAAACCTAACCCTGCCCGAACTGATGAAGGAAATGGAATCCATCGTAGCCAGCGGCACGAAACTTAACCTCGATTACACCATTAATGAAGAGCTGGATGAAAACGAACAGGAAGATATTTTTGAACATTTCCGCTGCTGCGCAGATGATGATTTGGATGCTGCCTACGAAGAGTTTAAGGACGATAACATAACGATTGAGCAATTGCAGTTGATGCGCATAAAGTTTTTGAGCACTTACGCGAATTGACAATTGCACGCCGCCAATATTCAGGATTCAGGAGCCTTTACGGCTCCTTTTTCTTTTTCAAGCCGCACGTTTTCCGGACACCATTTCTGCCAAATCCTTAACCTCTTTCCCTCACCCCGCTCCTTACTTTTGCCGCCATGGCTGAAACTCCAATTATCCTCGTTACCAATGATGATGGCATCACCGCCCCAGGCATCCGCAACCTTGTGGAAGCCGTGAAAAGTTTAGGCAAAGTAATTGTAGTGGCGCCCGATAGTCCGCAGAGTGGGATGGGGCACGCCATTACCATTGGGCACCCGCTGCGCCTGCATAAAATGGAGGGCGTGTTTGAAGGCATTGAAGCCTGGCAAACCAGCGGTACGCCCGTAGATTGCGTGAAATTGGCGCGGGATAAAATTTTGCACCGTCTGCCGGATATTTGCGTGAGCGGCATTAACCACGGCTCCAATCACTCCATCAACATACTGTATTCCGGCACCATGTCGGCAGCTATGGAAGCGGCTATTGAAGGCATTCCATCGGTAGGTTTTTCATTGATGGATTATAATTTCGAAGCTGACTTTTCGATAGCAAAAAGAGTAGCCCACGCCATTACGAAACGCATGTTGGAGCACCGCCTGCCTGCGCATTCATTGCTAAACGTAAACATTCCAAAAGTGGATGAAGCAGGTTTCAAAGGGATAAAACTTTGCAGACAGGCTTATGCAAAATGGCAGGAGGAATTTGATGAAAGGGTGGACCCGCGCGGTGAAAAGTATTACTGGATGACGGGGCGCTTCGTAAATATGGACGAAAAAAGCGGAACCGATGTGGAAGCATTGAAGGCGGGCTATGCCTCCGTAGTTCCTGTAAAATTTGATTTAACGGATAAGGAAATGCAGGCAAGGCTGGAAGTGGATTGGGAGGGGTTGCTGTGAAAATAATTCACGAAGTCAATATGAACTATCCAAATTTCCTTTTAAAATCATCCTGGATCTTAAAAATCATAAGGATCTGCGTTCCATCATTGCCGAATTCCCCCGCCGCCATTCCATCACACCCACATTCCCAAGCATTAAAAGCATCCCGTAAAAAACGTCTTCAAACGGAATGGTGAAAATGCGGATGCCCAGGTTTTCAGCATCATTATAAAGCACAACAGGAATAGCCGTGAGGATGCCATTGACGATTAAAAAAGGAGCGAGGCTGATGGCATACATCCAGAGGAATGTGTTCGCACGGAAGCCCCGCATTTTCTTCCTGAAAAAATAAAAAAGCTGCAACGCCAATCCGCAACCGCCGAAGGCAAAAACCGTGTAAGCGCGTTCATAAAAAACCATCGCAACCAGCAGCAACAAAATGCCAGTAACAAGGAAGATTTTCCAGGCAATAACTGCATGTTTATTGAAAGAAAAATACCGCAGCAGGCATTCATAAATAAACACGCAGCAGTAAGGCACGGTAATAAAAAATAACCACTCTTCAATGGGCAGTCCGGCGATTTTAAAGCCGGTGATGTAAGCCTCGTTAAAACTCCAAATGCCTTGCCTGGTAAAGATTGCATCCCAAAAAACAAAAAAAGCGCCGGTGAAAAAGATACCCCAAACCAGGTGTTTCCATTGTTTGTAGAAAGCAACTTTTTTATCGAAACTGAGGAGGAGCGGAAAGCAAATAGCAGCGGCATTGATGAGGAGATACGTGAAATGCCTGTCCATGTTTTTTGGGAGATGATTTTGCGGACGGAATTATGTTTTCTGTAACTGCGCTTCGCGTTTCACTTTTTGCCAGTAGCGCGCCGGTACAATTAATAATCCAAACGATTCTCCGGCATTTTTATCGAGGTTTTTATGGTGCATTTTGTGTGCCCAGCGCATCACACGCATGTATTGGTTATCGGCGCGGACAAACCATTTAAACCGTCGGTGAATCACCACATCGTGAATCAGAAAATAGCACACACCATAAAGCAAAATGCCTACGCCTATTGCCACTACCCACCACACTTCGTTCATCCATCCAAGCATAATGCAAAGCCAGCTCGGGATGGCGAAAATCAGAAAAAAACTGTCGTTTTTCTGAAAGGGATGATAGCCGCCGTCGTGGTGGTCTTTATGAAGATGCCACAGGAATCCGTGCATCACAAATTTGTGGGTAGCCCAGGCAATCCCTTCCATCATTAGGAAGGCAGCAAGTGCGATTAAAAATAGAAAAAGCAGGGTCATAAAAACAAACGCAGCAAGAGGAAAAACAGGCACTGAATGAGAAACAAATTTATGCCGGATTGGTTGCGCGGTACTTTTAAAAAAAGCCAAAGCAAGCCGCATAAAAAAGAAAGTAAAAACCAGCAAACGTAGTTCCGCAGCGGGATGTAGCTATGCTGCCAATGCCAGTATCCCAGCTTTATGGCAACGGGTTCCATCAGCCAGTCGAAAGACGTGGCAAGGAGTGCAATTAAAAAAGCGATGACTAAATAATGCTTCCAGCCACGTTTTAAAAAAGGCTGCACAAGCGAAGCGATACCACAAATAAGCAATACCCAATTGGCGGCAATCAGCAGCGGTACTTCCTGAAATTTTACCCCGAGCGTAGTGCCGTAAGTGTAGTTTCCAAACAAGATGCCGGTGTGCACACCAATCCATTCTGCCAGAAAACTTGCGGCGCCAACAAGCATCGCCCCCACAAAAAAAAGTTGCCTTCCTGATGGCTGTGCGATTGCCAGCATTAGTAACATCAAAACCAAATGAAAAGGTGTGGTAGCCGCAAAATCAACGCCTTTCCAAAGGATGCCGATGAAGCCGATTGCATGAAAAAGCAAAGCAATTCCAGTGGTTATCCAAACGGTTTTTTTAGGTGAAAGCATCAGCGGGATGGGCACATTTTATCCAGGGCTTTTTGTGCTTCCGGAAAGTTGTGATTGAGGGCTTCATGCAAGTCGGCGCAAGGGTTTGAGCCCGCACTGCTTTTCATAATACCGCGCCAGTACCAGGCTTGCCCTATGGAAGGATCAAGCGTTATTGTGCGGTCTAAATCAGCCATTGCATTTTGCATTTTCCGCCCGCGCGCCAGCAGCAATCCTCTTTGTAAAAAGAAAAGCGGCTCTTCATCATTCAAAGAAATAGCGGTGTTGTATGCATCCATGGCGGCGTTCAGATTTCCCAATGTTTCGTGGCTTTTTCCTTTGAGGAAATATGCCTTTGCATTTTCGGGTTCCTGGATGATTACGTTTTTAAAATCCTGCAACGCTTCTTTTGGTTGATTGTTTTGCTGCAACATTATTCCTCTGCTAAAAAGCGCTTTCGAAAAGTTAGCAATGCGGATGGATTGATTGAGCGCATCCATTGCCTGACGCGGCTTTCCGGTGCGTTGGTAAAGAAGTGCCAGATTGTAGTACGCCCGATAATTTTGTGGGTCAATTTCAAGTGCTTTGTTGATGTGCTCTAATGCCTCGTCATACTTTCCAATCTTCATGTAAATGCCGCCCATGGTGTATTGCGCCACGGTCGATTCCGGGAAGGTTTCAATCACATCATTCCAGAAATTAAACTCTGAAAGCCAGATATAGTTCCTGAAAAAAGTAAGCGCCGTAAACAAAAAACAAACGCAGGAAAGCGTCACAAAAGCAACAATTTCCTTTCCTCTTTTTTGGAAGAAATGAAGGAGATAATACACCGCTGGAAGCCAGATGCCGATGCACGGAATGTAGAGATATCTATCAGCCGTCAGCACTTTTCCAAACTGAATGAATTGCAGCACCAGCGCGATGTTCACGGTGTAAAAAAGCAATCCGCCCAACAGCATTCGTTCCTTCTTTTTAAAAAGAAAATAGCAGCCGATAGCTAACCCGATTAAGGCAATTAATGCCACCACATGAATGGCTTCCAAACCCAAAGGATGCGGATACAAAACCGACAAATGGTAAGGGAAGAAGAGTTGAAAAATGTAGCTCCAGTAAGCATAAGTCGCAAAACAAATGGTGTGGAAAAAACTGGTTTGCGGATTGAGGTTTAAAAAATCATCGTGTGCCTGTGCCTGAATAGCGATAATTCCAAAAACTAAAGACAATGCAAAAAGCGGCAGTTTTTCCAGCCAGGTTTGCAAGTTTCGCCATGATTTCCCTTGTATAATATCAATAGCAAGCAGCGAAAGCGGCAGCGCCACAGCAGTACCTTTTGAAAGCATGGAAGCCAGTGCAGCAGCGCACATCAGCCCATACCATTTCCATTTTTTGTTTTCAGAATACCGGATGTACCACCAAATGGAAAGCAGATAAAACAAGCCATACAAAACATTTTTCCGCTCTGCCACCCACGACACGGATTCCGTTTGCGAAGGGTGCAATGCAAACAATAAAGCCGTGAAAAGTCCCACCATTTTATTGCCCGAAAGTCTTGCAATAATGGAGTAGAGTAGCAGTGCACTGCCGATGTGCAGCAACACGTTTACCAGGTGATACACAAACGGTTCACTGCCGCCAAAAGCATAATCAAGCGCATAAGAAAAAATAGTGATCGGCTGATAATTCCCGATGTAAAAACTGCTGAACCATTTGGAAATATTTTCGGCTGAAAGTGCGTGTACGTCACGGTTTTGGAGCACATACTCTGTGTCATCCCACGGCATAAATCCGGCAGAAAAAATCTTGTAGTACGCCAGTAAAATCAGCAGAATGATGATGCCGAAATGCAGCTTTTTATCGCTCCAGAATGTTTGTGTTGTCGTGCTGTTCAGTTCCATACCCAATTCAATGCGCCATGTGCATAAAATGCTTCTGTGCCATCCTCATGCAAAAGCAAAAGCCTTCCATCTTTTTGTGTTTCCAGTAGGGTGGCTTCAAACACATTTCCATCTTTTTCAAAAAGCTGCTTTTTGTTTTTTTTAAAGAGGTAAGCATTGTAACGCTCCAAAGTTTCAAAGGTTGTTTTGGGATTTTTTATTGCTTCTAAAACGGCAATGCGAAGCGCATCAATCAACCCGCGTATTGCAAGGTTATTTCCGGTGGCAATTTTTAGGGAAGTAGCATATGGCAGGTCTTCAGGAAAATGATTTTGCAACACGTTGATTCCAACTCCAACCACGCTGTACGCCCAATGATTTCCGCGGATTACGTTTTCAATCAGAATGCCTCCTGTCTTTTTGGCATTAATAATAAGGTCGTTCGGGAATTTTATTTGCGGGTCAATGTTTTTATCAAAAGCTTTCAATACATCTGCAACGGCAACGGCAACGGCACAATTGAAAACCGCTTGCTCCTGTAAACCATGTTTGGGCGATGCAATAATGCTCATCAAAACGCTTTCACCCGCCGCATCATACCATTTATTTTCACGCTGCCCCTTGCCTTCCGTTTGGCTTTTCGCTACGATTGTCAGCCCATCCTGCGCCTTATCGGCATCTATCAGCCGCATGGCATACTTATTGGTGCTGTCCGCAAAATCAAGCTCCACGACGGGTGCATCTTTAAGCGCGTGAAAACTGTGAGGCAAGAATCATTAATTTTGAGCGTAAAGATATTACCAAACAAAAACGCCCGCAGCATTTGGAGAAAATAATCAACACACTTCAGGGAAGAAAGAAAACGGAACCCCGCCTCACCAGAAACAGCAAATTATTTAAGGTTGTAATCAACGCTATCCGCGATAAAAAAGGAACAGCAATCGTTTCACTCGATTTAAGAAAAATTGAAGAAGGCGTAGCAGATTTTTTTATTGTTTGCGAAGCACAATCGCATGTGCAGATTAAAGCCATCGCCGAAAATATTAAAGACGAAGTGTGGCAGCAATGCGATGAAAAACCTTACCACATAGAACACGGCCAGCAATGGACGCTCGTGGATTACGTGAACATTGTGGTGCACATTTTCGACCAGGAACACCGCAAATTTTACGACCTCGAAAGCCTTTGGGCAGACGTTTCGCCCACAGACCACGAAGACTAAAACCCTGTATTTTCTAAGACTACAAAACGACTAATGGAAGAAAACAAACAAAATCCGATGCTGCCGGGCAGCAATAACCGCCCGCCGCGCAAAGGTCCGAAGTTCAATATCTATTGGGTTTACGGTATTATCATCCTCTCACTCATTGCTGTTCAGTTTTTTACTAGCAATTGGAATTCTCCTGTTCGCGAAATGAGTTTTCAGGATTTCAGAAGGCAATATCTCGACAAGGGAATTGTTTCTAAACTGGAAGTGGTGAATAAAAATGAGGTGGACGTTTACACAAAAAATCAGCAGCCTTCCCAATCATCAAATCCTGTAAAAAGCAACGACAATCAACCTGCCATCACGTTTAAAATTGGTTCAGTAGAGTCTTTTGAAAACAATTTGAAAGAGGCTCAGGAAAACGTGCCGCCGGAGCAAAAAATCTCCCCCATTTATGTAGAGCGCGTTTCTATTTTACACGATGTGCTGAGTTCCTTTTTGTTCCCAATCATCATCCTTGTTGCCATGTGGTTCCTCATTATGCGGAAGATGGGTGGCGGCGCTCCGGGCGGTGGTGCAGGCGGCATTTTCAACATCGGCAAAAGCAAAGCGCAGTTGTTTGAAAAAGGCACGCGCGTCAACATTACGTTCAATGATGTAGCCGGTTTGGATGAAGCAAAAGTGGAAGTAATGGAGATTGTTGACTTCCTTAAAAACCCTAAAAAATACACCGCATTGGGAGGCAAAATTCCTAAAGGTGCACTGCTCGTAGGACCTCCCGGTACGGGAAAAACATTACTTGCAAAAGCCGTAGCCGGTGAGGCGCAGGTGCCATTCTTCTCTATGTCCGGTTCTGATTTTGTAGAGCTTTTTGTGGGCGTTGGTGCAAGCCGCGTAAGAGATTTATTTAAGCAGGCTCGTGAAAAAGCCCCCTGCATTGTATTCATCGATGAGATTGATGCCATCGGTCGTGCACGCGGAAAAAACATGATGATGAGCAACGACGAAAGAGAAAACACCCTTAATCAGTTGCTTGTAGAAATGGATGGATTTAGTGGTGAAACAGGCATCATCGTGCTTGCAGCTACCAACCGTCCTGATGTGCTTGATACCGCTTTGCTGCGCCCGGGTCGTTTCGATAGGCAGATTTCCATTGACATTCCGGATGTGAAGGGACGTGAGAAAATTTTTGACGTCCACCTGAAGCCGATTAAAAAATCCAAAGACCTCGACATTCATAAACTGGCGGTGCAAACGCCCGGTTTTGCCGGTGCCGACATTGCCAATATTTGTAACGAAGCTGCGCTCATTGCTGCCCGCCAGGGGAAAACAGAAGTGGACATGCAGGACTTCAACGATGCTATCGACCGCGTAATTGGCGGACTCGAAAAGAAGAACAAAATCATCTCTCCGGAAGAGAAAAAAGTAATCGCCTTTCACGAATCAGGACATGCAATTTGCGGATGGTTTCTCGAACATGCACATCCACTCATTAAGGTGTCGATTGTGCCGCGTGGCGTAGCTGCTTTGGGATACGCACAGTACCTGCCAAAGGAACAATACCTCTACACAATGGAGCAATTGCAAGACCAGATGGTAGCGCTTTTTGGCGGCAGAGCAGCGGAAGAACTCACCTTCGGTCGCGTCTCCACAGGTGCACAAAACGACCTGGAGCGCATCACCAAAATGGCATACAGCATGGTGAGCATTTACGGCATGAATCCACGCGTTGGTAACATTTCTTACCACGATAATAATCAGGAATACGCCACCACAAAACCATATTCAGAAGAGACTTCAAAAATGATTGATGAAGAAGTGCGGGAACTGATTTTGGGTCAATACAACCGCGCAAAGGAATTGCTCAGAAAACACCTGCATCATTTGAATGCACTTGCCGGAGAATTATTGAAAAAAGAAGTGCTTTTTAAAGATGATTTAGTGCGGCTGATTGGCGAGCGTCCTTACGAAGAAACAACTCCTAACGAAGGCATTCCGCCCATTACAGGAACCGTTATTGAAGACAGTCCATTATCTGCTTCCTGATTTTTTTTAGAAACTAAATTTTCAAAGCGATGGCTGAAAGGCTGTCGCTTTTTTTTACTTATTTTCGGGTGTGCTTTAAAGGAAAATTTATGAAAACGACAATTCTTATCATTGCTTACCTGTCAGGTTTTTTTGCTACGAAAGCTCAATTTGCCCCCGTTGGTGCAGAATGGAATTACACAAGCAATTTGGTAAAATTTATAAATATCAAGTCAGTAAAAGATACCATCGTCCCGTGATGCAAACGTCACCCAGGAAACGTTTAAACAAAGCCAGAAATCCCTCACTGATGCTGCAATTATTGATTTCAATGATCTCTATAATGAAGTCATTATAATGGCTGGCGTAGCCAAAATCGCCTATAAAGATGACCCAACAATGCTCGACCGCTTCACGTATAGCACCGTCTTGCGCAGCATGAACCGCACCCGCCGCCAAAGCGATCCACCACCACCTCCCGAGGCATAGATAATACCATTTGGACTTGTAAAAGCTTTATAAAAGAAAACGTCATTGCGAGGGCTTGCCCGAAGCAATCTGAAGCCAAACTTAAAATTTCATCAATCCTCCCCATTTCTTCATATAGCTTCACTGCGTTCGCTATGATGCCCCAAATTGGTAATCTTAATGTCTATTTGATATAAATGCATAAAGCCCCCACTTTTTGGTAGGGGCTTCTTTTTGTATAATAAAATTAAATACCTGAGTCTTCGTGGATCATTCCTAAGTCTTTTTTACTTACCCTAAGTCTTCGTGGATCATTCCTAAGTCTTTTTTAGTTACCCCGGGTCTTCGTGACCAAACCCCGGCTCTTCGCAGCCAATTCTCAAGCCTTCGCGGCCAAACCCCGGGTCTTTTTATTTCAACCCCACGTCTTCTGGATAAATTTCCATGTCTTCGTGCATTCACCCCGCCTTTCAGATATAAATTCCTAACTAAAATCGATTTTACCCCATCCTTTCGCCAAACCTGCACAACCTGACTACTCTTTCCCCCAACCCTATCTTCGCCCCATGCCCACATCCCCCGCCAAAGAAGCCATCCTCAACCGCATCCGCAAAGCACTCGCCGCCGACAAGTTGCCCATACCTTTTCCTGAAGTCGAGAAAATGCCGGTGGATGAGGTTTTTGCAAAGTCAGAACTGCCCCCTGAAGAACTTTTTGTACAGGAATTTACCAGGCTCGGCGGCAAATTCATCTATTGCGAAGACGCGAAAGAATTAATTGAAAACCTCACCACACTTGCTGATAGCCGCGGTTGGGAGGAAGTATTGTGTGCCGAAAAACAAGTCCTGAAGCTCGCACAAAAACATAATCTCCCCTTCGTGAAACCTGCCGATGCAAAGAATGAACATGCTGATGCCGCCATCACCGGTTGTGAGTTTATGGTCGCCCGCACGGGTTTCTGTTTTAATAAGCAGCAGGCAAGAACATGGGCGCGTAAGTCCGGTGTTTTATCCCGTACACATTATTGTTGCAACGCCCGCCCAGTTGGTTCCCGATATTCAGCATTCGCTCGATGCGCTGCGCAAAAAATACGGCAGTCAGCTTCCTTCCATGATTAACCTGAACACCGGTCCCAGCCGCACTGCCGACATTGAAAAAACACTCGTTGTAGGTGTTCACGGTCCGGGTGAAGTGTTCCTGTTTTACGTCAACCAATCATGAAGCAAGACATTCAAACCCGGGATGACATAGTGCTGCTTGTCGATACTTTTTATCAGCAGGTTAGGGCAGATGCGTTGCTAGCGCCGCCTTTTAAAAAAGTAATTGGGGATGATTGGTCGCAGCATCTGCCCGTCATGTATTCTTTTTGGGAGATGATTTTGTTGCAGCAACCCGGCTATCAGGGCAATCCCGTTCAAAAGCATATTCAGGTGGATGCCGCTTTTCCATTGAGCGAAGCACATTTTGCACAGTGGTTGCACCTTTGGGAAGGCACCTTAAACCAATTGTTTTCCGGCGCCGTGGCTGATGAAGCATTGAAACGTGCAAAACTGATGAAGCAGTTAATCAGTCTAAAAATTACCGATTCGCATAAACGCGGTTTCATCCAATAACCAAACTCTTTTTTTCATGGCTTCTCTCATCGTTTCCGGTCAGTTTGTAGATGTTTTTAACCGCCGCATTTTTCCTGCCCAAATGCAGATTGAGGATGGCATTATTCTCCGCATCACACCGCTTCCCGAAGCACCTGCACATTTCATTCTGCCCGGCTTTGTGGATGCCCATGTCCACATTGAAAGCTCCATGCTCGTGCCCACTGCTTTCGCTCAGATTGCCGTAAATCACGGCACCGTCGCCACGGTTTCTGACCCGCACGAGATTGCGAATGTTTGTGGCATTGCAGGCGTTCGCTTCATGTTGGACAACAGCAGGGAAACGCCGTTTAAATTTTGTTTCGGTGCGCCTTCCTGCGTTCCGGCTACCTCTTTTGAAACCGCAGGCGCTTCGCTGGATGCCGCTGCTGTGGCTGCTTTGCTTCAAGAAGATGAAATTTATTACCTCTCCGAAATGATGAACTATCCGGGTGTTTTGCAGGGAGAGAAAGAAGTGATGAATAAAATTGCCGCAGCAAAAAACCTGAAGAAACCTGTTGACGGACATGCGCCCCGGTTTGCGCGGCGAAGAAGCAAAGAACTACGCAGCGGCAGGAATAACTACAGACCATGAATGTTTTACCAAAGAAGAAGCAGAGGATAAAATAGCTGCCGGAATGATGATTTTAATTCGGGAAGGAAGCGCTGCGCGCAATTTTGATGCACTCGTTTCTTTGTTTGAATCGCACCCAGAAATGCTCATGTTTTGCAGTGATGATAAACATCCCGATGAACTTTTGGAAAGCCATATCAATGCTTTAGTGCGCCGTGCCGTAGCTGTCGGTTATGACTTGTACGACGTACTGCGGGCGGCTTCTGTAAATCCGGTAGTACATTATTCTTTGCCGGTGGGTTTGCTTCGCGAAGGCGATGCTGCGGATTTTATTTTGGTTGAAAACCTGCAGGATTTCACCGTTTTAAAAACGTACATCAATGGTGTTTTAGTAGCAGAAAATGGAAACAGTTTATTGCTCCACGAACCTCCTGAACCCATCAATCAATTCCGCGCAAAGCCAATAACGGTGGATGTTTTGAAAGTGAAAGCAAGCAGTTGGTCTGATGAAAACGTGTCTCAGAATCTCCCTATCAGCATCCCAACAATTGTTGCACAAAATGGTCAGTTAGTTACTAAGCGGCTGATGATGGAAGCAACTCTGAAAGACGACCTCATTATTGCAGATGCAGCTAAAGACATGCTGAAACTCGTCGTCTTAAATCGCTATGAAGAAAACGCTGTGCCCGCAATGGCTTTCATCAAAAATTTTGGTTTAAAAAGCGGCGCACTTGCAAGCACCATTGCGCATGATTGCCACAACATTATTGCCGTAGGTGAAAACGATGAGGCGCTTGCAGAAGCAATCAATGAAGTAATCCGTTTAAAGGGTGGTATTGCGGTATCAGGTGCTCAGTTAAACTCCATGGCATTGCACGTTGCAGGATTAATGAGTTTAGAAAACGGAGAAGAAGTAGCGAAACAATACACACAATTAGATGCTGCCGCAAAAGCTTTGGGATGCACGCTGGACGCACCTTTCATGACTTTGTCCTTCATGGCTTTACTCGTAATCCCCGAATTAAAACTCAGCGACAAAGGTTTGTTTGATGGCTTGTGTTTTGGATTTGTTTAAAGCTAGCTGTTTAGCATCGCTTAGAAACCAAAATCGCGCAAATAGACAACTAGATTACTAATACGGAACGTCCTTTAGATTTGCACCCTGCCTTTTTCTTTAAAAAGCCATTACTATTATTATAATTTTTTTCCTTGTTAATAACGCAGAAAATGTAGGATAACCTAACCCTCCGGCAGCGGCTCGCTATTCCACGTCAAGGCTACTTAAATGCCTATGCAATGATGAAGTCCGCTGCCGGTTTTTTTCCCTTTGTGGCCATATAACAATTAGGGCTTTTAAGACCCATTATTAAGGACTAGGGCCGATGGGGCAAAAAAGGTTAGATCAATCCTGCAAATCTACAAATCTCAACACACAACATGAACCAACAAAAACATGGTGGAACACTACATCGGAATCGATGTATCCAAACTGCATTTTGATGCTGCGCTAATGCGCGTCATCAATCACCAAAAAGGCGCTATTGTAAAACAACGGTTTGAGAACAACGCCGACGGGCTCGTAACTTTTGGCAAATGGATGAAAAGCCACAAATCCACCCCCGAAACCACGCTGCTCGTGATGGAAAACACCGGCGTTTACCACCGCCTGCTGTGGGGGTTTTGCTCTAAGATTTCGTTGCCCGTCCACATCGGCAATGCAGCCCACATTAAATGG
>CBDCKE010000004.1:0-147724 GCA_965218185.1 Flavipsychrobacter sp.
TGCTTCGCGCATCAGGCACTGAACCGCTTTTGCGGATTTATGCGGAGGGAAACAGCAAGGAAGAAACGCTGGATATTTTGGAGGAGGTGAAGAAGACGATATTATGAGAAACATGAGCAGGTTGTTACTCTATTTTTTTTGCTTTCTATCAATTTCAACTTTAGGACAAACTACGGTAGTTAGTAATGATAGAATGAATATATGCTACTTAGGCGTTCCAAATCCCTTAAGCATTGTTTGCGAAGGTTATTCCTGCACAGACATAAAAGTTAGTGTTGACAATGGAACTTTAAAAAAAGAAGAGCCTTGTCACTACGAGTTTAATCCCCGTCAAATTGGGAAAGCAGAAGTAAGCGTATATACTGTAAAGCGAGGAGATACCATTATTTTAGGTAGATCGATTCTCAGAGTGAAGGCGCTCCCTTTGCCAACAGCTATGCTAGCGGGCGGAGGAACATTAAATGGGATCATTACAAAAGCTGCTTTACAACGAATACTTGGGGTTATTGCAGTTCTTGACGGCTTTGATTTTGACGCTAAATTCATTGTGACCGACTTTGTCTTAATATTAGTTTCGTCAAAAACGGAGATAAAACAGTATGTCAGTACAAAGGGTCCATTTATTACCGATGAAATGAAAGAAGGATTGTCGAAACTTCAGTCAGGCGATGTTTTGTGTATTAAAGACATAAAGTGTCGTCTACCTGATAGACAACTTGTAGATTTGAATCCTATAGTTTTGTCTGTGCAGTAAGTAAAACATTCCCGCATATCTTGTCGCAACTAATTTAAAAGTTCACTCTTAAAATGTATTGTCATGAGATGCCTTAATTATCTAACGCTATTCCTAATTGCCATTTTTTTGAATTGTCCTAATAGTTCAAATGCGCAATCCGGCCCAATTGCCAAAATGGGCAGTTTTTATGGTGCTCAGGGAATTGCTTTGGTATTAAACGATGAAGCACTGGGAGTAAACGGTGGGTTAAGCGGTAATTTTGTCTTCCCAAGCTTGTGGGGAATATCTATAGCTTACAAACATTTTAATTATGACCCGCAATTTGCGCCGTATGGAAATACTGCGGGATTTTTCGGTACACGCGCAGCGCCCGATAGACTGGGAACTCTTAATATCGCGTTGATGCGAGAGTTTCGTCCAAAATCTTCCCCCTATATCAGATTGGGAATTGAAGCCGGTCCCAGTTATGCCAATTATCTACAGTATCATTACACTGAAATTCCAAGCAGTGGAGGATGGTTTTCTTTAGGACCTACTTACCGGCAAAAACCTGTGACTCAAGAAGCACTTGGTTTATATCTCCGCGGTCGCATTTCCTTTCCTTTTTCGCAGGCAATAGGTGTTGAATTTGCAGTGGTGGGCAACGTTAATAAGCTTCGAGGCGCGGCTGCGTTTGAACTGTATTTATGACTGGTGGATTGCGGGATCGGATTGTGAAGAAGCAGAAATAATTACATCTACTTTCGTGCGGGAGTCTCCGCAGGGACTCCCGCATTTCCATTCATTATCTTTCAAAAGGCAAGCGGATTACTTATTCTTTTTTGAATCGCGGATTAGGCTGATTAATGGATTTCGCAGATTTTTACACCCTCATAGCTTTAGACTTTCGTCTTTAGACTTTATACTTTTTAAGGATTACGGTGATTTTTTTACCGTCAGTCAGTTAATCCGCGTAATCTGCGCAATCCTCTTAAAATCCGCGATTCAAATTCGATACACCCTCACCACCAAATAAAAAAGGTTTTTTAATTCGTGCGGGAGTCTCCGCAGGGACTTCCGCACTTCCAATTTTTTTTGGTTCAAATAGCAAGTGGATGAATCATTGTTTTTGAATCGCGGATCGCGCTAGTAAGGAACATCGTGCCGTAGGTAAGAATTTTAATCTCATCCACAATCTGCTCAATTCAATGCAGGATTCTGCTTCTCTAATGCTGCGTGCCTTTTTAAAAGGATGTTCGACAATCGGCACAGCTCCCCAATCAATTGCACGGTTGGAAGCATATTGGGTCCGTCTAATTGTTCTGCTTTACTCTCGCTTAAAAAATCAATTACTCCATTTACCCGAATAATATTATCGCCACCATAATCATCATTTCTAATCAATTCTTCTTTGCTTAAGGAAAGTCCTTTGTCAACAAGTTCCTGCAAACGATGAACACACATCGCTATGTCTTGCCTGATTTCCTGCAAAATGATCGTGTAGTTACTAAGCGTTACCTCTTCCATTGGTTTTTCTATTTTTTCTGATGATTTATTTTTTGCGGCTGCAATTTAAAAAACAAAACGATTTACGGGATAATGTTCCTCTTTTTTGTGTTTGGAATATTTGAAGGGAACAGTATACAAAGAACTCCATTCTTTATCTTTCAAAAGGCAAGCGGATTTCTTACTGTTTTTGAATCGCGGATTAGGCTGATTAATGGATTACGCAGATTCCGCTTCACAAATCCTTTTGGGGTGGTGTTCGCAGCATCCGGCAACCTAAACAAATACCACAGTGTGTTTGGGGTGGAGGTGTATTTAATGTTCTGGAAGTTGCGGGTGCGGCATAATAAAAGTTTAAGGCTGGTGGGGCGAGGAGAAAGGGTTATGCAACGTAGGCTTCTAAGTTACCGGTTGCCCTTCTGTTTGTCCGTATGCAGTGTCGTGTTTGTCTGCTGTGAAATTTATTTTAGTGTCTGTCTGCATTGTCATTGGCTTGCGTGTCGGGTGTTTTAATTTTTTCTTTTGGCGTTGGAGAAAAAAAATTTAATTTCTTCTTGGGTCCGGGAAAAGCACACTCTTTGACATGTTTTGGCTTTTGTGTCGGTTGGGTGCGACTTGGCAATGTGAGTGCTTTTGTGCTAAGATTTTTCATTTATAAATATTTCTTGATCTAATCCTTTTTTTGTGTCTGTGAATTGAATCCAACAATTGTAGTAAATTATCTTCTTTGATTTTGCCGATGTCAAAATTTATTTTCTGTTCGTCATACCGTTTTTTGCTGCCCGACTTTTTAATGCTATTGTCAATGTTGGGTGGTGTATAGAACTTGGCTTTATTGTAAATATACTTTTTAAATTCATTTAAGTAAATTCCTATTCCTGAAAAGTCATAATCGCCAAAGTGTAAGTAGTTGTTTGGAATTGATTGCAACCACTTTATTAAATCTTTGCTTTGGTTTTGTGGATAGCGACTTACAAAAAGCGGTTTGACATTCTTAAACAAATATTTCTGTTTGTCAATGTGCCGAAAGTTTTCGGGGTTTTCTATTCCTACAATTGTTATGTCTTGCTCGGGAATAAAACTTTCAAAGTCATAAATGAAATTGAATGTTCCATTGGTTGGTAAAATTGTAATTGCTTGTCCGTTTAATGTTGCGAGTGTAGGAGAGTAGCAATTCACTAAAAAACCTTTGAAAGTTCGTAATGATTTTATTTTAGAATCAGCAGCAACTGAAACAAGGTGGGCACGAAGCAAACCTTCTTTCTTAATGGTTTCAATGTATGTGTGAAGGTCTTTGATAGCAAAACGATTTTCTAAATAGAGTTTCAATTGTTGCTTGTCTGCTAACTGAACTGTGCTTTTAAGTTTCCCCGGTTTATGAAATATCCCTTCTGAAATCATATCTTTAACAATTTCATGTTTCAGTTTGCTTGAAGGAATTTTTTCTCCGCTAACAAGCAACAAAAGTTTCTCAGCAATATTTAAAGGTAGTTTACTCATGTCGCATATATTTCATTTTTTGTATTCGTTATTGCTTTGCAGTTCATTGCCGTTCTCTATTGTTTGTAATTAAGCGGTTGATTATAGTTACTGGTTTTCCTTCACGGGAATCATTTTGCTTTGCAAGTTTGTAAGTATAGCGGTAAGCCAAAGCATCAAATGACTGAGGCGAACTGTTTATGAGATTTATGTTTCTGTCATTTGCAAATTTTAGAATACCGCGAATATTTTCAGGATGCAATTTTCCTATTTCATCCATCATGCAATGGAGTCGGAAATCTTTAAAACGGTTTTTAGTTGCTCCCTCTTTAAATACATTCAAAAGCATAATGTTTATCATCGCTTTCACTAACACATCTGTTCCATCTGAACCAACATTGGCTAAGTTCTGAACCCAATTTGTATCGTTGTCATTCTCCACGATTTTAAATTCCAATTCAAATGAATCCGAAAGGTTAATGTCTTTGTGTTTGTAATCTGAAATTTCTTTTATCAATTGAGTTAGCAAGCCAATTGCTTTTCTGTTCTTCGCTTCTCTTGTCTGTTCGCTTGTAGAGAAAAGATTTGAAACTCCAATTTCATTTATGTTTTCATCATTGAACTTTTTTATTTCAGTCAAGAGGTGAACAATTTTATTTTCACTTCCCACAACTCTTAATTCAATACGCTTAATCACACCTGCAAAATTTCGTTTTACAAAATCGGTATTGATGTCTCTGATTACGGTTTCAATTTCTCCTTCTTTGGAAAGCAACTCTGTTGTTTCTTTTCCTACTTGCTTAATGATGTCGGCAAAAAGTTCATTCATTCGTTTTTCAAAAAGTGAAATCTTATCTTCCTTAATAAACTCTTGTAAGTCCTCTGAAAATTGGAAATACTCGGCTTGCTCAATAAGATTTGTTTTGAACTTGAAAATATTCTGGGGAGAAAAATTTCCGTTGAACTTATTTATTGCTTCCTGTAAGTCAGTATATTTTTTGATGCCTGTGTGATACTTTTCATTCAGTTCTGCTATCAAAAGTTTACAACGCTTCTCGGTTTTATTTTCTGTTACTGGCTCGTTAGAGAGTTCTGGAATACTTTTAAAGCAATCTGTTATTTTGAATGCTTCATGCTCACTCAAATCTTCCTGAATGTTTCCAAGTTGTTGTTTAATGATTTCAATTTCTTCTTTGAGTAAGGTGTTTTCATCAGTAAGTTTCTGCTTTTGAAGATTGTGCTTTGTTTGTTCTGTGCCTAATTGATTTTCAAAACCTGTTTTTTGGTTTCTGAAATATTCAACTTTGTCAAAAAGTCGTTCCTTGTCGTATTTGTATCTTTCAGTAATCGGATTATTTTTTTCAATAAAATCTAACTCGGTTTTCAACTCATCTATTCTTGCAGTAAGTTTTGCAATCTTTTCTGTGTCCGCACCTTTAGAATCTAATTCCTTTTTTTGTTCGACTTTTAACTCGTCTGTTTTCTTTTTCGTTTCTTCTTTTTTGTTCTTGATAGATAAATTAATTTCAGCAATTGAATCACTTACTTTCTTTTGTTCTGCATCAACTTTTTTGTCCTTCTCTTTTCTCTTGTTTTCAATTTGTTTTTTAATTCCGTCTTCAACTTCTTTCACTTCTTTATCAGCATCCAATTTTTCTGAATTTGTTTTTTCAAAGTCGCTTTGAATTTTTGCTAGCTCAGATTTTTTGTCTGCCGTTGCTGTATTTATAAATTCTTCTAAACTTACTTTTGCCTCATCAAGTTTTGTAGTGCTTTGTTCAATGGCGTAGCCATTGCCAAGAATTGACTCTTTGCACTTATTTATTTTTGGTTGTTGTTTCTTTCTCAGGTTTTCTAAATCAACATTCAGTTGTTCGGCAATTGCTGAAATTTCTTTTTGCAATAATTCAATCCTCTTGCTGAATTCAATTTTTTCTTTCTCATAATCAGCAACAGTTTTTACTGACTTGGTAACTTCATTCAAGTTAATATTAATTCCGTAAAAACTTAAATCCGTTTTTGAAATTTGCTCAGGTGACAAACCTGACTTGAACAAAATATTTTCTTCATCAATAACTTTTCCGATTGTCTTTTCCCAATTCGGATATTTTTTATTGAGCCAACCATAAAGAGAATCATTGCTGTTCTCAACTTTCTCGTTTATGGCTTTAATTTTATCATTGAGTTTCCCGATTTGCACATTCGCTTTTTCCTTTTGATTGTTAGAAGTAGTTTCAATTTTCTCCTTTTCTAACTCCCACTGCTTTTTAATGGTTTCTATTTCATCATTAAGTTGCTTTGTATCACTGTTGGCAATTCTGATTTTCTCTGTTAAACTATTTATGTCTGTCTTCAGATTTTCAATTTCAGATTCGTAAAAGCGTTTGTGTTCGGTCTTTGCTTTCAAAATTTGAAGATTACTAATTGCAATTTTCTTTTCTTCAACAAGATTTTTAGCAAGCTGAAGTTCTTCTTGATGTTGCCTCTTTATTTCCTCAAATAATTTTTCATATTCCTTTGTTAGTTCTTCTTTGAAATGCAATAGGTCTTTGTTTGTCCTGTTAATTTCATTTTGTTTCAGATTTTCAAACGCTGAAAGTTGATTTGATAATTGAGTTATTTGCGCTTCAAACTTTTGTTTAGTATCAGCAAAGTTTAATTCTAAAAGGTCTTTCTGCTTTGTCAGTGCTTCTTTTTCTGTTTCCCAATTCGATTTCTTTGAAACCCTTTTGATAACACTTTCAATATGCTGTTCGGCATATTCATCCGATTTTATTTTCGCTTCTTTTAGTTTTCCTTCATACACATTTATTTCGGCAGTAATTTTTTCTTTCTTGCTCTGAAATTTTCTTTCAAGGTCTGCGATTTTTTCTACAAGTAATTTTTGTTTTGTTTCTTCTTTGCCAAGCTTGTCGACAACCTTTGGTTGCTGCTTTTCAATTTCACCTAACTGCCAAACTAATTCTCCCGCCAACTGTCGCTTTTCGTTGTCATTAAACTTAATTGCTGAATAAGTTGTTATTACTGTTTCTGATTGCTTGCGAACTATAATCTCCCCGCTTTTTGTTTTCTCAGTCCACTTTTTAATGTCGCTTAATTGTGTGTCAAAGTTTTTCAAGTGAGAAGAATAGTTTGATAAATCAATACTGATTTCCTCTTCGTTCAAAGATTTAATAATCGTATCTTTTATAAATTCACTTTCAACTTTATAATTCAGAAACAAATGTTGAATTGCTCTCGGAATATTTTGATATTGCCTGCTTTCCAACAATGAATATTTTTTAAACTCAGAACTTAATCCTTGGCTATTTCCGTAAAGAATGTTTCTGTAATCTTCGTAGCGGTCAATTTTTCTTGTGTAGTAAGTGTCTTTGCCGAAAGCCAATTTTATTTTATCCCAAGTTTCAAAAATATTTCCTTCACCATCAATGAAATGATTCCTATTATAATTGCCGTCAATAAATCTGAAACAAACTCTGCCTTGCGATTTGAAAATTAAAACGCAAAACATTCCGGTTTCTCTGTTCACTTCATAAACGATGTAGGAGTTTTGATAGGGAAAATAAAAATCAAGAAAACTCTTTTTGCCTACTGGAATACCCAACTTTTGCTGATTTGCATTGTAGAAGAATAGCAAAGCCCTAAGCAAAGTGCTTTTGCCTACACCTTGTGTTCCTATGAAATGCACATTGCCATCAACATTCACTTCTGTATACTTAATGTTTGCACTTTCAATAAAAATTATTTTATTCAGGTATCTCATTCTTGGCTTCTTCCGAAATGTTTATGGTCATTATTATTTGTTCAAGATATTTGAACGAAGCCAATACTTTGTATTTATGAAAGTTCGGGTTTTCAATATCAATAAATTTATCCTTAACAAGGTCTGCTAATATTTTTTCTAAAACTTCACTTGGCTTTTCTTTTCCGTTACTGTGTCTTTTCAATCCGTCAATTTTAGATTTCAATTCAGCATCAAGATTCAGTTTCACCAAAATGTCAGAAGGAGTAAAACGATAACCCGAACCAAATGAATTGTCAAAAGTTTTAAAGAAGTCAAGTATGTCAATCCACTTAAAAGCCTGTTCAATCTTTCTTTCTAAATCAATTTTGTTTTCAACTCTTGTGAAATAATAATACTCGTCTCCTTTTTCTAAAATGAAATTGATGCTTAAAAAATAATCATACAAGAAATCAAAATTCTGTTCTTCTTCAATTACTGAATACAGTTTGCGAATGGATTCATCATTGCTGTTTGAGCAAATGAATTGTCCTCTGCTTAGTATTTCAAAAATTGATGCTGTTTGTTTTGGTGCTTCCATTACTTATTTATTTTGGATATACCATTGCATATTCTATTTCTTGTTGTGATCTATATTTTTCTGTAAATGCAAATGAAGAATCGTATTGTGAAATTAACTGACAGTATACGGTTACTTTTTCATCAAAGGAAAGTTCTTTTTCAAAATTGTAAGCCAACACGAAATCAAACAAGTTGTTTCCTGAAGCTATGAAACTGTTTCTAACTTCTTCTAAGTTGATTTGAATTTCTTCTTCAACATTTGGTCGTAAATATTCACTTGAAATGTTTCCAGCAAACGGCAACTTTATTTTTACTACCGACTTAATTTTTTTCGCAATTCTCAGGATACTTGTATATGCGTCATTGTCTGACTGTAAGTAATCAATACTTAGCTTCAAGCGGTAACCTTGATAATCTTCAAAAATCACATCGTCATTTTTTAGAATTACTGAATCAATGTTTGTGTCTGCTCTGATTGTGAACTGGTCTTTCAAATATTTGAGCTGCCGTAACTTCTCAATAACTCCGCTTTGATACTTGATTTGATTGAGGTATTCAATAATTTGTTTTTGAATTTCAATGAGGTTATGTCGGCACTCATTCAATTGCAGTTTTAATTGAGTGATTACTCGGCTTAACTCATCATCTAAAGCAGATTTGAAAAAGGTTAGTTCTTCCTCTGAAATCAGTTTATAGGTTTGTTCAATGAAAGAATTGATGTCAATTCTTTTCTTATCAAGGTTTTCAAGTTTTGCCTTTTTAACTTTATAATTCGGTTCGTTCTTAAAGGTGTTGTCAATGTTCCGCTTTAAGTCAACCACATTCCTTAATGTGATGTTTCCTATTTTACGTAAAGCATTTTTTACTTTTCTCAAATAATCATACTTTCTGATTTCTTTATTTTCTTTAAGATAATAAAGGATGTTTTCCTTTACATTTTGAATGTTGGAGTTTATTGAAGAAATGTTTATTTCTTCGTTGACTTCTAAAACTTGTTCAAAAAAATCTTTAAATTGCTCCTCAATTTCTAAAAAACTTCCGTTTTGTCTGATAACTGAATGAGAAATTAGGTATTGAATTCTTTCTTCATTGTAATCAACCATCTCCGAAGCAAGGTCATACTTGTATGAAAGCATTTTACGCTTTTCAAACATCTCTGCTAAGAGCTTATGCTCTCTAACAAGAGTTAAAAGTAGTTCCTTTATTGAAATGAAAGTTTTCATGCGAATGTCAACTAATATATAGATTGTTCATGATAGTTTTATGTAGGGTGGCGAAAAATGGCTCTTTTGGTTTGCGAAGGGTTGGCTTGTGTGTCGGGCAAAACCAAATGTGCCATTTGTGCGATGGCAATTCAATTTTTTTTGTGAGGTGGGAAAAAATTAAAAAACGAAGCGGTCGTCATGAGCGGTCGCCCAGTTGTATGCACCATACAGTCATGGTAGTTGTTGGTTTGTATTTCTGTCCTCTGTGTCAATGTTATTCTGACGTCTTTTAGGGGTGACGGTAACGGTTCGGTTATTGGCGAAGTGGCGGATTTAGAAGCACTTACTTTCAATTTAGCACTAATATTTATTTGAAAACCTAATGTTCAATTTAGCACTGAACCCGCCATTTTGCCACACCGCTGTTAGCTGTAGTGTTTTATCTTTCAGCCAATTCTTTTAATTTTTGATTCATTTGTTCAAACCCTTTTTTTGTGTTGTTGTCAAGTTGCTTTGCAAAAAGAGGAACAAGTAATCCATTAAATTTTTCGCTTTGAATAAATTTTGTTGTTTGGTTTTTGTTGTCCACTAATTCAAACTTATGTTCTCCGTCAAAAAGCCCTTTAAACAAAAGTGTTCCTAACCAACTAAGTTCTTTGTTGGGTACGAAAGTCTGAACAATTGGTTTGAAAGTCATACCACTTGCACCGGGCGGTTCTATTCTTGCGGTAATCTTGTTCCCTACTTTCACTTCGCCATTTATTGATTTTATAAAAGGGTTCCAATTTGAGTAATTGTCAAATTCAGTTAGCAATTTCCAAACTTTGACTGGACTTGCATTTATTGTAATTTCTGTTTTTATTTCTTTTTTCATATTATTAATTTTTTTTAAATTGTAATTTTGGTAAATATTGTTTCAAAGTTGGATTTGTTTATTTCAAGAAAGCCAAATCTAAACGGAAATCCCCTCTTTTCTTTATTGAGTATAAATTCTAAATCATTTATTAATGGTATTATGGAAATGTCTTTACTTTCAATGACTTCAAGTTTGCGTCTCCACGGAATAAATTTTTCCGTTACTTGTACTTGAAAAATTTCATTATCAGGTAGAATGCCAATTCCTGTAAATTTTTGGCATTTATCGGATTCGGCCTATTTTAATTTTTATGAATAGTATAAAACAAAATCGCCCTTTTTCATTCTTTTCAGTTGCGTATCTTTTCCGTGATTAGCTTGTGCAATGCCTTGTTGAAGTCCGCTTTTTACGTGGTCTTTCGAGGCAGATATAATCCAATATTTTGTTGGTCTTGTTTCCATTTTAGGGTTTTGTAACATTACAGCTAACGGATAGGTCTTGGCTCAGGCGGGGGATAGTGTTCTGTCCGCCCGGAACTGCTGCTGATTGAAAATATAAAGTTGAAGTTAAGAACTAATGCTCGATGTTGTTTGACCAGCCCGAACAAAAGGCAAATAGAATTACAAATGTTCATTGTTATTCCGTGTTATTCCGTCCGCCCAACTTGCACAAAACCCTATGTTGTGTGCTGCCTTAGTTGAGTTTGTCCCAACAGTTTTTATGCTTTTGCAAAGGTCCGTGGTTAACTGTTTCCCTTGTCGTACCTAAACTTGAACCATAAAAACTTTTGGTGTCAGTTAAAAGTTCATCGCCTGTCACAATATAAAATTCAGGTGATGTTTCCGTGTCGTTTAGATATACAAAAATGAAAACTTTTTTTTGTTTTAGTCTTTGTGTGTTAAGTGTAAAGCAATTAGGCTTCTTTCGTAAAGTTTTTACTTCTATTTCAAAAATCTGGTCAGTAATTTTGTTTGTCGCATATAGGTCAATACCCTTGGCATTTCCCAAAGTCAATGAAACTTGAAAATTACGTTTTGCAAGTTCAGCAGCGACAAAAAATTCGCCCGAAATTCCTGTAAGTTGATATTCTACTTTGATACCGTCCATTTGATTAAATTTATTATTTAATAATTAAAGATTTGTTAAGCCCGAAATAAATTCTGTTGTCGTCATTTTTTAAAAATGGCTTATAGTTAGCACTTGTTTGAAAGTGCAATTCTTTTACTTGTTCGCCAATGCTGTTAAGAATTTGGTCTTGGTTTGCGTTGGTGGAAATTGTCAAGACATTAAGAAATTCTGAAATGTTTTTTCCTTGTTTACAAAGTTAGAGATTAAATAATATTCGTTTTGTCCAAACTGGTCTGGCTTTTCGTGTTTTAAAAGAATATTCAAATCAATTCAAAGTCAACAGGATTTGCAACAAATACAAGTGGAATTACACAAGCCAATTTGTTGTCTTTGATTTCTAAGTACAATTCTTTCAAGTCTTCGTTGGTCGAAAGGAATTCAATAATTTCTTCGTCCTGTAAATATTGTAAAATGTTGTCAGCGAATTTTTGGTAAGTCGTCATTGTACTTTCTAATATTAGGGTGTGTCAAAAGGTAGCACATAACGTTTAGGGCTTGCTGCTGTGCTGGTATTTATAACGTCCAGCCCGGAACTGAAGCCCAATAGAATTATTAATGTTGAAGTTAAGAACAAAACCTCAATAGAATTTGGTCAGCCCGAACCACTGCTGATAGCGCACAAAAAGATGAGGATTTATTCGTCTGCCAGCATTGCAGCAAACCCCATGTTAGCAGCAGTTATTGTTTAATTTCTTTCAATCGCTGTATTTTGACAATTTCAATGAATATGTCATTTGCAATTTTATCGGAAGAGTCTGGTGCTGAATGGTCTATCTCGTATTTTTTTCTGTTGTTAAAATTATTTTCATTATAGATTTTGCTAAGATTATCTCTCACAAATTTTCGCTCTGCACCTGTAACTAATTTTGTATTTGTTGTATAATTTTCATTTGTTTTTCGCAAATCAAAAATCACATCGAAACGTTTCATTGTCTCAATAATTTTACTTTTAAGAAGAATGTTGTCAGTTTTAGAATTACGCAATTTATAATAGCAATAATTATCAACGGGGGTTCTGTCAAATAGATAGTAATAATAGGCAAACAACTAGAAACCAATCAACAAATTTGCTAGTGTCAAAAGTAAACGAACCTTTAACAAAAAATTTAATTGAGAAGATGGTTACCAAACTCCCAAAGTAAGCTATGAAGTTTATTATTAGCTTGGGTATGGAATATTTCAAACTTGTCCAAAATATTTTCGCTTTTATATTGTCTAATTGAGAAAAATCGTGTGCCATTGGTTTGAATTATTATGAGGGTATTAATTGCTGCTAACTAGTAAATAAACGAAATCTTTGTCGTACTTTTTGTATTTATTGTCGTACTTTTTGAATAAATATCATGCGTTAGAAGGATTGTTCTCCTCCAATTTTAAGTTATCAAAAGGGCTCGTAATCTGCAGCAATGATAAATTACTGACATGGGTATAACGCATAGTGGTCTTTATATCATTATGCCCCAAAAGTTCTTGAATTAATTTTATGTCCGTTCCCCGCTCATGCAGATGTGTAGCATAACTATGGCGCAGGCTATGAAAAGTTACTTCTTGTTTTATTTCTGCGGCAAGCTTTGCCCTATGAAAAATTTGCTGCAAACTTCGGGTACTATATTTTTCATTATTATACTGTCCTTCAAACAGCCAAATTTGTGGCTTGTAGGCGGTGTGGTACTTGGTAATTAAACTCAAAATACCTTGGGACAATACTACCGTTCTATCTTTTTTGCCTTTTGCAGCTTTAATGTTAATTACCAGGCGCTCTGCATGAATATCATGCACTTTCAGGTTAACTACTTCACTCACCCGCAACCCGGCGGAATATGCGAGATACAACATGGTTTTATGCTTCAGATTCTCAAGCTTCGAAAAAAGCTTTTCCACCTGTCTAATAGCAAGCACATTCGGCAAAATAATCCTTTTCTTAGGTCTTGGCATGTCAAAAAACATTTTTTCTCTTCCTTCCACCTGTTCATAGTAAAACTTTACAGCGTTGATACGGCTGTGGATCGTGTTCTCTGTCAGGCGCAGTTCGTTGATGCAATACAGAAAATAAGCTTTTAAGCGGTCTGCTGTCAAATCTGTGGCTGGTTTGTCTTTTAAAATGTAGAGTAGCTGCGCAAATTCTGCCTTGTAGGTAGTTATTGTGTTGGGGCTATAAGCTTTGAGTTGAAGTTTTTCGACAAACAGATTTAAAGCATCCCTGTTCACCGGATATATTCTTGCCAATGTATCTTTGCCTGCCAATTTATGAGCAATCCCAAATCGCTCGCGGTATTTCGGTGTATCCGGCACATGCCATGCTTTTTGTTTCTGGCTCCAGCGCACGCCGTCAAGTGCTTTCACGCGTTTTATTAAACCCGAGTCGTAAGGAAAGCGAATAAAGATTACTTCTTTGCCATCATGCGATGCAACCTCATATTTTATCGCTGCTTTATCCATTTTTGTCTTCAACAGGCTTTTTATCCAGCATAATGATGTTATCCGCCACTATCTCCGTCACATAGCGTTTCACGTTTTCCTTATCCTCGTAAGATCTGCTTTTTATCTTCCCTTCTACAAATAATAAACTCCCTTTGTGAAAATAGTTTTTAGCCAATTCCGCGAGGCCGCGCCAAAGCACAACAGTATGCCATTCCGTTTCGGTTTGTGTTTGCCCATTTTTATCTTTATAAACCTCCGTAGTTGCTAAGCTAAATTTTGCAACGTTAACTCCTTCGTTCAAAGTTTGAAAATCAACTTCGCCGCCGATGTTGCCGATAAGGGTAACTTTGTTAAGTCCTCGCATTTATGGTTTAAAAGAAAAATCTAAACACAATAATAAGAAACTTTTTTTTGAAAAGAAATACACTCCGCCATTTTTTTATGGTTGAAACGGTTAGCGCCATTTGTGGTTTATATAAAATCAGCTCCTGCCGAACGCTCTATCAATCCATCGAAAAATTAACCTTGAATCTCTACAAACCGCTCTACCAATTTATTAAACCCCGCCGCCTTCTCCCAATGCACAAAATGCCCGCACTGTGGCAGCATTTCCAGCGTGCCGTGCGGTAATTTTTTAGTGCCTTTTTCAGCTATTTGCTTTGTGGTTACGGGGTGGAGCATCCGGTTCGGCACCAGGGCATCGCGCTCTCCAAACACTACGAGGGCGGGTTGTTTTATCTGCGGCAGTTTATCAAACACCGGTTCGTTCAGCATTCCGCGTATGCAGGAAGTAACCATCGTTTTATATTCCTTTTCAGGGTGCTGATGCATTATTTTAATAAGGTCGTCAATCATCTTGTCGGCGCCTTTCGGGAAATGGTAAAAAGACCCTTTTATGCTCTTGCGCAAACTGGTTTCATCCGTCGAAAAGAAGTCTGCCATTTTTAAAGTGGATTCATAGAGGGAGGCTTCCATGGAGGAGAATGTTTCAAAACCTGCGGGTGCGCTGAGCACCAGTTTCTCTGCCAAATCGGGGCGGTGCGCCAGTAGCGTAATGGCAATTTGCGCCCCCATAGAATGCCCGGCAAGCGTGAGGTTGGTGAGTTTGAGCTGCGTAATAAATTCCTCCAGCACGGCAGCAAAAAAGTGCATACTGTAAGCAAAATCGCCGCGGTCAGAAAGTCCGTTGCCCGGCAGGTCGATGGCTATGCAGCGATAATTTTTTTGCAGCTCCAAAATGTTTTGCACCCAACACATGGAGTAGGTAGATAGCCCGTGGATGAAGAGGATGGTTTGGCTGCCGGTGCCGGTGTCGGTATAGGCAATGTTGCCGGCGTGCTTTGTGTTTATTTTTTTTACGGGGAATGGATACTGAACGGTGTGAGGCATGAAGCGGCTAAGGTAATGGTGCGGGTGAAGGTTCAGGTTTGCGGTAATCCGGCAGTGTCTGTTTCTTCATCCCATTCTTTAAAAAGTTGGGCTGCGGCATCATCCGGCAAATGCTGCATGGGCAGTTTTCTTTCTTCTTTTTTGAGGGAGAGTTCGTGGTAAATCTCAGAGTCATCGAAACCAATTTCTGCCGCTTCTTCCTGGGTGTTGGCGTAAAATATTTTCTCAATGCCCGACCAGTAAATAGCAGCGAGGCACATGGGGCAGGGCTCGCCTAAACTGTAGATTTCGCAGCCTTTTAATTCTGGGTTTTGCAGGAAACTGCTTGCTTCGCGGATGGCCATAATTTCGGCATGTGCGGTAGGGTCGTTGGTCAGAAAAACTTTGTTGCCGCTTTTGCCGATGATGCGTCCGTCTTTCACGATTACGCTGCCAAACGGACCACCATCTTTTGCATGAACGCTATGCTGCGCCGCCATCACGGCTTCCTTCATGAACTGTTTTTCGTTGCTCATCTTTTTTGGTTTCTGTTGTTTTTATGAGGCCTATTCGTTTGGAATGCTCAATGGCTTCTTCACTGTTTTTAAAATAGCAAATCTCAATGCCGCGCGTCCCTATTTCTTTGCTGAGGTGCACCACTTCGGGCTTTTTATTTTTGCCCACATGGCGCAGGTACACGCAGATAATGCGCTCCGGAAATGCTTCCACAATCTTGTGGTAGATGTAAGGGTCTTGCTGCGTGTCATCCCCTAAAAGAATGAATTGCTGATGCGGAAATTCTTTCAACACACGCGCTATCCGCATAAACTTTCCGGAGTGTTTTGTTTGTCCGGTGTTGAAAAATTCCAGGGCTTGTTTTATCTGGCTTAAAAGGTAAACGCCTTCGGGAATGCCGTAGCTGCGTTTAAACTCCAGGATGTAATCGTAGAGGTTCCATTCGCTGCTGCTTACGTAAAAAAACGGGTTGGGCGCATCGGGCGTTGTGTTGCCCATGGAGAGCATTCTGTAATGTTCGGCAGCGCCATCAAACGGGCGGCGGGTGCGTGCATTTTTTGTGAGCAAAACGTACAGCCGTTTGCGCAGGTTGGAGGAGTGGGAAATCAGGAAAGTGTCATCAATATCAGAGATGAAAGCGTATTGCGTGGGGTGGGGGATGAGGATTTTTCCTTCGCCTTCGGTGCCTGCATATTTGCCGCTCAAAAGGCTTACGGTTACTGCATTCCAGCCGGGCGTAAGGGGAGTTTTGCTTTGCCATTCAAAACGGAAAAAGCCATCGTCATCGCAGGTAGTTTCCAGTATTTCATCGCCCCATTTTAATTGCACTCTGGCGCCTTTAGAAGGCTCTATCAAAAACAAGCGCAGTAGGGAAAAAGTGTTGCTCCAAAAGTTCTTTTTGAATTTCTTTTTTGGCAGCGGCGATTGTTTTAAAACGTGACCGTAAAGCAGCAGCATGTCTTCATCTCCATAGCCATTATAAACCCTCACAACGGCGCGATGTGTGATTTGGAGTTTGTTCAGAAACCATTCTCGTAAGCTGCTTTTGGGTTTTTCCATTGTGGGATTTTTAGGGTGGTGTGTTTTTAGTAAAGTAAGTGCAGTAACCTTACAACAACGTGCCAGAGCAAACTCAGAAAATATTATTCGTGATGAACCCCATTGCAGGGGGCAAAAACAAAGGTGATTGGGAAAAGTCTATCCGGGAATATTTCCGGAACAGTATTCACAGGTGTGAGATTTTTACGACCTCCGGTGAAAACGACGAAACATCGCTTCGGTATTGGATAAAGGAATGGAAGCCGGATAAAGTAGCGTCAGTAGGCGGCGACGGAACTTTGCGACTGGTGGCTGAAGTTTTGGAAAACACTAAAATTCCGGTTTCCATTTTTCCCGCAGGAAGTTCCAACGGCATGGCGCGGGAACTATTAATCACGCCTGATTTTGAAGCCTGCATGAACACGCTGCTGGAGGGCAATGCAAAGCCGATGGACGTCATTCGCGTGAATGATGACCACCTTTGTTTGCACCTTAGCGACATTGGTTTGAATGCCCACCTGGTAAAGTATTTTCAGGAAAACGATCTGCGCGGAAAATGGGGTTATGCCAAAGAAATTTTCAGGGTGCTGTGGCGCAGAAGGCTGATGCAGATTGAGATTCGGCGAAATGATGAACTGATGGTTTGCAAAGCGTTTATGATTGTGATTGCCAATGCCGGAACGTATGGAACCGGAGCGCGCATCAACCCAATTGGCAACCTCCACGACGGGCTTTTTGAGGTGGTTATTCTCCGCAAACTTTCGCTTGCCGAACTGCTTAAAATGCTCATTTTCCATCGTCCATTTAATCCTAAAAAAACCGAAGTGCTGCAATCGGACGACGTTGTGGTGAAGGTGAAGCGCAAGGCTTATTTCCAGATAGACGGTGAGTACATGGGCAAGACCAACCGCGTGACTGCGAAGGTGGAAAAGGGGGCGCTGATGATGATGTTTCCGAAAGGAAATCAGTAATTATTCACGAGCCTGTTCACCAAAAAAGTGAAGCCTGCCTAACGGTTACTTTTGCCCGCATGTCATCTCACAATATCCTCCTTTTGGGCAGCGGCGGCAGGGAATCTGCACTCGCCTGGAAGCTCACCCAAAGCAAACGCTGCCATAAACTTTTTATAGCCCCGGGCAATGCCGGCACAGCCGCTTACGGCACCAATGTATCGCTTGCGCTTACTGATTTTGAAGCTATTAAAAAATGTTGTCTCGAAAAAGAAATTACCCTTGTTTTTCCGGGTTCGGAAGATGCTTTAGTGGCGGGTATTTGGGATTATTTTCAGGAGGATGCACAATTGCAGCACATCATCGTAGCAGGTCCGTCGGAAGCAGGTGCGCAACTGGAAGGAAGCAAGGCTTTTGCGAAGCAGTTTATGATGCGCCACAACATCCCCACTGCCGCTTACCGCACTTTTGATGAAGCCGGTTTTGATGCAGGAATGGAATACCTGAGCGAGCATGAAATGCCTGTGGTTTTAAAAGCCGATGGACTGGCTGCGGGCAAGGGCGTTATTATTTGCAACGACGCAGGCGAAGCACAAAAACATTTTAAAGCGCTGATAAAAGATGCACAGTTTGGAGCAGCTTCAAAAAAGGTGGTTGTAGAAAGTTTTCTGGATGGCATTGAACTAAGCGTTTTTGCAATGACCGACGGCACCAACTATGTTTCGTTGCCGGAAGCAAAAGACTACAAGCGAATAGGGGAGGGCGATACAGGGCTGAATACAGGCGGCATGGGTGCCATTTCACCTGTGCCTTTTGCGGATGATGGCTTCATGCAAAAAGTAAAAAACAGAATCATTGCGCCAACTATTCAGGGTTTGAAAAAGGAAGGTATTCCATATCAGGGTTTTGTTTTTTTTGGGTTGATAAATGTGGGTGGCAATCCGTTTGTGATTGAATATAACTGCCGCATGGGCGACCCGGAAACTGAAGTGGTGATGCCGCGCCTTAAAAATGATTTGGTGGAAATGATAGAAGCCATGCACCATCAGTTGCTCCATCAAACAAAAGTGGAAACAGATGAACGTGCGGCGGCAACGGTAATGCTGGTGAGTGATGGTTACCCTGGAGAATACGCAAAAGGAAAGCCGATTACAGGAATGGAAAATGTGAAAGAAAGTTTGGTTTTCGGAGCGGGTATTTCTTTTAAAGAAGGCAAACCGGTGACTAATGGCGGCAGGGTGGTAGCCGTTACATCTTATGGAAAAAACTTACAGGAAGCTTTGGATATTTCTTATAAAAGTGTGGCTTTGATAGATTTTGAAGGCAAGGCATTCCGGAAAGATATTGGTTGGGAATTTTAAATTAAGACCTGGCTTCTCAAAAACCGAAGGGTCATAAATGATTATTGAACTTCCATCCAAAAACCAGTTCTCCCAAAAATATCTTCAAACAATAAAATCTCCCTCAATTTTAAAAGCAATCGGCTTATTTTTGAGGGAATGCGGGAAGGAAAAGAACTTATATTAGCCACTAAACCTTTTGCGAAGGAAATTCGCTGGAAAAGCTGGTATGTGACGCTTCAAAGCTTCTTTCTGCTGATAGCTACCATCGCCGGAACGCTATTGGTTACGCCCATTTGGGGCAAGTTTCTTTGTAGCATTGGCATCGCCATGATGCTTTCCCGCACGTTCATCATTTTCCACGATTTTCAGCACCACACCATCCTGAACCGGAACAAAATTGCCAATGTGCTTTTTACCATTTTCGGGGTGTATATGATAACGCCGCCTTCCATCTGGAAACGTTCCCACGACCATCACCACCACCACAATGCTAAATTATTCAGTGCATCCATAGGCTCATATCCTATTATGACCCTGCAAAAATTTGCTGAAGCAACCAAAAAAGAACGGATGCAATATTTGATTCACCGGCATTGGAGCACTATGCTGATGTCTTATTTTACGGTATTTCTATTTGGGATGTGTTTGCAGTCTTTTATAAGCAGTCCGCGGCGGCATTGGGATTCTTTAGCAGTATTAATTGTGCATTTCACTATCGCTACACTGCTATTTATCTTTTTTGGTCCTGCTGTGTGGTTTTTCACTTTTTTCCTGCCATTTTTCCTCTCTCATGCATTGGGCGCCTATCTTTTTTATGCGCAGCACAATTTCCCATCAGCAGTATTCAGAGTTAATAAAGATTGGAATTACACAAAGGCAGCATTAGAATCGTCCAGTTATATGGTAATGAGTCCGGTTTGGGAGTGGATAACCGCGAATATTGGCTACCATCACATTCATCATCTTAATTCGCACATACCATTTTATCGTCTGCCGGAAGTAATGAATGCCATCCCGGAACTGAACACTGCTCGTACCACCAGTTTAAAACCGTGGGACATTGCAGCTTGCCTGCGCCTGAAAGTGTGGGATTCTGAAAGAAACAGGATGATTGGCTTTCGGGAAATGAACCTTAGCGCAATTGCTCCTGCTGCGGAAGCTTAAAAAAGTAAGTATTGCTGCGGCTTTGAGTTGGTTCGCTTAATCAGTTGGCGAGCTTCCAGGTCTAGCTTCACCGTTTCGGAATACCAGCCAATATTGCCTTCTATTTTTCCCTCCAGTCGCTGAGCAATTTCCTGCATCAATTCAACGTGCGTTACTTGTTTTTCAGCCAGTAACTGAAGCATTGCAGCCTTCACTAACTCATACTTCTCAACTGCAATATTCTTGTTGGTTTTCGTAGGGTCGGGATGAAGCGTCTGTATGGTTTCAGGTTTTTTCAAAGCGACTGGATTTTATAAAGGAGCGCTCATGGTCAGCAGAAAACAACTTTCTTCCGTAGCAGAAATATCGTAGGGCATCCCTTCAGCCACCGTAATTATTTGTCCTTTGGTAAGCTCACAGCCTTCATCAGCCACTTTGCAGTTCAGGCGACCTTCCATTAGTTGTAAACTCATTACGCCTTCTGCAGCATCTTTATTAAGCACCGCATTTTTATGGAGTGCCACCAACACATGCCGCATTACGTCTGTTTTAAAAACGGTAATCGCGTTGCGGTCATTTTTTAACCATGCATCTTCTGCTTTTATTTGCTGCATGTAAGCCTCCAAATCAATCACAATCATTAGGGCATCAATCGGGCGCTCGCCAAATGGGCGGTTGGGGGTTGATTCGTTGTGTTTTTCCTGCATTTTCGTGTGTTTTTATTTTAAGAAGGAAAGCATCAAAAACATAATGCCCGATTGCTCACATTTTATTCGCTGCTTCCCGCCGTTCCACCATTTCTATCACTTTGCCAATACTGTTTTCATCCAGTTTTTTGCCGATTATTTTTTTCTTTTCGTCGATTAAATAAATAGAAGGCGTGGTTTCAACGTCATAAAAAGCGTGAAAGCGGCTGTTGCGTTTCGGGTCCCATACGTTTATCCAATCCTGCAAATGGTTTTTTTTGATGAACTCTTTCCACTGTGCTTCCTCACTTGCGTCTGAAAGGACGGCAAATATTTTTACACCTTTATCTTTCAGCGATGCACGCCAGGCGGAATCAATTAATGGGATTTTGTGCATACAATGTCCGCAAGTGGGAGAATAGAAAATGAGCAATGTATATTTTGCATTAATGTCCAAAAGTGTTTTTTCTTTGTTATCTAAATCTGTAAGTTTAAGTTGCGGGGCATCATTTCCAATAATATTCGGGGCAATTTTAGCGGAGCGGTCAAAATATTTTTCTAGTTCCTCGCTGTTTAACCAATCGGCGTCGCCTTTCTGATAATAATTCTCAACCAAATGCACGAATACTTTGTCCATGCCCATGATGTTGGTGGTTTGGGCGTTGGTACTAAGCCAGTTGAGTGAATATTTAAAAAGGTTTTCGCTGCCGCGCACTTTTGCCAGAAAACTATCCGCTTCGTTGATTACGGTGTCAGAATTTTGAGGAACTACCTTATTGAAATACTCATCCATTTTCCCTTCAAGAAGCGGCGTGTGGATAAGGCGGTCATCCTTAAAAGCAAATCCATCCCAATAATGATTCCGGTAGTAATGCCAGGCAAAACTGCTGTCCACTTTTCCATTGGGGAGATAATGCGTGCCTTCCGGGATTTTTGGTTTTTCGGCAGCCTGGAAAATGTGTGTCAGTAAGTTGTTTGGATGTTGCGCCATGTAATCATTCCTCCACTTTTCTACCAGTTTAAAATCAGCCATGCTTTTATCCTGAATGTTTGAAGTGTCTTGTTTTGTTACCGCAGTTTCCAGTTCTCTTTTATAAACCTCCTGCTTCTTCCCGAATTGTTTTAAAAATTGCTGGTAGGTAAGGAAGTCATCGTTTTCTTTACTGTTTTTGAAAGAAATGCTTTCCGGCAGTTTGCTCATGTCTGCCGATATGTTCAATTCGTCGCCATTGTTCAGCAGCAGTTCAAAATAATTGTTTCTTGCAGCAGGCAGGATGATGTAAATGCCGCCGGTAATCTTGTTTTTATTGTCGAAAATGGCATTTCCCTTCTTATCAATTTTGGTGGAGTCCATTTTATAAATAGTAGGCAATGGCTTCGCGAAATAATGGGCGAGGTAAACCATAGTGTCATGTTCGCCATTGAATTTGATTTGGATTTTATAGCCTTCTCTGGCAAAACCAGAAATGGAAAGAATGCAGCAGAGGAACGCAAACAGAAGGTGTTTCATGAAGTTGATTTAATGCAAGGAAGACGCAACACGCGCGTTTAAAGTTGGCAGGTTAACAGTAAATTGAGATGGAAGACAAGTTGCACCATTATCCGTGAAATCACGCCGCCACCTTACTGTAATTGCTGTTAATTTACTTTCACCGGAATTTTTTAAAAGAAAGGCACAGTCTTTTAAGTTCATTTTTAGTTAACAGACACAGCTTTTCAACTCTCTTTTCAAAACAAATTATTCATGAAATTTAAGCTATCCCTTCTGCTCAGCTTCGCTGCTTTCGCAGCCGTGGCGCAGGAAGAAACAAAAGTTATTGATACTTCCGTTGGCAGAGGATATGAAGTAATAGAAGCCGGGCAATATAAAAACGGAAAAGTGCATCGTTTTCTTTTTGGAAGCCACTATCGCAAGGAATGGGGCACGCCGGTGAAAGTGCAGATAGCCATGCTTGATACATTATTTGGCGGCGTCACCCCCTATGAAGCAGGCGGAGGCAGGCAAAGTAAATCTCTCAAACTCCATGATAAAAACAACCGCGAATACACCATGCGTTCGCTTGATAAATCCTTTGGGCGCGCCTTGCCTCCTGGTTATCAGGGCACTTTTGTGCAGGCTTTGGTGGATGACCAGGTAACTATCGGGCATCCTTATTCCGCTGTTACTATTCCAGACATGGCAGAAGCTGTGGGAATTTACCACACCAACCCCATCATCCGGTATGTGCCCAAACAAAAAACGTTAGACAGCTTTAGTGAAGATTTTGGAAACCGTGTTTTTTTAATTGAAAAACGCCCCGATGAAAATTGGGTAACAGCACCAGAATTTGGAAGGTCTGAAAATATTGTGGGCACAGATAAAATGCTGGAGAAACTGTTGAAAAGCAATGAAAATTACGTTGACCAAAAGTTGTATGCCCGCTCCCGTTTGTTTGATTTGCTGATTGGCGATTGGGGCAGGCATGAAGACCAGTGGCGATGGGCAGAGTTTGACAAGAAAAATAAAACAACGCTGTATCAGCCTGTTCCCCGCGACCGCGACCAGGCGTTTTCAGTATTTGACGGCGTTTTTCCGGGAACTGTTTTGCACCTTGCCAATCTCGATTATTTGAGGGGTTTTAAAGATGATATCAAAGACGTAAACAAGTACAATTTTACCGCGCGCCATTTAGACCGCCGCTGCGCCAATGAGCTTACTGAGCAGGATTGGGTTTCCATTGCGGAAGACATGCGTCAAAAACTGACCGATGCCCTCATTGAAAAATCCGTAAAAAAATTACCGCCAGAAGTGTTTCCCATTTCAGGTCCCGGAATTATTGAAGACTTAAAAAAACGCCGTGACCAATTGCCGGAGTATGCCCGCACTTACTATGCTTTTTTGGCACGTCACATAGATATTCCCGGTAGCAACGACCCCGAACATTTTGAGGTAAACAGGTTGAATGATGAGGAAACTTCCGTAAAAGTTTTTCGGGTGAACGATGCAGGCGTGAAAGCCGATACGCCATTTTATCACCGCATTTTCAAAACCGATGAAACCAAAGACCTGCGGCTTTATGGCATTGAAGGAAAAGATTTTTTTGAAGTAACAGGAAAAGTAAATAAGGGAATCAAAATCCGCATTGTGGGCGGTGAGGATAAAGACAGCATTATCGACTATTCACGTGTGGGCACTTTCGGGCACCAAACTAAAGTGTATGACGACCGCAACAATTTTTTTATCCGTTCCCCCGAAACCCGCCTCTATACTGGTTTCGACAGCGCAAGCCATGCTTACAACTACAACGAGTATGAGTACCATCGCAAAGGTCTTACGCTAAGTCTTTTTTATAACAACCCCGACAGGCTGTATGCCTCTATTGGCTATCGTTTCAGGCGACATTACTGGCGTAAAGACCCTTACGTTTTCGACCAGGCAATTTCTTTGCGCTATTCCATTATTCAGAACGCCTTGAGTTTGCTTTATAAAGCCACATTTTATCAGGCAATAGGGAAGTGGGATTTACAAATCAGTGCCTTTCAGGATTTCGTGAGGTGGACCAATTTCTACGGCTTAGGCAATGAAACGCCTATGACGCGGACCGACAATCGTTACTACCGGTTGCGCACGAATGAATTTCAAGGGAGCGTGGGTTTAATGCGCAGAATAGGTCGGTTCAGCCGCTTTGATGTTTCCACTTATTTCCAGGCAATTGAAGTGATTCAGGACAGCAATAAATTCGTAACTGACAACTTTACGTCTAATGCGCTTTATTTCTTTGAGCATCATCGTTATGTTGGCGCAAGGGCCGGATATTCTTATGTGAACATCAATGAACCCGTGACGCCCACAAAAGGTTTGTTGCTTTATGGCGGTGCGGCTTACACCCAAAACATAGACCAGCACGAGAAAGGTTTTGCTACTTATAATGGCATTGTGCAGTTCTACATTCCGCTGGTTTCCAAATTCAGTTTATCGGTGCGCTCCGCAATAGAATCAGTACAAGGCACTCCGGAATTTTATCAGTACGCATCCACCGGCGGCAGTCAGACGCTGCGAGGCTATCGCAGAAACCGCTTTTGGGGAAACACTGCTTTTTATAACACCAATGAGCTCCGTTGGATAACCGATTTCCATACGCGAATCATGAATGGCAAGTTTGGTTTTATCGGCTTTTTTGATGACGGGCGTGTGTGGCTGAATGGACAAAGTTCAGACATACTGCATTATGCGTATGGAGGAGGAATTATGCTCGCTCCGTTTAATCTGGCAAACGTATCGCTTACCTATGGCGTGTCAGAAGAAAACGGGCTTATTCACGTCCGCTTCAACCAGGTAATCCGCTAGAGAATGAGCACTGCAAACGTAGAAACCCCGTTTTGTAAACAACTACATCCTCCAAAACCCGCGCCTGCAAAGCGTTTCAGCCCATTATTCCATTAAAAGGCTATAATCGTCCATTATTCCATTAAAAGGCTATAATTTTGGATTATTCCATTAAAAGGCTATAATCCGATTTTCAAAAATGTACGCAGCTATTACCGCAGATATTGTTTCTTCCCGTAAAAAAATACCAAAATCGCTGGAGCAGAAAACAGCTGAACTTTCTAAAATCATTGAGCAGAAATTATTCCGCAGGAAGAAAACTTTTGAGTTTTATCGCGGTGATAGCTTTCAGGGAATTGTACCTCCTGAAAAAGCGTTGCTTACTGCGCTCCTTTGGAAGTCAGGCATAAAAAGCATAGAAGATAAAAACGGAAGTTGGGATATACGCATTGCCATTGGCATTGGCGAAGTAGATTATCAGGGTAAAAAAACCGGCACCTCTACAGGTTCCGCGCTTGAATTCTCAGGCATCCTGCTTGATAAAATGAAAACCAAAACACCTGCAGGCATCGGCGTTGTTTCCTCTGTTGATGCATGGAATGAACAGCTTGAAACCGAATGTCTTTTTGCGGATGCACTGATGGAACGCTGGACTGCAGGCGCTGCCGACACGGTGTTTCACGCCTTTTTGCAGAATGAAACGCAGGAGCAGTTAGCCACTCGTTTCAGTATTTCGCAATCTTCCGTTCACAAGCGTTTAAACACGGCAAACTGGTCCGTCTTCAAACATTGGGAGGCTTACTTCAGGCAGCAGGTTGTATCTTATATGCCCAATTCTGAAACGAAGTGAATACCCTTTTAGTAATTCAATTACTGGTAATGCACGTGTTGGGGGATTTCATCCTGCAACCCGGCAAATGGGTGCAACATCGCGGTGTTCATCATTTTAAATCGCGGTACCTATATTTTCATGCAGCCGTTCATTTTTTGCTGGCATTAGCTGTTGCTTTTCACACAGGGAGCTGGTGGATGGCGTTTGCAATTGCTTTAGGGCATTTGGTTTTTGACGGCGTAAAAGCGTTTTACCGGCGCACGGATTTTCTTGCTTTCGTAATCGACCAATCCATGCACGTGCTGGTGATTTTGGTATGCTGCGGTATTTTTTCAGGCATTAATTGGGTGGCGTGGTTTTCAGATTTTGCTTTGAATAAAAAATGGTGGTGGTATGGGTTAGGTTATTTATTGGTGGTGAGCGCTTACTCACGGTTCATTCAGTTTGCAACGCAGGAGTGGCGGAAAGACATTCCCGCAGAGCGCGAAAAACTTTTGAAAGCCGGCAGATGGATTGGCATTATGGAGCGAGTGCTTATCCTCACTTTTGTATTTTCCGGGCAATTGAGCGGCGTGGGTTTTCTATTGGCTGCCAAATCCATTTTCCGCTTTGGAGATTTAAAAGAACCCCGCGATAAAGGACACACAGAATACGTTTTAATCGGCACGCTGATGAGTTTTGGCTTAACGTTCCTTACCGGCTTATTCATCCTTCATTTTGCTAACTGAAGTGCTCTGTAAAATTTATTTCTCAAAGAAAAACTATGATTAAAACCATTTCCTTTTTTGCCGTCATCCTGCTTGCCTGCGCTTCCTGCACCAACAATTCTTCCTCCAAAAATGCCTCTGATAATCCTGCTGTGGAAACCCGTGATTTACATACCCAATCCAATGCTGACAGCGTTTCGATACAACATTTGTCTCTTGACATAAGCGTGGACTTCAACATCAAAAAAATATCCGGTTCGGCTACCTGGAACATTCAAAATCCTAACAAAAAAGAATTCCTGAAACTGGATACTGATGAACTCACCATAGACAGCATTTTGGTGGATGGAAAAACGGTGCAGTTTGAGATTGGAAAACCCGTAGAACATATAGGCAGCGTGCTTTCCATCCCAATAACGCCGCAATCTTCTGTAGTTAAAATCTTCTACCAAACAGGCAATCATCCCCGCGCTTTGCAATGGCTGGAACCACAACAAACTACCGGCAAAAAACATCCTTTCCTTTACACACAGTCGGAGTCAATTTATGCCCGCTCCTGGATTCCTGTTCCTGACGGGCCCGGCATCCGCTTTACCTATGATGCGCGCGTGAGAGTGCCCAAAGATTTACTTGCCATCATGAGTGCCGAAAACCCTCAAACCCGCAACGACAGCGGCATCTATCAGTTTAAAATGGACATTCCTATCCCGGCATATTTAATGGCGCTTGCCGTAGGCGACCTGCAGTTTAAAGCCATTGATTACCGCACAGGAGTGTATGCCGAACCTAACATGCTCGACAAAGCCGTGTATGAACTAGCAGACGTGGGCAACATGGTGAAAACTGCTGAAAAGCTTTATGGCTCGTATCGTTGGGGGCGTTATGATGTGGTGATTTTGCCCGCAGGTTTCCCGATTGGCGGCATGGAAAATCCAAAACTCACTTTCGCTACGCCCACCATTATTGCCGGTGATCGTTCCCTGGTAAATCTGATAGCGCACGAGCTGGCGCACAGTTGGAGCGGCAACCTTGTAACCAATGCTACGTGGAACGACTTCTGGCTGAACGAAGGCTTTACCGTTTATTTTGAACGCCGCCTCACGGAAGCTATGACCGACAAAAGCTACGCAGATATGCTTTGGGAACTTGGGTATCAGGATTTGGAAAAAGAGGTAGAAGACCTTGGTAAAGACAATAAAGACACCCGCCTGAAACTGGATCTCACCGGTCGCGACCCGGATGATGGATTGACTGACATAGCCTATGAAAAAGGTGCACTTTTTCTGAAACTGATTGAGAACACGGTTGGTCGTCCGCGCTTCGATTCCTTCCTTAATAGTTACTTCAATTCCCACGCTTTCAAAACCATTACTACCGAACAGTTTATTGATTACCTCAACCAAAATTTGCTTAAAGACAATGAAGCCTGGAAGCGCGAAATAAATGTGGATGCATGGGTGTATGGTGTAGGCATTCCTGACAATGCACCGCGTGTAGATAAAGCCCGTTTCAGCAAGGTGGATGAAGCCCGTGAAGCATTCCTGAACAATACGCCGCCGGCGCAATTGCAAACCCAAAAATGGACAACACATGAATGGCTTTATTTCCTCCGAAAACTGCCAAAGCCGCTACCACAGGAAAAAATGAAATCGCTGGATGATGCTTTTCATTTCACCCAATCGGGCAACAGTGAAATTGCTGACCTGTGGTTTATTATGGCCGTTACTGCGGATTACAAACCGGCGTATCCCGCAATGGATGCCTTTCTTAGTAACGTTGGCAGACGTAAGTTTCTGGAACCGCTTTACAAAGAAATGATGACCACTGGAAAGGAAGATCTTGCAAAAACAACCTACAAAAAATACCGCATGAACTATCATCCGCTCACGCAAATGACGCTGGATAAACTTGTGCTGGAAGGAAAAGAATAAAAACTTAACCTCCCAATAAATGCAGGTCTTTCAATTTTCACTGTTTCCATTTTTTCTTTTTTCAATAATGTAGAGAAATGACGCGAATAGGCATTCTTTCTGATACCCACAGTTATCTGGATGATGCGGTGTTCCATCATTTCAAAGACTGTGATGAACTGTGGCATATCGGCGATTTCGGGAGCATGGAAGTAGTGAAAAAACTGGAAGAATTTAAGCCGCTTCGGGGCGTTTGGGGCAATATTGACGGCGCGGCAATCAGGCAGATTTTCCCGGAGAAACTACGTTTTATGTGTGAAGAAGTGGACGTATTGATGACGCACATTGGCGGCTATCCCGGCAGGTACGATAAGCACATTGCCGAAGAAATAAAAAACTATCCGCCCAAACTTTTCCTGAGCGGACATTCGCACATTCTGAAAATAATTTTTGACGAGCGGTTAAAATGCCTGCACATAAATCCTGGAGCTGCAGGCCAGCAGGGATGGCACAAAGTGCGAACGCTTGTGAGGCTAACAATTGATGGAGCAGCGATGAAAAACTGCGAAGTAATTGAATTAGGAAAACGCGGCGCTTTCTAATAAAAAGAAGCAACGATTTCTACGTTATCATTCACGGCAATGGAACCTGGGTTGCAGCCGGGTTTGCCTTCCGGAATGCCGGTGCGCAGGTCTTTGAAATACTCATTCCACGCTTTAATGTTTTTGCCGGTTTTCGGGTCTTTAAACGTCATAGGGTAGAGGTAAAAGAAAGGTGTTCCATTATTTGCTTCCTTGTAGGCATCATAAATCAGTTCAGAGCAATAATACCTGCCGTTGTTGTAAATAAACGCGTCGTCATAAGCCTTTCCGCGTTGTTGCAAAGCAAAGCCCACTGCGCGTGGATTCAATCCTGAATATGCAGGTTTCAATCTGCCCACAATCACTTTTGGATTATTGCCCGCATCTGTTTCGCGCATCATGAATTTTTGTAGCGGCGTCAAATGGACGTCTTTGTCAATTGCTTCAATTACGTAAACAGAATCGCCCACCACGTATGCCATTCCAACGTGAGAAAAATGTTTGGTGCCCACAGCAGGTGTCACTTCTTCAATGGCATCGCAAAGCGGACCACAATCCAAATCCTGAAATAAGAGGTCGCCGGATTTATACTTGAACGTTGTCCATTTTTGACCAAAAGAAAAACAGGCGAGTGAAAGGAATAAAAATGATAGAATAAAGCACTTCATCCGCGCAAGTTATAAATTTGAGTTAGAAAACACAGGTTATTGAGCTGTTAAGCAGGGCATTGTTACTATCTTTACGCCCATGCGCTCAACCTTCCTTACGCTGTTATTCTGCATTACTGCCACCCTTTCCTTTGCTCAAAAAGATGCCGCTGGTTACTATAAAAAAGCACTCCAGCAAAGCGATTTAAACAAAGTGGTTGAATATCTTACCAAAGCCATTTCGCTAAAACCGGAGTTTGAAGAAGCTTACCGATACCGGGGCATTGCCCATTTTCATTTAAAACACTCGCAGCAATCCAAAAACGATTTAGACAAAGCCCTGCAATTAAAAGAAAACGACCCTGAAGCACTTATGTATCGCGGGAAAGTAAACGACTGGCAGGGAAATTTGTCGGGCGCAGAAAACGACTTTAATGCAGCCCTGAAATCATCTCCGCAATATGCCGAAGCCTATTACTGGCGCGGCATTCATTTTAAAAATGCAAAAAACAACAAAGCGGCTTGCGATGATTTAAAGAAGGCTAAAAAGTTCGGGTACGCAGTAAATGCGGATGATATGGCACTTTGCGAGAGCAAAAGGAAAGATTAACAAGGTATGCGATTTTAATACTGTATCTTTACCCTTCATTATTATTCAATTCACACACATTACATGACTGAAACAGCCACGCTTCCTCTCCAAAAGAAGAAACTAGTAAAATTTGTCCCGAACACGCCGGAGACTTTTTCAAAAACCGTAAAAGCACGCGTAGAAAGCTATTTTTCGGAAAATAATATCTCCAAAAATGGCAATCTTAAAATGTACATCAAAACAGCCGCAATGCTTGCAATGTATGTGTTTCCGCTCCTTTTGATTGTTACCGGTTTGCTCGCATCTAATCTCGTATTATTTTACGGCGCTTGGGTATTGATGGGACTTGGAATTGTTGGCATCGGTACTTCCGTTATGCACGATAGCAATCACGGTTCTTACAGCAACAATAAAACAGTTAATACACTGCTCGGCAACACCCTTAACGTGCTCGGCGGCTATTCTCCTAACTGGAAAATACAGCACAATATTTTGCATCACACTTATACCAACATTTCCGGTTTGGATGAGGATATTGACGCAGGCATATTAATCCGTATGTCGCCACATAAGCCATGGTTAAAAATTCATAAATACCAACACGTTTATGCCTGGCCTTTATATTCTTTGATGAATATTTTTTGGATGACGGTGAAAGACTATCGTAAGATTTTTCATTACCATAAAGATGATTTGCTGAAGAAAGAAAAATTGACTCTTCGCAAAGCCTTGCTTCAACTTTCGGCAATGAAGATTTTATATTTTGGATACATCATCGCGTTGCCTATTTTGTTTGCAGGTGTGCCATGGTATCATGTTCTGCTTGGTTTTTTAGCTATGCAAATGCTTGCCGGGCTCGGATTGGCAGCCGTTTTCCAGCCTGCCCACGTAATGGAAACTTCAGAATTTCCGGAGCCGGTGGATGGTATTCTGGTTGAGAATAACTGGGCAATCCATCAGGTAATGAACACTACAAACTTTGCCCCTGACAATAAAATCCTTTCCTGGTTTATTGGTGGATTAAATTTTCAGATTGAGCACCATTTGTTCCCGAATGTTTGCCACGTGCATTATCCCGCATTATCAAGAATTGTGCAGCGCACGGCTGAAGAGCACGGCATCCAATATCAAATTATTCCTTCCTTCCGCGGCGCATTGGCGGAGCACGGCAAGATGCTTAAAATACTGGGTCGTCAACCTGTTTAATTATTCTTCCTAAACGCTATTAAATCATTCACCGCTTCTTGAAAAAAGGAGCGGTTTTTTTATGCCCTGCAATCATCTTTCAAAACAAAAAAACATGGCAAAACCTAAAAGAAAAATGCGCAGCGACCCATGCTGGAAGGGATACGAAATGGCAGGAATGAAAAAGAAAGATGGCAAAAAAGTGCCTAACTGCATTAAATCTGCACATGCAAAAAAGAAAAAATCAAGTGCCTGACCATGTAAAGGTTTAGCGGCTTTTTATCCACACAGGTTGGGGAAAACGGTTTTTGCGCAGCTCTCTTCTTTTGTTTTTCTTTGTAAGGAACAGCAGATTTTTTGCAGCGCTCCATGAAATTTTCCCACCTCCACAATCATACGCAATATTCCCTTCTTGATGGCGCTTCCAGCGTTTCGCGGCTTTTTAAAAAAGCAATGGGAGATGAAATGCCGGCAGTTGCCATCACTGACCATGGCAATATGTTTGGCGTATTTGACTTCGTTTCCGAAGCATGGAAAAACAAAAAAGTGGTCGGTAAAACGGAGGATGGAAAGGAAATTTCAGAACCTGTAGTGAAGCCGATTGTAGGCTGTGAATTTTATTTGGTTGCAGACCGCCACAAACGCCAGTTTTCAAGAGAAGAAAAGGATAAACGCTACCATCAGTTGCTGCTTGCAAAAGATGAAACAGGCTATCGGAATCTGGTGAAGCTTTGTTCATTGGGTTACCTCGAAGGCATGTACGGAAAATACCCGCGCATCGATAAAGAACTTGTGTTGCAATACCACGAAGGCTTGATTGCAACTACTTGCTGCCTTGGCGCTTCTGTGCCGCGCACTATTTTAAAAGATGGAGAAGAAGCCGGTGAGAAAGAATTTAAATGGTGGCTCGACGTGTTTGGCGATGATTTTTACGTAGAGTTTCAACGCCATGAAATCCCTGACCAGATAAAAGTGAATGAAGTGCTGGTGCGCTTTGCAAAGAAGTATAACGTGCCGGTAATTGCTTCAAACGATTCGCATTACGTGGACCAGGCTGACTATAATGCCCACGATATTCTGCTTTGCATCAACACAGCCGAAAAGCAAAGCACCCCTTCTCAAAAAGATTTCGCGGATGATGACGAAATGCGACCCCGCGACACGCGCTTTGCCTTTTACAACGACCAGTTTTATTTTAAGAACACGGCTGAAATGAGCGCCTTGTTTGCCGATATTCCTGAAGCCATTGACAACACTTCGCGCATTGTAGATAAAGTGAAACCGCTGAAACTGGAGCGTGATATTTTGTTGCCGCACTTCACCGTTCCGCTGGAATTTAATAGTGACCAGGATGCATTTTTAGAACACCTCACCTGGACAGGCGCTAAAGAACGCTACAAGGAATTCACGCCAGAAATTGAAGAACGCATCCGCTTTGAATTGTTCACCATTAAAACAATGGGCTTTGCGGGCTACTTCCTCATTGTTCAGGATTTTATTAACCACGGGAAAGACATTGGCGTGTTCGTGGGCCCGGGCAGAGGTTCGGCTGCGGGTTCTGTGGTGGCTTATTGCATCGGCATAACTAACATCGACCCGATTAAGTACAACTTGCTTTTTGAGCGTTTCCTGAATCCTGAAAGGAAATCGATGCCGGATATAGACACCGATTTTGATGATGCCGGAAGGCAGAAAGTGATAGACTATGTGGTGCAGAAATACGGCAAAAAGCAGGTGGCACACATTGTTACGTATGGCACCATGGCTGCAAAATCATCCATCAAAGACGTGAGCCGCGTGCTTGATTTACCCCTGCCGGAAGCCAATCTGCTGGCAAAACTGGTGTGCGACAAACCCGGAACTACGCTGAAACGCTTGCTCCATGCGCCTTTAACGGGAGCCGGAAGTCTTATGGAGAAGGAAGGACTAAGCGGCGACGACATGGAAGCAGCCAAAAAACTGCGCAGCATTTATGAAGAAGATTCATTGCAGGGACGTGTGTTAGTTAGTGCAGAGCAACTGGAAGGTTCGGTTAGAAACACCGGCATCCATGCATCCGCCATCATTATTGCACCTACAGACCTTACGGAACTTTTACCCATCTGCACGGCTAAGGATTCTGACCTTTCGGTAACGCAATTTGGAGGCAACGTAATTGAGCAATCCGGCGTAATTAAAATGGACTTTCTCGGTCTCAGAACGCTCACTATTTTAAAAGACGCCCTTGCCTTAATTGACCGCAACCACAAAATAAAAATCGACCTCGATGCGCTGCCATTGGATGATGAACTGACTTATCAGCTTTATCAGCGCGGAGATACAAACGGCACATTCCAGTTTGAAAGCCCGGGCATGCAAAAATATCTGCGCGAACTGCAGCCGGATAAATTTGCCGACCTCATTGCCATGAATGCATTGTATCGCCCGGGACCGATGCAATACATCCCCAACTTCGTGAAGCGCAAACGCGGGGAAGAAACCATCAGCTATGATATTCCTGAAATGGAAACTTACCTGCAGGAAACCTATGGCATTACGGTGTATCAGGAGCAGGTGATGTTGCTTTCCCAACAGCTTGCAGGCTTTAGCAAAGGCGATGCGGACGTGCTGCGCAAGGCAATGGGAAAGAAGCAAAAGGCAGTGCTTGATAAAATGAAAGTGCAGTTTATAGAAGGCGCCACTGCAAAAAATCATCCCGCTGATAAACTGGAAAAAATCTGGACAGACTGGGAGGCATTTGCGGAATATGCGTTCAATAAATCACACTCCACATGCTATGCTTTTGTGGCTTACCAAACCGCTTATTTAAAAGCGCATTATCCCGCAGAATACATGGCGGCAGTGCTGAACAACGCAGGCAGCATCGAAAAAATAACCTTCTTCATGGAAGAATGCCAGCGGATGGGACTGAACGTTTTAGGACCTGATGTGGGGGAATCAATAAAAGGATTTTCGGTGAACAAGGAAAGTGTTATCCGCTTTGGATTAAACGCCATAAAAGGAGTGGGCGAGGCTGCCGTGGAAGAAATTATTGCAGAGCGGGAAACCAACGGGCCTTACTTATCCGTGTTCGATTTTGTGCAGCGCCTGAACCCACGCCTCGTGAGCAAACGCACCGTTGAATGTCTGGTTTATGCCGGCGGGATGGATTGTTTTAAAGACATGCACCGCGCTCAATATTTCTACGTTCCGGTGGGCGAAAATATTTCGGGGCTTGACAGATTGATGCGGTTCGGCTTGCAATTTCAGGCAAGTTCATCGCTTTCAGTAAACAGTTTGTTTGGCGAAATGGAAATGCCGGAAGTGAAGCCACCAATAATGCCCGGTTGCGAACCCTGGATGCTTGCAGAACTGCTGGAGTATGAAAAAGAATACATCGGCATTTACCTGAGCGCACATCCTTTAGATGGCTTTAAGTATGAGATGGAGCACTATGGATTTAAGCCAATAAATGAGGTGGAAGAAAACAAAGGGCGCACCATTCGCATAGCCGGTTTTGTGACCGATGCCGAAACCCGAACCACTAAAAAAGGAAGCAAATTCGGTAAGTTTTTATTGAATGATTACACAGGCAGTCAGGAGATTTTCCTTTGGGAGAAGAATTATGCGCAATGGCATTCATACCTTGATAATGGGCAAAAGCTGATGATACTGGGTGTGTATGCCGAACATAAATACAGGCCCGGCGTAATGGAGTTTTCTATACAGAATATTATTTTGCTGGAAGAAGTGAAAAAGCTGCTCACCAAAAGAATTACCTTGTACGTTTCTCTTGAAGCGCTTACTGATAATGTTATCCTCTTCCTGACTCAATACCTCTATCAAAATTTTGGCAATACTGACTGCGTGCTTCAAATTGCCGACAAACCAAACGATGTTACAACGCGCCTAAGATGCAACAATCAAAAATTATTAGTTACCGACGAACTACTCGATTTCCTTACCGAAACTGAAATAAAATATAAACTCGAAACCACCTAAATCTTCACGATAAACGATTCAATCCACTGGAATGCACAGCCAATAAGTCAGGCTACCGGGTGATGGAATAATTATTGAACTCAAAATAAGGCAACCTCTTTTTCAAACCAACTAAAAACAAAATAAAATGGCAGCAACACTAACAGACGCCAACTTTGATGCAGAAGTGCTTCAGGGCGACAAACTTTCCGTAATCGACTTTTGGGCTCCATGGTGCGGACCTTGCCTCGCGCTCGGGCCAACCATTGAAGCACTTTCTAAAGATTATGAAGGCAAAGTGCACATTGGCAAAGTAAACGTGGATGAGAATCCCCAACTTTCCGTAAACTATGGCATCACCAGCATTCCTGCAGTGTTGTTTATCAAAAACGGGCAGGTGGTAGATAAGCAAGTGGGCGCAGCGCCTAAAAATGTTTTCGATAAGAAGATACAGCAGCACATGTAGTTTTCATTCTTTTTGAAATGAATAAAGAACGAGGCTTTCTGAGAAGATTGCCTCGTTTTTTTAATGGAAATACGTTTGATATAAGTTGAAATTATTGTTAAAAACAATACTTATGTGGATCGATAGGGTAGATGAAACCTAAAATGGCATCCACGCGCGCGTGGCCACAGTAAAACACCTTATTTATGGCATCCACGCGCGCGTGGCTATGATAAATAACGTTAGGGACAGCATCCACGCGCGCGTGGCTACAGTAAATGAACTTATTTATGGCATCCACGCGCGCTTGGCTATGGTAAATAAAGTTAGGAATGGTATCCACGCGCGCGTGGCTATAGGTTTACCAAATTGGCTTTAGATATTACTTTCTGCGGACTAAAAGGCGCAGATTTTTATTCCCCTGCTTACGACCTACTGCCGCCGAATTTCAGTGAGTGCTTTAATAAAATGAGTTTAGATTTATGAAATTATTCATTAAAAATATGGTTTGTAACCGATGCTTGCAGGCAGTTTCTTCTGTGCTTGAAAGTGAGGCTTTACAAGCAGATGAAATGAGACTCGGCGAAGCAATAATAAAAAACGACACGCTTCTGAAATCTCAACGATTTTCTCTTGAGGAAAAATTGAAAGCACTCGGTTTTGAATTGTTGGACGACCGCAAAAGCCAGACTATCAATCGTTTAAAGGCTGCCGTCATCCAGCTTATTCACCACAAACAGGAAATACAACCGCTAAAACACAGTGAATACTTAGCTGCTCAATTAAATATTGGTTACAGTACGTTAAGCCGTCTTTTTTCAGAAGTTGAAGGCATTACCATTGAACAATACATTCTGCTGCAAAAAGTAGAAAAAGTAAAAGAACTGCTTTGTTACGATGAAAAAAACATCACTGAAATTGCATTGGATATGGGGTATAGCTCCACCGCTCACCTATCTGCTCAATTTAAAAAAGTTACTGGAATGACACCCACGGCTTTTAAAAAACTAAAAGCACCTTCCAGAATTCCATTAGATGAAATATAGATGAGGAGTGGCTGCTTCCGAACCTTGTAAAATTTACGCATCATTCTGTAACAAATCGTCCCTAAGTTGTGCCGAACTTTGCAGTTCTTAAAAAGAGAACACAATGACACATACTTATAATATTACCGGAATGACTTGTGGAGGTTGCATTGCCAAAGTGAAAAGCAATCTTTTGAAAATGGGCAACGTTACCGGCGCAGAGGTACAACTTACCGCGCCGCAAGCCACAATCATGATGCAATCTCACATCCCCACCGCAACTTTGCAGGAAGCTATATCGGATAACGGAAAATTTACCATTACAGAAGCCGGTGCCGGAATGCATCACATGAATGGAACTTCCGCAGAAACAGCCACAGGAGACAGTTATTATCCGATTTTCCTCATTTTTGGGTACAAAGCAGGTGCATCACTTTTTGTGCAATTTACAAGTGGAGGTTTTGATGCAATGCAATGGATGCAACACTTTATGGCAGGTTTTTTTCTGGTTTTTTCATTCTTCAAACTATTAAACCTTCAGGGCTTTGCCGATGGCTACCAAACTTATGATATTGTGGCAAAGAAAATTCCTGCCTACGGTTTTGTATATCCCTTTATTGAACTGATTTTGGGCATTCTCTTCCTCACAGGCACAAGTTTACTTTTTACAAACATTGCCACCGTTATCATAATGGGCATCAGTACAATTGGCGTAGCGAACAGCCTGCTTAAAAAACTTCCTTTTCAATGCGCCTGCCTCGGAACAATTATTAAACTGCCGTTGAGCAAAGTGACGCTTTTCGAAGATTTGCTGATGCTTACGATGAGTGCAGCAATGATTTTATACTTAATCTGACAAACGTTTTTTTTAACCCCAATAAAACCATAGTAATTATGAGAAATTCAAAGTACAGTGCCTGCATTGAAGCATGTTTTCGTTGCGCTACGGCATGTAATCATTGCGCATCTTCCTGCCTGAAGGAGGACGATGTGAAAGCCATGGCAAAATGCATTCAGCTTGACATGGAATGTGCCGCCCTCTGTTATGCCGCCGCACAATTGCTATCGCTTGGCAGCGAGCGCGCAGCAGAAATTTGTAAGCTTTGCGCGGATATTTGTGATGCCTGTGCTGCATCATGTGAACAGCACGATATGGAACATTGCAAAGCGTGTGCTGAAGCTTGCCGCAAGTGCGCAGAAGAATGCCGCAGCATGATGGCATAATCTGTGAAAAAAAAGAAACCCCCGCTGCTTTTAAAGTGCGGGGGTTTTTCATTATAAAAAAGATTTCAACCTAAAAACAAAGTTTCCCGATGAAAATAATAAGCAGCATTTGCGTTTTGACGTTCAGTTCCTTCTTCTCGCTTGCGCAAACCCAAATGAACCATGGCAACATGAACCATATGGAAATGAAACCCGCACCCGCCAAACAAACAGAAAAAAAAGCTGTCCCTAAAAAAGCGCCTCCCAAAACAATCAAAACTGCATCGCAAAAAGAAACTCCACAACCTCCTTTGCAGATGAACAAGGCTATGCATGAAGGAATGGACATGAACCACATGGGGCACATGACGATGCCTGAAAATGCTGTCATTCCTCCTCCTGCTTTTAAACCCACCGGACCCACTGTTATCTACGACCTTTTCGTAAAAGATACCACTGTTAACTACACCGGTCGCAGCAGCCACGCCCTTGCCATAAACGGACAAATCCCTGCCCCCACGCTTGAAATGACAGAGGGCGATAGCGCCGTTTTCCGTGTGCATAATCTGTTGAAAGAAGTTACCTCTATCCATTGGCATGGCATCCTCATTCCTAATCAATTCGACGGCGTGCCGGGTCTCAACAATTTCTTTGTGAAGCCGGGAGAAACATTTGTGGTGGCATTTCCGGTAATTCAGTCGGGCACATACTGGTATCATTCCCACGCTATGACGCAGGAACAGATTGGGCTTACTGGAAGCATTGTTATTCACAAACAAAACGAAGCAAGAGGGAAGCAGCAGGTGCTCGTTTTAAACGACTGGACAGACACAAAACCCTCTGAAGTGTGGCGGCAACTGAAGCGGCAGGGAGATTGGTATCCCATCCTTAAAAAAAGTGTGCAGAGTTATGGAGAAGCCATCCGCAAACATCAGTTAGGTGATAAATTAATGCAGGAATGGATGCGGATGCCTGCAATGGACATAAGTGACGTGAAATACAATAGCTTCCTTTTCAATGGGAAGTCAAAATTAGATTTAAGTCAATACAGGGCGGGGGATGAAGTGATGCTGCGTGTCATCAATGCTTCTGCTTCCTCTTATTTCTGGTTGCAATTTTCAGGTGGTAAAATGAAAGTAATAGCGGCTGACGGGCAGGATGTAGAATCCGTAGAGGTAGATAAATTCCTGATAGCCACGGCAGAAACCTATGATGTGATGATAAAAATTCCTGCGGATGGAAAGTATGAATTACGCGCTACTGCACAGGATGTTTCAGGCACTGCATCTGCCTATTTTGGCAGGGGAGATACGATTGCTGCTCCGGTTATTCCGCGCGTCAATTATTTTGAAATCATGCACCACATGAACCAGATGATGATGGGTATGAACATGACCATGGGAGCGGCTAAAGGACCGATGACCAATGTAGAAATAGGCGCTTCGGGAAAGCCTGAAAATGATATGCAGCAGATGGACATGGAGGGAATGAAAATGGATAAGGGCGGTGACATGAAAATGGATGGCATGAACCATCAAAAAGAGGATGGAATGCAGATGGACGACATGAAGCACGACACGAAAAGCATGCACCACGGCATGAAAGGAATGGATGGCATGGACGATATGAGCATGCATATGATGATGAACAAACCCATGTATGGCTTCAGTTTTCCGCCTGCAAATGGTGATGATAAAGTGCTGTCTTATGATATGCTGAAAGCAAAAAACAACAGCACGGTGCCTGTTCCGGAAGGTAAAATAGACAGAATAATTACACTAACCGCTACCGGTAATATGTTTCGCTACGTGTGGGGATTTAATAATAAAGTGCTGACGGAAGATGATAAGATTCTCATTAAAAAAGGAGAACACGTGCGGGTGATTTTTAAGAACAATACCATGATGGAACATCCGCTGCACCTCCATGGTCATTTCTTCCGGCTGATGAATGGTCAGGCATTTAATGAGGCGCCGCTCAAGCATACTTTCAACCTGCTGCCTATGCACACAGACACGATTGATTTTGCTGCCGATGAACAGAAAGACTGGTTTTTTCATTGCCATACTTTATACCATATGCTTAGCGGAATGGCACGCGTATTCCATTACGATAATACACTGCCGGAAGTGCAACGGAAATCGCCCGCTACTTACAGGCGTTTTTTAAAGGAGCATGGTCGCGGCGCTTTTCTTTGGGGCAATGCCATGCTGCAAAGTCAGGGGATGTTTGGCAATGCCACCCTTGCAGGCACCCGTTGGGAGATAAACGAAGAATGGAACTGGAACTGGAAAAAGCAGTATGAAAGTGAAACAATGGTGCGGAAGTTTTTGGATAAGCGGCAGTTTCTTGCAGTGTTTGTAGGTGCAGATTTGCGCCGCGAAAAGGAAAAGGCAAAAGATGGAAAACCGGAACAGCTCGAATACAGAAACCGCGCTACGCTTGGACTTACTTATTTTCTTCCCCTGTTTATAATGGCTGAAGGTAGGGTAGACCATAAAGGAAGATTTCGCTTGCAGGTGAGCCGTCAGGATTTGGCAGTTACCAGAAGAATGCGCATGAACTTTTCCGTAAACACAGACAAGGAGTATATGATTGGAGCATCTTACAGGCTTTTTAGAAACCTGGCTGTTGGCGGCAATTATGACAGTGATTATGGATGGGGCGCGGGCTTAAATTTTATCTACTAAACTTCCGATTACTAAATCTGTTTTTCCATGAAAAAGCAATTTCTTTTACTGTCGTTTTTATTTTTGCCACTGCTTTTAATGGCACAAGAAAATTTAATGGAAAACCTGGAAGCATTTCCAAACCTGCATCCTTTAATGGTGCATTTTCCGCTCGTTTTTTTATTGATTGCTGCGGGGATGCAAATAGCCCTGATGTTTTTTAAAAGCAAACCCTTTAACATCACCATTATCGTGTTGACTGTTGTTGGTTTTATCACAGGATATCTTTCCACCACGGTCTTTCATGCGCATCCTTCTCACAATATCAGCCCCGCAGCACACGAGCTTTTTGAAGAGCATGAGCGCCTCGCTACTATAACGCTTTGGCTTAGTGGAATTGCTTCTGTTATAAAGCTTGCGGGCTTATTTATCCATCGCAAGTGGATAGAAATTGTAGCGCTGTTATTTCTTGTTGGTTCAGCTGTTACGGTTTCTTTAGCCGGTCATCATGGTGCTGAGCTGGTGTATAAACAAGGGATTGGACCGCAGGGCGAAAAACTGGAAACAGAACATGATGAACATAGCCATTCTGAACATGAAGAACATTGAAAGCTATTTCCGTCAGTCCTGATCGATACTTCTGTAAGGGTTGACTTCTTTCCGTCAGCCCTGATCGATACTTCTGTAAGGGCTGACTTCTTTCCGTCAGCCCTGATCGATACTTCTGTAAGGGCTCACTTCTTTCCGTCAGTCCCGATCGATACTTCTGTAATTGTTGACTTCTTTCCGTCAGCCCTGATCGATACTTATGCAAGGGTTCACTTCTTTCCGTCAGCCCTGATCGATGAAACAGTTAAGGCTAACTTCTATAATTAAGAGGGATATGCAAGCTTAAGGTTGTTCAGAACGTGTATCCAATACAAATCCCCGTCCGCAACCCACCAAAAATGGAACGCGCCGACGCATCCACCTGATTATTCTGAACTTTAATATCCGCGGAGGCGCCATTATAAAGTGGCAGGTTTTGAATGTCCAGTTTCACTTCGCCTATTTCTTCCGGCGTTAAGCCGGCAAAATTACCCTTTGCCGTAATGTTCAATTTGGCAGTGCCAACCGCAGGACCTAACAACCATATATCTAAAAGAAAATGTTTGCCAATATGCTTTTGAACGCCTAATAGAAAACCACCGGTGAAAGATGTCAGTCTTCCCTCAAAAGCAGCGGGAACGGAAACGGTATCCAAATCAAACGTGTAGTTATAATCCAACCCAAAACTTTGAATGCGCAAATACGGTGCAATGTAAAAGCCGTTCAGTGGTTTCTTCCCTAAATAAAACCTGATTTCCGGTGTCACAGCCCAACTGCTGAATTTGGCATTCGTGGAAGCTTCATTCAAAACCTGATTGGCAATGCTGTCTTCAGCGCTCACGAAATTTTGGGCAAACCCGCTCAACGGAATGCCGCCACGTGGCTGAAACCGAAAACCCAATGCCACCGACATGCGTGGCTTCAGCGCCCGCTCATATTGAAAAGAGAAACTGCGAAATGGCAACGCAAGAAGGTTAAGCTTCACGTTGTTTTTATGGAATTCAGAAAGTGCGGGTCTGTCATCTGTTGCATTCATTTGTGCATGAGCAAACGGAACAGACAAAATAAACAATGCAAGGCAAATGATTCTTTTTAGATAAGACATAAAAGGGGTGATTTTAAGCCACAAAAATAATCGCAGGTTTCTCAAAAGCAAATCATCTGAAAAAAAACAAAGCCTTCCTTTTTTCGGAAAATACAGAATGCCTGAAACAAGCCATCGCCTTACCTTTGCGAACCTTACAAAAAAAGCCGAAATACTATGTTCGATAACCTGAGTGATAAACTCGACTCCGCCTTTAAACTCTTAAAAGGAGAAGGCAGAATTTCTGAAATAAACATTGCAACTACGCTCAAAGAAATTCGCCGTGCGCTGGTGGATGCCGACGTAAACTATAAAATTGCCAAAGAATTTACCGACAAGGTGAAAGACAAAGCGATGGGCGAAAAAGTGCTCACCGCCGTTAGCCCGGGGCAATTGATGGTAAAAATTGTGAAGGATGAACTGACGGAACTGATGGGCGGCACCGAAAAAGAAATCGACCTCTCGCAAAAGCCATCCATCCTATTGATTGCGGGATTGCAGGGTAGCGGTAAAACCACTTTTTCAGGTAAGCTGGCAAATTATTTAAAGTCTAAAAAGGGAATGAACCCTTTGCTTGTGGCGGCGGATGTGTACAGGCCTGCGGCGATTAATCAGTTGCAGGTGTTGGGCAGTCAGGTGAAGGTGCCGGTGTATGCAGAGCCTGATAATAAAGATGTGGTTTCGATAGCGCAGAATGCCATTGCGCACGCCAAAGAAAATAACAACAAAGTCATCATTATTGATACCGCAGGCCGCCTGGCTGTGGATGAAGCCATGATGACAGAAGTTGCCAACCTCAAGGCAGCCGTAAATCCTTCAGAGATTTTGTTTGTGGTGGATTCCATGACGGGTCAGGATGCGGTGAACACAGCCAAAGCCTTTAACGACCGCCTCAATTTTACCGGAGTGGTGCTCACCAAACTGGATGGCGATACGCGTGGCGGTGCGGCGCTAACGATTACTTACACTGTCCAAAAGCCCATCAAATTCGTGAGCATGGGCGAAAAGCTGGATACGCTGGATGTCTTTTATCCTGAAAGGATGGCGCAGCGGATTTTGGGGATGGGAGATATCACCACGCTTGTGGAGCGTGCACAGGCGCAGTTTGATGAAGTGCAGCAAAAAAAGCTGGAAAAGAAAATCAGGCAAAACAAGTTTGATTTTGAAGACTTTGTGGACCAGTTAAATCAAATCAAGAAGATGGGCAACATCAAAGATTTGCTGGCAATGATTCCCGGTGTGGGCAAGGCAATAAAAGACATTGATATTTCAGACGATGCATTTAAAGGCATTGAAGCAATGATTGGCTCCATGACGCCGCAGGAACGCAAGCAGCCCGACCTGATTGATACCAGCCGCCGCCACAGAATAGCCGCTGGCAGCGGTAAAAAAATTGAAGAAGTAAATGCCTTCATGAAGCAGTTTGACATGATGCGCCAGATGATGGGGCAAATGGGCAAAATGAAAGGCATGATGCCCGGAATGGGCGGCGGAATGCCCGGTATGATGCCCGGGATGAATCCCTTCGGGAAGAAATAATTTTCCTGAAACGCAGTGCATCAATCATCCCAAACCCCTCATTAACCATTCACCAATAACCATTCACCATTCAAAATGGAACATCTTTTAGAGCTTAAAGGCATCAAAAAACACTACGCTACGCAAAAGGCAGTGGATGACATTTCTTTCTCCATTGGCAAGGGAAACATCTTTGGTTTGTTGGGTCCGAATGGTGCCGGAAAAACCACGTTGCTCCGCATTATCACCGGCATTTTTAAGCAGGATGAAGGGGAGGTTTTGTTCAATGGAAAGCCGTTTGATGCCTCCCGCGATGTGAGCCTGATTGGTTACATGCCTGAAGAGCGCGGCCTCTATAAGAAAATGAAAATCGGCGACCAGGCAATGTATCTGGCGCAGTTAAAAGGATTGAGTTACAGCGAAGCAGCGGCGCGGGTTAAATTCTGGTTTACGCGGCTTGAAATGCAAAGCTGGTGGAACAAAAAAGTAGAAGACCTGAGCAAGGGAATGGGGCAGAAGCTACAGTTTGTTGCCACGGTGTTGCATCAGCCTGAACTCATCATTCTGGATGAACCATTTTCCGGACTTGACCCCGTGAATGCCAACATCATTAAGGATGAAATTTTCAGGCTAAAGGAGGAAGGAAGCACCATCATTTTCAGCACGCACAGAATGGAGCAGGTGGAGGAAATATGCGACCAGATATTGCTGATGAACCGCGGGCAGAAGTTGTTGGAAGGAACGGTAAACGATGTGAAACAATTACACAAGGAACATCTTTTCCACGTAGGCGTAGAAGGCAATACAGGTGCGGCTTTGAACAGCGATGTGTTTGAAGTTTCGAGCCAGAAAGAAAATGATTTTGTGGTGAAAATTCTTCCCGGACATAGCGCTAACGAAGTACTGCTGCATTTTATCCGCCAAAACATTTCAGTGGTCAGTTTTCATGAAATATTACCCACGCTCAATGAAATCTTTATCCGCAAAGTGGATGGTGCGCAAAACCGGAATTTCATTTCATAGCTGCCTGCATTCTTTCTTCCAAAAATCTTTTTTAAAAAACTCATCATGAACAAGACGCTGCTCATTATCCGTCGGGAATACCTCACCCGCATTCGCAATAAAACGTTTATCCTTTCCACGCTGCTTACCCCGATATTATTGATAGGCGTCATCGCTTTCAGCGTTTATATGCAGATGAATAACAGCGACGATTTGAAGATTGCCGTTTATGATGAAAGCGGATTTTTTGCCGGCAAACTAAACGTTTCCAAAAGCCTGGTTTATGTGCCGGTAAATCGTGCCGTTTATGATTCCTTTCTTTCTAAAAAAACCATGGAAGCCTATGATGGATTGCTTTACGTGCCACGCTTTGACGTGAATAAACCGCAGGGTGTGCAATACATGAGTGAGAAGAGTTTGGGGCTTTTTTCCCAATCGCAAGTGGAGGATGATTTGAATGAAGTGCTGGAGCGGGAGCGGATGGTGCTTGCCAATATTGACACGGCAAAACTGGCTACCATTAAGCAAAATGAAATTGAGCTGAGCCAGAAAATTATTTCGGAAGATGAAGATGGCGCGGAAGCAAATGCAGGCGTGTCTTCTGCAATTGGTTATGGCTCCGGGATGGTGTTGTATCTGCTGATGTTTGTGTATGGCAGCATGGTGATGCGCGGCGTGATGGAAGAAAAAACAAACCGGATTGCAGAAGTGATGGTGTCAAGCGTTACGCCCATGCAATTGATGGCAGGAAAAATTTTAGGCATTGGCGCAGTGGGCTTAACGCAGTTTGTAATCTGGATTGTTTTGATAGTGATTGGGCTAACGGCATTTGCGGCAAGCATGGGGCCGGGAGATGCGCAGGCAATGGCAGACGCCGGAAACTCGATGCAGCAAATGCAGGGCGGCGGCGCAGCCAATTTGCAGGGAATGATGCAGGGCATGACGGCACACCTCAACATTCCATTGCTGGTAGGGGCGTTCATTTTTTACTTCATTTTCGGATACCTGTTTTACGCTTCGCTTTTTGCAGCAGTTGGTAGTGCCGTTAATGAAGACCCGCAGGATGCGCAAGCCATGATGTTCCCTATTACCATTCCCATTATCCTCTCTTTTGTAATGATGACATCTGTGGTTGGAAACCCTACCGGAAGCATGGCAGTGTGGGGTAGCATTGTGCCTTTCACGGCGCCTATTTTAATGATGGCGCGATTGCCTTACGGGCTTGGAACCGTTGCCCCGTGGGAGTTAGCGGCTTCTATGATTTCCATGATTCTTGGATTTTTATTCGTAGCCTGGCTTAGCGGACGCATTTACCGTACCGGCATTTTAATGTATGGCAAGAAGGCAAACTGGGGAGATTTATTGAAGTGGGCAACGCGGAAAAACTAACCTTTCTGCTTCATTAGTTTATACACAAAGTGATGCATCATTGTGGGGAATGGCCTCACAGAACCAGCAAATTCAATCCCCATATTCATTGCCTGAAAGGTGCGCAAATATTGCTTGTGATACCGGAATTTTAAAGGCACAGGCACGCCTTCTTTCATTTTATTCAGCAGCCAGTCTTCTGCGCTGATGTACAGTTTGTCTGCAAAATTGATAGCCATTTCTTCCACCAGAATAACGAAGCCATTCACCTTCACCACGCGTTTTAGCTCTGCAAGAAAATATTCAGGGTCGGGTGTGTGATGCAGGGTAGCCAATGCAATTACGCCATCAAAACTGTTATTCTCAAAAGGCAAAATTTCAGAACTGCTTTGCTTAAAATCAAGTCGGGGGTCAGAAAGGAATGCCTCATTCAGGTTTTGGTCGCGGATTATGTCAACACCGGTAATGTGCAGGTTGGGTTTATGCTCGAGTAACTGGATGGCGGTGAACATGTTGCCACACCCAAAATCAAGCAATCGCGAACCATCCGGAATAAGCGGAGCCAGATATTTTGCAAAGGTGATGCTGCGCTGTCGGGTGAGCTTTTTATAAATCGGCAGATTGGCGAGAAACATAAAATGGTGTGCGGAGAATGGGCGTAAAGATAACGTCGGCATTGCGCTTACAGCCTAATGGAGAAGCATGTTTCAATTAATTTTAGCCGCATCAAGACTCATCTTTTCATGCACCAATCCATCCCCGTTTCCAGATACTGGCGGCTTTCTTTTTTAATCCTCTCGGCGGCTGTTCTCATCATCATGCCTCTGCTTAGCCACAGCTATGGGCAAAGCGGCGATGAGTGGCTGCAAATTGAGTACGGGCAAGACATCTGGAACTACTTTTTCAATGGCAACCCGCAGGCTTTGAATTATGACGCGAAGAGTTTGCAGTATGTAGGGCAGCAGTTTTATGGTGGCTTCTTCGATTTCCTGATGGAGATTTTACACCACTGGTTTCCATCCGTTCCCATCCTTTTTCTGCGGCATTTTTTCAATGCTATTACCGGTGCGCTGATGATGATTTTCACCGGATTATTTGCTTACCGAATCAGTGGCAAAAACTGGATGACGGGCTTGCTGGCGCTGCTTTTCATTGTTTTTTCCCCACGCATTTTTGGCGAAAGCATGAACAATCCGAAAGACATTCCATTGGGGTGCGGCTTCATTATCGGGATGTATTGCTGGCTGGCTTTCCTGCAAGAGTTCCCCGCAAAAAAATGGAAGTATGCCATTGGCGTAGCTGTTGGTTTTGCCATTGCTTTCGGCGTAAGAAGTGCCGGAGGGATTTTGCAGATTGCTTTTTTCGGGGTGATGACTTTGCTTTATTGGTTCACCCAAAAACCTTTTAAGGAAAGGATGCAGGCGGATGGAAATAAACTTCTGAAACAAGCCATTTTCATTCTGGCAGGGGCCCTTGCCGTGGGCTATATTATTGCGTTGCTCACCTGGCCGTGGGGATTAGAAAGCCCTATTTCTCACCCCATTGAATCCCTGAAAGAAATGACGAACAGAAGCGTTACGCTGCGCGTTTTTTTTGAAGGAATATATCGCCCAAACAGCGGCCAACCCTGGTATTATGAGCTGAAGTGGATCATGATTTCCAACCCGCTGGTGGTGATTGCAGGCGTGGGCATCTTCCTCGTTTTGTGGTTTAAAATGAAAGCACGCTACGGAATGTTCACGGCTGTTTTTCTGGTGTTTGCTGCTTTTTTTACGCCGCTTTACATGATCTACAAAAAGAGCTCTGTGCACGACACCTGGCGCCACTTGTTTTTCATTTATCCTTTTTGGGTAGCCGCAGCAGCACTTGGCTGGCAGGCGCTCACAGATTATTTCTCCAACCCAAAATATTACTGGATTCCCTTTGCAGCAGCGGTTTTGGGGCTTACGCCTGCCATTGCCTGGACGGTGAAAAGCCATCCTAACCAGTATGTTTATTTCAACGAAACAGTGGGTGGATTGAGCGGCGCGTATGGCTATTATGAAACCGATTATTACCAGAACACCGGCTTGCAGGCTGCCGATTGGATGCTCAAAAACGTGAAGCCCATTGCCGGAAGAAAACTGCTTGTAGGCTCCAACATGCTGGGCTTCGGATATTATTTCGCCAAAGACACAAGCTGGATGTCATCCTATTACGTCCGCTATGGCGACCGCCACCAAAAAGCTTGGGATTATTACATCACTTACTCCCGCTACGTTTCGGCTGCGCAATTGCAAAATGGAACATGGCCTCCGGCAAACGTCGTGCATACAATTGAAGAAGATGGTGTGCCGCTTTGCGTAATCATCAAAAGAAAAAGCACCGCAGGTATGGAAGCTTATGAAGCACTGCAGGCAAAAGACTTTGAGAAAGCTGCAACCCTTTATGGGCAATACGTCGTGGCAGATGCTTCTGATGAAAGCGCGTGGATGAATTATGCCATTGCGCTTGCATCAACCGGGCAAATGGATGGTGGCATTGCTGCCATGAAAAAAGCAATAGCAATTGATAACAGCCGCCCGGAAATGTATCAGTTGCTTGCGCAACTTTATCAGGCAAAAGGAGATAATCAGGCAGCGCAAAGTGCTATGAACCAGGCTAATTCATTAATTATTGAGGAGCAGGAAAACCAATAGTTTTTTTTAAAGAAGGGAATGCTATTGGGTTTTAGCTGCTATTGTTTGTAAGATGTACTATTTGATACGCATAAGCATCCGCATCGCCGCTGCCAACAGTTCAAATGCCGCGTCACTTGATATCAATCGTCCCAAAAAATAGTTCAAATGCTTTGAGAAATAGTTCAAATGCCGCGTCACTTGATATCAATCGTCCCAAAAAATAGTTCAAATGCCTTGAGAAATAGTTCAAATGCCGCGTCACTTGATATCAATCGTCACAAAAAATAGTTCAAATGCCTTGAGAAATAGTTCAAATGCCGCGTCACTTGATATCAATCGTCCCAAAAAATAGTTCAAATGCTTTGAGAAATAGTTCAAATGCCGCGTCACTTGATATCAATTGAGCCGATAAACAGTTCAGTTATTGCTAGAAACGCCTGTATATCATTAAAAAATTGCACCTTCGGAATGCACAAATAGCTATTATTTCCCTAAGGGCATTAAGCACCTTTTAAATGCCGTTACTTTCGCGCCATGCCTGATAAAAAACCCGCCCTGCTGCCAAGCATTCTGAAAATGAAATGCCCGAAATGCCGGAAAGGAAACATGTTTACCACCAACAGTATTTTCCCTTTCAGCAAGCTGCTTTCCATGCCGGAGCGCTGCCCCGTGTGCGGGCAAAAAATGGAGCTTGAAGTGGGATTTTATTACGGCACCGGATACGTGAGTTATGCGCTCACCGTGGCTTTGGTAGGCATTTGCTTTGTGGCATACTGGCTTGTGCTCGGGCTTTCTTACAAAGATTACAGCATTTTTTACGCGCTGGGTTTTGCGGTGGGCGTTTCGCTTTTATTGCAACCCTGGCTGATGCGCATTTCGCGGGTGCTTTACCTCTACATGTTTGTGAAATACGGCAAAGGCGCCACCATGAAAAGTGAACATGAAGACTGACATTATTTTGCTACACCCTTTGGTAAATTGTTTCAGTAGCTTTTGCTTCTTCCTGCCCGGGAATGATGTTGAAAGCAGTGATGATAAGCGTATCGTTTCCTTGCATTTCAAGCGTGGTGCGCCATCCCCATTTTTCATCGCCGCCTTCCCAGCCATAACTGCCAAGCACATTCACTTTCCCATCTGTAGCATTGGCTTGCGGCTCAGACTCGCTCATTAAGATGCCGGTGCCCATGTGGAAGCTGTCCACCCACGCTTGCTGCCAACTGTTGGTGAGGTGATAATACCCGATGATCGCGATGCCTTCAAACGCTTTCCCTTCAAGGCTTCCGTGGTATTCATGCAATAGAAATCTGCCGCCTAAAATTGTTTTCAGATTGCCTTCCATGGGGCTTTCGTCTGCAAGTTTATTGGGCTCAAACCATGTTTTGGTAGTGCCTTTCCAGTTGCCGGTCATGGCAGCAAGGTTTGCGTGTGCGCCTTCTTTCAGGGATGTTTCAAATTTGGACATGCGGTTTTGTTTTTTCTTTTTTAGGAGATGATTATTTCCGGTGAAAATAATTTTTTGGGAGAGAAAATTGAATGCCTGCGTTGTAATAAACCTTACTGTAGTTCCATTCCACTTTGCGGTTTCTGGCATAAACAATCTGGATTTGCAGCTTCACCCAATCGTATCCTCCGCGCAGCGTTAAAGCACTTTCTCCGAAGAAGAAATTATGGTTGGTAATTGTGGTGCCGTCTTTTTCGAGTAAATCCTTTTGCAGGAGATAATCCTTGTCGCGCCCGTTGGGATTTAATGCTGCATATTTTATCCAGCACATCCGGTAATTAAAAGCCGCTTCAAACCATTTGCTTTTAAAGCCAATACCTGGTTGCAAAAACCACCTGCGGAAATCCATGTTGATGTCTGCTTTCATCTTTCCAAAACCATTGCCACCATATAAATCAGCCATTAGTTTTCCTTTTGAAATAAAAGTGCCGATGCCAGCTTCTGCAATGAATGCGCGGCTCTCTACAAAACCAACATTTGGGATGGGAAAGTCAGGTTTGTAATGAAGGGTGCTGTAGGTTGCCATCACACCAAAATGCGGAAGTGGAGCATATGCTGCCTGTGCATTGAAAGTGGCATTTCTGCCTTGGTTTGCTGCGCTGCCCACCATCCCTGAAACGTCTATGTTGCCGTTTCCTTTTTCTGTGAGCAAAGGAGTGTTCACGGCATTAGGCTGATAATAATAGCGTTGGCAACTCCCTAAAACAAGGGCAGTAAAAATGAGCGCTATAAACTGTTTCAGACAAAAATGTGACATCACGAATTGCAATGTTAAAGTAAGCTCCGGAAGCAGATTGAAAGAAAATTTTAGGGGCTTCATTCTGTAAATTTGTAAGGACTACAAAACGGGTTATCGCCCTTTGTCTAAGGGGAGGAAAGTCCGGACAGCCCAGAGCAGCGCACCACCTAACGGGTGGGTCCTGAACGTCAAAAATTCAGGAACAGAAAGTGCCACAGAAAATAACCGCCGATCCAATTTTTTTTACTGGAGGTAAGGGTGAAAATGTGAGGTAAGAGCTTACAGGTTTAATGGCAACATTAAAAAGCGGGTAAACCTTGCGTGCTGAAATGCCAAATAGGCGGTTGCTTCGAAAGAAAAAGGGCGGCTCGCCCGATGACCGTGGGTTGGCAGATGGAGCTAAGCAGCAATGCTTAGCCTAGATAAATGATAACCGTTTGCCGCAAGGCAAATGACAGAATCCGGCTTATAGGTTTGTAGTTGTTTTGGTTAAATGATGCGTGCACCTGGTTTCGTCCCAGGTGCTTTTTTTTTAGTCGAAAGCTGAAAGATAAAAGACAAAAGCTGAAAGACGAAAGTTCCGTTTACTGCTCCAGTAATTTAATTCCGGTTTTGGTGAGTTCAATTTTTCGTTCCTTATAAAGCGCTCCAATAATCATCTTAAAAGTCTTTTTAGAAATCCCGAAGAAGGCATAAATATCTTCCGGTTTGCTGCGGTCATGGTAAGGGAGGTAGCCATCATTTTCCTGAAGCAGTTGCAGCAGTTTTTCTTTGTCGGAAAGCACGCGGTTGTAGCCTCTTTCACCAATGGTAACGTCCAGTTTATTGTCTTCCCTCACGGTCTTGATAAAACCTTTCAGGCGCTCGCCATACTCCATGTTTTTAAAAACATCGCTGTTGTGCAAAACGCCAGTATGCTTGTTGTTGATAATTACGTTGTAGCCAATATCCGATTCGCGCCAAAGAATTAAATCCACCGCATCACCTTCATTCACCGTCAGGTTTTCATTGGAAAGAAAGGAATCAACCCGCTCCGTTGCGGCTACGCGACCGGTTTGTGCATCTACATAAAGCATCACCAGATAACTTTCTCCCACCACCATCCGCGATGATTGCTGCGAAAGCGGCACGAACAAATCCTTCATGATGCCCCAGTCCATAAAGGCGCCGTGTTGGTTTTCATCCTTCATTTTCATCAAAGCAATGTCGCCCACCACCGCCAAAGGAATATCCGTGGTGGCAATCAGTCTGCTTTCATTGTCGTGATAAAGGAATACGCGAATCACGTCGTCCACCTCAGTGCCTTGGGGAACGTAGCGTTTTGGCAATAAAATCTCTTCACCATCGCCATTAAGATATGCCCCGAAGTCAACGAGTTTTACAACTTTTAAATGATGAAACTGACCGGCTGAAAGCATGGCTGTGTAAGGTTTTTTATTTGGAAATGCTGATTAGAAATGCCGGTGGTTATTGCTTTGAAAATTCTTCCAGCAAGGTGCGTTCTTTTTTAGAAAGACTATTCATGCCGCGCTCATTTATTTTCTCCAGAATGCGGTCCACTTCCTGTTTCCGGTCGCGCTGGTTAAGGTTATAGCGGTCTTCATAAGTGAGGTGGCGTTTCTGAGTTTTCTTGTCGAGCGTGAGAAAATGCGGGCGGTAAATCATGATGAGAATGAGCGTCACAGCAGGCAGGATTATCAGCAACACGGGAAGCCAGTTTTCAACAATCGTTTCGGGATAGCAAAACAGTGCAACCGCCATTCCTATTAAAGCTCCGCCAAGATGCGCCGCATGGCCCACATCCGTTTTCCTGCTGCGGATTGCATAAACTGTGTAAAGCACATAGAGTACACCATAAATCCAACTGGGGATTGAGATGGGCAAGAGGAAAAATCCAATCCTGTTTTGGGGGAAAAGTGCAATCAGTGCAAACACTAAACCACTCACCGCGCCCGATGCACCAACTGACGAATAGCGTGGGTTTTCAGAATGAATCCAAAGTGCAAACAAATTCCCTCCAATCAAACTTGCGAAGTAGATAAACCCAAGCCTCACAGAGCCGATAATGCTTTCCAAACCCGTCCCAAAGGCGTAAAGCACAATCATGTTTATGATGAGATGCAGCCAGGAAATGTGCAGGAAACCGGAGGAAATAAGCCGGTGATATTCCGTCCCTTCCCGAACCTTAAAAACGTTGAAGGAATACCGCTCCATAAATGCTTCATTGGTCAATCCCCGATAGGAAATGAAACAGGTGATAACAATAAGAGCGATAGCCAGAAACATGCGCGGGCAAAGTAATGGCAAACCAATGCAGCACGTGAAAAGGGATACCTTATTTAACTAAATCTTCTTTGCAAAAGGGTACAAAATTTGTCTTCCTCCTCCCGATGAAAAAATCAATGGTTTTAACCACTTTCGTGCGGGCTGCGTTTGTCGTTTTGGCGTATCATCATTTCGTTAACCCAAAGTCAGCAATGATTCCACCCGGCACGGGGCGCACCACTGCACAATACATCAAAAGTGCTTTCCAGATAAGCCGTGCATTCCTCAAAACATCCTTCAAAGCCATTAAAACAGGGGCGTAAAAAAAGGCTTCCTTTTCAGAAAACCTTTTATCGTTGTAGCGAGATCGGGATTTGAACCCGAGACCTCAGGGTTATGAATCCTGCGCTCTCACCAACTGAGCTACCTCGCCATTTTTTGGAGGTGCAAATTTAAAGAAATCATCCGCACATTTCCATCCCTAAAAGCCGATTTTTTAATTTCTCTTTCATAACGGCTATCTGCCGCGTTTCATAATCAAAGCAAACCATGCCCGTTTTGGCTTCGGCAATTGGCTTTTCCAATTCATTTTTTACGTTGCTGACCCGATATAATAAATCAAACGAACGCTCCGTAACAGCATCCGAATAAATCGAAATCTTAAGCTCATCTCCGTAAAATGCTTCTCCTTTGTATGCAATCATCACGTCCGCCATTATCAGGCTTGTGCCCCCTGCATCCAACTCCGTAAACTGCCAGTTTTGCAGCATCTGCACACGGCTTTCATGCAGAATGGAGAGCAGGGAATCATTGCCAAGATGATTGCCATAATTCACATCGGTAATCCGCACAGGAATAATACAAGAAAACAAGGGTTGCAGGTCTGGGAATTTAATTTTTACACGTGCCAATTAGGGGAGATTTTTTATTTTTATTGCCTCAAAAATAACGGTACAGCTTTTCTCTCTTCTATTATTTTTTAGGATAAAATACAAGGTGTGTAAATTTAATAAGCGTTATAAACTTTTTTCCCGCAATCTTTCACTTGTAATACTACTTTGTATTTATTTACGCATTAGCTTAGGTATTAACTGCTTGATTTATTGTGCCAACTTAACAAAGAATTATTTCCAATTATTCACTTTTTCAACTGAAAATTATGCTGCCTGCCTTTACTTTGCACCCGATTAAAAAACGGCACTCCTTTATCCTTTTCAATCCCGTTCATTAACATGTTGCTTGCACCCATTTCCACACTAAAAATGCACCTTCGCCCCCGTTCATCATCTCTTTCTTTTTTCATGAAATCAATACCTGCCCTGCTTTGTTTACTCTTATTTTCTGCCTTCGGCAATCATATTGCTGCGCAGAAGAACAAGGCGGAGCCTATCCGCGCCTGGAACCACGGCTCTTTGCCCGCTCCAAAAGGGATGGAATACATTCCCGGAGGTACCATCATTATTAAGTATGGCGCCGGCGCGCAGGATTCTTTCAATACCAGAATGTATAGCCTCAGTCCTTTTTTTATGGACAAAACGGAAGTAACCAATGCGCAATACCGCCAATTCCTGAACTGGGTTATTGATTCCGTAGCCGTTACCCAATTCCTTAAAGATTCAAAGTACTTCTACAAAAACAACAGCGACAGTAACCAGAAACGCATTAACTGGAGCAAGGTGAAACACCGCAGCTTGTTTGGCAGCAACAGCAAAAAAACACAGAATGCCTTGCAGCCCATGTATAAAAACGGAGAGATTAAACCGGAGCTTTACAACTTCGTGATGACGTACACCCTGAGCAAACCGGGCAACAAACGCAACGGCACGCGCACTACGGAAGCGGTGAACGTATATCCCGACACCCGCACCTGGGCTACCGATTTCCCGAATTCGCAAACAGACATGATGGTGCAGCAATATTTCAGCAATCCGGCATGGGATGATTATCCGGTGGTGGGCATCACCTGGAAACAGGCACGCGCTTATGCCAAATGGCGCAGCATGGTGAACACCGGTAAAAGCAGCGCTAAGTTTATGCGGAAATATAACCTGCCTTATGCTCTGCCATCGGAAGCGCAGTGGGTGCACGCGGCATTGGGCATGAACGGCAAGTCGTCAGACACTTCCATAGCACCGCAGGTACATGATCTTTCAGCAAACTACAAGCAGAATGAAGGTGTTTATACGGAAGATGGCGCTTCTTACACCGTTCCCGTAAAATCGTATGCGCCCAATCAGTTTGGTCTGTATAATATGCTGGGCAATGCGAGTGAGTGGGTGCTTGATGCGTATAACCAAAGTGCCTGGGCATTTGCGCATGATCAGAATCCGGTTATACTGTATGATGCCGATAGCACCGAGGTAGATTTTATGAAAGCCAAAGTGTTTAGAGGTGGAAGCTGGAAGGATAAAGCAGATGAAGTAAGCCCCAATTACCGCAATTTTGACGGGCAGGATGTGCCGCACTCTTACATTGGTTTCCGGTGCGTGATGCCTGCGCCGGAAGTGATAACAAAGCAGGTGCAGACGCGGAAGAGGTAATTAGGCAATTTGACAATGAGGCAATTCGGCAATGAGGCAATTCGGCAATTCGACAATGATGGAACGCAGATGGTTATGATTTTTAAGATTGAAAATGATTGTTTCCACGAGCTTAGTAATTATTAAACAAACAAACTTCCTCCAACCTTATCTAACCATCCAAACTTGATACTTGATACTTACTACTTGATACTCAATTAAACCAAACCATGACCACAACAACAACCACCGCTCCAGCAAAACGGAGAATCACCATTAACACCGCCATCTCCTGGGGAGCGAGTGTCGTAATTATTGGGCTGATGTTTAAACTGTTGCATTGGCCTTACGGCGAAGTAGCCATAGGCATCGGGCTTAGCGTAGAAGCTATTCTCTTCTTTTTATTGGGGGTGCAAACGCTTACTCAAAGGGATGAAACAGTTGTGAACACCGTAGCCGCGCCCGTTCATCGCGATAGCGCTTTTGAAGATTTGCTGCACTCTTCCATCAACCCTAATACTATAGACCGCTTGCAGAAAGGCTTTGATCAGTTCACAAAAACAGTGGAATCGGTAAATCAGATTACGGGCTATGCAGGCACTACGCAGCAAATGATGGACGAAGTGCAGCTTGCTACCAAACAAATGGTGGAACTGAAAAAGAACCTCGGCGAACTGAACAATATTTACAGGGCACAACTGGATGCTTTCAGAAATAACTAAAACCGGAACATGGCAGCAATAAAAGAAACGCCCCGGCAGAAGATGATAGGCATCCTGTATCTGGTGCTATTGGGTTTGGTTGCCCTTAGCATTAATACTTCTGTGCTTGATGCCTTTCATAATCTTACCGAAAGCCTGCATAATTCAACAGGCAACGTGGAGGAAAACGTAAAAAATACCTACGAGGCATTTGAAGGTTCTAAACTGAAAGATGAACCCGAACGCGCCCGTCCTGCTTATGAGAAGGCGAAAAAGGTGAGTGCTTTGGCTGCGCAACTTGACACTTACATTAACGGAGTGGAGGGAGAGCTTGCTAAGAAAGGCGGCGGCTTTAAGGCAGATGGTGAAATCCGCAACCGCGAGGATCAGGACATTGCTTACCGAATGATGATTAACAATGGTAAAGCATCGGAAATGAAGCAGCAGATAAACGCCACCCGTGAAAAGATGTTGGCATTGCTTCCTGAAGCGCAACGCAAAGGCTTAAATCTGTCGTTAGAAGCTACAGACCCACCAACACGCGGCGGCATACAGAAAAGCTGGGAATCAGTAAACTTTGGAGATGGCATTCCGCTTACGGCAGCATTCACCAACATTGCAAAAATTAAAGCCGACCTAAAGAACACGGAATTTGAAGTGGTGAAACGCGTGTTAGGCGAAGTGGATAAAGCAGTAGTTAATTTGGATCGGTTTCAGGCTGTTGCCGTGGCGCCATCATCCTATGTAGTGCAGGGTCAGCCTTACACAGCCGAAGTTTTTCTTACCGCTTCTGATTCAAAAACGGATGCAGAAGTAACTGTAAATGGAAACAGTCTTCCCGTGCGCGAGGGCAAAGGGGTTTATACTGGCGGCACCGGCAGCGAAGGCGTTTTTTCATGGAGTGGCATTGTGCGGGTAAAGCAAACAGACGGTACGATTAAGGAATATAAAACCCCTTTAATGACGTATCAGGTAGCGCGTCCATCGGCAGTGGTGAGTGCGGATAAAATGAATGTGCTGTATATCGGTGTATCTAACCCAATATCAGTAAGCGCTCCGGGCATTCCAAAAGAGAAATTAAAGGTGAGCATGAGCGGCGGTTCGCTAAGCGGTGGCGGCGGGAAATATACGGCACGCGTCAGCTCAGCCGGTGTGGCAAGAATTACGGTGGCAGCAGAAGTATCTCCCGGCAAAGTGCAGACACTAAGCTCACAGGAATTCAGGGTGAAACGCATTCCCGACCCACGTGTGAAGTTTGGAGGCAAGACGGGTGGTTCAGCGCCAACAGTTTCATTGAAGCAACAAAACCGCATCTTCCCCGTGCTGGATAATTTTGATTTTGATGCCAACTTCAACATTAATGGTTTCACACTAATAATCGTGAAGCCCCGCGCTGATGCTATTGTGTTAAGCGGTAGTGGCAATGCTTTAAACGGCGCTATGACGTCTGCCATGCAAAACATAACACCCGGCACCCGCGTGATTTTTGATAACATAAGAGCTACAGGTCCTGACGGGATGCAGCGCCAACTTGATCCGGTATCTTTATTAGCCAATTAAACAATCATCTACCCTAAACTAACCATGAAACAAATTATAAAACAGGCATTCCTCTTTGCAGCTATCTTTAGCTTCCATACCGCCGCGCAAGCGCAGCAGGAAATGGATACCGTGATTGTAGAAACACCCGGCGGAGATTTAGAAACCAGAATCGTAACGAGCACTGAAGAAATAATGTATCCTGACGATGTTGATACCTCAATGCCGCAAGATGGATTTTACAGCCTAAACATTCATGAAGGCGCGAAGCCATTCCCTTATCCTGAAGTGAAAAAGAACAACGTCATGTTTTTTAAGCGTGTGTGGCGCGACATCAATTTGAACGACTCCATGAACCGCATTTTCCTTACACCCGGTTCAAGTTTAATGGAAGTGTTGATGGAAGGATTGCAAACCGGCAGAATTTCGGCTTACGACCCTACAAGCAATAAAGAAAACCCAACGGGTGATAAATTTACCAAACGCCTTACCGCAGGGCAGGCAATGGGCAGGCTTTCGGGAGATAGCGTGTTGGTTCCGATTTTTAATGATAATGGGGAGCAAGTAGACTCCAGGATGATGGTGAATGATTTTAGCCCTGAAAGTGTAAGCCGCTTCCGCATAAAAGAAGATATCTTTTTTGACAACAAACGCTCCCGCATTGAAACCCGCATCATTGGGTTGGCGCCATTGGTAAAAGTTACTTCAAGCGGCGAAAGCTTTGGCGATATTCCGGCGTTTTGGTTTTATTTTCCTGAGGCGCGCAAAGTGCTGGTGCAAAAAGAAGTGGTGGATCCAAACAGGGACGTGCATAGTTTAAGCTACGATGATATTTTCATTCGCCATAGCTTCACGAGCACCATTGTGAAAGAAGCGAATCCTATGAACGAGCGCCCCATAGCAACGGACGGCACTTACCCAACCGAAGCCGATCAGGGGAAAGATTCTGAACGCATAGAAAAAGAAATCCGCACTTACAAAAAGAAAACATGGAAACATTGATTCTCTGAAAGTGCCAAATACCTAAATTATGACCTATAAACTCACCTGTATCCTCCTTTTATCTCTACCCTTTTGTTCTGTTTCAAAATTAATGGCGCAGCAAAAGCCCAGTCTTTCTTCTCACAGAGTGTTATTGAGTGTGAGCGGAGGATTGACGCGTTTGCATGGAGATGTTCAGAAAGGGAGTGTGCCTGGCGGAGTTGGTAAAGTAGCGTTTGATTATGTGCCCAACAGTTTTTTGACCTCTGGTTTGGAAATTGGATTTGGAAGTCTGGCTTCGGGTGATCGGACATCAACTAAACTTTTTAGCAGGGGGAGTTTTTTTACTGCCAATTTGAACGCACGTGTTTATCCCGCAAGAATAGCAACTGACCGGTTAAGTGAGATGATGGAGCATGGGAGGGGCGCGTACGTTGGGGCGGGTGTGGGGTTTATAAACTCAAACATTACCAGTATTCGCGAAGTTACTGCTAAGGGGAAAGTGCTTGCTAACATAAAAAAAACGGAAAGTGCTTTTACTATTCCAATAAATGCAGGATGGGATATTGTGTTCGGCGATAAGTGGAATATTGCGATTAACGTTAATTATCAATACAATATAGTATTTTCGGATTATTTGGATGGGTACAATTTCGATATTAGTAATAATAGGCATAATGATGCATTCAGCGGATTAACGCTGGGGATTAGATGGTATATTGACACAAAGCACTAATTACCTACAACTACTAAAAAAATTATCCGAAAAACATTGAAAACTGGCGGCAGCTCAAAAAGTACAATAGTATATTCAACATGCTGAAAGCAACAACGAAATTAATTTTATTACCCTTTATTCTTTTATTTTTTACCCCTGCTGTTAAAGCGCAAATAGAATATCTGCCTTTTTCAAGCCATCAGTTTAGCGTGGGTGCCGGACTTGCTTTTACTGCATTGTATGGAGATATTACAGGCGGTGGTGTTATTCCCCGTCCCGCCGTTTCTTTAGTGCTGAATTATAATGTAAGCCCTGATTTTAGCGTAGGGTTAGAAGGGCAATATGGGATTTTCCAAACAGGAACTACCAGTTTTTTTGGTGAATCTAACGGCGTACATGCCACTAACAAATTTAAAAGTGCTAATGCAAATTTCAGAGTTTCTTTAGGCTCCATAATCGGGCACACCGGCGTTGGTTTAAACCGCATTTTTCAAGGGTTTTTTATAGGTTCAGGTATAGGAGTTATAAAAAGCAATATTATTAAATTCAAAAAGAGGAATATCCTTACGAAAATGGATTTTACCGACGTCCGGCTTCATCAACTTGAATTCTACATACCCGTAAATATGGGATTTGTAATTGAGTTACCCCGAATCGGGCAAAAGATAAATGACGTTTCCATTTTTGCTACATACCAGCACAGTTTTGTTTTAGGCGATTATATTGATGGGTACAATTTGCCTACCTCTTCCGGTATTTTCACAACCGATCGTTATGGGTTTATTTCTTTTGGATTGATGTATTACTTCGGGAAACTACGCTGATTACATGCCGCTTTCACTTAAAAAATATAGCAACAGAAAGGTGCAGAAAAGGATTTTATAGTTTAGTTTTGCGGCAGCATTTGGCAATTTTTGCCACGGGCCTATAGCTCAGTTGGTTAGAGCACCTGACTCATAATCAGGGGGTCCCAGGTTCAAGCCCTGGTGGGCCCACCCATTAAATTAAGGGTTTCAGGCGTTTTTGGTTTGAAGCCCTTTTTGTTTTTGTAGGGATAATTCCAGATGCTAATTCCCTGCGAAGAGGTGCTTATGAAAACAAAAAAACGGGCAACCGCTTCCGATCGCCCGTCCCTTTTCAAGAAAAAATCACTCAGTTAATATCCAGTTCAAACTGCGCCGTTTGCCCATCATTATTCTGGTAAATGGAAATGAAATGATTGGAAAGATTACCCGCAGATGAGGCTTCCATTTCTTTGGTTTCATTAGGCAAAATGGTTGTTTTGATGCCCGCCGGACGGTCGCCCTTATTGGCTGCCAAATAAACATCAAACGGCACCGCGCCCAGGTTTTTAGTAACCAATACATCATCACCAACCAGCGTGCGCTCTGCCACCACAAATGGTACATCGGCAGCTACATGACCGGTGAAATGCGTTTGTTTGAAATTCCTGATTTCACTCAGCAGGAAGTAATCTTCAATGCGCTTTGGGTTTTTAAAGAAACGCTTCATCAGCCCGCCCAGACTGCGATACAAGTAATCACACATTTCAACACGCAATGGCTCCAAATCATTCCGCTGCTGACCACTGTTGCTGATAGCGCCTTCCTGCAATCCCTCTGCTTCTTCAAGTTGTAAATGATACGCCTCAATAGATGATTTTACCGGTGCAAGCAAGGGCTGTCCAGCCATCGCCATTGCCAGTGTTTTATATGCAGCAATGCGTAAATCTTTTCTTCCCTGATTAAATGGCTCCATGCCGCGCGGGAACAGCGCAACATATCCGGGGGTGCCTTTTTTATGAATGCGTTTAATGTCGAGCAGCCAATCTTCCATGTTTGCAGTGCCCTGCTCCAGCAGTTCGTTTACTATCTGCGTTTTGCTTTTTTGGATGCCACCCTGCACGTTCTTAGCATTGTATTGCCCGATGAACGCTAAGTAAAATGGGCGAAATTCTTCATAATCATCAGCGGCATCAGGGTCTGCAGCCAAAGCATTAAAGGTGTAATTCCCAATAGTGTACGCCTTTTTCATGTTATTGCGCGTAGCTATCTCAAACTGGTTGCGGGCATATGCCCAATCTTCATGTCCTGCCATGGTGGGTAGATATTATGAGATGAGTTGCAAAGGTAAAAACAAGTAAATCAAATTTCCAAATTATCGGTTGTATATTTTTTATTGCAAAGGTTATGGTTGATTTTGCCTTTTCTCCGGCAGTAGGAACTCCTACAACCATTGACATAATGGTTTTAGTACCATCAGCAACTGCTACAGGTACTGATACAAAGGTTTGAGTGCCATCAGCAATTGCTACAAGCACTGACACGAAGGTTTGAGTGCTATCAGCAATTGCTACAAGCACTGACACAAAGGTTTGAATGCCATCAGCAATTGCTACAAGCACTGACACGAAGGTTTGAGTGGCATCAGCAACTGCTACAAGCACTAACACGAAGGTTTGAGTGCTATCAGCAATTGCTACAAGCATTGAATTGAAAAAGTGAGCATTGGTAGCACGTGCTACAAGCCAGTAAATGGATAAATCAATACAGACCATTTTTGCTACGATCCCTGCGGGATGACAATGATGCTGGTGAGATGAAGATGGAGAAAGGCACATAGTCAAGCATCAAAAACTAAACGCAAACTTTTGTCATTCCGCAGGAATCTTAGCAAGTGTGTTTGGCATCATCAAATCATTGTTTCAGGGCTACGATCCCAGCGGGATGACAAAGATTACGGTGAGATGAAGATGCGGGATTAATTTGTCAATGGGGTTAATAAAAATCACCAAATCATCACCCCCTCACACCTTCAAAAACCCCAGTTCATACGCCATCGGTTGCAGCTTTTCGGTGAGGGCGCGGTAAGCAGCTTCGAAGGGAGCAAAGGAAACGGGGGGCAGGTCGCTGGTTTCGTTGCGGCGCTTCAGGGCGTTGCGGATTTGATACCAGCCTGCATCGGGGCGGTTCAGCTTCAGTTCATCGCGGGTGGCGCGTGGGTCGGTGTGGAAGAAGAAATGCTGCCACAGGTTTTTGCCTTCGGCAAGCACGGCAAGCGCTTCGGGGGAGAAGGTTTTACCGGCCATGTATTGCACCATAAAATCACTTTCAAAACGTGCGGGTGCGCCTACTTCGGTTTCGGTAAACGGAATGAAATGGTTGATGATGCTCCAGGTGCGGTTGTTCCATTGCAAGTCGTCGGCACCGGCGGTTAGGTTGCTGCCGTTAAACAGCATCCAGACGAGGCAATCGTTTTTAAAATCTTCGGTAAGTGGTTGGGTAGGTTGGAGGAACTGGTCGCGGTCGTTAAGCCAGGTGGGTTTTATGAGCCTCCTTACGGAAAAGACGATGGCGGCTTGCCAAAGGTTTTCGGGGTTGATGTAAAATCCATTTCCAGTGCTAAAAACTGAAGACGTAATTGCGGTTTGTTTAGCGGCGTTCTGCATATCATTGCTGTTGCAGTACATGTACGCAATTGCATCATCTACCCACGCAGTAACCTTTGCATAGTTGTTTTGGGGAGATACAGCATTTTTGAGGGGGATATTTGTAGTGTTCGTTTTTAACCGTGGCATCCACATGCTTAAAAAGCGTTTATTGGGAAGATTGTAAAAGTTCTTTTCGCCAATCGGTTGTGCATTTGCATCTAAAACCTCAGTTGTGATTTCTTGAATCGCTGGCCATTCATTAGCCTTCATTTTCCAAATCAAAAAGCCAATGGGGAAATTCCCTTTTAGCCCATCAAATGCTTTGCTATGCACAATGAATCCTCCTAAATATTCGGCGCTCCAAAGCATTCGGAACTTCTCAAAATTGGGAGCACTCACATACTTCAGTTTACTGAAAATGGCTATCGTCGCTGTTGGTATTTCTCTTGAAATCCTTACAAGAAACTGAACAAATAATTCCCTTGCAGCGTAGCCATAATTTTCCATCACCCGCGCCAATCCTGTTGCAGCCACGCCAGTCTTTCCTTCGTTACCCTGACTATTTGCTGCCTCCGCATACGGCGGATTAATCAACACCAAAATCTTCTTCTTTCCATCTGCCATGGCATCGCGCAGCGCCTGCGGTATTTTGTTGGTGAGGCTATAATCAATGCTGCCGTCGGGCGCTATGTCATCATTCAGGTAATCATACTGAAAGCGCGTAGCGGCTACGCATGTTTTGGTGGACTGCATCACGGCTACGTCGGCAGCATCCAGCGTGCTCATGTAAATGTTTCGCGGGTTGCTGTGTTTCACTTCCAGGTTGCCTACACCGCAACACATGTCCCACACGATGTAATCCCGCTGCCAGTTTTTGCCCAGCGTTTCGGAGAGCATATCGTAGGCTTTGTCCACCACGTGGAGCGGCGTGTAGTAAGCGCCTTTAAAGCTGCGCTCGTCAATAGGGATGAGGCTGTCGCGGCGCTCAAGCAAATAATTGCGGTATTCCTGCGCAGGCGGGCGGTGGTAGATAGCCCAAAACTGGCGGTAGCCTTCGTGGTTGCCCAGTTCATAGAGCTTGCCGCGCAGCATAAACACGGGCTGGTTATTTCGGTGGAGGAGTTCGGCGGGCAGGTCGGTGTGGGTGCTCACGTGTCCATCGCTCATGATGTCGGCAAAAAAGAGGAGGGCATAATCTTCCGGTGCCACGTCGCTCACCTCTTCGCCAATCATCTTCACCCATTTATCAAACACTTGCTTCAGGTTGTCGGGGGTTATTTGCGTGCGGATGATGTTGCCGCTTTTAATAGCCGCTTTTATGGTGGAGATGAACTCCTGCTCGTGTGTTTCTATTTTGAAGCTTACGAGGTGAGTGCCAATGTATGCGCTCACTACATCCAGTGCTTCGGGCGTGTATCCGCTGGCGCTTTTGCCCCATTTAATGGGTTGTTTTTTATTGCGGAGGAGGGGGAGGGCATCGGCGGTTTTCATGATGGCAGCCTTGCGGGTGTCTATCACGCAGAGGAAGGGCGGCACGTGGTCGCCTCTGTCAATTGCCTGCTGCACGTAATGGAGCAGTTGGGTAAACATCTGGTAAGTGCTATGGCGGTAACCATCTTTGGCTTCAAACCATATTTCTTTGGTCTGGATGTCCACGAGGTTTTTGCTGTAGCTTTTTAAGCCGAGGGCTTTTATGTAGGCGTCTTTTACGTCTTCTTCGGTTCGTGCGGTGAGGAGGGTTTGGTGGAGGGACATTGGGGGGGAGAAAGTAGAAAGGCAAAAATAGGGAGTAGGGTACAGGTTCTTACAGCCGTGCAGGTTTTAGAGGGTGGTGCCAACGTCGGTCATGCTCATTTTTTGCCATCGGCAGACAGCATTTTCAAACCGTTACAATTTGTAACGGTTTCATTGCCTTCTTTTTTTTAGACTTGCTCATTAGGTTAGGTTCTAAATTTTGTTTTCAAAAAGATGAGTTGTGCCATCAATGAATCCATTCCTCACGCCTCCACGCTTTCACTCAACTCCAGCCAGCGCATTTCTTTTTCTTCCAGCAGCGATGTCACCTCCGTAATCCGGTCGCTTAAGGTTTGCAATTCTTCATAAGGCAATGTCGGCTGCGCCATGCTTTTGGCAATGGTTATTTTCTCTTGTTCCAATGCGGGAATTTCTTTTTCAAGCAGTTTAAATTCCCGTTGCTCATTGAAGGAAAGTTTCTTTTTTGGGGGAGTTATTTTTTCCTCCTCGCCTGCGGGTGAGGTGATGGATTCAACTACTGTTTCCGACTTTTCGGTTTGCTTTTCCTGCTCTTTTTCTGCCAGTCGGTATTGGGAATAATTTCCCGGAAAATCGCGCACCACGCCATCACCTTCAAACACAAAAAGATGGTCCACAAGCCTGTCCATAAAATACCGGTCGTGGGAAACAATGAGCAGGCAACCGGCAAATTCACTCAAGAAGTTTTCGAGCACGGCAAGCGTGGGTAAATCAAGGTCGTTGGTTGGCTCATCCAGAATTAAAAAGTTGGGATTGCGGAAAAGGATGGAAAGCAATTGCAGGCGCTTTTTTTCGCCGCCGCTCAGTTTTGACAGGTAAGTGTATTGCTGCTCCGGCGGGAAAAGAAAAAGTTGCAGAAACTGCGCTGCGCTTATGGAACCGCCTGCGGCGAGCGGAAAACTTTCGGCAATGTTTTTCACAAATTCAATCACGCGCACGTCTTCTTTTATTTCCAGTCCGCCCTGCGAAAAGTTGCCGAAAATAACCGTGTCGCCAATGTTTATTTTGCCGCTGTCGGCAGTTTCTTCCCCCAAAAGCAAATGCAGAAAAGTGGATTTACCCGCGCCGTTTTTCCCCACGATCCCGATTCTTTCTCCGCGCTTAAAAGTGTAATCAAATCCTTTCAGGATAGTCTTGTCGTCATAGCTTTTATACACTTTTTTAAGCTCCGCAACCTTACCACCGAGGCGGTTCATTTTCATTTGCAAAGCCACTTTATTGTCCACTATTTTTTGCTTCGCAATGCTTTCTACCTTATAAAAATTATCCTCGCGGCTGCGTGCTTTTGTGGTGCGTGCTTTGGGTTGTTTGCGCATCCATTCCAGCTCCTTGCGGTATTCATTTCTTGCCTTGTCGATGGTGCTTTGCTGGCTTTCAATCCGCGCGGTTTTTTTCTCTAAATAATTCTGGTAGTCGCCTTTGTATTCATAGAGTTCGCTGCCGTCAAGCTCCCATATTTCATCACACACGGCATCCAGGAAATAGCGGTCGTGCGTCACCATCAGTAGCGTCACGTTTTCGGCGTTGAGGTAATGCTCCAGCCATTCCACCATTTCCACATCCAGATGGTTGGTAGGTTCGTCCATAATGAGCAGCACATGTTTATGCTCAAAGCCAATGTCGATAAGGGTTTGCGCCAGTGCCACGCGTTTCCGCTGCCCGCCAGAAAGCGTGCTCACCTGCTGATGGAGCTGATGAATATTGAGCTTGCCCAGAATCTGTTTCACCTTCGCGTCAAAGTCCCAGGCGTTGAGTTCATCCATCAGAATAATGGCTTCGCCGAGGGCAGTTGCATCCTCTGTTTCCGCCACTGCTTCGTAATGTTTGATGGCGTTGATAACGGGGTGGTCGTGATGAAAAATATTGTCGAGAACGGAGAGATTTTCTTTGAATTTCGGTTCCTGTTCAAAGAGAGCAACGGTTACATCTTTATGGATGAAAATGGTTCCGTCGTCTGGTGTTTCAATGCCCGAAAGCATTTTGAGGAGGGTTGATTTTCCGGTGCCGTTTTTGGCTACGAGGGCAATTTTATCTCCTTCGGAAATGTGGAAAGAAATGTTTTCAAAAAGCGGTTTAACGCCGTAAGATTTGGAGATGGAATTTGCGGAGACGTAGTGCATGTATAGCGTAGTGGGAAAGCGAATCAGGGAAAGGATTTGTACACATCCTTCCGGTGTAAAAATCGAATAAAGGTTACGGTTTGCTCTTCAATGATAATCCCTGCTCTGTAATCGCCCACACGAATTCGATAATGATTTTGAGCGCCTTTCAGTTTTTTGAGGTTACTAATTTCAGAAATCTTTTTTGCTTCAATAACGCTTTCAATTACAGAAGCAAGTTGCCTTAGAAGCAGAGCGTTTTTGATGCGCTTTGTGTCTTTTCTAAAGGCTTCATCAATCCTGATAATCATTCTCCTTTTAATTCTTTGAGGAATGTATCAGTGTCAACATAGCGACCTGTAGCTCCTTCGTTCATCGCGGCAATTAGCCCTGAATCTTCAGTGGCAGTTTCGACATCGTTAGTTTGGTTACAAGCTTGAAGTTTTAGACGTGCTTCAATCTTTGTCCATTCTTTGATGGAAATTTGGACGGCGGTTTTGTTTCCTTTTTTATCGGTAACGTATTGGAGAGATTGCATGGTGGAGTTATTAAAATGAGCATTTCAAAATTAGGGACTTAAAGAGAGCGGGTTTGAGGCGATAAACAATTTTACCAAACCTGAAAACCTAAGGAAAAGCGCTTCTTGTTATTATCTCATTCCTTTGCACCACTCTTCAAAATCTTTTTTGGATTTACCCAATGTCTCCAAATTAGTGCTGATGTGCAATATGGGAATGTCTTTGTAATTAAGTCTGACAATGATGGGGCGACTTAATTGACCGTTAGGATGGTTTCTTGGAAAATTAAATTTTGAGTGACTTCCGTTAGTTCCGCATTGTTCCAACCCTAAATATTTTAGGTAAGTCAGAAAAAGTTTAAGCGGGACTTGTTTAACACCCATCTTTTTAAACGGGAACGGAAATGGTTTCTCTGAATTTTTGCTGAAGAGATTGATGAGTCTGAAGCTTGTAAGATGAAGGCGGCTTAAATTCTGCTGTGGGCTGTTTTCTCAAAGTCCAACCCAAATCCAAAAGTGCCTTTTCTAATGTGCCTCGCTCAATTATATCATCCATGAATAATTGTAAGGCTTCGTGAAATGCTTTTTTGGCTTCTTGTATATCTGAACCAAAAGAGGAGAGATTTAATGAAGGGCAGTAAGCAACGATAAAATCATCCTCCTTTAAAAGCAAAACTTCAAGTCCTAAATCGAAATTGTTTTGTTGGTTTTTTATGAAGTTGTTCATTTTAAATGCTGACTTTGAAAATGATGAGGGTGGAAGTGTCAATAAAAGATTCTCTCTTTCAAAAGTAACAAGCAAACATAGAACGACCGCCCCACTAAACAATTTTACCAAGCCGACAACCAATCGTTCTTTCAAAAACTACTTTCCCTCTTTTCCACAAAAACATTACTTTTCGCACTTTCCTCAAAAAGCATTGTATGATAATTGGCGTCCTCAAAGAAAATGCTCCCGAAAAACGTGTTTCCCTCGTTCCGGAAATTGTAGCGCAACTGGTAAAAATGCACGTCCATGTGTGGGTTGAAGCCGGTGCAGGCGCGACCGCTTTTTTTAATGATGAAGCTTACACAAATGCTGGAGCGTCCATAAAAGATAAAACAGCCATCGCAGCAGAAGCAGATTTACTGCTCACCATTCATCCTGAAAACATACCCGCTTCTTTAAAAACAAACGCCAGCATTTTAGGGGTTTACAGCCCTTTATTTAACGGTGCAAAAATGGAAGTATTGGCGCAGCGCGGAATCAATGTTTTTAGCCTCGATACCATTCCCCGCACCACCCGCGCACAGGCAATGGACGTGCTTTCATCACAGGCAAACATCGCCGGCTATAAAGCCGTACTCCTCGCCGCAAGTCAATACAGTCGCTACTTTCCCATGTTCATGACTGCGGCGGGAAGCATTCCTCCGGCAAAGGTTTTGATTCTGGGCGCTGGCGTGGCTGGCTTGCAGGCGATTGCAACTGCACGAAGGTTGGGAGCGGTTGTTGAAGTGTTTGATACGCGCCCTGCAGTGAAGGAAGAAGTGATGAGCCTCGGTGGAAAATTTGTGGAAGTGGAAGGAGCAGCAGATGCCTCAAAAGCCGGCGGCTATGCGGTTGACCAGAGCGAAGAATTTAAACAGCGGCAAAAAGATAAAATTGCAGAAAGCGCGAAGAAGGCAGACATCATTATCACCACCGCTCAGATTCCCGGAAAGAAAGCACCGATTTTAATCACTAAAGAAATGCTGGAGTCGATGCGTGCCGGCTCTATAATTGTTGACCTTGCAGCAGCCAACGGAGGCAATACAGACCTTACTAAAAATGATGAAACGGTGGAGCACAATGGTGTATTTATTATTGGCAATTCTGCACTTCCTGCCGATATGCCTGCCGACGCAAGCAAACTCTACTCTAAAAATGTGTTCAATTTCCTCAAACTTCTGATTGATAAGGAAGGCAATTTCCACCTCAATTTTGATGATGATTTGGTGCTGGGAACCTGCATTGCCCACGGCGGAAAAATTACCAACGAACGCGTTCTTTCTATCTTAAAACCAATCACACCAACTGCTTAATTCAAACAATTTATGGAAACGCTAATCGCCCTTTTTACAGACCCGGAATCTTACCGGCTGCTCACCATTGTTATCCTCTCCATTTTTCTGGGGATAGAGGTTATATCCCGCGTCCCGTCTGTGTTACACACGCCTTTAATGAGCGGTGCCAATGCGATTCATGGTGTAGTAGTTATCGGTGCTATCATAGTGATGGGGCAGGCGAGGCCTGATGATTTTCTGGCGCTAACGCTCGGCTTTCTTGCAGTGATTTTAGGGACGCTGAATGTGGTGGGTGGCTTTGTGGTTACTGACCGGATGCTGGAGATGTTCGACAAAAAGAAAAAGAAGAAATAAACACTCAAAAACGCACACCTCAATAATGGGAAATATACTTCTTCCGCTTAGCTACCTCGTTGGTTCCATCACCTTCATTCTCGGGCTTAAAATGCTCTCGCACCCTGACACTGCAAGGCGGGGAAATCTCATAGCTGCAGCCGGAATGTTCATTGCCATTTTTGCCACCATTTTTCTCTATCACGATGGCTTTGGAAATGGTTTAGGAAACTACCGCTGGATATTCGGTGGGCTTATAATCGGGACGGTTGTTGGCACCCTTGCCGCCAAAAAAATACAGATGACGGCCATGCCGGAAATGGTGAGCCTTTTCAACGGAATGGGAGGCGCCTGCGCTATGCTTATTTCATTGATTGAATACCACAAACCGGAAGCTCATACCACCGGAAGTTTATTGGTGATAGCACTCGGAATGGTGATTGGAACCGTGTCTTTTGCAGGAAGTATGATTGCCTGGGGAAAGCTGAATGGAAAAATAAAAGACCGCACAATTCCTGCCGGGCAAGCCATCAATTTTTTGCTTTTAGGCGGGATGCTTTTGCTTTCGTTTTTGATTATTACCGGCGGCACAACACTGCCTTCTTTGTTTTATCTGCTGCTCATTCTTGCTGCGCTTTACGGCGTTCTATTTGTGATGCCGATTGGCGGCGCCGATATGCCGGTTGTAATTTCCTTGCTTAACAGTTTTACCGGTGTGGCAGCGGCTTTCGGGGGATTTTTATACAACAATCCGGTGATGTTGACGGGTGGAATTCTGGTAGGTTCTGCCGGTACTATTCTCACCATTCTGATGTGCAAGGCAATGAACCGTTCGCTGAAAAACGTGTTGCTCGGCTCATTTGGCGGGCAAAAGGCGGGCGCTTCAGGCGAGGCAAAACCACAGGGTGATTTTAAAGAAATTTCCCTCAACGACACGGCAACAATTATGGCTTATGCACAGAAGGTTTTGATCATTCCCGGATATGGGCTGGCGGTGGCACAGGCGCAACATGCGTGTCATGAACTCGAAAAAGCTTTGGAAGAAAAAGGGGTGGAAGTGAATTATGGAATTCACCCCGTGGCAGGCAGAATGCCGGGCCACATGAACGTGTTGCTCGCAGAGGCTGATGTGCCTTATGAGAAACTCAAAGAAATGGAAGATGCTAATGATGAAATGGGAACGACTAACGTGGTGATGATCATTGGTGCAAACGATGTTGTAAATCCTGCGGCAAAAGAAGATCCGCAAAGCCCGATTTATGGAATGCCTATTCTGGAAGTTGAAAAAGCAGACCACGTTATTGTGAATAAAAGAAGCATGAAGCCCGGTTATGCAGGCATTGAAAATGATCTGTTTTTTAAACCCAAAACCTCCATGTTGTTTGGGGATGCGAAAAAGGTTTTGCAGGATTTGGTGAGTGAATTGAAAGAGGTTTAAGGGGCCGGAAAGGAGGTAGAATAAAGGCTTAAAAAACTTTGCACAAAAAATTTGTCAGAACAATTTTGTTACCTACTTTTGCCTCCCGTTTTAAAAACGGTAAAAAGTTCTTTAGAGCAATTCTAAGCCACTTTAGCTCAGCTGGTAGAGCAACTGATTTGTAATCAGTAGGTCGCTGGTTCGATTCCGGCAAGTGGCTCAGGAAAAGTAAAATTTAAAATGCGGTTTAGAATAGTTGTGGTAGCTCCAATCATTCAGTTAGAATACTATAATGGTTGTCAACAAGCTACCGTTCATGCAATCTTTTAAATTTTACTTTTTTTGCGGGCAGATGGCCGAGCGGTTAAAGGCGACAGACTGTAAATCTGTTCTCTCACGAGTACGCAGGTTCGAACCCTGCTCTGCCCACATTTTTAATACACAAGTTTGCACCGATTGCACTTTGTGAATTGAAATTGCAAATTAAAAAGCGGGAGTAGCTCAATTGGTAGAGCGACAGCCTTCCAAGCTGTAGGTCGCGAGTTCGACCCTCGTCTCCCGCTCACTTTTTTGAAGCTTTTTAAAGAGCACACAATGCTTTTTAGGTGGTTTTTTTGAAGTGATGGAAAAAGAAGTTCTTACAATAAAGTTCAATTAGCACATTAGCTAATCAGCACATTAGCTAATTGAAAACGCTGTTGTAGCTCAGGGGTAGAGCACTTCCTTGGTAAGGAAGAGGTCGTGAGTTCAATTCTCATCAACAGCTCTGCTTAATTTTTATAAAAATGCAATGGCATTTTTTTATTTTGGAATCTTGCCGAAAGGCACTATTATAAACAATTAACGCTAAAAACAAATAAAATGGCAAAAGAAACCTTTAAGCGGGAAAAACCGCACGTAAACATTGGCACCATAGGCCACGTTGACCATGGTAAAACCACGCTCACAGCCGCTATTACTACTATTCTTTCTAACAAAGGATTAGGAGCAAAAATGAGCTATGATGAAATTGATGCCGCTCCTGAAGAAAAAGAGCGCGGTATCACAATTAATACTGCTCACGTTGAATACCAAACAACGAATCGTCACTATGCTCACGTAGATTGTCCAGGTCACGCGGATTATGTGAAAAACATGATTACCGGTGCTGCCCAAATGGATGGCGCTATCCTCGTTGTAGCAGCTACTGACGGCCCAATGCCTCAAACAAAAGAACACATCCTGCTTGCCCGTCAGGTAGGCGTTCCCCGTATTGTGGTTTTTATGAACAAAGTTGATCTTGTTGATGATCCGGAAATCCTGGAACTCGTAGAACTTGAAATTCGCGAACTTCTTTCTAAGTATGAATATGATGGTGATAACACGCCTATTATTCAGGGTTCTGCCACAGGCGCTCTTGCCGGTGAAGACCAGTGGGTAAAAGCAGTTGAAGATTTAATGGAAGCAGTTGATAGCTACATTCCACTTCCTCCCCGCCCGATTGATCAGCCATTCCTAATGTCTGTGGAAGACGTGTTTACGATTACTGGTCGTGGAACGGTAGCTACAGGTCGTATTGAGCGCGGCATCATTAAAGTGGGTGAAAACGTGGATATCGTTGGTTTCAATGATACAGCCATGTCTTCAACCTGCACAGGTGTTGAAATGTTCAAAAAACTTCTTGATCAGGGTCAGGCCGGTGATAATGCTGGTATCCTGCTTCGTGGTATTGAGAAAAAAGATATCCGCCGTGGTATGGTTATCTGCGCTCCAAAAACCATTACACCACACACCGATTTTAAAGGTGAAGTGTATGTATTGAGCAAAGAAGAGGGGGGGCGTCACACACCATTCTTTAAGAATTACCGTCCTCAGTTTTATTTCCGTACAACAGACGTGACCGGCGAATGCCAGTTGCCTGAAGGCGTTGAAATGGTAATGCCGGGCGACAACGTAAATCTTTCCGTGAAACTCATTGCACCAATTGCGATGGAAAAAGGTCTTAAATTCGCAATTCGCGAAGGTGGACGCACCGTGGGTGCCGGACAGGTTACTGAAATTGTAAAGTAAGAGATTTAATCTCAGGTCTTTCAAATAAATTAGCTAATTAGCAAATTTGCTAATTAGCTAATTGCTTTACGGGCATAGTTCAACGGTAGAATAGAGGTCTCCAAAACCTTTGATCGTGGTTCGAATCCGCGTGCCCGTGCAAAATAATTTATTACCCGGCTTTTTTTGCCGACCAAATTTTACTATGGCAAACTTCGGTAACTATATTCAGGAAGCGTACGATGAACTCGTTCACAAAGTAACCTGGCCCACATGGGAACAACTGCAGCAGACTACTGTTATTGTGCTGATTTCCCTTATTATCGTTACACTTATCATTTTCGGAATGGATTTCATTTCTGAAAAAGTGCTTACTATAATTTATGACCTCCTGGGTAAGTAAAAAAACACATGATGACAATGAGTGAAATTGCACCTTCTCCGGAATCAAAATGGTATGTGCTTCGCGTAATTAGCGGAAAGGAGAAAAAAGTAAAAGAATACCTTGATAAAGAAGTGAAATTAAGCGGCTGGAGCAATGCCGTGTTACAAGTGCTTTGCCCGATTGAAAAAGTATTTAAAGTAGTAGCCGGCAAAAAAACACTCCGAGAAAAAACGCTTTTCCCCGGTTATCTGATGCTGGAAGCTGCCGACGGTAAGCTGACAGATGAAATGATTCAAACCATAAAAGGTACTACCAGCGTTATTCACTTTTTAGGGAAAGACCACCCTACAGCATTACGGAAATCGGAAGTCAACAAGATGTTTGGCAAAATGGATGAGGTGGAAGATGCAGGTTTTGGCTTTGCAGACCCATTCATTATAGGCGAAACGGTGAAAATTATTGATGGTCCATTTAACGATTTTAATGGCACTGTAGAAGAGACCAACGATGAAAAGAAGAAACTGAAAGTGATTGTAAAAATCTTTGGTCGTGCTACGCCTGTGGAGCTAAACTATATGCAGGTAGAGAAGATTGTTTAATTCTTTTCCAAAAATTTCGACAGACTATTCTTTACGGGATAGCCTGTTTTGTTTTAATCAACATAGAAAAACTTTGGGGAGGAGAATTAATCTACCAGAATCATCCTTCCAGGTGAATGGAAATCACGATCGTTCTTGTATTAATTGTCTCAATGGCATTTGTTAGCGGAATGCTGCGGTCGCGGAAAATTTGATTACTCAACCCCTGACTCAGTTTTATTTCCGGGGAAAAGATAAAATTCGGGTAATAAAATTCAAATCCGACTCCCAGTTCATAACCTACATCAAACGGCTTTACCTTAAGCCATTCATCCTGCCTCCGGCTTCGCGCATTTGCTGCAAGGTCGTAATCTATTTTGCCGCCTACCATTGAATAAAACCTGAAATTCCGGATGCGGTCGCTTTTAAATTTAAGTTGCAACGGTAAGTGCATGTAAATACTTTCAATGTTACGTTCAGAAAGACTGTCATTTTTAAACGTCATTGCAGCTTTTTTATCAGCAAAAGACAAAGAAGGAATAAATCGAAGATCGAACAGTTTATTGAGTCGCAGATTCGCCATCAAACCCAAATTAAACCCGGGGCTCCACAAAGGCTGAATCTTCTTAAAAGTATCGGTTTCCGTGAAAGATTGTGTGTATTTAATCCGGTATTGAGAGTAATTAAGCCCGAAAGTGATGCCGAAATAATAGCTTTTACTATCGTGCTCAGCCATGTTCAGCACACGTCTTTGTGCCAATAGAGAAGATGGGATTAATAACAAAAGCAGCAATAAAAAGCGTAAACGCATGGGCAGATAAACGTAATTTCCTAAACGCGGCGGGCGAAGATAAAGTATATAGCTGCTAACAGGAAATCAGAAAATTAATCAAACAAAACCGGCACGCAAATGTGTTATTTACGGAATGTTACATAAAGAGCTTCTGCCTTTAGGTAATGAGACGGGACTACGGGCAATTACTGTCGCCTTAAATAATGCTACTAATTCGCTTAAAAATTAATTACCGGCGGCGTTCTGATCTTTTGTGTTAGGCTTTTTGCCTTCCTGATTATTGTTGTCTTTGTAACCGGCTTCTTTTTTCTTGCGGCTGTCAAGGTTATCACGCACGTCAGGACGTTGCGGATTTACGGGATGTTGCTGACCTTGATTGTTATTGGAGTTTTGATTACTGTTCATGACTAAAAGTTTCTTTAGACGCTAAAAACATCATTCCTCCTTTCTGCAAATCTCCTTTATTCATACCAGGCAATCACTTCCTCCGCCGGTTTTCTTTCAATATCAGGCACCAGTGTTTCGTCTGCCGGATAGCCTACCGGAATCAGTAAAAAAGGTTTTTCATTTTGCGGGCGATTTAAAAGTTTGGCAAGAAAATTCATAGGGCTGGGCGTATGTGTGAGCGCAGCAAGACCTGCATAATGAATGGCTTCCAGCAAAAAACCACAGGCTATGCCAACGCTTTCAGAAACGTAATAGTTCGTCTTCTTTTCGCCATTCACCAGGTCGTAAGATTTTCTGAAAAGGATGATGAGCGCCGGTGCAATTTCCAGAAACGGTTTATGCCAGTCGGTGCCGAGATAGGCTAAATCATCCAGCCATTCCTGCGGCATCCTGCCATGGTAACTTTCATACTCTTCTTCCTCTGCCGCTGCTCTTATTTTCGATTTCAGTTCCGGATTGGTAACAATGCAAAAAGTCCAGGGTTGCTTGTGTGCGCCGGAAGGTGCAGTGGATGCAGCCATCACAATCTCTTCAAGCACTTTTTTAGGAATGGGCTTATCGGAAAAGTCCCGAACGGTGCGCCTGTCGTTCATGTATTTTAAATGCTCAAAACTGCGTGCTGCAAGCGTTTCAGCATCAAAAGTTGTTTTGGAATATGGCACAAAACGGGCTTTCATGGAACAAGATTTTTGGAAGAAAGAAACTTACAGAAGCGTCGGTTTTTCTTTTTTCTGATAACGGTTGTAAGCGCTCAGCATAAAGCCAAACACCATCACCACAATGCCCATCCACAAAACGTTTATGTACGGGAAAACAAGCGCCTTCAATACAATGTAATCATCCTTTGGGTCTGTTTGTTTCAGTTCCAGTTCAATAGTTCCATCGTCTGGATGAATAGCGGTGAAGCGTGCAAAAAGCCCGATAGCCGAAAGCGTATCTTCAGATGATTGTTGGTAAGCACCGTTATGGATGGCGTATTCAGGGGTAATGGTTCCGATGATGCCTTTTAAATCGTAAGCCGTGAGTTTTGCTTTCACGCTCACATCGCCGGATTCCTGCGCAATGGTGGCATCTTCAAAATCATTAAACACCAGGTAGCTATCGTTCAAAAAAATGGAATCGCCTTTGCGAACGGTGTAGTTTCTGTAAGCCGCAGTGTCGGTTTTTTTTGCGGGGTCAAGCACCTGCGTTACGTAAGTGAAAATGTCTTTGTTGAGATAATGTTTGGAGGCAGGGTTGGCAATTAATCCCTGTTGTCCTTTTGGGTTGATGAATGCATCTGGATATAGGGTGAAAGCTTCCAGCACTTTGCCGGTTGCGGAATCAGTTCTTTCATAAGCTACTTTATAAAAAGTGCGCGGGTCAGTTGCCGATGTACTGTCTCCTTTATAACGCACAGAATAAGCCCCCATAGCTACGGCTGTATTGCGGAACAGAAGCACGTTTTCCTGACTTTCCTTTGCATTTTCGGCAGCCGTTTTCTTTCCAAAATTCATCGTTACGCCCAGCGTGTTGTAAGAAATCACTTCCTTATTGTAAGATGAAATAAGAATGCCGAGAAGAATCAATCCGAAGCCGAGATGCGAAATAGCAGCACCCATCTTCAACACTTTTTTCTGGATGGAAATGGCGTAATAAATAGTTGCAACAATGGAAAAAACCGCCGCAAAAAGCAGGAGCAAATATTGAAACGGCGTTATCTCCTGAAGCAAAGCAATGATGATGGTAAGCGCCAGCGAAATACTGCCCGTCAGTAAAAATCTTTTAGCTAAAACCTTTGCATCACTTTTCTTAAACCGCATGTAAAGCACCGACGCAGAAAGTAATCCCAAAATAATGGCTACCCACACCTGAATGCTGTTGTAATGCTGCACCGGATTTACGGGCGGCGCCACTTCCTTTCCGCTTATCCATTTCACCAAAGGATTCCATACCGGAATGGAAGTGGTAATCGTTATTTGAACGGCTGAAAGCAACAACACAAAAGAGCCGATAAACATCCAGAATTCACGGCTTAAAGTCGCCTCTTCCGTATGCACTTTCGGGAAGGTTTTCCAGCGGCTGATAAGGAATGCAAGCGACGTTAAAACCAAAATTCCTATCACCACAATCAGGTGCCAGTAAAGCGATTTGCCTTCACCGGTAAATGCATGTACGGAGGTATCGCCCAGCACGCCGGTGCGCGTAAGGAAGGTGGAATACCAAACAAAAAAGTAAGTGAGTACAAACAGAATAACGGTGGTGGAAAGGGAGCGTCCGGTGGCTTTAAAAATGATGAGCGTGTGCAATCCGGCAATGAGCGTAAGCCAGGGCACAAGCGATGCATTCTCTACAGGGTCCCAGGCCCAGTAGCCGCCAAACGTAAGCGATTCATAAGCCCATGCGCCGCCCATCATTATTCCCAAACCCAATATGCCGCCTGAAAAAAGCGCCCATATTCTTGCAGGACGAATCCAGGTTTGATAATCCTTTTTCCAAAGCGCAGCAATGGCATAAGCAAAGGGCAAAAGAGTAGAAGCGAAGCCTAGAAAAAGCACCGGCGGGTGAATCACCATCCAATAATTCTGGAGCAGCGGGTTTAATCCATTGCCATCGGTAATCAAGTTCAGATAATTAGGTTGGGAGAAAATGGGCGCATCCTGCATTTGATGGCGCAGCAGCAGGAAAGGTGTTGTTCCCACTTTTATATCAGGCCCAAAATAAAAACCAAGAAGCATAGTTGCCAGGCAAACCTGCACCACGGCAATCACCGTCATAACGCGGCTTTCGAGCAATTTGCCCCGCCACATTACGATGCAGCCCAGCACGGCATGCCAGAAACTCCAAAGCATAAAACTCCCTTCCTGCCCTTCCCAAAAGCAAGACAATAAATATTGCATCGGCAAGGAGCGGGAGGAATGCTGGAATGCGTAATTGTATTCAAAAAGGTGATTGGCAATGATGAAATAAAGCGCACCGAAAATGCCAATAATGGAAACCGCGTGAATGATGAAACCATTGCGGGCAAGCAGTTTCCAGACGTTGCTTTGGGTAGGATTTACTATTTCATTTTTTGCTGCGCAGAAATAACTGAATGCACTGAAAGCAGCTGCTACAAAGGAAAGCACGGCAAAAAAATGACCCAGTTGTCCGGGTCGCAAATGTTCGCCTATGTATGTGATGTCGTTCAAAAAGCGTGATTGTGGATTTTAGGAAAGATCTCTGTAAATGTTTTTTCGATGCCCTGCCTTCAAAACAATTACCGTTAGTTGTTCATCTTTTAAGTTGTAAATAACCCGATAGTCACCCACTCTCAAACGAAAAAGGTCATGTCCTTTTAATTTTTTACTTCCCGAAGGATTGGGATTTTCGGATAATAATTTTACTTTTTTAAGTATTTTCTGCGTGTCTCGTTTACTGATTTTCTCTAACGATTTAAGAAATGCGGAAGCGTAGATTATCCGGTAATTCATGCTTACAATTTCCCTGTGTCACGAAGTAATCCCTCAAATTCTTCTTCGCTGTAAAAAGTTGTGTCAGGCGAGTTCAATATTTCTATTGCCTCTTTCGCATCTTCCCTATCTTCTAAGTCTTCAATTAATTGCAAAAGCCTTTTGTTACGGATCAACCCAAAATCAGTAATGGACTTTACGCGGCTAAAAATGCCTTGCAAAAAATCAAGATCGTCTTTATCTTCTACTCTGATGTATAACGTTTCCATCGTTCAATAAATTTGTTTTAAATAGACCCAACTGCCACCTGGTCGTTCTTATACTTGCTCGGGCATTTCATCTGTATCTTATTACAATGAAAAGCCCCGCCTTCCATACTCCCTGTCATCACAATCTGCTCACTCTTCTCAATATCCGTAGGCTTCGCACCGCTAAATATCACCTGGCTTTCATTCCCCGCCTTGTCTTTCACGAAAAATGTAAACCGGTTTGGGTCCACTTTCGGATCATAAACCATCGCTTTTTCTTTTTGGAGATAACCTATTACGTGATATTGCTTTCCCGGACTTGCAGCAGCAGAAGAAAACGTTTCATAAGTGCTGAAATCGCCAAACTTGCTAACGATTACGCAAATAGAACCCGCAACAAGCAACAGAATCAGGATGTGTATCTTCTTCATGAAAAATGGAACTTAAAGACTGCGGCAAATTTAAGACAATTACACACCGCCTTTCAGAATAGTTCTACTTTCGCGCCGTTAAAAAATTAAAAACAATGACGCCAAATCCACTCTCCAACTTCGACCCCAACTCCGTAGGGCAGCGCAACAACAATATTTTCGGACTGCCTTTTTCTGAAGCGAATGCACAACTCATCATCCTGCCGGTGCCATGGGAGGTAACAACTTCTTACAGAGATGGAACGAGCCGCGGACCGGAAAACGTTTTTGATGCTTCCATGCAAATTGACCTCTACGACCCCGATGCCCCCGATGCCTGGAAAAAGGGTTTTTACATGCTGCCCATCGATAAAAACATCCGTAAGAAAAGTGATTACCTCCGCCAGTGCGCCGAACTCATTATCTCCCACCTTGCCGATGGCGGCGCCGTTTCAGAAAACCATCAGCTAAGCACCAAGCTGGAAGAAATAAACAAGGGCGGCCAAATGCTTACCGATTGGGTGTATGAAATGACTTCTCAACAACTTAAAAAAGGAAAAAAAGTAGCACTTCTGGGTGGCGACCATTCTACGCCTTTAGGCTTCCTGAAAGCTTTGGGTGAGGTGCATGAAAGTTTCGGCGTCCTCCAGATTGATGCACATGCCGACCTCCGCATCGCTTACGAAGGTTTCACTTTCAGCCATGCCTCCATTATGTATAACACGTTGCAAATGGTGCCTCAGGTGGAAAAACTGGTGCAAGTGGGCATCCGCGATTATTGCGATGATGAACTGATAATGATTCAGCAGCAGCCCGACCGCATCCGCACTTTCTTCGATAAAGAAATAAAAGAACGCCAGTATGAGGGAGACACCTGGAAAAACATCTGCACCGATATTATTGAAGAACTGCCGCAAAAGGTGTTCATTTCTTTCGATATTGATGGCCTCGACCCAAAACTTTGCCCCAACACCGGCACGCCCGTGCCCGGCGGTTTTGAACTGGAGCAGGTATTTTATCTCTTTAAAACCTTAAAACAAAGCGGCAGGGAAATAATAGGCTTCGATGTGAATGAAGTGAGCTGCGGCGAGCAAACCAGTGAAAGCATTGATAGCATTGTGGGCGCGCGGGTGCTTTACAAACTGTGTAATTATTTGGTGGGATGATTATCGCTAGTTACTTCTAACATCCGCATCAAAAAAAATCGTCATTGCGAGGGCTTGCCCGAAGCAATCTATAGATAAGTTGTGTCTTTCAACCGCTCTTCAGATTGCTTCACTACGTTCGCAATGACGAAGCATATGGCAGAACGAGATATAAATGACAATACACCAGAGCTTTATACTTTCTACTTTATACTTTCTTCTCTAAGCTATCCGTCTCCTGTCTTTCCGCACTTGCTTCACCTCAATTATCCCCTGGAAAAAATAAACCCGTTCCGTACCTAAATCCTTGCAGCGGCAACGGGTGCGCAGTTGCTCCAGTTTTTCAAACAATCTGCCATCCTCCGTTTCAAACCAACTACCCACTTCTAAATCATCTACCAAAAAATAACCTGCCTTCTGCTCATCGTGTTTATAAAGCGCTTTAAACAATGCAGGGTCGGTGCAGGTGCTTGCAGCGGGATTATGCAGGTATGCGGATAATGCCTTCTCCACATTTTTTGGGAAAAAACCTTTGCCCGTAAATGGCAGCAACACGTGGCGAAACTGCGTTTTCCATTCCCTGCCGTGGGGCTTCACTTTTATCCCGAAATGCTCAAACACCAGCAAATGCGCCAGCTCGTGCAGCAGCGTAATCAGGAAGCTGTATGGGTTCAGGTTTATGTTGATGGAAATGCGGTGCTCCGGATTTTGACGCCAGGGCGTGCGGTAATCGCCTAACACGCTTTTGCGCTCCCGCGTTAGGGTGAGGTGAATAGTGTATCGTTTAAAATAAGGCGTTATCAGTTCAAAACTGCCGGCGGGCAAAAAGCGGTCAAGCAATTGCAGAGAGGTTTCCTGTTTACCCATGTGGGAAAAAGGGGGTTTTAGATTTTTCTTGCCATCTTAGAAAGCATCCAGGTTTCAACAGTAGTATAAACAATGTAGATTCCAAAAAGGATAAACAAGGATGGCTTATGAATGTTTTGCCGGTTCAGCATCACGTAAGTTAATATCCCAACCAGACACACCAGCAGCTTTAAAAAAGTTGCGCCGTACACGCCCCGCACAAATGCCTGAGGCCGCTCCCCAAGTGTTTTTTTAACAATGAGGTAGGAGCCGATGGAAAGCACCGCCATCAGCACATTAGCGCCGAAAAGCAACCCGGTGGAAAATGCAGGATACGCCATGCGCAACCAGTAAAAAATGCCACACAATCCCAGAAATACAAAACCAATAATCAGCAAATAGCGGCTATTCATTTTTTAGGAGGATTTAATGTTTTGATTAACTGCCAAAGCGAAAATATTAAGGCAATAAGCGGCAGCGTAACCACGAAAACCGGAAACTTCCAACCCGTGCGCAAATCCAGTTGATGCCCGCCCCACACTGCAATCCCCAGCATCACAGCCCATTGCGTGCCCAGCGCGGCAAAGCGCATCATGTTGTTTGTTTTTTTCAGTTCATTGCTGCTCATCTTCTGCGTTTTCTTTTTTTAGGAGATGATGAAGTGTTTTCTTTTGCTGCTTCCTGCATCGCCTGTTCCTTAATGTCGCTGGCATCGGGCAAAATGCTGTTGAGCGCTTCCGTGCGCACCTTGTTTATGTCGAGCATAGCGGTGTCGCGCTCACCATCCTCTTTTCCGGAAATCACTTTGCGGATGTTGGCTGCATAATCCTGCTGCGCGCGGGTGAGGTCGGCAAGGGAATCCACCTGTTGCTTCAGCTTCACCACTTCAAAATGACTGTTGTCGCCGCCATAACCCGGAAGGTAATATTTTAAAGGAGAGAGGAGCAAAATGAGCACGGTAATAAAAACCGTAACCACGAACAGCGTGCTGAACATCATGTACATCCGCCGCTTGGTGAGGTTGAAAGTGGCTACTTCCTCCAGCGATTCATCATCAATAAAAACGACGCGGTATGGCGCATTGAGCCTTTTAAAAAAGTTGGGTCGTTTTCCGGTCGGTTTTTTCATTTTTTGGGAGTGGGGCAAAAGTAGGGATAAGCGCAGGATGGAACGCGGGTTTTTACGATCGGGATGATTGGTTATGATTTCGGCGCCCCGTCATTGCGAGGGCTTGCCCGAAGCAATCTGAAGAAAAGTTTTCACTTTTTTAAAATCGTGGATAAAGCAGATTAAACGATTTCGCTTATTTTTTATACGGGGGGCAGATTGCAAATCCGCTTCATCCGTGTGTTCGAGATGATCCTGCGGAACATCCCGAACAGCGGGGGTAAAACTTTTAGACACTCAAACTAGGCGCCCGTCATTGCGAGGGCTTGCCCGAAGCAATCTGAAGAAAAGTTTTCACTTTTTTTAAAATCGTGGATAAAGCAGATTAAACGATTTCGCTGATTTTTTTACGGGGGCGGATTGCAAATCCGCTTTATCCGTGAGTTCGAGATGATCCTGCGGAACATCTCGAACAGCGGGGTTTTTACGATCGGGATGATTGGTTATGATTTCGGCGCCCCGTCATTGCGAGGGCTTGCCCGAAGCAATCTGAAGAAAAGTTTTCACTTTTTTAAAATCGTGGATAAAGCAGATTAAACGATTTCGCTTATTTTTTATACGGGGGGCGGATTGCAAATCCGCTTCATCCGTGTGTTCGAGATGATCCTGCGGAACATCCCGAACAGCAGCGGCACCTTCCCTTATTCCTTCCGCCTAATTGCTACCTCTCCTAACCATGTCCCAATTATTATTTTTCAGATAAATTTCCCTTCCGCGCGCTCCCGAGATGTTTCCGCGCCAGCAGGATTGCGCTTCGCGCCGTCCTGATAGCTATTCGTGCTATCCCGATTCCTTTCCGCGCCGCGCGGAATCCTGTCCGCGCCGCACCGACAACTTTCCGCGTAGCCCCTTATAATCTCCGCGCCGCTGCTTATAGCTTCCGCGCAGCCCCCTTTTGTCTCCGCGCAACGCGCGGAGCATGCTCGGCACCGCGCGGAACCATCTCCGGTTCGCGCGGAAGCATCTCGGCATGACGCGGAGTCAGCTCCGGTTCGCGCGGAAGCATCTCGGCATGACGCGAAGTCAGCTCCGGTACGCGCGCAAGCATCTCGGCTTGGCGCGGAAGTGTCTCCGGCATCCGCGCAAGCATCTCGGCAATGCGCGGAGCCGCCCACCGTATTTTCAAAACAAAAAGCCCTCAACGCAGTGCTTCATCCGGAAGGCGCAGCCCAGCCGCTGCCTCGCCGGGTGGCAAATTGTTTTAGTGCAACATCTCTGCCCTATTGTTTTTTTAAAAAAGTTGCATAAATTTGTACCCATTAATTCATCTCTAAAAACAAAAAAACATGGATGCAGAACAAAAAGCTTTTCACAGCATGGCAACAGTGGTGCTCGACATTTCAGACGCAAACGAAAACGTTTGGATAAACAAACCGTTTTATGCGGTGCCGCTTCAGGAAATTAGAACCAACATTGGGCTGATTGACGTGCAACGCGTGATCCAGCAACTGGACAACAGCGGCTATGTGATTGCCAAAGACAACAAGCGCGCAGTAATGACGCCCATCCTAAACAGAATGGTAACCGCAGGCGTAGGCTTTGCCTCGTTTACTAACAATGCGGTGATGGAAAAGCGGATTAATAAAAACCCAAGCGATGTGGAACGCGCGGGCGGTAACGGTTTTGCAGATATTGCCACCATTGTGCTTGCCGAAATTGAGCCGATGACGGACCTGCAACTTGTAGAATACGGCACCTCTCTGGAAGATAAAACGACGCTTGCAACCTTGCTTGCCGAGTTTAAACCGATGATAAACGACAGCCGCGAAAAAAACCAACCAAAAGCAGCGGCTACTAAAATGATTGGCCAACTGATAACGGCTACAAGAACCATTTTTTCGGAGAGGCTTGACAAGGCAGCGGCGGTGATTGGCAACACCGACCCGGTGTTTTTTGAGGCGTATGATTATGGCCGCACCCTGGTGGACCCGGGCAGTGAGGCGCGCGCGCTTGAAATACATGTGTCGGCAGCCACTACGCTGCAGGCGCTGCCGGGCGCGGTGGTGAGCATAGACGCGGCGGGCATTACGCGCAACACGACGCAACTTGGCAACGTGTGGGTGCAGACCCTGCCAACCGGCACTTACAGTGTGGTGGTGAGCAAAGCGGGCTACGTAACTAAAACGGTACAAGCCTATGTGAATGATGGCGAAACCACGGAACTGTTTGTGGAGCTGATGCCGGAAGCATAATTGCCGGAAATGCAGGCGCCCCCCGCCGCCCCTTGATATGGGCGCAGCGGGGGGCGCTTTTGTTTTTATATGCTTAAGAGCTTGGTGCTGCGGGGGATGAAACGCAGATTTTTAAGATTGGGATGATGGGTTATGATTTTTAGGGTTGGAGCCGATTGGAGGAAACGAAAACTTTTGTCATTCCGAAGGAATCTTAGCAAGCATGGTGTGTATTAATGTAAGGGTTACGATCCCTGCGGGATGGCAAAGATGTGAGTGAGGTGAAGATGGGGGGATTAATGGTCAATTATTAATGGTCAATGGTCAATGAAGGGAAGCGTTCAAAAAAACTAACCTCAAACTTTGTCATTCCGTAGGAATCTTAGCAAGTATGGGGTGTATTAATGGTAGGGTTACGATCCCTGCGGGATGACAAAGATGATGGTGAGATGAAGATGGGCGGATTAATGGTCAATGATTAATGGTCAATTGTCAATGAAGGGAAGCGTTCAAAAAAACTAACCTCAAACTTTGTCATTCCGCAGGAATCTTAGCAAGCATGGTGTGAATTAATGGTAGGGCTACGATCCCTGCGGGATGACAAAGATGGGGGTGAGATGAAGATGGGGGGAATTGAAAAGAATGAATGAAGAAAAGGTGCAAAGAGGTTGGTGGTTGGAGATTGCTTAACCCAATTCGTTGGTGATATCGTCAAGTAGAGCTTTTGCTTGGATAGTGTAAGGATGCTCCGCACCAAGCATTGAAAGGAAAATGTCGAAACTTTTTTGAGCATAGGGTAATGCTTCAGTTAACTGCCCTTGCCCCCATTTCAAATTGGCAACGTTTAAGTAAACAGAAGCTACACGCGGGTGCCGCTTGCCATACACTATAATGAAAATTTCTTTTGCAGTTTCATAATTCTTTAGCGCATCTTCCAAATCACCTTTCTTATACTGAACCACACCGATATTGTTATAGCTCATTGCTACTTTGGGATGCTGCTTACCAAACACTGCTGTGCGAATATTTAGTGCAGCTTCGTGGCTCTTTAGTGCATCGTCCCAATCACCCTTCTCATCCTGAACATTACCGATATTGTTATAGCTATCTGCTACGTTAGGATGCTGCTTGCCATACACCACTATATCAATGTCTAGGGCAGCTTTGTAATTCTTTAGCGCATCAACTAAATTACCTTTCGAATATTGAACCACACCGATATCGTTATAGCTCATTGCTACATCTGGATGCTGCTCGTCATACACTGCTAGGCGAATTGCGAGAGCAGATTCATGGCTCTTTAGTGCATCACTTAAATCACTTTTCGCACCTTGAACGTTACCGATATTATTATAGCTCGTTGCTACGTCAGGATGTTCCTTGCCATACACTGCTATGCGAATTCCTAATGAAACTTCATAGTTTTTTAGTGCATCATCCAAATTACCTTTTTCCGACTGAATACTACCAATATTGTTATAGCAACCAGCCATTTGTACAGAACCTTCTCCATAACTGATTTGATACAATTCTTTCGCCTGTTCATAGTAAGCAAGCGCGCGATCAAAGAGAGCAAGCGTATCGCAGAGAATGCCAGCTTCAATTAGATAATCAGGATTTGGCGGTGGAATTTTTGCCGCAAGCTCATAATAGCGTAATGCTTCGCGGTATTCAAGTTTAAGTTCCTTCACGTTTCCAAGTTGGTAAAAGTCATCAGCTACCTGCTTCATGCGCGCTTCTGCTGCTTCTAGTAGTTTGGCTTCTGCCATATCGTAATCTTTGGCTTCAACGGCAGCAAGTGCTTCCTGTTTCAACACTTCTTTTTTTGCGCCTTTCGCAAGAGATGCTTCCAGTCCTTTGCGGAGCGTCTCTTCCCTTACCCGTGCTTCTTCACTTTGGTTTAAACGGGCTAAAAGTTGATCACGTTCCTCACGCAATTGCAAAATTTCATTGTCGGGGGCATTTTGAGAGAGTGCTTGTTGCAGCATCCCTTCTATTTTCTGTAAAAGTTGTGTTTGGTCTTCCTGCCTGTCTATTATTATAGTTGTATCTGCAAGTATCAGGTCTAACTTGTCTGTTACTTCATCAAAACGTTTCTTCGCATAGGCTTCATCCGGCACAAACGTTTGCAGCTTTTTCACCGCATCCTTTATTTCCTGCACATCCGTCGCCACTTCCGCCATCAGCCGGTTATGAAACTTATCCTGCGCAATCTTCATTTCCTCGCGCGGCAAAAGATTGGCAAACGTGAAGCACACCACGTCAAACCATTGCCAGATATTTCCATTGTCTTGCCAGCCATTGCGGAAAAGGTTTTCCACTTCCACCGGAAAATCGTGGATGGTACACATGCGCTTCACCTCCGTAATCCATTGTTCGGTAGCAGCTTTTGCCAATGCTTCGCGGGCATCCGTTCCGTGTTGGTGTCCATCGCCGGAGAGCAGCAGATTTATCTGGTCTAAAGCGGCATTTTCCGTAGCCTCCCCACCTATGTACTTTTCGTTGGCAATAAGTTCGTTGGCCAAAGCCCTTTTAATCGTTGCGGTGAGGTGTTCTTCTTCAGCCTGGGTGTAGCGACGTGTTGCTGAAATGGTATTGTTGATCGCGAATTCCATTTGCTGCGTCGTGAGGAGCATGGCTTTGCGCACAGCACGGAGGAGATGGTGGTTTTGGTTGAGGTCTGCCTCCGTTTTCTTTTTATTGAACGTTTCGGCAATGAATGCCCGGGTTTTTTCAGAAGCTGCATCGGTGGCAAAGTCTCCAATTTTAGTAGTAAGGAATGTAACACCGGAGCTAAAAAGGGCAGTAAGGGCAAATATTTCAGGCATGTCAACAATTATTAGATAAAGGAGTGGAAAGTATGGGCGAAGTTAATTATTGTCTACTATGGATACTTTGCTGTTCGGGATGTTCCGCAGGATCATCTCGAACACAAGGATAATGCGGATTTGCAATCCGCCTCCTAAAAAAATCCGCGAAATCCTTTAATCTGCTTCATCCGCGATTCAAAAAAGAGCAGCTAACCTTTTCTTCAGATTGCTTCGGGCAAGCCCTCGCAATGACGGGGCGCAAAATCATCACCAATCATAAAAATCATAAGAATCCGCGTTCCATCCCAAAACCCATTTCACCTTTTCAAACTTCTTAGCAACTTACCACCTTATGAACTTACCATCCTCCCCACCATCCGCTTCACAATCCCAGGTCCTTCATAAATAAACCCGGTGTACACCTGCACCAGCGATGCGCCCGCATCCAGTTTTTCCTGCGCATCAGCAGCGGTAAAAATGCCACCCACTGCAATAATGGGAAACGCGCCGTTGCTTTTTTCGTGCAGATATTTCACCACCTCCGTAGCCCGTTCGCGCAAAGGCATCCCGCTTAGTCCGCCTGCGCCAATGGTGTCGGTTTCAGAAACGGGCGTTTGCAGGTTGCTGCGGTCAATAGTGGTGTTGGCAGCCACGATTCCCTGAATGCCCGTGAGCGCCACGATGGCAATGATGTCGTCAAGCTGCGCATCCGTAAGGTCGGGGGCTATTTTCAGAAGCAAGGGTTTGCTGCCTTTTTCTTTGTTGAGTTCCTGAAGGCGCAGCAAAAGTTTGGTTAGGGGTTCCTTATCCTGCAGTTCGCGGAGGCCCGGCGTGTTGGGGCTGCTCACGTTCACCACAAAATAATCCACCACCGGAAAAAGCGCCGTAAAGCAAGCTTCATAATCGCGCAGCGCATCGGCATTTGGCGTGTCTTTATTCTTACCGATGTTGCCGCCGATGATCACTTTTTCTTTCCGCTTTTTCAACTGCTTCACTGCGGCATCCACGCCGGCATTATTAAAACCCATCCTGTTTATTAAAGCCTTGTCGGCAGGCAGGCGGAAGAGCCGTGGTTGCGGGTTTCCGGGTTGCGGGCGTGGCGTGAGCGTACCAATTTCTATAAATCCAAAACCCAGGCAGGAGAGCGCATCCGTGAAGCATGCATCTTTATCAAACCCCGCAGCCAGCCCCACCGGATTAGGAAACCGGATGCCCCAAAGTGTTTTTTCAAGCCCCTTGTTTTTAATGGAGAAAAGCTTTTTTAAAACAGGGCGGGTGGGGGCAAATTTGTAAAACGCATTCAGCCAGTCCATCACCATGTAATGCACGTTTTCAGGCGGTATGGCAAAAAGTATTTTCAGGAAAAACCGGTACATGGGCGCCAAAGATACAAGCGGCATAAAAGCACGTTTTTTTAACAACCGCCTGTCTTCAAATGCGCAGTTGCCGCCCTTACCTTTAATCCCTTTCCATGAAGCGATTTTCCGGCATCCTCCTCCTGCTTTTTTGCTCCTTTTTTTCGCATGGCGAAACCATTCGCGGTGAAGTAATAGACCTCACGGAGCGCACCATCCTCACGTTCGTAAACATTCAGAACATACACGTCGGCATCAGCACTTCTACCGATGATTCCGGACGGTTCAGCATCGCAGCCACTGCCGGGCAGTTAATTGAATTCAGGAAGCTGGGTTACAAAACGGTGCGGTTCCGGGTGCCCCCCGGAAAGCTGCCGGAGTATTTTAAAATCACCATGCAGCAAGGCCCAATAGAACTGCCGGAAACAGAGGTGGCAGGCGGCATAAGAAACTATAAAAAAGACAGCATTCGCTATCATGAATTGTATAAGAACGCGCTGGAGTTTCCGGAGCTAACGGGGTTGGATGTTATCCGCCATCCCTTCAGTGCGCTGAGCAAAAGGAACCGGCAAATCTGGGCGTTTCAGAAAGAGTATAATTATTTCGAGCAGGAGAAATACGTGGATTACACGTTCAATGAAAACCTGGTTACAAACCTCACAGGTCTTTCCGGCGATAGTGCAGCGGTTTATTTAAAGAAGTACAGGCCTCCTTATGAAATGTTGCGGTCGATGAATGAATACACGTTCTACACTTTTATAAAGCAGACGGTAGAATTATTCAGGAGCGGGAGAGTGTTTAACAGAGGAAGTAACAGGTCGGCGCGATAAGAAAGGGTGGCTTAGAAAAAGGAATATTGCTTCAGCATGATGTCGTAAAAAGCTTCGGCAGTGTTGCAACCTGCAGAGCGATTGGCAACGCCGTATAAAAGTCCTTTTACGTTAAAGAAGGCAATGGCTTTTTTGGGATTTTTAATGTAGTGCTTTTCGTTTTGGAGTTCGAAATCGTCTACTATCAGGCTGATGCCATCCAGTTCAAGGCGGTAGGTTTTGTCGTCGTTTCTTACAATGTGAAAGGGGTACATGATCGTTTACATTTGCAGGAAGAGAAACAAAAACCTTGCACAAACTTAATAATAGCGTCAGGATATTATCATTTATTAAAAATGCAGCGGTCTCAATTCTCCTAAACAACTGTGTTTTAACGGCATGTAGCAGATTTGGACCATTAAATAATTTGTTTTTTGGATGATGAAGCCGCGTTTCCAGTTTCTTTTTTCTGGAAAATGCTTCCTGATTTTAGAATAATAACCTCCATTTTGTAGAACATTTACCTCACAAAACGGAAAACATCTTTGAAATAACCCGTAAAAAACGAATGCTTATATGAGTTGCAAATTTGAACTCCACATAAAAGGAAACCCGGAAATCTACCTGGCACAGGCAAAAGCCGCCATTGAAAAATTTAAAGGAACGCTCACCGGCGATGCGGAATGCGGAGAACTTTTTGTGAGCACACCCATTGGTAAAATAAAAGCCTCTTATCTCATCAAAGAAGGGAACACCATGCAGGTGGAAGTGCATGAAAAACCGCTGTTCCTGAGCTGCGATAAAATAAAAACAGTGCTTCAGGAATACATTGGCTGATGCGCATTTTCAGGCTGTTTTATCCGCCAACCATCGGGTGTCGTTTAAATTCTTTTTGGCGGTCGAAAAGGTATCGGTAAGTGCTTAACGTGCGGCTCCGGTGGGTTCCTAAGCTTTCTGCAATGTTGATCATTTTCGGGTTGAAGTCGCCTATCCACAACATTTCATAGTCTTCGTAATTCAGTTGCTTTTGGATTAGATTTCCGCCTTCCACAATCATAAATGCATCCACGCCCATCCCCTGAAATTCCGGGATGATGCCGAACACAAGCCCCACGAACCGTGAGCATTTCCCAAACTTTTGCAGTAGCAGGAAATGGAGTTTTTGCAGCAGCCCGAATTTGCCATTCAGGTGTTTGAAATATTGGTTCAGGTCGGGCAGGTTCACCCACATGCCAATGGGTTCATCCTTGTAATAAGCAAACCAGGAAATCTTTTCGTCCATCACCGGTTTCATTTTCGCAAACATTTTTTTGACGGTGCGCTCGTCTAATGTTTTGCCGCCGCCATGCCCCGCCCATGCTTTGTTGTAGATGTAAGTAAAGTCTTTGGCAAACTTTTGAAGCTCCGTTTTTTTGATGTGCACCGCGCGGTAATTTTTATCGTTGCTCAGTTCTGCATGGCGCTGGTAAAATTTTTCCTGAAGTCTGTTTTCCACTTTCAGTGAAAAGCAAATCTGGTGGAAATACACCTGAAAACCGTATGATTCAAACAGGGATTGATAATAAGGAGGGTTGTAATTCATGCAATAAAGTGGCGGCTGAAAACCTATCACCTGCAAGCCCCACCATCTGTCCCGTTCTCCAAAATTGATAGGTCCGTCCATTGCTTCCATGCTGCGTTCTTCCAGCCATTTTTTGCAATAGTCAAACATAAAGTGAGCAGCGGTTTTGTCATCTATGCATTCAAAAAAGCCAATGCCGCCAGTTGGCTGTTCGTTCTTGTATTTGTGATTGGTGAAAGCGGCAATGCGCCCCACAGTCTTGCCTGTAGCATCTTTCAGCAGCCAGCGAGTGCATGTTCCGTGTTTAAAAGTTTTGTTTTTCTGCGGGTCAAACACTTCTTCAATATCCTTGTCGAGCGGGCGAATCCAGTTAGGGTCGTCTTTGTAAATCCGGAGCGGAAAGTCTAAAAATTCACGCACATCCTGCTGCGTTTTCACTTTGTGCATTTGCATGGGCGCAAAGATAAATAGCACGTTAGCCACTGAAAAATCACTTCGGCTTCTGCAAAAAGAAAATCAACGCACTGCAACTGTGAACTAACAAGTAAATTGCCGCTCCATGCAAATTGCCCTTTGGATTCTTCTCATTATCCTTCCCCTCCTTGCCGGATTTTTTGTTTACAAAGCTGACGTTCGGCGGGCGGTGCCTTACCCATGGCTCACGGCTTCGTTGCGGGCTTTGGTGATTGCACTCACGCTTTTATTACTTATTGCGCCGCTTCTCACGGTTGAAAAAACGGAAACCGAAAAGCCCGTTGTTTTGTTTTTGCAGGATAATTCAGCGTCTGTTCCGGCTGCATTAAAAGGCGATACGGCGAGCTATAAACAAGACGCACAGCAACTGCTCGAAAAACTGGAAAAGGATTACCGCGTCATCCGTTGGGGTTTCGGAAACAGCATTCAGCGCGACACCCTTTTTAATTACGTCCAGCAAAACACAGACATCTCAAATGCCCTTTCGCAGGCGGTGGAGTTTTATGGCGAGCAAAATTTAGGAGCGGTAATTCTTGCTACAGACGGGCGTTTTAATCAGGGCGTAAATCCACAGTTTGCCTCATTGCCATTCAGAGGAAGTCTTTACGCAGTTGCTTTAGGAGATAGCACGCCACAAAAGGATTTGCGCATTTCAAAGGTTTATGCCAATCGCACGGTTTCCTTAAATAGTCAGTTTGAAATCAGGGCAGATATTCTGGCAGAAGGTTGCAAAGGATATAACAACAGCATCAGGCTTTCAGAAGCCGGGGGCAGCGTAAATGCATCTTCACCGGTTTCAATTATTTCCGACAAGTTTGATAAAGCTGTTTCCTTCACCATTAAAGCGGAGCGCACCGGTTTGCATCATTATGTGCTCACATTGCCGGTTGCTGATGGTGAGCAAAACGTTTCAAACAATCGCCAGGATGTTTTTGTGGAAGTGGTGAGCGAAAAGAAAAACATTTTGCTTGCAGCCGCTGCGCCGCATCCTGACGTAAATGCCATCCGGGAAGCATTGCAGGGTTTGGAAACATTCACCCTCACGGTGCGCACAGCAGAAAATTTGCCCGCTTCTTTTGAAAATTATGACGTCATTATTCTTCACGGGCTTCCTTCTCAAAGCGTGCCATTGCAACAACTTTCAAAAACGGCAAAACCTGTTTGGGTAATTCTCTCAGCATCTTCTTACATGCCTTTTGTAAACAGTGTTCAAAGCGTAGTTCGGGCAAGCGTGAATCCTTTGGCGCAGCAGCCGGTGTTTGCAAGTTTAAACAGTGCGTTCACTTCGTTTACGCTGCCGCAAAATGTAAATGCGGTGCTGGATAAAATGCCGCCGCTGAGTGTGCCGGTCGGAAGTATGCAACCGTCCGTAAATGCGCTCGTTTTGATGAATGCAAGAGGCAATGCAACGCAGCCGGTTTGGATGTTTCAGCAGGGCAGTGCGCCGGCTGCATTCCTTGCGGGGGAAGGTATTTGGCGTTGGCGGCTTTTTGAATACAGGCATTTTAATTCGCACAACACGGTGGATGAAATCATCCGGCAAACGGTTTCTTTTCTTGCCGTAAATGTTCAGGAAAAACCCTTCCGTGTTTCATTGCCAAAGTATGTGTGGGGCGATGGAGATGCCATCACTTTCAACGCCTATCTCCTTAATCAAAACAATGAACAGGTAAACAGTTCTGACGTCAGCATTTCGATAACCGACAGTGCCGGAAAAAAAGAAAATTACAGTTTTGAGCGCAGCGGAAATGCTTATAGACTGAACATTGGTTTGCGTGCCTCCGGCTCTTACCAATATGCTGCCCGCACTGTGTTTGAGGGAAAAAACTACACCGCATTTGGCTCCTTCGCTGTGCAGCATTTGCCGGTTGAAATGTTGCAGACAGGTGCGGATTACCCTTTGCTTTATGCTGTCGCGAATAAAAATAATGGTGTGCTTTTTCCTTACCAAAAAATCAACAGTGTGTACGATAGCATCCGGAATAATGAAACTGTGAAACCGCTTTTAATCACGCATTCGCAAACCATTCCGTTGGTAGATTGGAAGTGGTTTTTCTTTTTGATTTTATTGGTTGCAGTTGCGGAGTGGCTGCTTCGGAAATACTGGATGGCGCAATAAGGTTTCAGTTTTTTGAAAGTTCTTTTTTCTCTAAAAATGCAATGGCTTCGCCGACGATGAAAAAGCTTCCGGTAATCAGCAATGCGTCCCCGGTATCCATTGCCCCCATTGCATTTTGGACAGCTTCATCAACCGATTTAAAAGCGCTTCCCGCAATGCCTTTTGCAGCAGCAATTTCTTTTAAATCATTTGCAGGTAATGCGCGCGGAATGGCAGCGTTGCAGAAATAAAAATGATAGTCGGCAGGAAACAGAGAAAGCACTTTTTCCACGTCTTTATCTTTTACGAAACCCAGAACCACATGTTTCTGCGAAGCCTCCATTTCTGCAAATTGGGTGAGCACATCTTCAATGCCTGCCTCATTGTGAGCCACGTCTGCAATAATGCGCGGAACGTTTTGCAGCACTTCCCAGCGCCCACGCAATCCGGAAAGCTCCTGCACTTTTCCAAGCGCTTTAAATGCTTTTTCTAATGGAATGTCTAGCGGGCTGACAAGCGGTAATAGTTCACAGGCTGCAAGAATTGTTTTCAGGTTTTTACGCTGATAATTTCCAAGCAAATCTGTTTTGAAAGAATGGATTTTCTTTTGCGCAGGCTGCACCGCTTTAAAGGCTTGAAATCCTTTGTCCACGCCTATTTTAACGAGTTCCCACATGGATTCTGCATGGTAAAGCGTAGCTTCTTTTTGCAAAGCGCTTTCAAAAAATATCCTTTCCGTTTCCTGCGATTTTTCACCTGTAAGCACCGGCACTCCTTGCTTGATTATGCCTGCTTTTTCACGCGCAATTGCTTCCAGATTTTCCCCAAGAACATCCATGTGGTCTAAACTGATGTTCGTGATTATGGAAAGAATAGGAGTGATAATATTGGTGCTGTCGAGCCTGCCGCCTAATCCTGTTTCAATGATTGCGATATCAACTTCCTGCTTAGCAAAAAAATCAAAAGCCATGGCTACCGTCACTTCAAAGAAAGAAGGCTTCACTTCATCAAAAAGAGCGCGGTGCTGCGTTACAAAATCAACCACAAAATCTTTGGAAATCAGCGCGTCATTCAGGCGAATACGCTCCCGGAAATCAATTAAATGCGGAGAAGTGTAAAGCCCCGTTTTATAACCGCATTCCTGATGGATAGCGCTCAGGGCGTGGCTTACGCTGCCTTTCCCGTTTGTTCCGGCAATGTGTATGCTTTTAAATTTCTCTTGTGGATTACCAAGCGCTTCGCACAAAATGCGGATGTTGGTGAGGTCGGTTTTTATTGCCGCTCTTCCCTGTTTTGAAAACTGCGGAAGATGATTATACAGATAGTCTATAACCTGCGTATAGGCCATGTTCTCAGACACTATAAAAGCTTACGAGCGGGTTTTGAAAACGATGGTAATTTCTCCGAATTGCTGCGGTGCAGCATCTTTGCTGGCAGAGAATTTTGCCTGGCTTAGCTTCTGCAATGCTATGCGCGAAAGGTTGGCATTGGGTGTGCTCTTCACTCTTTTCGAAACAATTTTTCCTTCGCGGTCAACGGTTACGCTGATAACTACTTTTCCCCCTTCATTAAACTCTGCTTCAAACTGGCGTGGCGAAATATCTCTTCCGCTCAAAGAATGACTAACGCCGCCGGTGCCATTTCCCGGGCTGCCTTTATAATTAGATGCGCCGGGCGTGCCGCCCGGAACACCTCTGTCGCCATTTCCTGTTGTGTTGCCTTCTGAAGTTCCCGGTGCGTTAGATGCTGCATTGTTGCCACCATTTCCCTGTGAACCCTGATACACATACCGTGGCTTTTGAGTGTTAGGTGTCGGCTGTGGATTATTGTTTGTAGCTGAAGGATTGCGTGTAGTCGTTTTTGGGGTAGTGTTGGTTTTGGAAAGATTTTCTTTTACAGAAGAAATTGCAGGCGCATCCGGGTCTTCTGATTCCATAATGCTTTTACCTGCATCGGCGTTTGAAGCATTTGCTTGTGCAGTGGTGCGAACAGCCGCATCGGCAGGGCTTTCCACCGACATGGGCTGGTCGGTTCCGCTTCCGTCTTCACTGGTACCGAGGTTCACTTCCATGCCCAACTCTTCCACCGCAGCTACGGCAGGCATGTTGTATCGAACCATAAAAAAAAGCAAGAACAGTAAAATGTGAATTCCAATAGTCCAGCTTGCAGCTTTAAAGTTGATGGGCGCTTCCTGTTGATTCATCTTTTAGAATTTTAAGCGGGAAATAAAAATTAAAGTTAGACAATCATTTGTGTGCAAAGTCTTGCTTAAAGTGCAGCATCCTTTCTTTTGGTGGGTTGAAATAACCGAATTTAACTTTCGGAAACTCTTCTTTTATCAAGTCCATGAGTTGTTTGATACCAAGACATTCGCCCGTGTCGGTGATGCCGAGCTTGCCGAGATACCAGTCGGGGTCAATGTTGAAGTTGCGCCATTGAATCATGTTGAGATCCGTTTCTGAAATAAATTTTCGCAGCGTTTCATACTCCTCCGCACTGTCCGTCATTCCGGGAAAAGTGAAATAATTTATGGAAGCCCATCCGCCATTTTTCCGAACGATTTTAATGCTCTCTGCAAGGTCTTCAAACTGATAATTATTGGGGAGATAATACCGTGTGTAAATTTCTTTTCTCACCGAATTCAGACTAACACGAATGCTGTCTAAACCCGCGTCCATAAGGCGTTTCACTACATCGGGTTTGCTGCCGTTTGTATTGATATTGATACTGCCTTTTGAGGTATGTTTTCTAATTTCCCGAATGGCTTCGGCTATGACATCTCCCATTAAAAGCGGCTCGCCTTCGCACCCCTGTCCGAAGCTGATAATCGGGTAGGGCGCTGTTTCTAAATGCGGCACCGTGTACTCTACAATTTCAGCCGCCGTGGGTTTAAACATCAGCCTGTCCTGCGAAGAAAAAATTGTTTCACTTTCAGGCTGAAAAGAAATGCAGCCAATGCAGTTTGCGTTGCATGCAGGCGATGCCGGAACCGGGCATTCCCACCTTCCTAAAAAATAATTTCGCGCGGCAGGGCAATGGTAAGTGAGTGCACAATTATTGGCAATGTGCTGCACCAGTCTGTTGTGTGGATAGGCTTCCAGTAAATGCGCAACGCCGGCTTTCACTTTTGCATCATCATAACCCGAAGCTTCCTGACGAATGTCCTGTTCAATTCTTGTTGCGGGCACCACAAATTGATTATCGCGCCAGCCGGCAGCCGTGTAGCAAAAAAGTGGTAGCGTTTCAGCGTTTGGTAAACTTTCAAAAGCGGCGAGATAATACCCTGTGTGCGCCGGAGGAATGAATGCAGCCACCGCCCATCCTTTATTACAAATGCGGGGCTCGCCTGTTTTTACATCCATCCCAATGCCGCGCCTGTCGGGCAATTCATACATGGAACCACCATCGGGTAATGGAATCCAGTCTTCACTTTCTACGAGCAGCGCATCCCATCCGCTTCTGCCGACTGCATAAAGCGAAGTGTCTTCAAAAATGTTCCCTTTGCCGTCAGAGTATAGAAGGAAAGGAGCGGAATTACCAGTCATCAGCTGCACGTTTATCTTTTGCCTGCTCTATTTGAGCGTTGCAAAATTCCTGAAATGCGCCGACATGAAATGTTGTTTCCGTGTTTACGTTCCATTGATAGAGCCGGTTATCGTAACAATCCACCGACAAGACCTGATGTTTCAAAAGCACTCTTTCCACTTCCTGCCAGAGTAATTTTTTGGGAGTGGATTGCCGGGGAATCAACACGCCGTTTAAGTCAAAAATGATGGCGGATATTTTGTGTGCTTTTGCCTCTTTAAAGAAGGAATAAATAATCAACAGGCAAACAACCGCATAAAAAAAACCCGGAGTAAAAATGCCTTTCTGAAAAGTGGTAAATGCAAAAGCTGCAAGCAATCCAAACTCAAAAATGCGCAACAGGCGGCTGAAATTTTTCTGTTGAAGCCATTTATTTTTTCCCACCACAATCCAGAAAAGCAAAACGGAAAGTGCAATCATAAGCCAGGCTTTCCAACCTGCTACCGGTAAAACGGCTAGCGAAGCGCGATCGGCATCCGGCAGGCTATTTAATACGCTGCGATAAAGCAATAAGAACACACCCGAAATCAACACAACAAACACCACAATTAAATGAAGCGCTGTTTGCAGTTTTTTGGAATTATCGTTGACGGGGGTAATTGAAATCTGGTAAGTCATCCTGCTTCTTTCTAAAATTTTAGGATGAAATATTCACCTCGTTTTCCGCACCATTTTTTGAAAGCCGGATTGTTTCTCCTTCCTGCTCTACAATATTTTCGGCAACAAGTTTTTTTAAGCGCCATTGAATCCATGTGTCACCGGTTGGGATTTTGCTTTTCTGAATTGCAAGCCGGATAATTTTTGAAGTTTTTTGTGGTTGTGCCGTGCAGGTTTGCAAAAGCATTTCATCATAAAAACCAACACCGCGGGAAGTAATTTTTTTACCGCCTTCATAACTGCGAAGTGCAGCATTTTCTTCAACCAGCTTTTGCCATTCATCTGTGTCAACTTCCATTTCAGAAGGAGAAATGTTGCGGGCAAGTTTTCTTGCTTTTAAAAACTCTGACGGAATGATTTCGGAAAGGGAATTTGGAAAATAAACTTTGCCTTCCTCATTTAAAAAAGGCAGCCCTGCAAGGTTTAGCAGAAAGAACCGATTGGTGTGTTTATACAAAAAAGGAAATAGCCAGTAGTAGGCGCAAACATCGGCTGCAGCAGGCGCCATCCACATCCAGGCAACAGCATTTTCATTCTTTGCCATAGTGTTTGAAATTTCTAAAACACGCTCCAGGTCTTGCACAGGGCTTACGTCTTCATTGCCCGCTACTTCCCGCCAATAATTTGTTCTGAGCACTGAAAAACTTTCACCGTTACTTTTTTGCAAAGGACCCACATGCAGAATGTCTTTCAACACAACGACTTCTCCTTCCAAATCAGGTTCATTTACCACTGCCTGTAGCAGGTTTTTTGCTGCCTCATCACCAACTACAAAATGAAAAATCATGGGCACAAAAGTAGTTTTTGCAGGGCAGTGTGGAGGTGTATTTTCTCAGTAAAGCAATGCAATTATCTTTGCGCCTTCTTTCTAAAAACCGCTTACTAAATTTTATCCGGATTATGAGTTTTATTTCCCGCATTGTCGCCCGCCAGGTGCTTGATTCAAGAGGCAACCCAACCGTTGAAGCAGATGTTTATACCAGCGATGGAAACATGGGCAGAGCGGCAGTTCCATCAGGTGCATCAACCGGAAAACATGAAGCGGCGGAGTTGAGGGATGGCGATAAGAAAAAGTATGCTGGAAAAGGCGTAGAAAAAGCTGTTGAAAACATCAACGAAACCATCAGCGAAGAGCTTTACGGAATGGACGTAACCGACCAGCGCGGAATTGATGCGATGATGATTGAAATGGACGGCACAGAAAATAAAAGTAAGCTCGGCGCCAATGCGATTCTTGCCGTAAGTCTTGCTGTTTCTAAAGCAGCCGCTGCTGCTACGGGGCTTTCTCTTTTCAGGTATGTTGGTGGAAGCAATGCACGCACTTTGCCAGTGCCGATGATGAACATTTTAAATGGCGGCGCTCATGCGGATAATAAAATTGACTTCCAGGAATTTATGGTGGTGCCGGTGGGTGCTACTTCGTTTAGTGAAGGATTGCGCTGGGGTGTTGAAATTTTCCACACGCTAAAATCTGTTTTGAAGAATGCAGGCTACTCAACGAATGTGGGCGATGAAGGCGGCTTTGCACCGAATATTCAAAGCAATGAAGAAGCTATTGAAACAGTGTTGAGAGCGATTGAAAAAGCAGGCTACAAACCAGGCGAAGACGTAAGCATTGCAATGGATGCAGCCAACAGTGAACTCTGGAATGATAAGGAGGAAATGTACGTTTTTCACAAGAGCAGCGGCGCAAAAATGAGTAGTGATGAACTGGTAGCTTACTGGGTTGAATGGGCAAAAAAATATCCGATTGTGAGCATTGAAGATGGCATGGCGGAAGATGACTGGAAAGGCTGGAAAAAACTTACTGAAGCGCTTGGAAGCAAGATGCAACTTGTGGGCGATGATTTGTTTGTAACCAACGTAAAAAGACTGCAGAAAGGCATTGATAAAAACGTAGCAAATGCACTGCTTGTGAAAGTGAATCAGATAGGCACGCTCAGTGAAACAATTGATGCAGTAACGCTTGCACAACACAATGGCTTCAACACCGTAATGAGCCATCGTTCAGGAGAAACAGAAGATGCTACCATTGCCGACCTTGCGGTTGCTCTCAATTGCGGACAAATAAAAACAGGTTCTGCTTCACGGTCTGACCGGATGGCGAAATACAATCAGCTTTTAAGGATTGAAGAAGAATTAGGCAACAGTGGATTTTATCCGGGCAAGCAACTTAAATTCGGGAAATAATCCACGGCTCTAAAAGCAAATTTTTATGAAAAAAGTTTTCAGAATTGTTACCAATAAATTTTTGCTCACGGGCGTTGCTTTTGCAGTTTGGATGGTTTTCTTTGATCAAAATAATTGGTCATCCCAAAAAGCACGCAGGCAGCAACTTGCGAATACGGAACAGAACATTACCTACCTAAATGAAGAAATTGTGCGCATGGAAAAAGAGCATTATGACCTCACCCACGATCCTGAAAAACTGGAGCGATATGCACGAGAGCGTTACAAGATGAAACGAGACAATGAAGATCTTTACATCGTTGAATAATTTACTCAAAAAATACAACTGTTTTCGGGCAGTTTTTTTTATGCCATTAAGGCTATGATTTTTTTGATTTTCTTCTTTTCAATTCCTTGTTTATGAGGGAAAGTTCACGCCCCGTTTGTCCTGCTACGGAAGTGTTTTCCTGAGCACGGCGCATGAGGTAAGGAATCACATCTTTTACGGGTCCGTAAGGCAGGTATTTTGCAACGTTGAAACCGGCATGGGAAAGGTTGAAAGAGATATTATCGGACATGCCGAAAAGCTGTGAAAAATACACGCCGCGATTATTGAATGGGAGGTTGTGATCTTCCATAAATTTTGCCGCAAGCAGACAGCTTTTTTCATTGTGCGTGCCAATAAAAACGTCCAGTTTATAGAGGTGTTCGAGGCAGAAAATAACGGCGTCATCAAAATCCTGGTCAGTGCTTTTTTTATCCGGTTGGATGGGCGAAGGGTAACCATTTTCTTTGGCTCTGTTTCGTTCTTTTTCCATGTAGGCACCGCGCACCAGCTTCGCTCCTAAAATGTAGTTTTTAGATTCCGCTTCTTCCAGAGATTTTTTCAAAAAAGAAAGCGTGGCGTGGGCGTAAAGCTGGAAGGTGTTGTACACTATTGCTTCTTTGCGATTGTAGCGTTCCATCATTGTATTCGCCAGCAGATTGACTGCATGTTGAATCCAGGTTTCTTCCGCATCAATAAGCACTTTCACCTGCTTTTTAAACCCTGCCTCGCAAATGCGGTCAATGCGTTTTTTTACCGTTTCCCAATCCTGCATTTCCTGTGGCGAAAGCGGTACATTTTCATGAATTTTTTGAAGGAGCGCAAACTTTGCAAAGCCGGTTATTTTGATGCTGATAAATGGAATGTTCGGCTTACCTGCCGCATATTCTATCGCTTTAATAAACTCCGGTACTGCTTTATCAAATTCGGATTCCGCTTCTTTTCCTTCCGCGCCATAATCAAGGATAACGCCGATGCCGTATTTCCCGAGCATGTTTGCAGTTTGTGCCGCTTCCTGAATGTTTGTGCCGCCGCAAAACTGTTTGTAGATCGTTTGCTTCACTAACCCTTCAACGGGCAGTCCAATTTTCATGGCAAGGTTCGTAACTGTCATCCCCAGATTAGTGAGAAAAGGGGAACTCATGGATGAAAACAGCAACTGCGCACGGCGTAAATCTGTATTGGATTTGTATTGAAAAGCGATTGCCGTGTCATCAAAATGTGGAAGCATGGGGCGGATTAAGTCAGGCAAAAGTAAAGAGCTTCTTTTTTCAGGTTTAAAAATGAATTTTCAGGTATTTTAACCTTGTTTTTTTTGAGAAAAAATTTGTCTCTACGGAAGAATGTGCTTAACTTTACCGCTTAACTTTAAAAACAAAAACATCAACAATGAAAAAGCTTCTACTTGTTATTTTAGGTGGATGTGTATTCCCTGCTTTTGCGCAACAAAATGCGAGCAAAAACCAATACACCCAAGAGCCTACCCACCGTGTGAAAGGAACTATTCAGGTTCAGGAAACACCAAAACTTATTCAGGCGAATAATTTTTCGCATCTTGCAAAAACTACTGCTGTTCCTTTTGTACAGGAGGATTTTGGAAGCGGGACCCCTACATCTTTACCGACAGGATGGTCGGCTGCAAGCGTTGTCGGTCCTGGAACATGGAAATGGATTAATGTAGCTTCTACGGGAGCGTTTACAATTGGTGCTATTAATTCAACTACTGCCGCTAATGGATGGATGATTTATGATTCTGATTCAATTGGTGCTATTAATAATGCTACTACGTTAGAAGGTTTTATGCAATCTCCTTCTTATAACTGCTTTGGTCACCCAACTGTCCAGCTTTCTTTTGAAGAGCATTTCCGTCGTTTTTCGGATTCCTGCTTTATCCTTGTTAGTAATAATGGTGGAGCATCGTTTACCGAATTTCCTGTAATGGTCAACAATAATCTTTCCAGCACATCCTCTCTTCCTACAAATCCATACACGGTGCGTATGAATATATCAAGTGTGGCAGCAAACCAAGCTGATGTAATTATCCGTTTTCGCTACAAGTTTAGCGGTCCTGCTGGTGGTGGATATAGCTGGTTAGTAGATGATCTTGCATTATCTGAATTAGACCCGGTTGAATTTGCAGCTACAGACGGAGGTATTATTATGATTGACGGAACAGGAGGTTTTACAACTTTTGGTGCCATAACAAAAAACTTTGTTGATTCGATAATCCCTGTAGTTGTAGCAGAAAATAACGGTGATTTATCCCCTAATGCAATCTACAAGGCTGAAATATTACGCGGCACTACATCAGTATATAATCAGATGATTACTTTAAATAGTCTTGCTTCAGGAACAATTGACTCTTTGCTTGAATTTCCAATGTATTATACAAACATTGTGGGAAATTATACTGCCGCATTTAATGTGAACGCTACTGGTGATGCTGTGACTACTAATAATAACGATTCTGTGAGTTTTCAAATAACAGATAAAGTATATCATAGAATGGGTAATTCAAGCCAGTCTTCATATTACATCCATCGCCCTAATACAAACGCTTCAGGTGAAGGTTCTAATTCAATTGGTATATTCATTACGGTTCCTGCTGGAAAATCAGATACACTTACGTCTGTAGATGCATCTTTCGCAAGCACTACTACACCTGGTAGCCGTGTAGTAGTTCGTATTTATAAGCTAGTGACAGTAGGTACAACAGGTCAATATAATTTTACTGCAAGTACAGAAGAAAAAGCACTAACTGCTGCTGATATTTCTACGGATTCAACTTCTGTTTATACAAAGTTTAATATTGACTTACTTTCATCACCATTTATTATGGATGGTGGCGATTATGCTGTTGTAGTAGTGGGTAATAATATTCCTGCTGCTAATACAGTTTTACTAAGATCCGCTACTTCGACTTCGCCTCAGATTTTGGATTTATTACATGGTGTTCTGGATACATCACAAAATGATGGAATAACTGGTTTTGGTGGACCTAACAACCTCCCTTTCAGAATTGATGCTTCTCCACGTCTTCGTTTAAATTACGATAACATTAGCGGAATTAATGATGTTAATAATATTGAAATTGCAGGAAATATTTATCCTAACCCAGCAAATGAGAATATCAATATTGCTTTCTCATTAAAACATTCAGCTAACGTGAACCTTAGCATTGTAAATACTTTGGGACAAGTGGTTAAATCACGTTCTTTAGGTAAAGTAAATGCGCAGCAAACTTCTGAAACTACTTTCTCCACTTCTGACCTTGCAAATGGTGTATATTTATACAATATTGATGCAAATGGTAGTCGTGTAAGCAAGCGCTTCGTAGTTACACACTAAGATTAACCTGCTTTAAAAATAAAAGCCGTCTCATTTACCATGAGGCGGTTTTTTTATTTTATAGAGTCTGATAAACTGAATTCAGTTTTTCAAAAAAATTTTGCTTAAAAGTATTTCTTCCACCAATACTGAAACACAATAAGCGCCCAAAGCGTAGCGTGCGTATCTTCAGGTGAAGCGGTGTGTAATTTCTTTTTTAGGGCTGCAATCGCGTCTGGATTGAAAATACCCTGTTCTTTTACAAACGCATCCGAAAGCAAATCATCGTTTATCAATCCCCACAATTCATTCCGCATCCAGCCAAGTAAAGGAATTTCAAAACCATGTTTCGGGCGGTTGTAAATTTCAGGTGGCAGCAGATTTCTGAACGCATCCTGCACAATGCGCTTCTTCATTTTCCCATCAATTTTGTAGGAAGCAGGGAGTGAAAATGCAAAATCAACCACCTTATAATCAAGGAACGGACTGCGCACTTCAAGCGATGCTGCCATGCTCATGAGGTCCACTTTCACCAGCATATCGGAAAGCAAAACGAGGTTCATGTCAGCAAGCAATACCTGGTTGAAGTCCGCCCCTTCTAAGCCTTTCAGCAAATTATTTTTCAACAAATCGGTTTGGCTGCCGTCTATTTTTGCTGCAATTTCAGGCAGTAAAATATTGCGTGCCTGCGCATCATTATTGAATGTAGCCCATCGCCAGTAGCGCTCCTGCGGAGATAATTTTGCCCCTTCGGCAAAGCGGTGCAATTGTCGGAAAACGTTGGTTACTTTATTGTTCCGGCTGCGCGGAAGCGACTGCCACACGGGCAATGCAGCCTTCACCAAATTATTGGAAAGAGACGACTGGCGCACCTTCCATTCAGCAGCATGTTTATTATAACCTGCAAAAATTTCATCACCGCCATCGCCGCTTAGTGCTACGGTTACGTGTTTTTTCGTGTGCTGGCTGAGGATAAAAACGGGGAGAGCAGAAGAGTCTGCAAACGGCTCATCAATATAATCCAGCACGTCGTAAAGATGCTCCAGAAAATCATTATTAGTGAGCGAAAAAACGGTGTGGTTGGTGTTGTATTTTTTAGCTACGAGCTGCGCAAAAGATGTTTCATCAAAAAAAGGATTGTCTTTGTAGCCAATGGAAAAAGTGTTTAGTTGCGAAGTATGTTTCGATGCCATTGCAACGATAACGGATGAATCAATTCCGCCGCTTAAAAATGCCCCGAGCGGCACATCAGCAATCATCCTTTCCTGCACGGCGCTATCCATTAACTGCACTAATTTTTCCTGTGCTTCATGATAAGAATATTGTCTGTAGGCAGCAGGTTTCACTTCGATTTCATACCAGCGTTGCGGATTTGAGGCTCCGCTTTTTTGCACCCACATAAAATGTGCGGCAGGTAATTTTTCTACGCCCTTCAACATGCTGTGGGGCTGCGGGATATAATTGAGCTGAAGATATTGATGCAGCGTTGTGAAGTTGATTTCACGGGGAATATCATACTCCATTAGCGCTTTCATTTCAGAGGCAAAAGCAAAGAAATCATCGCCTGAATAAAAGTGTAGGGGTTTTTTTCCAAAGCGGTCGCGGGCAAGCAGAAGTTGCTGCGTTTCTTTATCGTAAAAGGCAAAAGCAAAAAATCCTGAAAGCCACTCCAGACAATCGGTTCCGAAGTGAATGAGGAGATAAAGAAGCACCTCGGTATCTGATGTGGTGCGTGGTCCGTTGAAAGATTGAAACGTGTTTTTGAAGTGTTTGTCTGCGAGTTGTTTAAAGTTGAAAATCTCCCCGTTATAGACGATTACGTATCGCCCGGTGTGGTCACTCATTGGCTGTGAAGCGCTTGTGGAAGTATCGATAATGGAAAGACGGCGATGACCAAGTGCGGTGCAGGAATCCATAAAAACATCCCCGCTGTCCGGACCGCGCTGATATAATTTCTGTGTTGATTGTGTTACTTTTGAAAGGTTGCCGGCAGCATCATTGCGAAATGCAAAAAGCCCTGAGATTCCACACATAAAAGGAGTGTTGGCGATTGAATGTTTGCCCGAAAGATACCGATGCAATTTATAACGCTCCTCGATTACATTCTTCTGCCGTTTTATCTCCTCATCATCTACATGATTGCGTTCAATTATCGTAGAAAACATTACCCTCCAGGGCACCCGTGGCGCCCCTATTTTATGCCGGGTTTGTGGGTGAAAATTTGCGGAGCCATCATGATTGGTTTGATTTACCAATACTATTATGGCGGCGGAGACACGATGAACTATTACCTCCACGGACACGTTGTAAACAGTGCGCTCTCAGAATCTTTTACAAAATGGCTGGCGCTTATCACGCACACAGCAAGCTCGGTGGACGGTGATTTTTACACAAACTATACTTCCAAAATGCAGTGGTACGATGCCTCTACTGAATATGCCGTTGTAATTGTAACTGCTTTGCTGGGGCTTGTAAACTTCACCACTTATTTACCCATTTCCATTCTTTTTGGATCCTTTGCATTTACGGGTTTGTGGGCATTGTTCCGCACGTTTGCAACCCGCTATCCTGCGCTTACAAAACAGATTGCATGGTGCACACTTTTCATTCCCAGCACCGTAATGTGGGGGTCAGGGATTTTTAAGGATACTATTTGCATGTGCGCGCTCGGATGGCTTACCTACGGCGTGTTTCGGGTGTTACTGCTGCGCGATTTTAAGTTTAAGAATGTGGCGGTTGTGGTGTTTTCTTTTTACATCATTTCTGTGATTAAGGTCTACATCCTGCTGGCATTTATTCCCGCCCTTTTCCTGTGGATTTTATTCTCGTATTCTCACAAGATTGGCAATGCAATGACCCGTAAACTCGTCACGGTTCTTACTGTCTTTGTGTGTATTGGCGGGTTTGTTTTTTTCTCTCAAAAATTTGCTGCCGACCTGGGTAAATATTCTCTTGAAAATATTGGGCAAACCTCCTACGTAACGAGCACATACATTGCCTCTGTGAGTGGTGATGAAGGCTCTGCTTATGACATTGGAATTGTGGATCCAAGCCCTGCCGGATTGCTTCGGATTTTTCCTGCCGCAGTAAATGTGTCGCTTTTCCGGCCTTATATCTGGGAGACGCGCAAAGTGATTCAGTTGCTGAACGCCGTAGAAGCCAGTCTGTTTTTGTGGGTTACGCTAAAGATAATTTTCCGGCTTGGTTTTAAACGTGCCTGGCGAGCCATCAGCGGCGACCCTACCATTCAATTTGCACTCATCTTCACCATAATTTTTGCCTTTGCTGTAGGCATGTCCTCAGGTAATTTCGGAGCGCTTTCACGTTACCGGATTCCATGTTTACCTTTTTTCGGAATTGCATTGGTGCTGATTTATTACAAGTATAATCCGCCGGAAAAAAACATTCTCAGTCTTAGATAATTTCAGGAAAAAAGAGCAAGGAATGTTTGTGCCTGGCTTTGAATACTGAATTGGTTTTTCATTTTTTCCCTGCCATTTTCGCCTAGCTTTTTGCGGAGTGTAGCATCTTCAATAAGCGTTTTTAAAAGTTGCTCCCAATCGCTTGTTTTTTCCGCCAGAAAACCGTTTGTGCCGTGCTCTATAATCTCTTTATTAACGCCAACCGGATCCGCAATTGCCGGGATGCCCAACGCTAAATACTGAATCAGTTTAAAGCCGCATTTACCTTCGCTCCATGCATCTGCCTTCAATGGCATAACGCCAATATCCATTTGCAGAAGATCGTCAATTTCAGTGTTTGAATTCCACGGGATAAAACGAAAATCATGAAGCGCTAATTCAGGCTTTTTATCGGCAATAACTAAGAACGTAAAATCCAGTTGTTGCTGTAAGCGTTTAATAATGGGAAGGATAGCATCCACATAATGCAGCGTAGAATGGCTGCCCGTCCAGCCAACTACCGGCTTTCTTTTTTCGTGAGTTTTAATTTTGTTGTAGCGCAATTGCATGTTTACGCAGGTGGGCAAAACGATTACTTGCTGAGCGTATTTTTCAGCAAACGATTTTAGGAATGCATTGCCGGCAGCCACTTTGTAAGACCATTTGCAGATGCTTTCTGTTTTCCAGAATGCTTTTAGTTTATCGGCAATGGCATTCTCTTTACTGGTGTTTGGAATCCAGATGGCGTCATCAAAATCGAAAATGATTTTTTTTTGAAAAAATTTTTTCAATAGCCATTCAAACAAAGGCGGACCAATTGGTGATGCTTCGCGGTGGATGAAAATATAGTCGTAAGAAGGTGCTTCTAAAAACACTGTTCTCAATCTTCGCAAAAATCCTGCAGCGATTCCCAATGCTTTCCGGAAGGTGTGCCCCGGTTGGTAAATAATTTTTCCGGTAGCTGCATCAAGGAAAGTCGTCACTTTAAACCGAATCCCTGCATTTTCAAGAATTGGAAGAAATTGCTCTACCCGAAAACGTTGAGAGGGTGCTTTTCCGATAGGGTAGGGAACTAGAAACAGAACGCTTTTAGCCATCAGGTTTACAGTGAATTAAGCATGTGGGTCATTTCAGAAACGTAACGGCTTGTGCTGAATTTATCACGAACGTAAGCAGCACTGTTTTCAGAAAATTTCTGTCTTAGTTTTTCATCTCCAGCCAATTTTAAAAGGGCATTTTTGAAACCCTCCACATCTCCCACAGGCAACAGCATTCCGGTAATTCCGTCTTCAATTATTTCTTCCGGACCGCCGCATTTTGTGGCAATAAGTGGTGTGCCATAAAAGGCAGTTTCCAGGCAGGTCATGGAGAAGGATTCTGCTTCTGAAAAATTAAGTACGATGTCGGCATTCTTAATTGTGGCTTCTACGTCGGTTGCAAATCCTGAAAAAGTAATGACCGGTTCCAGTTTTAAAGCGCTTACCTGTTGCTGCAATGCGGCTTTGAAATCCAAGTTTTTTTGAAGCCCCATGTCGCCTCCTGCAAAATGAAGTCTCAGATTTTGATTGACTTTGTAAGCACCCACAAATGCTGCCAATGCGGCATCTTGTCCTTTTCCCGGGATGTAATTTCCGAGGTAAAGGCATTGAACAAGCATATCGTTCCGCAGTTTTTTAGGTGGATGATTTTCTGAAAGATGCACCGGATCGTAAATGCAAACAGTCTGTGGATGCGTAGGTAATTCTTTCAAAACTGCCCGTGAAACTGCTATAATTTTATCTGCATTCCGCTGTGCAATTCCGGTCCATAATTTTCGCAATGGAGTGGGCATTACGCGGGGCAGAAAACGAACCCAGGTGAGCAGTTTTCCTTTGTAACCCAGCCATTTTTGGGATGCGCCCAGCAAGTTGTAGAAGTCATTCATTTGCAGGCAATCAATTTTTTCCTGCCTGATAATTGAACGGAGTTTAAAAGTATTTGCCGTTAGCGAAAAAGGATATTTTATTAGGGTAAAACCGGACTTTCGAATCTCCAGCATAGGAAGTTCAAAAACCTTAAAACCCGCGCTGCGAACGGCTTCCAAAGCCAGGCTTCCTGTTGGTAATAAAAAAGAAAACTGATGCTGACCGCTTAATAATGCAGCTTCACTTAAAGCACACTTTAATGCTCCGGTAAACGCTTTGGAATTGTCAATAATCAGGATGTTCAAAAAAATTTTTTTAGGCAGTTTCAATAACCCGCTTCCATTGTTCCATCATTGCCTGAAGCGTGAAGCGTTGCGTTAGCTTTTTAAAATCTTTTGAAGCCGGCTGTGGTGCATTCAGCCAATAAACTATTTCTTCACCCCAGGCCTGCAATGTTTTTTCAGATGGCGTATCCAGCATCGGGAGCAGGCTGCCCACTTCTATGCGGTGCGTTTGCTGGGTAGGGGTTTCGGGCAGATTCTTTACATCCAGAATTTCCCGCGGACCTGTGGGGCAATCCGTACTCACAACCGGCTTTTCACAAATCAAAGCTTCTGCAAGCACATTCGGAAATCCCTCCCAGGAAGAAGCAAGCGCGAACAAACTGCTGTGCCTGCAAAACTTAAAAGCATTTTCCTGAAAGCCCATAAAATACACGTCTGCATCTGTAAATCCCTTTTGCCATTCGCAGGTTTTGAGGTCCAGTTGACTGCATAATTTGAGTAGCGTTTCTTTCAATTCACCATCTCCCAAAATCACCAGTCGCGCTTTTGTTTTTGTTTTCACTGATGCCAAAATGCGAATTAATTTGTCGTGCTCTTTTGCCACGTGCAATCTCCCGGAAGTGATTATTACAGGCATTCTAAAAATGGCTGCTTCATCCTCCGTCAACGCTTCATTCGATTGCTGAACGATGCGTTCTGTTTCATAAAAATTATAGATAGTTGTGAGCCTTTTTACCGGAACCCCGAAATGCACATTCAATTCTTTTGCGAGTGCATCCGTAACGCACACAATTTCATCCGCCTTCCTGTAAAGTTTCGGTATCAGAATTTTTTTCCGAAGGGAACCCATCACGCCCGCAATCACTTTATCGTGCATTTTAGAACCGCGAATGCTGAGCACCGTTTTTTCATTTTTTTTAGTAAGCACATTCACGTAATCCGGACCTTCCAGAAAACTGATACTCACGTCTATTTTCAGGGTTTCTTTAAGTTCCCGAATTTTGCGCAATCTGTATCGCCAGGCTTTTACTTTTCCAATTGCATTTTGGGCTTCAGGCGGGTCAATAAAAACCACGTTTTTGCAGGTTTTATAAAATTGCTCTCGGTCGCGCCCGGAAAGGATGCAAAGCGTGACTTCATAAAATTCCTGCAGGTAAAAACTCAACAAGGAAATAGAACGTTCAGCGCCCCCTTTTCCTAATTCAGAACCAATGAGCAACACGTTTTTACGGGTCATAAAGCTTCAAGGTAATCAGCAAGTTTTTTGATGAAATCTTGCATGTCGTAACTGTCCAGATTGTGTTTGGCATTCATGCCGGTTTCAATGTTTTCGCATCGATTATTATAGGCATGGAGCAGTTTGTTTTTTAAAGCTTTTGCATCGCGGATGGGAACGATATAACATCCACTTTTGCCTCTGCTTAAAAGCTCTGCAGAACCGCAATTTTCAGTTATCAGCACCGGCACGCCATAATGTGCAGCTTCCAATGCGGTGTAAGGTCCTCCATCTATGAGGCTCGGAACTACGAATAAATCAAGCTTCTTAAAAAAAGCATGAACACTTGGAATGAAGCCCGAAAAAGTTACTTTCTGAATGTCTTTAAATGTGGCTGAAATGTAGCGGCAAATGTTTTCATCCATTTTTCCGGAAACAATCAACTCCATGTCAACGTCCGGATTTTCAAGCACTAATTGTTGCCAGGCCTCCAATAAATAATGCACCCCTTTCAGCACAACGGTATGCGCCAGATAACCGACCTTAAATGTTTTGTCCGAAGGCAATTTCTTTAAGATAGAAACCGGCATAAAATCAGGTTTTAAATGTCCGGTTAATTCAACTACTTCACCCTGAAAGTCGCTCTGGCTATACGTTTTATAGACTGTAGGGTAGGAGCCAATTACTTTGTCAACAAAAGAAATGGACTTGTTGAAATAATCAATTCTCGGCTGGTAAGTATAAGCATCGTTTCCCTCCAAACCCAGGAATTGTTTCTCTTCCGTAACAAGTTTCTTGATGTAGTTTTCTTCCGGATTGGCAGGTATGAAAATGATGGGAATGCCTTGTTTTTTTGCCTTTCTGAAAGTGTGCAGCAAGTAAGGTTGTGTAACGAAGAGGATGCCGGTATTCTTTGTAATCAGTGAAGCGCAAAACCAATCATAAACCACTTCCTGAATGAACCTGAAACGATAATCAGGAATTTTTAAAAGGCGGTTTATCTTATGTAACAGGTATAGATAATGACGGGAAAAAAACCAAACAGGAACGGTTTTAAAATCGGTTCTGTATTTACCTTTTGAATACACCACAAAGCGTTGCAGCAATCCTCTTTCATCAAGCGTTTTCGACAAATAAAAACCTAACCGAGCCATGCCGCCGCCGCTTCTTTTGGTGAGCGATTGGAATGAAGCTACCAGAATTTTTTTCTGTTGTCTACTCAAGATGAAAGCATTTTAGTGAGCGACATTTTTTTTACCGGATATTTTTCGATGTAGGAAATAAATTCCTCCAGCACATTTTTCATCGTTCTCTTTGAATCGTATACCATTTGATAATCAAACTCCACATAGTGCGTTGACAAAACGAAATCACCGTCAAATTGCCTCACGTTTTCGAAAGCATCGATAAGCGTTTTTATGGGCGTATTCGGCTGCAAAGGGTAATGGTAAGCAATTTCATTATGATGGCTATAGGAAAGCGTGCGTGGATAATCAAGGGTTTTATGAATCGCTTTGAAGGATGCTATTTTAGCCATGTTCAGCAATCCGGAAATTGTTTTTTCTTTTTTGAAAAAGGGAATGCCGCCGCCGCAGATGTTAAGCCCCGCCGCTATTACAGCCTGATATCCTTTTAGTGACAACAAGTTTTGCGGTGGTGTAAAAACAGAAATTTCAGCGTTCAGTAAGTCGTTAAGGTGGGCAGTCTCTTTTTTTATGAGTGCCTCCATATTTCTGGTTGTGAAAAATTCCGCACCGCGCACATAATTGTTGCTTCTTCCCGCAGGTAACACTTCATCTTCATTACGATGATGCACAGCATGAAAACCTACATCAAGATGCCCGGAAGCATACTTTTCTTTAAGAAAATTAATCAGCACTTTATTGTCTTCAATAGGATGCGCTTCATCGTCATTTTCCCATGCTTTCCAATCCGTTTTTTGCTTGTCTTTATAAATCTGATGCACCCAGTATTGCCAGTTTCCTTTCACTTTAGAAATGAGGCAAAGCGTTGGCGGCACTACATTCCAGATGTCACCATAGCATTTTTCAAGCTCGGCTGGCGAAGTGTAAAAATTAGTGTCGTCGTCGCGGATGGCAAATCTCATTTAGTGCTGAATATGATTGACTGAAAGGAGTTGCTGAAAATAATTTGCTAATTGATTTACGTAATTGCGACTGTCATATGCCGCCACATTTTCGAACCCTTTTTCTCCTAAGCTTTGAAGCGCAGTTCTGTTGCTGTGTCCATTCAATATTGCATTGTATAAAGCCTGCGCATCCCTTATCGGAACAACAATGCAACCTTGTTCCACGCCGTTCAGGAAATCTTTAGAGCCGCAATTTTCCGTCAGTAAGACAGGCACTTTAAAGAGCGCTGCTTCTATTGCTGTGTAAGGTGTACCGTCCGTGAGGCTTGGAATAACAAACAGACTTAGTGACTGATAAAATTTGGAAACATTGTGAACATGCCCGGCATAGAAAACCTGCTTCAGGTGCGCAAACTTCTTGTCAAGAAACTTTTGAAATTCCGGATTAATTGCGCCGGCAATATGCAATTCCATATCTGGCGAAAGAAGGTTTTCCTGCTGCAGTTTCCCCCAGGCTTCGAGTAAATATTGCAAGCCTTTTAGCAGCACGGTATGTGCGAGGTATCCAACCTTAAACGTGGTCTGTTTTTCTGCTGTTTCTTCTTTTTTTGTTTCCGGTTTCAGATACCCAAAAAGCGCTTCAACCTTGCCGTTGTACGCTGACGTTTTGTAAGCATCATAAACTACGGAAAAGGGTGCCAGCACGATATCCACAAATTGCATGGAAGCATTGTAATAGCTTAATCGTGGCGGATAAGTGTATGCATCTTCCTCCGTTATTCCGGTTCTGTTTTGCTCTTCTTTTACAATTCGGTTAATAAAATTTTCTTCCGCAGTTCCGGGAATAAAAACCGTTGTAATGCCCAGCTTTTTTGCTTTGCGGAATGTTTTGAAAAGAAAGGGTTGCGTAGCTACTATTACTTCAGTATTTTTTGAAATCCTGAACCGGCAAAACCAGTCAAAAACCATTTCCTGAAAAAAGCGGGTTCTATGAGGTGTAAAATGAAACCAGCCATTCAGTAATTGCAAAAGCCGCAAATAATACCGTGAAAAAAAAGAAACCGGAGCAGAAGGAAAATTGGTTTGGAATTTGCCTTTTGAGTGAACAATAAAATTTTCGAGTAAGCCTCTTTTATGAAGAGCTTCGGAAATGTAATACCCGAATTTTGCCATTCCTGCGCCACTACTTTTTGTGAGCGATTGAAAGGAGACTACCAGAATTCGTTTTTCGTTTTTCAAATCCTGAAGCGGTTATTTTACCACAATGTTTTTGTAGCGTTTCGAAAAATTAAGCCGCTTTCTGCGGATGGCATCTGCCACAAAAGGAATGTTCCATTTCACAGCCTGCTCCGCCACTTTTTTTGCCAGCAATTCTGCGCTGCTTCGGGTATATCCAATCTCTGAACCAAACTCAGGATTTTCAGACACAGGCATGGGATACAAACAATCCACTCCGCTAATGATTCCTTTTTCAAAGTAAACAATCCACGAATCGGCATGACAACTCAACACCGGCGTATGAAACTGAAGCATCCTTGCTGATGTTTTTTTCGAAAGAATATATGCGCCTGCTCTGCCCACGCCATGAATGTCATGCGGCTTGCAAAAAATGTATTGCGCCTGTGGGGTTTTTATTTTTCGGGTTGGGTCGGCAGTAAGCTCCAGATTGTTTTCCCTGCACCAATAATAAGTAAGCAGCCCAATGTGGTTGTCTTTTAACTTGCCGGCAGCCTGCGCTACCAAACTTCCAAAATCAGGGTCGTTTATCAGGCAGTCATCTTCAAGCACTAACCCAAATTCCTCTTCTGATTCCTGCATCCTTTCATACACTTTCCGGTGAGAACTCATGCAGCCCATTTGCGCTCCGGTAAACTCTTTCACGTCAAAAACCAAGTCTTCCATTTGCGCATCGGTGTATTTTCTACCATCAACGGCAGGAACAATTTCGTACGGAATTTTCAGCTTTTTTAATTGCCGGGTGATGGCATTGCGCCTCGCCTTGCTTGTTTCCATGTTCACGATATATGCTTTCATGCAGTTGCTGTTTTTAATTGGGCTTCTTCATAAAATTTCGTGTAAGCGGTTATGCATCTATCCATCCTGAAAGCCTCAAAACATAAGCTTGCATTGGCTTTGTGATGAGCAAAGGTTTCTTTATCGGTCAGATATTGCTGCATGGCTTTGGTTAATTCCATTTTCATTTTTTCCGGCTCCAAAGGCAAAATGATACCTGCCTTTTTTCCCTGCTGATGAATCATGTTTCGGATTTCACCAGCATCGGAAGCAATTACGGGAATGCCGCAAAATAAATATTCAATCACTACCGTGGGCAGACTTTCAGAAGGATAAGTGGACGGAAGCAAGCCAGCATCAAAGGTTTGAATCCATTCCAAAGGTTCATCGCTGTGTCCGGTAAAATGGATGTTGGCAACATCAGCATACTGTTTTTTCAGCGTTTGCAGATGTACACTATCCCCGACCAAAATTAAATGGCAAGAATTGTTTTTTAGATTTTCAAAAGCCTGAATGGCGCGCTCCCAGCCTTTTTCAGGTATTCCCCGCGACACCATCCCAAACACAAAAGCATTTTCAGGAATCTTCAGCAAAGTGCGTTTGCCCATTTTTAGCTCAGCATTGCTTTCGTAGCCGTTGTAAATTTTTCTCAGTTTGCCATTTGTTTCTTTAGGAAAAATTTCTTCAAAAAAATGAATTTGCTTATCGGAAATGCAGGCAATATTTTTCAGCCACTGCAGGTTTTTTTTCGCCTTAGATGGATAATGTAGCAAAGGAATTTTTACGCCTCTTTTTGTTTTCTCAAAAAACTGCAGGTAGTCGCCATGGATGGTTGTAACCGTGGGAATGCGCGAAGAAACCGTTGCCAAACGGCACACTTCATCCGTCTTTAGCAAATGGCTGTGGATAATTTCAATTTTATGTTCCACCAAAAGCTGACCCAAGGCAGAAGCGATGGCTTTTTTCCGGAAACTAAAATCAACCCCGAGTCTGTAAAAAAAGCCATCCATTTTTTGAAGTAAAAAACCTGCGGGAATACCGGCAAAATGAATGGGAACCGTTGGCGCTAATTGTTGCACCAGTTCCTTCCGGAAAGGTTCTTTATAAAAAATGAAGAGCCGCACATTGTTTCCTGCCTTTTGCAAAGCTGCCGCAAGGCGAAGCACAAATGTTTCTGCGCCGCCCGGTTGTATAACTTCTGTAGCAAGTAAGATGTTCATGCTTTTTTTAAAAACTTAAAAACGGGTGGGGAGTGCGCTTAAACATTTCTTTCAAAAAGGCGCGAACGCAAATAATAAGAGAGTGTCCAGAGTGTATCAGTATGCATCATTTTAGCGCTCATTGCCTTTCTGATAAATTGTCTTGCTTCTTTGAAACTTTTTTTGTCAACCGCTTTTGCAGCCCATATTCTGTAGCGTTCTGCCATTAGTTTGCGGTTATTAAGCAGCTTTCGCTCAAATTTTTCAGCCTCTTCAATGTTGTTTTGCTGCAGGCAATCTGTGCCCGTTGCAATAAGCTGATTGTAGAGTTCTTCAAGCAGCAGCCCGCCAATTAGTTTGCGTGGATTATCAAAAGTGTGCGTTACGGAACTGTGGTTCATCCGGTAGTCAATCAACGCTTCGCCAATAAAAAAAATGGGGTAGCGCATGTTTACGTGCCATACGAGGTAATGGTCTTCGCCAACGGTGCCTGCAAAAAATGGATGGTAATAACCGGTCTCTTCCCACAGTTCTTTCGACATCATAATGCCCACCAGTGAAAATGGATATTCCAGTCTTATTTTTTCAATGAAATAATTATCAGGCTGCGCCACTTTTTTAATCACTTTGTCGTGCTCGTCAATGATGTTGAAACCAATGGAGCAAACCTTCAGTTCAGGATGTTCATCAAATGCGGCAACTTGTTTTTCAAGGCGTTGAGGATGGCAAGTGTCGTCAGAATCCAGTTGCGTAATTAAATCGCCCGACGCTTGTTGAAGCCCGAAATTTTTGTTAGCAACATACCCGATGTTCTTTTTCTGCTGATGGAATTTTATGCGCGGATCGTGGAGGTATTTTTCAATCAGCGCCACTGTATTATCTGTTGAGGCATCGTCAGAAATAACGAGTTCCCAGTTGGTGTAGGTTTGGTTGAGGATGCTCTGTATCGCACGGTCAATAAACTTCTCCACGTTGTAGGAACACATTACCACGCTTATTTTCCTGCTCAATTTTTTAAAAATTTGGGTAGTGGATAATGGAAGTTTTCTCTAAAAGAATTGTCTGGAATTATTGTGCTGCGCTTAGTGATTCGTAAGAAAAGCTGTTGCTCACAGTGCCGGCTTCAAGTTGGTAAATCTGGTCGCAATATTTCAACGAAGTGTACCGGTGCGCAATGATGATGATGGTGAGGTCTTCTTTTCCAAGATTGCGGATGGCGTTGGTAATTTCTTCTTCCGTTTTATTATCGAGTGCAGAAGTGGCTTCATCAAAAATTAAAACCTGCGCACCCTTGTAAATAGACCGCGCAATGGAAACGCGTTGTTTTTGTCCGCCGCTTAAATTATTTCCTCGTTCGCTCAGCATGGTTTCAAGTCCATTTGGCAGTTCTTCCACAAGGTCTGAAAGGGATGAAAGCCTTATGGCGCGCGCCATTGCGTCGTTATCAATAGCTTCTTTGGGAATGCCGATGGCTATGTTTTCTTTGAGCGTGGCGTTCATGATAAACACTTCCTGACGCACATAGCCCACTAACTGCCACCATGCTTTTATGTTCTCATTTTTAAGGGTGATATCATCTACCATTATGCTGCCTTTTGTAGGCTCCAGAAATCCGAGAATATTATTAACCAGTGTGCTTTTTCCTGCGCCGCTTTTGCCGATAATGCCAATTTTCTGACCCTTAAAAATGGTGAGGTTGCAATCCTTTACCACAAACTTTGTATCGTCGCTATAGCGATAAGAAACATTTTGAAACGTGATTTTTTCTTCAAAGGGAATGGGCGCTGTGTTTTGGGTTTCTTCCACTTTCATCTTCGAAATAAACTCCGGGTCGTCCAGAATAAACTCATTGGATTTCAGGTTGTTTATGGCAATCATGAAGCGGTTAATGGAAGGAATGCTGCGGTAGGCAATCACAGAAAAAAGCGTGATGGTGGTCACAATCTGCTCTGTGTTCTTCATCACATAAACGCCATAAAGCAGAATCAGAATGATGCAAAGAAAAATCGCGACTTCAATAATTCTGGTAGGGATGAACAGCATAAAATCCATCCGCCCCATAAATGTTGTGTAATTGGAAGCAATTTTCTCAAAGCGCTTTTTGAAGTTCGCTTCTGTGCCTGCAATTTTTATGTCAATGTACCCTAAAATCATTTCCTGCGCGCGGGCGTAGAGCTGAATGCTGTGTTCACTTTTTTGCGTTCCGGCATCGCTAATCATGTTTTTTACGCGGCTGTAAAACAATCCCATTGTAGGAATTAAAACCACTATCAGCAATGCAAAAAGCTGCCAGTCCCAAAGGCTCACAATTAAAGCCGTAAGCCCAAAAACAATGGCCTCGTTAATAATAATAATCGTGGAAATAGCGGCGTTGCTGCAAAGCGCAATCTGCATGTAGGTAAGCTTGTTTACCAGCGTGTTGGAGCTTTCTTTCTGAATATCGGGAAGGCTGCGGTCATACACTTGCTCCAGCACATTCATGGAAGAGGAAACGAACAGGTTTTTTACAAACTTCACCTGCAGCCAGTTGATGTAAAGGCCGAAAACATTTTTGATTACAATCAGCACAAACAATGCAGCAACCGCAACCAGCAATAAGTTTTCGCGGGTAAATGTTGAAAGTGAAGGAAGGTGAGTGATGAGCGTGTTGTAAAACGAATCCGACAGCACCAGACCCACCACGGGAATCACGAACGACAAGCCCACAAGGTCAGAAATGGACGATAAAAAAGTCAGGAAAACAAGCCAGCCAAACGAGCGTTTTTGCTTAGGATTAAATACACGGTACAGCTTCTTTACGGAAGCTACCGCTGTCAGTTTATTTAAGGTCATCTCTCTCCAAAGATTTAATGATACAAAACTATTTGCACCAGCATTCACAACGCGTTATTAGCTTGTTACCCCTTTTTTAGGCGTTTTGCTGAAAAGGCGTTTTGCAAGGGAAGGTTTTTTCTTTGGCGAGCTGTCATCATAATAACCGCCGGAAGCATAATTATATCCGTAGCCATATGCTCCACCATAACCGTAACCATATTTACTCAGGTATTCTACGCCGTTAAAAATGGCAGCAGCATTGCGTATTTTCTTCTCGTTGTAAAGGTTGTCGAACATTTTTATCTGGTCGCGAACCGTGTATCCCTGGCGCACAATAAAGATGTTCACGTCCGTGAATTGAGAAAGAATCAGCGCATCCGAAACAAGTCCCAGCGGCGCCGTGTCAATAATGATGACATCAAACATTTCCTGCAGTTCCTCAATCAGTTGTTTGGTGGTGGGCAACACTAAAAGTTCACCCGGGTTTGGTGGGATAGGTCCGCAATTGGCGATGTATAAATTCTCGTGCACGCCCGATGCTTTCAGCACTTTATCCATCCCATGGATGCCTGCAAGATATCCGCTGATGCCGCCCTCGTTTTGAACACCGAGGTAAGAAGAAAGCTTTGGTTTCCGCAAATCAAACTCCATGATAACCACCCGCTTTTTTGCCAGCGTCATGGTAATACCCAGGTTCAGCGACACAAAAGTTTTTCCTTCACCGCTCATGCTCGATGTAATCAAAAAAACACGCTTGCTGTTGGCGGATGCCATAAATTCCAAGTTGGCGCGGATGAGGCGAAACTGTTCTGCAATGCCCGTCCTGATGTGTGGTCCAACAACAATGTTTTTCTTCACTTGCCCTTCTTCTGCTTTGCTGATGGAACCAATTACCGGGATGGACGTCAGGATTTCAATGTCTGTCTCATTCGTCACTTTGTTGTTCAGCATCACGCGCGCTACCACCACGCTTCCGGGTATCATCACACCAAGCAAAAACATCATCGCGTAAATATTGTTTTTCACGGGTGATATGGGGTCGTCAATCACATAAGGCGTCACCACCACTTTCGATTTATTGGTGGCAGCATACTGCGAAATTTTGTTTTCAATTTCTTTTTGAGAAAGCAATAAATAGGTGCTTGTTTGCACTTCATAACCCCGCCGTGCGTCCACCATGTCTTTATCCACGTTTGGTACATCCTGAAGCCGAACGTCTGATTCATACAGATTTCTGGAAGCATTGCGCAGACTTATATCCAGCGAGCCAATTACCCTTTCGGCAGCATCTGCAATTTGTTTCCGGAACGCGGCTATTTCTTCTATTGCCTTTAGTACGTAAGGATTTTTATCAGGATTGCTTTTGTTCAAAACTTCTTTCCGTTGGATGGCTGCATTGTATTGCGCTACGAGGTTGGTGAGCACCGGGTCAGCAACGCCAATACCGGCAAGAATTTCATACCGTGTACCTACGCCGTCCAGTATGTTATCCTGCAACTTTTGGACAATCTGCTTTTGATCCATCAGCGCCTGAATGTTTTTTTCAGTTAGCGCTTTTTCAGTCAGCAGGTTGGAGGTTTGAGAAGTCAAATCAACTACGTTATTATCCAGTTTTATGCGCACTTCGGCAGAGTCGATAGCACGGATGCTTCGGGCAATTTCAGCTTTGCGTTCATCAATAAATTCCCCTGATTTTTGCAGGTATTCTACAACGTCCTGAAGTTCTTTTTTTCGGTAGAAATAAATAAGCGTGTTCAGAAATTCAACGCCTCTTCTTTTAATGTTGTCGGTAAAATAAAGGTCGAGCAAACTGGTTCGGGCATCGCTCACGTTCACGCCAAATTTGCCAATCATCTGCTCCGTCACGGCTTTGTGATTATCTATCCTCAAAATGATTTCCGTGTTGTTGCTCAGGTATCCTTTGTTCACTTCCTGCCCTTTGCGATACAATAGCCTGAACCGTCCGTAAGGTCTGCGCACCCAGGTGTTGTAAAGTATTCTGGACACCATTCTGCCTTCCGTAAATTCAAAAAGCCCGTCCACAATTTGGGTGAGCCTCAACTCCTGCAAACCAAGCCCAGTATAACCGGCAGTGTCAAACTCCATAACGATGGGGCAGGTTTCGTAAATTTCATCTTCTTTTATGCGCCCCTGCGTGTAATAGCGAACGTTCAATCCCATGGAATCTACCACAGCGCCCACCAAATCCTGAGACCGCATCACGAACATTTCATTGAACATGTTAGGCCCCTGGTTATTATTATTGTTGCCGAGCGAGTTTAAAACCGTGGTGGCTGTGGTGCGCTGCTGTTCATCAATCAGGATGGAACTGCGCATGGAATAAACCGGCGTAGTGTAGCGCAGATAAAGCCATCCCGCCGTCATGAAAAAAGTAATGGAGATAACGAACCAATACCATTTTGTGGTCACAGAGCCAAGCAACCGCTTAAAGTCGATGCCCGAGTTTATCTGCTTGATTTTATCCGTTATCTGGTTGGTTTCCATCCGGTCTTAAAGACGCTTTGCTAAGGTTGTTTTTAGAGAATTATCTTCTTATCAAACTGATGCTGTAAACGGCAATAGCTGCTGAAAGCAAGGAGGTAATCGTTGGTAAATAAAAACGCAAAAACTCATTCCGCTCCTGCCTTCTGATTTTCGATGGTTCTACATACACCAAATCGTTTTGTTTCAGGTAGAAATACGGACTTCCAAACACTTCTTTGCTGTTCAGATTCAGCCGCGCATATTCCCGCACGCCTTCCGTTTCCCGCACAATCAGCACATTGTCTTTCCTGCCTGAAAGCGGTATGTCTCCCGCAGCCGCAAGCGCATCTACAATACTTATTTTTTGGTTCGGAGCTATCACCGTTCCTGGTCTGCCCACTTCGCCAAGCACTGTCACGCGGTAGTTAATAATCCGCGCTTCTACAACCGGTGCCGTCACAATTTCTTTCAGTTTCGATGCCAGTAAATCTTTCACCTGCCGAAGCGTGCTGCCTGCCACTTTTTGTTTGCCAATCACCGGAAAATCAATAAACCCGTTTGCATCCACGAGGTAACCTTTTCCGGTAACGCCGCCGCCAATGGAAGAAGTAATGGCTACGGGTGTGCCGCCGTCAAACATTGTTACGGGCGTTTGTTCACTAAGCGAGCTGATGGTGGAAACGTTGATGGCAAGAATATCGTCCGGCTGCACAATGGCCTCTTTCACTTTGTCCATCCGCTGCGTTTGCACGGTTGGGTCTTGCGGTACGTAATCTTTAAAGTAAATAGTTTGTTGCGGACCAGCGCAGGAACCAAGCAGCAACACAAATGCACATGCGGCAGCAAAACGTCCGTACATCGCTTTAATCATGAAAAATGGGGTGGTTAAAAAACGATAAATAAAACTGTTCATTCAGGTTGCAACTCCGGCATTTCAATGCATGTTTATGCACCAATAATGCAGGGCAATGTTCCATTTTTTTTCTCTCTCCGGATGCGTCTTGCAAACGCTGCAAAATAAGGCAGAAAGCTGTAAATAGTAATTCCCTGCGCCGATATTTTCTAACAAATGAAAAACCGGAAAAACCAATCATCTTGTTTCGGAAAATTAATGGCAAAGATGGAACGGATAAAAGTGGATTGTTGCTAAGCCGCTGTTATTGCAAAAGCTATGGAAAACATCAGGGCGCAAGCCGGTATTTTTCCCACGCAGCATTTCCTTTCGTCCGCTGAAACACAAGCCTGTCGTGCATCCTGTTGCTTCTTCCTTGCCAAAATTCCATGCAGGATGGCACTACGCAAAAGCCGCCCCAGTGCGGAGGTTTTGGAATGTTGCCATCCGCAAACTGCGCCTCAAATGCTTTGAAGTTTTGCTCCAGTATTTTCCGGTCTTTTATTTTTTCGCTTTGCGGAGATGCCCATGCGCCAAGCTTGCTTTCCTGCGGACGCGAATTAAAATACGCATCACTTTCTGCCCCCGGTATTTTTTCAACCCTGCCTTCAATGCGCACTTGCCGCTCCAGTTCTGCCCAAAAACACACCAGCGCAGCCTTCGGATTTACGTCCAGGTCGGCACCTTTATGACTGTGATAATTGGTGAAGAAAACAAACCCTTTTTCCGTCACTTCTTTTAGCAGCACAATCCGCGCATGTGGGTTGCCATCATTGTCCACCGTCGCGAGCGTCATCGCATTCACTTCCAGCGCTTCAGCAGCCTGCGCATCGGTAAACCATTTTCTGAAAAAAGAAAAAGGATTATCTCCCGCCATCGCCTCATCCAGCGTAGCAAGTTTATAATCCTTTCGGATGCCGGCAACGTCTGTTTTAGAAACTTCAGCCACGTTTATTATCGGAGCGGGTTCCGAGATATTTTGCCATCACGTAAATCAGTTCTATCACCATCAGGAAGATGAAAATGTAGGTAATAATCCAGCCAATGTTGTATTGAATGGCGTCGTAAAAAGCATTGAGAATAAGCCCGTGCATGGAGAGAAATATTTTGGGGCGCAAGATACAGGCAATGCCTCAAAACCATCAACCACCGCTGCATTTTTTTCCAACCGCTGCCGCACTTTCTAACTTATTTTGCAGCCTGCATGTTTTTGCGTCACGTTCCTTTTTTAAAGTCTGTACTGGCTTATTCGCTCACTGCCTTCGGCGGGCCGCAGGGGCACATCGGCATGATGGTGAAAACCTTTGTGCAAAAGCGAAAAGACGTTACCGAAGCCGAACTAATAGAGTACAACGCTTTTTGCCAGATGCTTCCGGGCCCTTCATCCACGCAAACCGTTATGCTTATTGCCCTCAAGCGCGGCGGCATTCCGTTGGCACTCCTCACGCTGCTTATATGGGTGTCGCCTGCGGCAATAATAATGGGTGCATTTTCCTTCCTCATTTCTTTTGTGGATGCAAAGAATATAAACACCACCGTCTTTACTTACATCCAGCCCATGTCCGTAGGTTTTCTGGCTTATGCTGCTGCGCGGATGATGCACCTCAGCGTGCGCCATCCTGCCACGTGGGGCATTATGTTGGGAGCCATCGTAGCCACTGTGCTCATTAAATCGCCGTGGGTGTTTCCGGTGGTGATTGTTATAGCTGGTTTCCTTTCCAATTTCTCCAACAAGCGCATCCCTGAAAAAACCAATAAACCCAAACCCATCCGCTGGCTCAATTTGGGCTTGTTTGGGGGCGTATTCATCACCGCAGGTATTCTTTCAGAGTTGGCAAGAGTGAATGAATGGGCATACCGCCGCGCGTTCAATTTGTTTGAGAATTTCTATCGTTTCGGAGCCATCGTTTTTGGTGGCGGGCAGGCATTGTTGCCCATGATGTTGTATCAGTTCGTAAACCGCCCCATGCGGCTGGATAGTGCGCCCATGCTCACTTCCGAAGCATTGCTCACCGGTTATGGATTGGTGCAGGCAGTCCCCGGCCCCGTCTTTTCCATCTGTAGTTTCACGGGCGGCATGGTGATGGCGCAGCACGGCGCTTTGTGGCAGATAATGGGTTGCATCATTGCAACCATTGCCGTTTTCACACCCAGCACTTTGTTGTTGTTTTTCTTTTTTCCCTTGTATCAAAACCTGAAGCAACACGTCATTATCTACCGCGCTCTTGAGGGTATCAATGCAGCCGTGGTGGGCATCATTTGGGCATCCGGCATTGTGCTTTTTCAATTAATGCCTTTTGAATGGACAAACGTGGTGGTGGTAGCCATTACTTTTTCATTGTTGTTTTTTACGAAAATTCCCGCACCGCTGATTGTGATTGGGTGGTTGTTGTTGGGTTGGGCGTTGAAGGGGTGAGGGAAGTCAATTTGCATCTTTAATTTTGAAAAAATAATCACACACTAATCGTCGAAAATGAAATTACCGCACCCCATACCCTATCAGGGAAGCAAGCGAAACCTGGCTAATCAAATTTTGCGTTATTTCCCTGACAACTTTGAGAGATTGGTGGAGCCTTTTGCCGGGTCGGCAGCTATAACGATTGCGTCCGCTTATTACTTCAAGGCTAACAAATTCCTCATCAATGACATCAACGAACCACTAACCCAGCTTTGGGACAACATAATAAACCGTCCAAAAGATGTTGTGAAGTCGTACCACGATATATGGCATGGACAGTTAGGCGACGAAGAACAATACTATTATCAAATTCGGGACAAGTTTAATGAAACCAGACAACCTGAACACCTGCTGTTCCTTTTGGCTAAGTGTGTAAAAGCAGCGGTTCGGTATAATGCTCACGGCGGCTTCAACCAAAGTCCTGACAAACGGCGATTAGGCAGAAATCCACAACTAATGCGCGAAGATATTTTGCGGGTGTCGCAATTATTAAAAGGCAGGACTGAAATATGCTCCTCTGACTATCAGAATATTCTTGACCTAACAACAGCAGAAGATTTAGTGTACATGGACCCCCCTTATCAAGGCACGGGCATAAATGGCGGATTTAATTACGCAGGCAATATTGAATCCGACAGCTTTGTGATTTCATTGTTTGAACTTAATAACAGAGATGTACCCTTCATACTTAGCTATGATGGCAGAACGGGGGAGAAAACTTATGGTACTGCACTGCCCGAAAACCTTAATCTTACCAAGATAGAAATTAATGCGGGACGCTCTACACAGGCAACTTTACTAAACCGCAGCGAAATAACTTACGAAGCAGTTTTTTTGTCGCCTGCCTTAATAAGGAAAATTGATTTGCAGAAAATAACGGGTAACGGAACCATTCAAACAGACCTTTTTGCAAATCATGGCTAAAAAGAAAAGAGCTTATCCAAAAGAATTTTTAGAGTACCTGCAAACGATTACAAACAAGAGGGCTAAAGTTGTTATTGACCATATTTTAGAACATGGCTTTATAACGACCCAAGACCTTGAAACAACTTACGGTTATAACCATCCGCCGAGAGCCGCAAGGGATGTTAGAGAAGCGGGCATTCCCCTTGAAACTTTCAAAGTAAAATCGGCGGAGAGTAAGAATATCGCTGCTTATCGGTTTGGCAGTCTTGAAGCGTTGCAAACAAACAGGGTTGCAGGGCGCATTCAGTTTTCCAAAGATTTCAAACATGCACTGTATATAGCAAGCGGAGGTCGTTGTCAGATTTGTAACGGGCAGTTTGAAGAACGATATCTACAGGTAGACCATCGGGTGCCTTATGAAATCGGGGGCGACACCACTGATAGAAATCCGGAGCACTTCATGGTTTTGTGTGGTTCATGCAACCGGGCAAAATCCTGGTCTTGTGAACATTGCGAAAATTGGCGGGTGCTAAAACGACCACCCATTTGTATGGAGTGCTATTGGGGAAACCCAGAGAACTACAATCACATTGCTATGGAAAAAGTTCGCCGACTTGACTTACAATGGAACGGTGATGAAATACAGTATTACGATGCACTCAAATTGATTGCTGATCAGCATAACATAGAACTTCCGGAATTTATTAAGCAGATTTTAGCCGACAGAATCAAAGGTGAATAAATTTAGCCAACATAATGGGTGTGTCAGGATGCAAAGATCAATTACAAAATATCATGGCAAATAACCTGATTATTCAAAAGGCAATAGAGGAAATAGAGACAAGAAGCTTTGGGGTCACAGAGCAATTCCTACAAGTTCATGAAGTGGTGTATGTTGATGGCAAACCACACATAGCAAGGGTTGACACAGAAAAAAATGATGGAACAGCAATTGTTTATTTCCCTGTTGTTGACGAGCAATTCTATCTAGCTATTTATCTTGATACAGTGCAGCAGGTTACAGTTAATGGGGTTGGGACAGAACCTTACAACTGCGTTTATTTCCGGGCAAGTTCAGAAACGCTGAGTTTCGAGCAACTTTCTTTATTAACAGTTTTGAAACCTACAGGAGGAAGAAATAAAGGGGACAAAAAATGGTCAGGTGAAACTGACGTTCTGTGGAAAGAAACCACAATATTCTTTGAGACAAACCCTGAAGCAGATGAGTTTGAAGACAAGTTGAGAAAACTTCTTGAATACTTAGAAACAGATACGAGCGGTGTTGCAGAATTGGTAGAGAAAGCAGGTGGCTATATTCAGGTTGCAATTGAATTTCACAACGGCAATACAATGCTTGGTGGACCTCACATTGACCATGATAGTATAAAGCGAATGGCGGACTTAAATCTTTATATTGCTTTTGATTTGTATGCAGGAGGCAATTACTTTCGTGCGTGAGTCTCCGCAAGGACTCGCGCACCACACCCCCAAAAAAATCCCCCCATTTCCCAAACAATATTTATCTTCGCCCCTTAAATAATAATCCCATGGCAGAAACAGGCTTAAACATCAACCTCTCCAACTTCGGAAACCTCATCACCACCGTCCAAAGCTTTGGCACCCGCTACAATCCTCCCACTGGCAGCCTCCTCCTTCTCCCCGCATTGCAAACGCTCCTCGCCGCCAATCAAACAGCCATCAGCAACGTCGGCGATACCGAAGCCGCACTCACCATCATCACAAACCGCCGTCAGGAAATCTTCGCCCCGCTCGATACGCTCTCCCGCCGCATCGTCAAAGCCGCAGCCGTAGCAGGCGCTTCAGACAGAGAAATCGCCGACCTCGAAGAAATAATCCGCAAAATTCAGGGCGAACGCGCCGGCACCAAAAATCCAGCACCCGTTAACCCCGATGATCCCAAATCCATCTCCGTATCCCAGCAGTCATTCGTAAATCTCGCCGCCCATTTAGAGCGCCTCCTCACCCTCCTCCGCAACCTCAATGAAGTAGAATACAACCCCAACGAAGAAGATCTTAAAATGCCCGAACTCCTTGCCCTCCACGCCGACATGGTGCGCAAAAACAACGAAGCCTTCACCGCCCAGGTGGCATACAAATCAGCCCTTTCCACCCGCAACCTCAAAATGTACGGCGAAAAAACAGGGTTGGTAGATGTAGCCGCCTCCGTCAAAGATTACGTATTCTCCTCCTCCGCCCAGGGCGCCAAAAATCCCGATTACATCGCCATCAAAGGCATCACTTTCACCCGTTACAAGCCATAATATTTTTTATTTTACCCTTTTAAAAAACTAAAGCCTTCCGTATTCCGCCGGAAGGCTCTTCTATTTTCCCCACAGCCTCCACCATTTCACAAACTCGCTCCACCATTTCACAAACTCGCTCCACCATTTCACAAACTCGCTCCACCATGTTGCACCTAAGCGCCACCATTTCATAAACTCGCTCCACCATGTTGCACCTGAGCGCCACCATTTCATAAACTCACACCACCAATCCCCAAACTCGCTCCACCATGTTGCACCTGAGCGCCACCATTTCACAAACAGGCTCCACCAATCCATAAACTTGCTCCACCATATTGCAGGTAAGCACCACCAATTCATAATCACGCTCCACCATGTTACACTTAATCACCACCATTTCATGTACGCGTGCCACCATTCCACTTATATCCGCAACATTGCTGTTCGAGATGTTCCGCAGGGCATCTCGAACTTAAGGATGCTGCGGATTTGCAATCCGCCCTTAAGGTTGGCAATGCGTGCCTTGTCTCTACGAACAACCTCTCCCACTTTCTTATGAACATATGAACTTCCCAACTTAGCAACTTTCCCCCCTCACCCAACCTTTTGTGAATGAACACCTATCTTTATACCTTGAACCATTTAAACACCATTTTTTTATGAAAAAGACCATTACACTTTTCGCCATCGCTTCGCTTTTTTGTTTGAAGGCAATGGCATCGCATTATGCTTCGGCAGAAATCCGGTATGAATACACCGGTACTGGAAACAAATACTTAATCACGGCTTCCATTCTTAAAGCTTGTGAGCCGGGTAGTATAAATCTAACTATAGGCGACGGAAGCATCAAAGTCAAGTCTTCGTGCAGTGGTTCGTTCAGCTTTCTCTTGCCCCTTGTTTCAATTGATACAATCAACGCCTATTGTGGCCTGCCAAATTCGTGCGCATCTACAAACTCCATTTACCCGGGTTATGTACGCTGGGTTTTCGCAGATACGGTTATATTATCTCCTTGTGCCGATTGGAAAATATCATGGAATGGGTGTTGCAGAAACAACGGTGTCACAAACCTCATTAATCCTGGTTCTTACAGTACCTATGTTGAAGCAACTTTAAACAATCTCAATTCACTTAACACTAATGCTTACTTTCCGAACCCTTCCCCCCTCCTTACAACGGTAGGACTCAATTCGTACCTCCCGATCAATGTTGTAGATGCCGAAAATGATAGTATTGACATCCAATGGACTCAACCTCAAAGCGATTCAATTTCGCTCATTCCCTACAATATGGGTTACAGCGTTGTTAATCCATTTGGTACCACCGGCACTGCAATTATCGATCAGGTAAACAACGTCCTTATCATCAACGCCCCCGCTGTCGGTAAATACGCTCTTGCTTTCACCATTTCAGAATACAGGGCAGGCGTTTTAATTGCCAAGTCCATGCGCGATTTCAACATCACCTCTATCAACGGCACCACCGCCACCACCGTTCCAATGCCCGCTTCCGGCACGTCCTTCAATTACATCACCTGCCCTGGCCAAACCAATTCCCTCTCTTACAATTTTATTGATAGCACCGTTACCGATTCCGTGTTCCTTACCGTTACACCGCCAGTTATTCCGGGCTTCACATTCACTACCGCCACCACATCCGCCGCAGGCAGTGCCAACGCCACCATTTCCTGGACTACCCCTTCAACCCTCAATCCCGCCACGCTTCCGCAGTTCTACATTTCCATCTTCGCTAAAGACAATGCCTGTCCTGCCTCCGCTTCCGCATTCTATGCCATTGCCGTGCAAACCGCGCAGTGTAACACCGATAGCGTTTGGGCGGGCGATGCCAATGGAGATTACACCGTTAATATCTACGACCCGCTTGCCATTGCCGTAGCCTTCGCACAAACCGGAACACCGCGCCTAAACGCCACCACCAATTGGCAAGCTGAATATTCGGCGCCATGGGCAAACAGCTTCATCAATGGCGTAAACATGAAACATGCGGATTGCAATGGCGATGGCATTGTCAATAATGCTGACTTGCCTGCCGTTACTGCAAACTGGGGTTTAGTGCATCCAAAAGGAAACGGCAATGCAAAAACTACAGGCGTTCCAAATCTTTATTTTGACGTCAGCAACATCGTCCTCACGCCCAATGCCACCATCAGCGTTCCAATCATGTTTGGTGATGCATCCAACATGGTGAATAACTTTTACGGCATCGGCACCCGCATCAACATTGGCGGACTCATTTTACCAACGCCTGCCACCATCACCTATCCCTCCAACAGTTGGTTAGGCAACGCCGGCAACACGCTTCGTTTTGCTTACACCGATGGCAGCAACAATGGAACAATTGATTGGAGCTACGCCCGCACCGATCATCAGAATGCCACCAACGGCATGGGCCAACTGGCAACACTCAACTTCACATTGCCTTCCTCCATTCCGCAAGGTTCAGTAATGACATTAGGCTTCGACCAAACCATCTTCATCGATAACATTCTTACCGAAATTGCAGGCTTCAATACGCTGGATACCACTGTTGACGCGCCTTTAGGCATTGAAAATGTTTCGGGCAAAGGCTTGCAGCTTCAGGTGGTTCCCAATCCATCAGGCGAGGTTGCGCAACTGCAAATTTCTGTGCGTAGTAATGCCTTGCTTGAAGTAATGGTTTCAGATGCCATGGGCAGGGTTGTTTCAAAAGAAAGCATTGCAGCAAAAACCGGTAGTCAAACAATTGGGTTGCCAACAGTTGCCTCCGGTGTTTATTTCATCCATACGCATGAAGCCGGAAAGCGGGGCAGTGTGGTGAAGTGGATTCGGAATTAGCAACAATCCCTCTTTCAATAAAAATGCGGAAGTCTCTTTTGGGAGCTTCCGCATTTTAGTTTATAAAGTAAAGAAATTGCTGTAGAGCGTCTATTTTGTATTCCCTGCCTTTAATTTGTCTTTAAACACCTCTTTAAACTTTTCCACTTTAGGGCGCACTACGAAAGTGCAATAAGGCTCGTGCCCATTCTGATTGAAATAATTCTGGTGGTAATCCTCCGCTTTGTAAAAAGTAGTGGCAGGGGATATTTCCGTAACCACCGGCTTGCCATAAGTCTGCTCCTCATTCAGCTTCTTTTTGTAAGACGCTGCAATCTTTTTCTGCTCCTCATTGTGGTAAAAAATAACGCTTCGGTATTGCGTGCCCGCGTCGTTTCCCTGGCGGTTTAAAGTAGTAGGGTCATGGGCAGTCCAAAAGGCGGCAAGCAGTTCATCGAAGCTGATAACCGAAGGGTCGTAAGTGATTTGTGTTACCTCCGCATGACCTGTGGCGCCGGTGCAAACATCCTTGTAAGAAGGGCGTTCCGTGAAACCGCCTTCATAGCCGCTCTCCACTTTTTCTACGCCCTTTAATTGTTGAAACACAGCCTCGGTGCACCAAAAGCATCCCGCACCAAAAGTGGCAAGTGCATGTTTCGAGTCCGTAGTTGTTGGTTTTGTTTCGTTCATTTCTTTAAAGGTTTTTGATTGTTCCCATTGGCTCTTGCCGCCGCAGCCAAACAATTGAAGAAAGGCAACGAAAAGAGTGGTGATTTTTATTTTCCTGATTAGCATTACGTCCGAAATTATGGGGGGATGCGCTCCATATTTCTTAAAAAAGAAAATGCCCCAATAAAACTATCAGGGCAAAAAAAGAAGGCGGAGAGAGAGGGATTCGAACCCCCGGACCTGTAACAGTCAATAGTTTTCAAGACTACCGCAATCGACCACTCTGCCATCTCTCCGGCGCAAACATACGATGCACTATGAAAATTAAAAAGCACCCGCTCTAATTTATTTTTCAAACGCCTGTAGAAACCTGAAACATCCGTTCATCGTAGCATTGCAACATGCTTTCTACCATGCAGCCCGGGCTTGCAATTTCCGATTATTATTTTCACCGCAATCCTGCTTCGCTTTGGGTATACGACATGCATGGCCCGCGCGTCGAAATGCACGTCCCTACTTACTTCCGTGCCTGGAAGGAAATGCCGGAACTGGAGCAAATCGCCATCACTGAATGCAAAGGAAGAGTGCTGGATATTGGTGCCGGAGCGGGCAGCCATGCGCTGGAATTGCAACATCGTAAGCGCGATGTAACCTCCCTGGATATTTCTCCGGAAGCAGTAGAAGTGATGAAACACCGGGGCGTGGAAAAAGCGATTGTTGCCGACATTTTTCAGTTTTCCGATTCGAAATTCGACACGCTGCTGCTGCTTATGAACGGCATCGGGCTGGCAGGTACGCTTCCCAATTTGCACTTGTTGCTCCAGCATTTCAAAACGCTTTTAAACCCGGGCGGAAAAATCCTTTTCGATTCCTCTGACGTTAGTTATCTCTTTAATAAAAACAACCCAAAACCTGCCGATTATTATTTTGGAGAAATCACCTGCCGCTATGGTTATAAAAAGAAATTGGGCGATTGGTTTAAATGGCTGTACGTAGATTTTGAAACCCTGAAAGAAATAGCAACTGCGGCCGGTTTCATTACCACACTTTTAATGGACGATGGGAATGATCAGTATTTGGTAAGGCTTGTTTGTTAGCGCAGGTTACGTCAAAAAAAAGTAACAACGCCCTATAATTAATTCCAGCAGTTCACATTGTTTAGTTCTTTCAAAACGCGATCGCTCCATTGTTTTTGCTTTGCCTTTATGATGCCGTGGTTGGTTTCTGAATCATACTGAGCTTGCAGGCGCGTTATGTTTTCCTGTGCCTCATCGTAATGCTTGTTCACTTCGTTTTCCAGATTTTCCAAAGTGATGGTTGCTTGTTGTAAATTCTGCACCAATTTGCACGCTTCAATCAGTGAAATGTCGAAATGCAATTGCTCATGCAGCAGGACTTCATCTGTAGCTCCTTTTTTTACCCACGATTTATTTTTTTGAAAAGAAGGTGTGATGATAATACTCACCGTCGTTTTTCCGTCTTTAGTTTGCGAACTGTAACGCACGCCCAAATTGCCGTAAGTGGCTGCCAGCGCAAGGCTTAGCCTGTCAGGCGGCGCCTGGAAATCATCCCAGGTAAGTCTGTTTCGCCATTCATACCCCAATTGGTTTTTGTCGCGCGGGTTTACTTCCATTTCCACCGAAAACGCCACACTGTTATCCAGCCTCATTTCATTTTTATGCTCTCCCCACCAATCATCGAATTGCGAAAGAGAGCGTTCCAGACTTTCGCGCACCAGTCTTTCAATGTAAACGCTGGCATCTATCATGGTTTTAAAACTGGCGCTGCCTTCGTATTTTATCACCTCCTGCCCATCTTTCACGAAAGAAAATGCGGTTTGTATTTCTGCCGTTTCACCCATCCTGTCTGTCTTTTCGCCAATTTGAAGCTTTGCGATTTTGAGTTCAATGGGCGTGGTATTTTCATTTTGTTCTACTGCTTTTTCAAGAAACCGCGAGAAGGAATATTGCACGCCATTCTGGAGATTGATGGGAGTAGTTTTATTAAGCAGTCCGGCGCGCATGGTGCCAATGGTGTTGGTGTCTTGCCTTGCATCCGTTACTTTCTCAACATGGTAGTGATGCAGGGCGATAGCGCTCTCCATTTTTAGTTTAATCAGCTTCGTGGTTTGCGCGGTTGCGAAAAAGGGTGCTGCAATTAAAATGAAAAGGGAAAAAATCGGGCTTTTTGAAAATGGCATTTTTGAAAAATAGTTTGCGGATAAAAAAGCTTCTACAGCAATTATTCATCCAATTTCAACACCGCCAAAAATGCTTCCTGCGGAATTTCTACACTGCCGATCTGCCGCATCCTTTTCTTTCCTTCTTTTTGTTTTTCAAGCAGTTTGCGTTTTCGGGAAATATCACCACCATAGCATTTTGCTGTCACGTCTTTGCGCATCGCCGAAATATTTTCGCGTGCTACGATTTTTGCGCCAATGGCTGCCTGGATGGCTATTAAAAACTGCTGACGGGGCAATAATTCTTTCAGTTTTGCACAAAGTTTTCTTCCAAAATCCTGAGCGCGGCTGCGATGGATTAATGCACTTAAAGCATCCACTTGTTCCGCATTCAGCAGCACGTCCATTTTTACGATGTCGCTTTCACGATAATCAAGCGGCTGATAATCAAAAGAAGCATAACCGCGCGTACAACTTTTTAGTTTATCGTAAAAGTCAAACACGATTTCGGCAAGCGGCAATTCAAAAATTAACTCCACCCTTGTAGGGGTTAGGTAATGCTGGTTTATCAACAGGCCGCGTTTGCCAAGGCACAGGCTCATGATGTTACCTATGTAGTCTGGCAGGGAAATAATTTGCGCCCGGATGAATGGCTCCTCAATCCGTTCAAGCCTGCTTGGGTCAGGCATCTCACTGGGGTTGTTAACTATTATCGGCTCTTCTTTATCTCGGGTAAGGAATGCTTTAAAACTCACGTTCGGAACGGTAGTAATTACGGTCTGGTTAAATTCCCGCTCCAGCCTTTCCTGAATAATTTCCATGTGGAGCATTCCAAGAAATCCGCAACGAAAACCAAAGCCCAGAGCCTGAGAAGTTTCCGGTTCAAAAGTGAGTGAGGCATCGTTTAACTGCAATTTTTCCATGCAATCGCGCAGCTCTTCAAAATCTTCTGTAACTACTGGAAAAATACCCGCAAATACCATCGGCTTCACTTCTTCAAATCCTTTAACTGCTTCCTTAATCGGATTGTTTACGAGGGTAATTGTGTCGCCCACTTTCACCTCTTTAGCGTCTTTAATGCCAGTGATGATATAGCCTACGTCGCCGGTTTTTACTTCTTGTTTAGGCACTAATCCAATTTTCAGAATGCCTACTTCGTCAGCGCCATACACATTGTCTGTGTGAAAAAACTTTACTCGGTCGTTCTTTTTTAAAGTGCCATTGAAAACACGGTAATAAGCAATAATCCCTCTAAAAGAATTGAATACAGAATCAAAAATCAAAGCCTGCAAAGGCGCATCAGGATTGCCTTTTGGCGCGGGAATTCTATGAATCACGCCCGATAAAATTTCTTCAATGCCGATGCCGCTTTTGCCGCTCGCCAGGATTATTTCTTCCGGTTTGCAGCCAATTAAGTCCACAATCTGATCCGTTACTTCCGGAATCATCGCGCCGTCCATGTCAATCTTGTTAATCACCGGAATTATTTCCAGATCATTATCTAGCGCCAGGTAAAGGTTGGAAATAGTTTGCGCCTGAATGCCCTGTGATGCATCCACCAAAAGCAAAGCGCCCTCGCAAGCAGCAAGTGCACGGCTCACTTCGTAAGAGAAATCAACGTGACCAGGTGTGTCTATCAGATTAAGTGTGTAAGCATCGCCTTCAAATAAATAATCCATTTGAATGGCGTGGCTTTTAATGGTAATGCCTTTTTCGCGCTCCAAGTCCATATCATCTAAAACCTGCGATTGCATATCGCGGTCAGAAATGGTTTTGGTATGCTCTAAAAGTCGGTCGGCAAGTGTGCTTTTTCCGTGGTCAATATGGGCAATAATGCAAAAGTTCCGGATGTACTTCATGGGCTGGTTTTAATAAAAAAATCTGCCTTTAGCAGACTGTTGCAAAAGTACGCGAATGAAGGGTTTAAACCGGTCGGCTTCAGAATTCTTAGGTTACTTCAAACAAACACAAAGAGCCGTAAGCGGGTGTTATTTTTTACCCAACAATCTTTTTGCCTGCTGCATTTTGGTTATTTTTGCACCGCAATTTTTAAATAAAAACATGGCTATACTGCTCTTCTTTTTTGGACATTGGTTCCTTTCCCTTTTTACTCAAACTTTCTTTCTCCATCGGTATGCTTCTCACAAGATGTTTACTATGTCTCCCTTCTGGGAAAAAGTGTTTTACACGATCAGTTTTGTAGCGCAGGGTTCTTCATTTTTAAATCCCCGGGCTTACGCCATTATGCACAGGATGCACCATGCTTATAGTGACACGGAAAAAGATCCGCATTCTCCTCATTTCTTTAAAGACGTGTGGCACATGATGATGAGCACCAAGGATATTTACGTAAACTACGCCAAGTTTAAAACCGAACCGGAGCGTGCGTTTCAGGGGAATTATCCTGAATGGAAATGGATGGACCGCGTGGCAGATGCATGGGTGACGCGCGGTTTATTTTGCGTGGGTTACATTGCTTTTTATGTGGCCTTTGCTACGCATTGGTGGATGTTTTTGTTGCTGCCAATTCATTTTTTTATGGGGCCTGTGCATGGTGCTATTGTAAACTGGTGCGGACATAAATATGGCTACTCCAATTTTGAAAATAATGACCACAGTAAGAACACGATTCCGCTTGATTTTATTTTGCTTGGAGAGTTAATGCAGAACAATCACCACAAGAGCCCAAACAGCATCAACTTCGCTAAAAAATGGTATGAAGTAGACCCAACCTATCCGGTGGTTTTGCTGCTGCATCATGCAAGGATTATTAAGCTTCGGAAAGAGCCGGTTTAGTAACTAAACTGTTACAAAATCTCGCAAAGAAATTACGTTCATTTTTTAAAAAGGCAATCGGCTATAATGCGCTGATTGCCTTTTTTCTTTAAAAAATTTTTGACTGCCCCTCAACTTTATAATCTTGCCATTCCTTTCGTCTTTTGGCTTAAACCTTCTTTAAAAAGATTTTGTGCCAACGCCTTGCTACTTGCTACTTCCTACTTAATAGACGTGCTGCCCGCCATTAATAGCATAATTGGCGCCCGTAATGAAGCTGGTTTCTTTTGAGGCAAGGAAGGATACAAGATGCGCAATTTCCTCTGTGCCGCCAAGTCTTCCCAAAGGAATTTGAGCAACAATTTTATCCCGTACTTCTTCCGCCACAGCCATTACCATATCGGTAGCAATGTAGCCAGGAGAAATCGTATTCACCGTAATTCCTTTCCGCGCCACTTCCATTGCAAGCGTTTTTGTGAACCCGTGCATGCCTGCTTTTGCTGCGGAATAATTGGCTTGTCCAAACTGCCCGCGCTGCCCGTTTACGGAGGAGATGTTGATGATGCGACCGTAGTTTCTGTCCATCATTTGATTGATAACATGGCGGGTGCAATTAAAAACAGAATCGAGATTGGTATGAATCACGGCATCCCAGTTTTCCTTGGTCATTTTGCGAAATTGCCCATCGCGGGTAATGCCTGCATTGTTCACCAAAACGTCTATAGGGCCGATGCCTTTTTCAATGTTGGCAATCATGTCTCCTACCGCATCGAAGTCAGAAACGTCAGCATGTTGTAAATCAAAAGTGTAGCCTTCTTTTTTCATGTCCTCCTCCCACTTTATTGCTTTTGATTTCGTGTGATAATTGGCAATCACGTGGAAGCCATCGTTGTAAAGCCTTTGGCAAATTGCCGTTCCTAATCCGCCGGTAGCACCCGTTACGAGGGCGAGGTATTTCTTGTTTGTGTCCATAAAAAATGAATTTTGGAGGTGGTGAAATTAATAGCGACAATATAGCCTAAAATCTTTTTAGGAGAAGCTGGTGATGTGGCACGGATTTTTAAACTTTTGAAACCTGTAGCAAAGCATTGTTACGATTGTTCACATTTCTAAACCAAAACTTTTTATGAAAAAGTCCTTTTTATTTTCATTGCTGTCCTTACTCGTTTTCCTCAGTGGTTGTGAAATTGTTGGGGGTATTTTTAAAGCCGGCGTGTGGATTGGCGTTTTAGTGGTCGTAGCCGTTATTGCGTTGATAATTTTCATTTTACGCAAAATTTTCTAAGAACTATTATTTCTCACCAAAACCAAAAAATAACAATCATGTCAAAATTCACAGTTGGCTTATTAATGGGTGTAGCAACCGGATTGTTGCTGGCTCCTGAAAAAGGCGAAGTAACCCGCCAAAAACTTAACGACAATGCAGAACAACTGCGCGACAAGTTTAACCGGCTTGTAGGCAAGGCTGAAACCAAATTTGATGACCTGCGCGATTATCTTGAAAAGGATATTGACGGGATGACGGATGATGTTCGCAGTCGTATTTTGTCTATCCTTGATGATGCAGAAACTATGTCTTACACAACAGAAGAGACAACAACATCTTTCAGTTCAGGCAGTCTATAAGGAATTTTTTTTAAGAATGCAAAGGGAGGGGTTTTAATGAACCACTCCCTTTTTTATTGTTTTTCTGCGAGCTGTTTTTACTTGCAGGATTTACAGTTTACAGAGCATGTAGAATAAAATTTGTATACTAGATTAAGTTTTTAAAAAAGTTGTGGAGTTTACAATGCGAACAAAGCTAATGGAATTCCAAAAATGAAATCTGCGACTTTTATATAGAGCACATTTGTGGAAGTATCTATTGAGACCAATTCGTAGTCTAAATTAAGCGGTAATATCTGACCTATATCTTGGGAGCTGATTAGTAATTTAGACTGAACATTGTAGCGTTCCAAAATGTTTTTACCTTTTACAACAACAATTACAATCAATTCATTTTTCACACTATCAAATGAAATAATTTCATTCTGAAAAGGTACCACTACATTTTCTTTTTCAAAAAAATCCTCTATTTTAAGATTGCTTATGCTTGCACGAGATGAATTATCGAGTAGAATTTTTGAATCATTTTGCAAATTATAAACTTCATTATTGAACGCATACATTACGTATGGATAGCTTGACATCCGAAAGTCAACCATGCTTCTTCCGAAAGTCTTTATGTGTTGTTGAGGAAGTTTAGAATTATTTAATTTGGTAAAAATGAAGTTGTCCCCATCCATTTTGTACGTCGCGATATGCTTACCCGTTTTTTTATAATCCTCTCCAAAGACGGGAATATATAAATCTTCACCTTTGATAACAATGTTATCGTCACTTACAGAAAAAGAATCCCCCTGTGGATTTTTTAGTTCTTTAATCCAAACAAGGTCTTTCTGATTGAATTTATAAATTCCTATCTTTTGATATAAAACTGTGTTTTCTCCCTCCTCCTTTGGATCATAAAATTTCGCAATTAGATATGTAAAAGGCTTCTCATAGTAATACCCAGTAAATGTTGGTTGAAATTGGTTGTTCATACTCCTAAACATGCGCACTTCATCGTTTTCTATTTTCATGCTTGGGGGAGATATTTTCAAAAATTTATTGACTAATTCTTTTGTTAGGGTGTATTTTATGGTGTCCAAATTCTCGATTTTATACAACCTCCCAATTGTAAAATTGAATGAAAACAAAATATTATTTTTAACAGCCTGTAGGTCGTCATTCGTTTTTTTAAAAATATCATTGCTGAAAGCTCTAATTCCATTTTGGATATCTTGGCCATTTAGCTTATCAAAGTCTTTTGACCATATAATATTAAATGCACGATTTAAAATGGCAATTTTTTGTTTCTTTTCGGTTGTAAATCTTTTCAGAATTTCATCAGAATAAATTACACCGAAGCCTTTTTTATGAAATTCGTATTTTTGTTCAATTTCCTCATCAATTTCTTTGAAACGATTACCTAAAAGTATAATTGTTGGAATGTGTGTATTATTAGGTGTTATAAAACTTAAAGGAATGGTACATTTAGCACAATTATTTAAATCTAAATTAACTACAACAATCTGAGATTTTGCATTAACGCTAAATAAAAAAAGCAACAAACTAAATCTTAAGTACATGGATATTACGGGGATGAAATTTATGTATATTATTTATTAAATAATAAAAAAGTGCCTCAAAATCAGAGACACTTTTTTATAAAAAGTTGGGTTAGCGCTATTCTACAATCGTAAATTCAGCACCTTCGCCAGCCATTAATGAGCCGACATACTTCTCATCGGTGATAGGCGGCTCCACGGTTGGTGAATAAAACTGCCAAGTTCTTGGATCTCCATCTACAACACCATAAAGATGCCCGTTGTTAATCCATAAAGATGCACATCCTCTGTCGGACTGCCAACAGTGTATCTTGTAAACGCCTCCGCCTAAAGGAGTGATTTCGGAATTTCCCTTAATGATTAAATTAGCATTTGCGTAATTGCAAGCAATAAGCATTGCAAAAGCTAAAGAAATTTTCTTTAAGTTTTTCATTGTTTGTTTGTTTGTTTGTTGAAATTATGCTTACTCTAAAAGGTTTTCAGCTTCCCCTAAAGTGCAGATATCTATGTATGCATCCATTGATTTCACACTTACAAGTGCAAATCTAAACAAAAATCCCCCCCCATTGTAAAACTTTGTTAATTGGATTATTAGTTCTATTTCAATGCTAGTTCTAACACTTCCTTCATCGTTTTTACAAAATGAAACCGTAGTCCTTTAATGTACTGAACGTTTATTTCATCCACGTCTTTTTCATTTTGTGCGCAAAGGATGACGTCTTTAATTCCGGCTCTTTTTGCGGCAAGCATTTTCTCTTTTATGCCACCAACGGGAAGCACTTGTCCGCGCAAAGTGATTTCACCCGTCATGGCTAAAAAGTTTTTTACTTTCCTGCCCGTAAATGCAGAAGCGAGGGAGGTGAGCATTGTCACACCAGCGCTTGGTCCATCTTTGGGTACCGCGCCTTCCGGCACGTGGATGTGCACATTCATCTCTTCAAATTTCTCAGAAGGAATGCCATACTCATCTGCATGAGCGCGGAGATAAGAGAGGGCAGTAGTGGCGCTTTCTTTCATCACATTGCCTAAGTTTCCGGTGAGCGTGAGCACGCCTTTTCCTTTAGAAAGTCCGGTTTCGATGAAAAGAATATCGCCGCCGGCATTTGTCCATGCAAGCCCCACAGTTACGCCTGTGGGATGTCCCTTCATGTACATTTCATTATTGAAACGCGGCTTGCCTAACACTTTTTCTACAGTCGCTTCATTTATCTGCGGCGCTACTTTTTCCTCCATTGCCACTTGTTTTGCGGTGGAGCGCATGATGGCTGCCATGTGTCTGTCCAGTTCGCGAACGCCACTTTCGCGGGTGTATTCCTGCACTATTTTATGCAGCATTTTGTCGGGGAATTTCAGCGGTGTTTTCATCAGCCCGTGCATTTCTTTTTGCTTCGGGATGAGATGGCGCTTGGCAATTTCAATTTTTTCTTCGGCACTGTAGCCGGTTAGCTGGATGATTTCAAGGCGGTCGCGGAGCGCAGGCTGAATATCGCTAAGGCTGTTTGCAGTGGCAATGAAAAGCACTTTACTGAGGTCAAATTCCAGCTCCACATAATTATCGTAGAAAGAATTGTTTTGCTCCGGATCCAAAATTTCCAGCAGCGCAGAACTTGGGTCGCCGCGAAAATCTTTTCCAATTTTATCAATCTCATCCAGAATAAAAACAGGGTTTGCAGCTTTCACTTTCCGCAGACTTTGTATCACTCTTCCGGGCATGGCGCCGATGTATGTTTTGCGGTGTCCGCGGAGTTCACTTTCATCGTGCAATCCACCAAGGGAGAGGCGCACATACTTTCTGTTGATGGCATTGGCGATGCTTTTTCCCAATGAAGTTTTACCAATTCCCGGAGGGCCTACAAAGCAAAGAATGGGTGATTTCATGTCTCCCTTTAATTTCAATACAGCAAGGTATTCGAGGATGCGATCCTTAATTTTTTCCATGCCGTAATGGTCATTATCCAGCACTTTCACGGCGCGTTTTAAATCATAATCATCCTCTGTGTAAACGCCCCATGGCAAGTCAAGCATCAAATCCAGGTGGTTGTAAATCACGGAATAATCGGGCGTGCTTGGGTGCATCCTGTCCAGCTTCTGAATGCTTTTGGCAAACAATTCTTTTGCGGCATCAGGCCAATTCATGGTTTCGGCGCGTTTCTCCATTTCGCGTATTTCGCGCTCATTCGGGTCGCCGCCCAGTTCGTCATTAATGCTTTTTAATTGTTGCTGAAGGAAGTATTCGCGTTGCTGCTTATCAATATCCGCGCGGGTTTTGTTGGTGATTTCATTTTTAAGTTCTACGAGTTGCAGTTCCGTTTGTAGCAATCCTAAAAGTCTTTCAGCGCGGGTGCGGATGTTGCTTTCTTCAAGGAGGGATTGTTTTTCGGCAATTTTTGCGGTGATGTTGCTGGCAATGAAGTGCATCAAAAAGCTTTGCTGCTCAATGTTGCGAAGCACCACGCCGGCTTCATTGGGAATGTTAGGGCTTAGCTGGGCTATTTGCTGCGACTGATCTTTTATGGATGAAATCATGGCATCAAACTCAGGGTCGGCAACCGGAAATTCGTCTTCGAGATAAGTAACTTTTGCCGTGAAATAAGGGTCTTCCTGCCTGATGGATTCTGTTTTAAATCGCACGCGGCCCATAATAAAAATGGTGCTGTTTCCGTCGGGCATGTTTATCTGCTTCACCAGTTTGGCAAGCGTCCCGATCTGGTATAAATCTTCGCCTTTGGGGTTTTCATTTCCTGAATCTCTTTGGGTGATGACGCCAATCCATTTTCCATTCTTTTGCGCCTCATTCACTGCCATCACGCTCTTTTCGCGACCTACGGAAATGGGCAATACCACGTTTGGAAAAAGCACCGTGTTGCGCAAGGCAATCAATGGAATTTCAGCAGGCAGGTTTTTTCTCTCTTCATCATTCAGTTCTTCTTCACCCAAGGGGACGATGGGCATAAATTCCATTTCCTGTTCGTTTTGTCCGAACAAGGCATCTAAAGCAGTTTTGGTATCCGACATTCTGGCGTATTGGTTTCGGCTAAGCCGTAATTTTAAGGGAAGCGAAGATAAAAGCCAATCATTATGCCAAAGGACTTGCACCTGAAATTATAGCAGCCGACAGCAAACTTTTTTCTTCAAAACGGCTATGCGCATCAATTACCTTTGCGCCAATTTTTTTTCATGCGCAGCTTTTTTACACTTCTCTTTTGCCTGTTTTCATTATCCTCTTTTGCTCAAAAAGATACCGTTGCAAATCCTACTATCGGCGTGTCTGTGCCCAGCAGGTTTTATGTAGGCAATGGGCTTGATTTATTCATGCTTTCCACTGCATTTGTAGAGCGGCCCGGGCAGGATAGAAAGCTTACCACGCCTCGCTTTACGGCATTTGTAAACATTGGTTTCACCTTCAATTACGACCCTTCGCCGCGTGTAGGACTTTTCACCGGCTTGGGCATTCGCAACATGGGGTACATCGATAAATTTAATGACGGCGATTCAACGATTAAGCGCCGTGTTTATTCCCTTGGTGTTCCGCTCGGCATTAAAATCGGCAACCTGCGCAACCGCAATTTTGTGTTCTTCGGCGGCGGCGTTGACCTGCCGTTTCATTACAAGGAAAAACGCTTCACCAGTCGCACCGACAAAAAGAAAATAAAGGATTGGTTCCCTGACCGCACGCAGCATGTGCTCCCGTTTGCTTTCGTCGGCTATTCCGTTGACCCTGGAATTACGTTGAAGCTGCAATATTATCCCACCAACTTTTTGAACACAGATTTTGGAGGTCAGAACTTTAAACCGTTTGCGGGCTACAATGTAAATCTGCTATTGCTGAGCCTTGGCATCGATATTCACTACAACCAATACAAAATTCAGCAGCGGGAATATTTGGAGATGAAGGGCGAGCGGGAACGGAAATAAGCCTTTTGGAAATAAACGCCCTCTTTTATATTGCAATTAAAAAAGGAAAAAATAGGAAAATTTGAGCAAGATTTTCCTATTTTTGCGAATAGTTTTTTGTAATTCAATCTCAAATGTTAGAGCGTCCACCTCAAAATAAGTTTTCAGTTTCCAAATTGGACAATCGCTATTTTGAAGAAGATGTGCGTACGCTCCAAAAGGAAATCAACGAGCAGTATTTATATTGGGATATGGTAAAATACCAGCCCCTGCCGCAAGACATCAATGCTGAAAAGCTGTGGGGGTTAATAAAGTTCAGAAGGAAAAGCATCGCCAACTACATTCAGATTTCTGACCATCATTTTAGCTGGAACACTACAAACATTATTCAGAAAAGTCTCCACACGCTGGATATGCAATGTGGGGGAGCGTTGCAGTCTGCTCACCTGATACCTTCCGAAAATAAAGAGCATTATCTCATCAGTTCTATCATGGAAGAAGCCATTGCCTCAAGCCAGATTGAAGGAGCCGTGACCACGCGCAAACACGCAAAGGAGATGCTGCGCAAAAATCTTCCGCCGCGCAATACCTCCGACAAGATGATTCTTAATAATTATCGAACAATGCAGGAGATAAAAAGAATACAACATCTCCCCATTACTGAAGAGCGACTGCTAAATATCCACCGGCTAATGACCAACGAAACGCTCGACCATTATTCGGATGAAGGGGCTTTCAGAAAAGATGATTCCGTTACCGTGTTCGACCACAATCGACAGGAAGTGGTTTGGCAACCTCCTGCATGTTCAGCAATTCCGGAAATGATGACCGCCTTTTATGCTTTCTTCAATGATGAAAACAAGGAGGAAGACGCCTATTTTACCCATCCGGTTATCAAAGCCTGTATCATTCATTTTCTGACGGGCTATATCCATCCTTTTGCAGACGGAAACGGCAGAACGGCACGTGCGCTCATGCATTGGTACTTGCTTAAAAAGGGTTATTGGCTCTCCGAATATCTCTCGATTTCGAGAATGATTTTAAAGACAAAGGATGCTTACGCAAAGGCTTATCAGCGGGCAGAGGCAGATGAAAATGACGTCACCTACTTCATCCAATATCAGCTTCGAACCATGATGAGTGCTTTTGAAGAACTCAAAAATTATCTCGCGCGCAAGCAGGAAGAGAAGAAACAAATCAATGCTTTTGTGCGCATCAGCGGCATCAACCAAAGGCAAGGCAGCATTCTCAAATCTTTTTATGAAGAGCCAAACCTAATGGTTACCGCAAGGGATTTACAAAGCAAAATGGGCGTGACGGCAGTCACCATCCGGGCGGACTTACAGGCGCTTGTTGCAGCTGGTTATTTGCAGATTGTGGGGCTGAATAAAAAGACACAATCCTACGTTCGAAGTGATGATTTTCAATCCCTCCTCCAAAACCCTCTTCAAAATCTTCCCTAACCTTCCGCACCATTTCCTTAAACCCCGCCCCATCCCTTACTTTTATCCACTTCTCAACTCACACAACTTCCTAAAAATGAAAAAACAATTCCTCCCAATCCTGCTGCTTGCAGGTGCCTTCCTGATTATGACCAGTTGCAACGAAAACGAACAAAATAAAAACGAAGTAGCCGCGCCGCAAAACGTAGTGCCGGACTATGATTCCACCTTCAACGTAGAAGCCGAAGCCTTTGCCGACATCCAACTGCTGCGCTTTCAAATCCCCGGATGGAACACGCTCTCCGCACAGCAAAAAGAACTCGCTTATTATCTCTACGAAGCAGCACTCGCCGGACGGGATATCATCTACGACCAAAAGAGTAAATACGGCATCCTGCTGCGCAAAACAATTGAAGCGGGCTACGGCTCTTACACCGGCGATAAATCCACCGAAGACTGGAAAAAGTTTGAAGATTATTGTGGTCGCTTCTGGTTCTCAAACGGCAATCACCACCATTACGGCAATGAAAAATTTATCCCCGAATGCAGCTACGATTATTTCGCAACGGTGATTAAAAACAGCGACCGCACGCAGCTTCCCATGAACCAGGGAGAGGATGTGGAAACGTTTTTATCCCGCATCAAACCATTGGTGTACGACCTTAAAGTGGAGCCGAAAGTGGTGGACCAACGCCCGAATGTGGACAATGTGGTGAACTCTTCCAACAACTTTTATGAGGGCGTAACCCAGCAGGAAGTGGATTCATTTTATGCCAAGTTCCCTGCCTCCGACACGGCGCCGAGCTGGGGCTTAAACACCAAGACCACCAAGCAGTATGGTAAGGTGACGGAACGCGTTTGGAAGGTGGGCGGCATGTATAGCGCAGCGATTGAAAAGATTGTAGGCTGGCTCGAAAAAGCAGTGGTTGTTGCTGAAAATGAACAGCAGAAAAAAGCCCTCCAGTTGCTCATTCAATTCTACCGCACCGGCGACCTTAAAACTTTTGATGACTACAGCATTGCATGGGTAAACGATGTCAATTCCCGCATAGACGTGGTGAACGGTTTTATTGAAGTCTATCTCGATGCCATTGGCAAGAAAGGTTCTTTTGAAAGCGTGGTGAGCATGAAGGATTTGGAAGCGACAAAACGCATTTCCGCGATCGCCTCGAATGCGCAGTGGTTTGAAGACAACAGTCCGTTGCTGCCCGAACACAAAAAGAAAACCGTGAAAGGCATTACCGCAAAAGCCATAACCGTAATCGTTGAAAGCGGAGATGCCGCACCCAGCACCCCTATTGGCATCAACCTGCCCAATGCCGACTGGATTCGTAAGGAGCATGGAAGTAAATCTGTTTCCCTTTCCAACATCATTGAGTCTTACAATGTGGCTTCTGCAAAAGGCGGCACGCTCGATGAATTTGGGCTGAACGACACGGTTAAAAGCCGCATCCGCGAATACGGAAACCTGGCGTCAGACCTCCACACAGACATGCACGAATGCATAGGCCACGCATCAGGACAAATAAACCCGGGTGTTGAAACCACAGACAAAACTTTGAAAACATATGCCTCCACGCTTGAAGAAGCACGCGCTGACCTTGTGGGTTTGTATTATGCCATCGATCCTAAACTGGTGCAGATTGGCGTAGCGCCTAACACGGAAGTAGGCAAGGCAGAATACGATAACTACATGATGGGCGGTCTGATGACCCAGCTCACGCGCATCAAGCCGGGCGAGCAACTGGAGGAAGCCCACATGCGCAACCGCGCGCTCAATGCGCATTGGGTATTTGAAAAAGGAAAGAAAGACAACGTCGTGGAATTCGTGAAGCAAGATGGCAAAACCTACGTGCGCATAAACGACTATGACAAGCTGCGCCAGTTGTTTGGAGAGTTGCTCCGCGAGATACAAAGAATCAAATCAGAAGGAGACTTTAAAGCCGGCAAAGCGCTGGTAGAAAACTATGGTGTGAAGGTGGACCCCGTGCTCCATAAAGAAGTGCTGGAGCGGTATAAGAAACTGAACGTAAAGCCCTACCGTGGCTTCATTCAGCCGAAACTCACCGCTGTGATGGACGGCAATAAAGTAACCGATGTGAAGGTGGAATACCCAACCTCCTTCTTCCAGCAAATGATGGAATACGGAAAGAACTACGGGTATTTGCCGGTGGTTAATTAAGCGATGAAATGAAAATAGCTAACAGATCGCAAGACCTGTTAGCTATTTTTTTGCGTTAGCCATTCCAGTTACTGCGGCTAACCTTTCCTTGATACTATAAGCATACTATCGGGCATCATCAGGTGTCGGCTTGTACTTCTTTTTGTGATGATTATTTTCTCCGAAGCCTACGGTGCTGACAATTCCATCATCGCATTGCACAGCAGCTTACCGTCCATTGATTCCACAACATCTCTTCGGGACAGCAAATGCAACCATTATTGCAGGCGGTGGCGCTCAGCAACCATCTCGCCATCCTCATCTTTCTTCTTGAAATAATTGCAGTTCATTTTTGAAAGCCTATGTTGTCATCCAGCCATCCTTC